>NZ_AP022606.1:1278841-1918262 GCF_010728725.1 Mycobacterium branderi
GCCTGGGCGTTGACGTGGCGACGGGCCAGGTCGGCGCTGGACTTGGCGTATTGCTCCTTCAACGGCCCGGCCTTGTCGGGCGCCATCATCGCCGCCGCCCGATCGATCGACGCGCTCGGGGCGCCCGGCGAGAACGACGCCGCCGCCTCCGCCATCCCGGTCGCGATCCGGACCACTTCGGCCGAGTCGCGTTTGAGCTCGCGGTCCGGCGTCGTCCAGCGGTAATACCCGGTCAGCACCGCGGCCACCAGCGCCACCGCGCACAGCGCCGCGACAACCAGCCGCAGCTGCGGGGCGTCGTCGTCGGTGCCCACGGTCACCGAATCCCGTCGCAGCAGCCAGAAATTGACCAGCACGCCCTCGACGATCAGCAGGATCAGCGCCGAACACGCCGCCACCCACCACAGCGGCCAGGCCAGCACCACCCCGATCGCCAGCAGCGCCGCGATCGCCGCCAGCGGCGCCGCCACGTCGAACGCCGCCACCCGCCACGCGTTTCTCATCGGATCGACCCCAGCTGCGAGATCAGCAGCCTGCCGTCGACGTCGGACACCGCCAGCCGCAGGTTCCAGTGCACGATCTGCGGCTTGCCGCCGACGTTCTCGCTGACCGACGTGGCAACCACCATGACGGTGTCGGTGCGCCGGGCGATTCCCGCCGGCAGCGGGTCGGCCGGCCGCCGGCCCGGCTGGGCGTCCGGCTCGTGATGCACGCTTTCGATCGCGACGGCCTCGATCTGGCCGGTGCTGCGGGCCTGTAGCCGCTGGACGACCTGGCGGTAGGGCTGCATGGCGGAGTCGAAGTCGGCGTTGAGTTCTCCCACGGTGCCGTCGTGGAGCCGCTGCAGGTTGGCGTCGACGTTGTCGGTGTTCATGTTGATCAGCACGCCGGTCCACTCGGCGGCGGTCTGCATGACGCGGCTTTGGTAGTGCCGCTCGTCGACGTCGCCGCGGTGCGTCGTCCAGATGAGCACGCCCAGCGCGATGGCCGCGACCGACAGCACACCCAGCACGGTCGAGCCGATGCCGTAGACGGAGAAGATCGGGCCGCCGGGCGCTTCTTCGGCGGCCGGCTCGCTCTGCTCGGCGTCGGGCATGGCCGTGAGGCTACCTGCCGATCGATGGTAAGGATGGCAGGGTGACGGTAGAAGCAATCCGCTCGGGCATCGACCTGAGCCAAGTCGACGCTGGTGTCCGCCCGCAAGACGACCTGTTCGGTCACGTCAACGGCCGCTGGCTGGCCGAGTATCAGATCCCGCCCGACCGCGCGACCGACGGCGCCTTCCGCTGCCTGTTCGACCGGGCAGAAGAGCAGGTCCGCGACCTGATCACCGAACTCAGCGAGCGCTCCGCCGCGGCCGGCACCGACGAACAACGCATCGGCGACCTCTACGCCAGCTTCCTCGACGAGGAGGCCGTCGAACGGCGCGGCCTGCGGCCGCTGTTGGACGAGCTGGCGCTGATCGACGACGCTGCCGACGCCGACGAGCTGGCCGCGGTGGTGGGTGCGCTGCAGCGCACCGGCGTGCGAGGCGGGGTCGGCGTGTACGTCGACACCGACGAGAAGAACTCCGCCCGTTACCTTGTGCATGTCAACCAGTCGGGGCTGGGGCTGCCCGACGAGTCCTACTACCGCGACGACCAGCACGCCGAGCTGCTGGCCGCCTATCCCGGTCATATCGCGCGGATGTTCACGTTGGTGTACGGCGGTGACGCGGCGGACCATGCCGAAACGGCCGGCCGCATCGTGGCATTGGAGACCAAACTGGCTGCCGCGCACTGGGATGTGGTCAAGCGCCGCGACGCCGACCTCACGTACAACCTGCGTACGTTCGCCGACCTTTCCACCGAGGCACCGGGTTTCGACTGGACCGGTTGGGTGAGCGCGCTGGGCAGCACACCGGACGCGGTGGCGGAACTTGTTGTGCGCCAACCGGATTACCTCACCGAGTTCGCGGCGCTGTGGCACGGCGAGGACCTCGACGACTGGAAGCGTTGGGCGCGTTGGCGGTTGATCCACGCCCGCGCCGGGCTGTTGACCGATGCGCTGGTTCGCGAAGACTTCGCGTTCTACGGCCGCGCGCTGACCGGGGCCGAAGAGATCCGCGAGCGCTGGAAGCGCGGCGTGTCGATGGTGGAGGGACTGCTGGGCGACGCCGTCGGAAAGCTGTACGTGCAAAGACATTTCCCGCCGGAGGCCAAGGCCCGCATGGACGCGCTGGTGGACAACCTGCGCGAGGCATACCGGATCAGCATCGAGGGCCTGGACTGGATGACGCCGCAGACCCGGCAACGTGCGCTGGCCAAGCTGGACAAGTTCACCGCCAAGATCGGCTATCCCGCCAAGTGGCGCGACTATTCGGCGCTGGTGATCGACCGCAATGATCTCTACGGCAACTACCAACGCGGCTACGCGGTCAACCACGACCGCGAGCTTGCCAAGCTCGGCGGTCCCGTCGACCGCGACGAGTGGTTCATGACCCCGCAGACCGTCAACGCCTACTACAACCCCGGGATGAACGAAATCGTCTTCCCCGCAGGCATTTTGCAGCCGCCGTTCTTCGATCCCCAGGCCGACGACGCCGCCAACTACGGCGGCATCGGCGCGGTGATCGGACACGAGATCGGGCACGGGTTCGACGACCAGGGCGCCAAATACGACGGCGACGGCAACCTGGTCGACTGGTGGACCGACGACGACCGCGCCGAGTTCGGTGCCCGCACCAAGGCGTTGATCGAGCAATACGACGGCTACACGCCGCGAGCACTCGACAACGGTCACCGTGTCAACGGGGCGTTCACCGTCGGCGAGAACATCGGCGATCTGGGCGGGCTCTCAATAGCCCTGCTCGCGTATCAGCTGTCGCTGAACGGCCGTCCCGCCCCGGTGATCGACGGGCTCACCGGCGTGCAGCGGGTGTTCTTCGGCTGGGCGCAGGTGTGGCGGACCAAATCCCGTGACGCCGAGGCGATTCGGCGTCTGGCGGTCGATCCGCATTCGCCGCCGGAGTTCCGTTGCAACGGCGTCATCCGCAACATCGACGCCTTCTATGACGCGTTCGACGTCGCCGAGAACGATGCGTTGTACTTGGAGCCGGCCCGTCGGGTGCGCATCTGGAATTAGGCAGCGCGAGCTGGGCCCACACCACAGGTGGGGGAACGCAGAATCGCACTCCGCGAAGCGGATTCGTGCGATTCTGCGTCTGGTGGCCGGGCTAGAGCTGCCAGTCGTTGGAGCCGTCGTTCTTGCTGTAGGTGCCGACGGAGTTCTTCACGACGATGGGATCGCCGGTGCCGAAGTTGTCGAAGAACCACTTGGCGTTGGCCGGGCTGATGTTGATGCAGCCGTGGCTGACGTTGCGCTTGCCCTGATCGGCCACCGACCACGGCGCGCTGTGCACGAAGTCGCCGCTGTTGTCGAACATCACGGCGTTTTCGACGTTCACCTTGTAGCCGTACGTCGAGTCGACCGGCACGCCGTAGGTGGTGGAATCCATCACCACCTTGGCCTTTTTGTCCAGCACGTAGTAGGTGCCGTTGGCGGTCTGGTGGCCGCCTGCCGCCATACCCATCGACATCGGGATGGTCTTCTCTACGGTCCCGTTGCGGGTGACGGTCATCGTGTGCGTCGCGTCGTCGGCGGTTGCCACCAGCGCGTCGCCGGTGTGGAAGTCCGACGTGGTGCCCGCCGCGTCGATGTGCACGTTGGTGTGGGCCGGCCAGAAGTTGATCGGGCGCCACCGCACCTGGGTGGGGGTCATCCAGTAGAACTTGCCCGGCACCGGCGGGGTCGACGAAATGTGGATCGCCTGCTCGGCCATCGGCTTGTCGGCAATCGGCCGCTGGAAGTTGATGATGATCGGCTGGGCGACGCCGACCATCGAGCCGCTGACCGGAGTGAACGTCGGCGGCAGGAACGGCGGCTGGCCCGTGAAGGGCTCGGGGTTCTGGCCCGCCGCCGGCCCCGTGGCGGTCGCAGGCTGAGTCGCCGGTGCCGCCGGTGCAACCGGTGCTGCCGGCGGCCCGGCCAGTGGGTCAGCCGGGGGCGGAGCGATCGGGTCGGCCGGGGGCGGCGGCGCCAACGGGTCCGCGGGTGCGGGCTCTGCCACGCCAGGGTCGCCGGGTGGCGGCGGCTGGTCCGGATCGCCCAGCGCCGAACCGGTGCCCAGCGTCAGCACAGCGGTCAATCCGGCTGTGCTGAGCGCGGCGACGAGAGCTCCCCTCGTCCATCGCGACATATGCATACCTCCAGTCACAGTCCCACCCAGTGTGGCATAGCGCGGACAGCGGCCCGGCAGTCAGCGGCTGCCCGGTATCCCCCTTAATCGCGCTGACCTGCGCTAATGCGTCATCGGGCAGAAGGCCGGAACCGTTACTCGTGGCCGGCGGGCACGTCGAAGATGTGCCGGCTCGCGGTCATTCCCGCCAGCGCGACGCCCATCAGAACCGCCGATGCGGACAGCATCATCGGCACGCTGTGTTCGTAGAGCAGGCCGCCAGCCAGCGAACCGGCCATGATGCCCACCTGGAACGCCGTGACGTACAGCGACGACGCCCCGTCGGGGTCACCCGCGGCGTTGCGCATCGCCGTCGACTGCAGCATCGGCGACACCGCGGTCGCCATCGCCCCCCACAGCACGATCGCACCGGTCCCCACCAGCGCCGTCGCCGCAGTGGCCCGACCACCGAACGCCAGCGCGGTCAACAGGACAAACGCCGCCGTCAGGCCGGCCATGCACACGATCACCGCACGTTTGGGCCGGCGGTCCAGCGGGCGGGCCACCACCGGGACGGCCACCAGCCCGGCGATCCCGTAGACGGCCAACACCCAGGCCAGGTTGGGTCCCCGCACCCCCACGACGTCGCGGATGACCACCACGATGAAGGTGTACGACACGAAATGCCCGGTGACGGCCACCATCGTGAGCAAGCTCACCGCCCACAGCCGGCCGTTGCGGTGGTGGCGGGCCCGCGGCCCGACCCGCTCGAGCTGCGCTGCCGAGAGCACCATCTCCGGCAGCACCAGCCACGCGGCCAGGGTGACGATGCCCGCGGCGATGGTCACGCACACCACGGCCCAGCGCCAGCCCCACATCAGGCTCATCGCCGCGGTCAGCGGGCTGCCGACCACCAGGGCCAGGCTGGTGCCCACATAGATCGCCGTCGTCGCGCGTCCGGCGTGGCTGGGCGGCACCAACCGGGTCGCAATCGGCGCGATCACCGACCACATCAGGCCGTGGGTAACCGCACACAGCACTCGTCCGCCGGCCAGCACCCCGAAATTGGGAGCCAGCGCCGACACCAGCTGCGACATGGTCAGGCAGGCCAGCGTCAGCAGCAGCGTCCGCCGCCGCGGCCAGTGCGCCGTCCAGCGCACCAGCGGAATCGTCGTCAACGCCGCCACCAGCGCGTACCAGGACAACAAGGTGCCGACCAATGCCAGGCTGACATGCAGATCGCGCGCAATGGCGGGCAGCGCGCCCACCGGCACGATTTCGGCCGTGACATAGATGAATGCCGCGGCGGCCAGCACCGACAACTGCACCGCGATCCGCGGCGTCCACGGTCCGCTGCGAAGGGTTTCGGTTTCGGCGGTCATCAGGGCTGCACTTACCGTACGCACTTCGCCCATGACCAGCACTCAATCATGGGTATTCGGGCGTGTGCGCGTCAGGAACGCACGAGTCGCGCGATCGCGGCGGACGCCTCGGCGAGTTTCACGTCGGCCTCGTCGCCGCCGTCGGCCACCGCGCGGCTCACGCAGTGTCCGAGGTGCTCGTTGAGCAGGTTCAACGCCACGGACCGCAGCGCGCTGTTGACCGCGCTGATCTGGGTGAGGACGTCGATGCAGTACTTGTCCTCGTCGATCATCTTGGCGATGCCCCGCACCTGTCCCTCGATGCGGCGCAGCCGCTTGGCGTAGTTGTCCTTCTGCGGCGAGTAGCCGTGTGCGGCTGTCATGCTTACAGGGTACCCCTGCGGGGTATGGAAATAGATTTGGGAGGTGCTCTCGGCCCGCGCATACTTGGGCCATGCCCCAAACCAAGGCACGTACCCCTGATATCAAACCCCGCAGTCGCGACGTCACCGACGGTCTGGAAAAGGCCGCCGCCCGCGGAATGCTGCGCGCGGTCGGCATGGACGACGACGACTTCGCCAAGCCCCAGATCGGTGTGGCGTCGTCGTGGAACGAGATCACGCCGTGCAACCTGTCGTTGGACCGCCTCGCCAAGGCGGTGAAGGAAGGGGTTTTCGCCGCGGGGGGCTATCCGCTTGAGTTCGGCACGATCTCGGTGTCCGACGGCATCTCGATGGGCCACGAGGGCATGCACTTCTCGCTGGTGTCGCGCGAGGTGATCGCCGACAGCGTGGAAACCGTGATGCAGGCCGAGCGGCTCGACGGCTCGGTGCTGTTGGCCGGCTGCGACAAGTCGCTGCCCGGAATGCTGATGGCCGCCGCGCGATTGGACCTGGCCGCAGTGTTCCTCTACGCGGGCTCGATCCTGCCCGGGCGGGCCAAGCTGTCCGACGGGACCGAGCGCGAGGTGACGATCATCGACGCGTTCGAGGCGGTCGGCGCGTGTGCGCGCGGGCTGATGCCACGCGAGGACGTCGACGCGATCGAGCGGGCCATCTGCCCCGGCGAGGGCGCCTGTGGGGGCATGTACACCGCCAACACGATGGCCAGCGCCGCTGAGGCACTGGGCATGTCGCTGCCCGGCAGCGCGGCACCTCCGGCGGCGGATCGCCGCCGCGACGTGTTCGCCCGCCACAGCGGCGAGGCCGTGATCGAACTGCTGCGCCGCGGAATCACCGCCCGCGACATCCTCACCAGGGAGGCCTTCGAGAACGCGATCGCGGTGGTGATGGCGTTCGGCGGCTCGACCAACGCTGTGCTGCACCTGTTGGCGATCGCGTACGAGGCCAACGTCAAGTTGTCGCTGGAGGATTTCAGCCGCATAGGTTCGCGGGTGCCGCACCTGGCCGACGTCAAGCCGTTCGGCCGGCATGTGATGCTCGACGTCGACCGCGTCGGCGGTGTCCCGGTCGTGATGAAAGCACTGCTGGATGCCGGTCTGCTGCATGGTGATTGCCTGACCGTGACAGGACAGACCGTCGCCGAAAACCTCGCGCACGTCGCCCCGCCCGATCCCGACGGCAAGGTGCTGCGAGCGCTGCAAAATCCTATCCACCCGACCGGCGGGATCACGATCCTGCACGGATCGCTGGCACCGGAGGGCGCGGTGGTCAAGTCGGCGGGCTTCGACTCCGACGTGTTCGAAGGCACTGCAAGGGTTTTCGACCGGGAACGAGCCGCGCTTGATGCTTTGGAAGACGGCACGATCACCGCGGGCGACGCGGTGGTGATCCGCTACGAGGGCCCCAAGGGCGGGCCCGGGATGCGCGAAATGCTTGCCATCACAGGCGCCATCAAGGGCGCCGGGCTGGGTAAGGACGTGCTGTTATTGACCGACGGCCGCTTCTCCGGCGGCACCACCGGACTCTGTGTCGGCCATATCGCCCCGGAGGCGGTCGACGGCGGACCGATCGCGTTCCTGCGCGACGGCGACCGCATCCGCCTCGACGTCGCCAACGGAACACTGGACGTGCTCGTCGACACCGGCGAGTTTGCTTCCCGGCGTGCGGGTTTCACCCCGCTGCCACCGCGCTACACCAGCGGAGTGCTGGCCAAGTACACCAAGCTGGTGGGGTCCGCGGCAATCGGGGCGGTCTGCACATAACCTTGGCAGCGACGGATTGGCTGGCGTGGGATCACAACGCCTACTACCAACGCCTGCTGATGGGGCAGCTGCCAAAGGGTGTCGATCCACCGCTGACAACCCGCCGGGCCCGGCAAGTGGCAACCGCAACGCTGCCCGGCGCGCAGGTGCGACGCCTGGTGTTCTGGCGTTACCTTCTAGTCTGGCGCCGACCTGTCGAAACATGATGGCGCACAAGGCCTGTCCCGGCCGGTTCGCCCGGCCGGGTCAGGGAGAATCGGCGCCCGGTCTGGCTATGCGTGCTTTGCTTCGTCGCTGCGCGCCCGCATACCGAAGTACATCGCGTTCAAGCCCAGCACCGTCAGCACCGCACCTGCAATCACATTCGACCAGATCATGCCGCCGTGCGGCGAGACGTGGTAGATGACCCACGGCGAAACGATGAACCACACCCCCAACACCGGCAGCGTCCAGGTCATGCCGTGAGTGCGGTCCAGTGCGGCCGCGAACCCATACGCCAGCGCCGCGCACACAAGACCGACGATCAGGTCGTTGACAGCCAGCGGCCTGGTCATCTGGAAGCCGACGATCCACGGCGAGACAGCCGCATAGACCGCCGTCAGCAAAGTCAGACCGAAGGTGCCTTGCGCGGACATCGACTCGGCGGCCCGCTCATACCGGGCCCGCAGAGCCAACAAATCCGGGTGGTGATCGATTGATGAATGGACTGTGCTCATTTTGTGACCTTTCTGTTATGCAGCAAGCCTTTTGGGCCTTCTGCAACCCATCCACCTGCTCCAAGATTACGCTCGCCGCTCGTCTGCCAGCAACGAAAATGAGCGGCACTCGACCAGCGGTGAACTAGCGTCGAGTCTCATGGAGATCGCAGACCGACTCCGGCTCGACGTCCCGGTCGCCCAGGCCGGCATGGGCGGCGGACTGGCGGGCGCGCGACTGGCCGCAGCGGTCGCCCAGGCAGGCGGACTGGGCACGCTCGGGCTGGTGTCACCGGGCCGATTGCGGTCGGCAATCGAACAGGTGCGCGCGCAGGCCCCCGGTCGCGCCGTCGCGGTCAACCTGTTGATGCCCTTCGCGCGGCGCAGCCACGTCGAGGTGTGCATCGAGCATCGGGTCGACGTCGCGGTGGTGGCCTTCGGCGGCGATCGCCACCTGGTGCAGCGTCTCCGCGACGCCGGGATCTTCGTATTAGTGATGGTGGGCACCGAACCGCAAGCCGGCGACGCAATCGATTGGGGCGCCGACGGTTTGATCGCCCAGGGCCGCGAGGCCGGCGGACATCTCGTCGGAACCGTACCCGCGCTCGAGTTCCTGCCTCGAGCACGGGCGGTCGCCGGCCGGCGGCCCGTATTCGTCGCCGGCGGAGTCGCCACCGGCGCCGACACGCGCGCGGCACTGGACGCCGGAGCCGCCGGCGTCGTCGCCGGAACGAGATTCCTGATGACCCATGAGGCCAGCGCGCACCCGGAGTACCAACGGCGAATCATCAACGCCGACAGGACCGTCGAAACCACGCTGTTCGGACTGAGTTGGCCGCTTCGCCACCGGGTCGTCCCCAACGCCGCCACCCGGCGGTGGTGCCGCGACGACGGGTCCGCCAAGGCACTGCCGACCGCTCTCAACGCCGCCAGCCGGTGGCTGGGCGTGCTGGGTTACTTCGACGCCGGTGCACTGATCCGTCTGCAGTCCCCTGCTTTGCCGGTGTTTTCGCCGCTGGCGCCGCTGGACGGCATGCCCGAGTCGTCGGTGGACTGCGGCGCCCTCTACGCCGGCGAAACGGCGTTGCGCATCAACGAGGTGACCTCGGCCCGGCGGGCCGTCGAGGACTTGACGCCTACTTGACCAACGCCATCGCGAAGCCATCCCACTCTTTGGCTCCGACTGTTTGTACCACCGCCGTGTCCAGGCGCGGGTGCGCGCCCATCAGCTCCAGGGTTCGCCGCGACGCCTTGACTGCCTCGTCGCCGGAGTCCGCTGCCAGGATCCGTCCTTCCCGAATAACGTTGTCCACCACGATGACTGAGCCCGGACGGGAGAGCCGGACCGCCCACTCCAGGTAGCCGACATTGTTTTCTTTGTCGGCATCGATGAACACCAAGTCGAAGGGCCCGGTCACCGTCGGCAACGTTTCCAACGCGGGTCCCACCAGCACCTCCACCCGGTCGGCGACGCCGGCGCGGGCGAGGTTTGCGCGCGCGACCTCGGCGTGCTTGTGCTCGTATTCCAGCGTGACCACCCGCCCCTCGGGTCCGGCGCCCCTGGCCAGCCAGATGGTGCTGAACCCGCCCAGGGTGCCGATTTCCAGGATGCGACGGGCCCCGATCGCGCCGGCCAGCAGGCACAGGAACTTGCCCTGTTGGGCCGACACGGCGATGCGCGGCAACCCGGCCGCGTCGCTGGCCTCGAGTGCGGCCGTCAAATCCGGATCGTCGCCCACCACCGTCGCGTCCAGAAATGCGTCGACTTCCTTCGGGTTCGGCTGCGCAGTCATGACGCCCACGCTAGCCGATCAGCGGAATCCGTATGACAGCCTTTACTCCATACCCCTATGGGGTATATGCTGCGAGCGGGCAAGCATCCCGGAATCCTCCGGGATCCCAACTAGAGACAGGGTTGACTTCATGAGCAATTACGAGGCTGGGACCTTGCTCACCTGCGGCCACGAGGGATGCGGATGCCGCGTTCGTATCGAGGTCGAATGCCACTGCGCGGGTTCGGGCGAGGCATACCGCTGCACGTGCGGCGACGAGCTGGTCGCCGTCAGCTAGCGGAGTCGCCGGGCTGACCGGTCAGCGTCCGAAGACGCGGCCGGTTAGCTCGGCTTCGCCCTTAAGCGCCAGGGCCACCGCCGACGAGCCCACGGCGACCGCATAACGGCCGGCGGCGACGCACCACCTGCCGTCGCGATAGCGGGCCAAGAGGCGCGGATCCGCCTCGATCGTGACTCGGCGCGACTCTCCCGCGTCGAGTTGCACCCGCTCGAACCCCAACAGCCGCAACCGCTCTCCGTCCGGGGCCGCAATCAGATAGAGCTGGGGTACGTCGGCGCCGCGACGATTGCCGGTGTTCACCACGGTGAGGCTGGCGGTGACGGTGTCGCCGCCGACGAGCGCGAGGTCGCGATGCTCGAAGCTGGTGTAGGACAGGCCGTGTCCGAACGCGAACATCGGCTCGAGGCCCCGGTGGGCGAACCAGCGATAGCCGACCTCGGCGCCTTCGGTGTAGCGGATGGTGGTCGCGGTTCCCCACGGTGCGCCCAGCCCGGGCAAGTCGGGCCGTGGCGTCTGGCCGAGGTCGACCGGGAATGTGACCGGCAGTCGGCCGGTCGGGTTGACTTGTCCGGCAAGGATTTCGGCGATTGCCTGCGCACCGGCCTGGCCCGGGTACCAGGCTTGCATGATCGCGTTGACCTTATCGCGCCAGGGCATTGCGACAGGGTTGCCGGTCTCGAGCACCACGACGGTGTTCGGGTTGGCGTCGGCGACCGCGGCGATCACCTCGTCCTGACCCCACGGCAGCGACAGGTCGGCGCTGTCGAGGCCTTCGCCTTCCACGCGGATGGCGAACACGACGGCCACATCGGCCCGCCGCGCCGCCAGCACCGCCTCGGCTGGAGTGAGACCCGGATCGAATTCGACGCTGGCGTTCGGCAGCTGCCGTCGCAGCTCGGCGACCGGCGACGGCGGCACCAGGTACAGGTTGCGCAGGCCGCCCGGCCAGCCGAGCGGGAACACGTCGGCGAAGCCGCCCGGCGGGACCACGGTGCTCGACCCGCAGCCCGCGGGCACACCGAGTTGGGCGCAACCGCCGATGACCGCGATACGCGCATCGGGCGAAAGCGGCAGCAGACCATCGTTTTTCAGCAGCACGATGCCCTGTCGCGCGATCTCGAGCGCGATCTCGTGGTGGGCTGTCATGTCCGCCGGGGGCGTCGCGTCCCACTGGTCGACACCCACCGCGAAGATCGACCGTAGGATTCGTCGCACCATGTCCGACAGGCGTTCTGCGGACAGTTTCCCGTCGGCGTAGGCGGCCTTGAGCGGGTCACCGAACGCCTCGCCCGCCCACAGCATGGCGTCGACCTGCGCCCCTGATTCCTGGTCGAGGCCGTTGACCGCGAACTCCCAACTCGGTGTCGCGCCCCAGTCGGACATCACCCAACCCCGGTATCCCCAGGCGCCTTTCAGCACGCCGTCGATCAGGTCGTCGTTGCCGCCGGCATACTCGCCGTTGACTTTGTTGTATGCGGTCATCACCGCGCCGGGAGATGCCCGCTCGATGGCGATTTCTAAGGCCAGAAGGTCGGATTCGCGGTGTGCGTCGGGATCGATCACGGCGTCCAGCCAGTGCCGGTTGGTTTCGTTGCAGTTCAGCGAGTAGTGCTTGAGGGTCGAGATGACGCCCTGCTGCTGGATGCCGGTGACCGACTCTGCGGCCATCACCGCGCTCAAAAGTGGGTCCTCGGAGAGGTATTCGAAGTTGCGCCCGTTGCGCGGGTCGCGGGCGAGATTGATCCCGCCGGCCAGTAGCACGTTGAACCCGCGGCTGCGGGCTTCGCGGGCGATCGCCTCACCGGCGGCGCGGGCGAGGGCCGGGTTGAAGCTTGCCGCCAGCACGAGGCCGGCGGGCAGCGCGGTGGCGCTATCGCCGGGCCGGTAGCCCGGATTGGTGACGCCCAGGCTGGCGTCGCTCATCAGCAGCGCGGGCACCCCGAGGCGCGGGACACCGGGCACGTAGCCGGCGCTCATCGGAACGTCCGGCGGGATACGCTCATCGCGGATCGGCAACAGGTCGCTGGCGCCCATCACGCTGCACAGCAACGAAAACCGCTCGTAGTCAGTCATTTGCGCTTCGACTTCGCAGGCGCGCACGTCGGGATCGGTCACCGCACACCTTCTTTCGCGTACACGACCCGCAGCACGTACCCGAGTTCGGGTCCCATCACCAGCTCGGCCAATGCACACACGGTCGCGACGAACTGCGGTCCGTGCGGGGGCGACTGGTCGCACAGATGGTGGGCGATCTCGTGCAGCACGACCAGTTCACGCATTGCCCAGTCGGCGGTATCGCGATCGGGTACCGCGATAACGCCTGTGCCCGTGCCGCTTTCGTAGTGCGCGGCGGTGGCGGCCCGCCGGGCCCGCACCCGCAGCGGCGGCGTGCCCGGCCACTGCTCCCGCACCGCCGGTAGGGACAGCACGTCGTCGACGTAGCGCTGTACCGCGGCCACCGAGCCGAACCGCGCTTCCGGCGGCAGTGTCAGCTGCGCGCCGAAGAACTCGACGCTGCGTGAAGCGTGCTCGGCGGCACGGTCGAACAGTGTGCGAACGAATTCCTCGGCGGCGTAGACCCTCGAGCGCTGCGTGTCGCGGTCGGCAATGCCCATCACTCCAGCGCGGCCCGCGCTCCCGACAGCTCCGCGCTGTTGCCGAGCCGAGCCCTCCGGCCGGCCCGGTCACCCGCACGGCGTGCCGCCGACGAGTACCCCGCCGAGGCGTTGCTGGCCCGCCAGGTGCCGCGGGCCTTCGACGCGCCGCGATAGTAGTCGCGCAACTCGATTTCCTTGTTGCGCAGTGCGATTGCGGTTCCCGGTGGTCTGCCGCGGTCCTTCTTGGCGTCTTGTTGGGCCTGTTCCCGGGCCTCAGCCAGCCGCTGCCCTATCCGGGCGCCGAACGCCAGCTGGAAATTCAGCCGCGCGGTGATTGTCGGCGTGGGCCGGTGTGCACCGGAGGCGATGTAGGCATCCGACGCGCGGACCATTTGAACCACGAGGCTTGCGTACAGCGCATGGGTGGCGTCGATGTCCTCGGCGAACCCGTACGCATAGACGAATGTCGAGTTCGACGCCACGTCGCAGCGCACGTCGTTGGCGTGGGCGATGACCACGAACAGCTGCACGTAGGTCCGCAAGCCCTTGGTGCCGGCCTCACCGATGGTGATGGTGCGCTGTATCGGTGACTGGGCGGGCGTGCGTTTGGCCGCATGCGCTCGGGCGACCGCCAAGTCGATGGAGGTCGCGGTGGCCAGTCGCTGCGCGGCCGCCATGAACGCCTCAGCCTCGTGGACGTTGTCGGTGCCTTCGGCCTGACGCAGCAGCGCCGCGATCCGCGCGAGCATCTTGTCGTCAGTCATAAGCGCCAAACTAGCTCACCTGTATGACAATTCGGTGCAGCCATTCACAGCCGCGCGTTGATCCACGAAATCACGTCGTCGAGCACCTGATTCTGCTCGGGCTCGTTGAACACCTCGTGGTAGAGGCCGGGATAGACCTTGAGCTCGACATCGCTGGATCCGACGCATTCGGCCAGCCGCCGGCTGCCGTCGACGGAGATCAGCCTGTCCTCGGATCCATGCACGATCAGCAGCGGCGCGGTGAGCGCGGGAGCGCGCGCAGGCATCGTCTGGCCGACCAGCAGCAGCCCGCGGGCGATGCCGGCGGGCACCTTGCCGTGGTGCACCAGCGGGTCGGTGTTGTAGGCGGTTACTACGGCCGGGTCGCGGGATATCGCGCTGGAGTCGAGTGCCTGCACCGGCAGGCCCGCTGCGACGGCGCCGAGGGTCTTGGCCAGGAACGCCAACAGCGGCGACACCTGCTGCTGCGCGGCCACTGCCGGACCCGAGAGCACCATCAGGTCGTAGTTGTCGGGGCGTTCGACGCCGTAGGCGGACACGATCCCGCCGCCCATGCTGTGTCCCAGCACGACGCGTTTGCAGGCGGGGTATTCCTTGGTGGCGATTCCCACCAGCGTGTCGAAGTCGCCGGTGTACTCCGAGATATCCCGGAGCAGTACCCGCTTCCCGCCGGAGCGGCCGTGCCCGCGATGGTCCAGCGCGTAGGTGACCAGCCCGGCGTCGCCGAATCGCTGCGCGACGTGGTCGTAGCGTCGGGCGTGTTCGCCGAACCCGTGCGACAGCACGACGACCCCGCGAGGTGCTGCGTCGGGTGTCCAGACGTCGTAGACGATGCGCACGCCGCCGACGCCGTCGAAGGTTCGTTCGGTGCGGGTGGTACTCATCAGAGGCAGCATGTCACACGTGCTGCGTAAGCTCACTCGGGTGAGTTTGGTCGCAGAGGGCTTCGAGAGCGACTTCTCCGCTGAAGCGGAGCCGTACCGGCGTGAACTGCTTGCACACTGCTACCGGATGACCGGCTCGCTGCACGATGCCGAGGACCTGATGCAGGAAACCTACCTGCGGGCGTGGAAGGCCTACGACCGCTTCGAAGGCAAGTCGTCCGTGCGCACCTGGTTGCACCGCATTGCCACCAATACCTGCCTGACCGCATTGGAGGGCCGGCAACGCCGGCCGTTGCCCAGTGGGCTGGGCGCGCCCAGTTCGGATCCGACTGCCGAGTTGGTGGAACGCACCGAGATTGCGTGGCTGGAACCGCTGCCGGACCCGGCCGGTGATCCATCCGACATCGTCGGCTCACGTGAGTCGGTGCGGCTGGCGTTCGTCGCGGCACTGCAGCACCTCTCGCCACGCCAGCGGGCGGTGCTGGTGCTGCGCGACGTGCTGCAGTGGAAGGCCGCCGAGGTCGCCGAGGCCATCGGCACCAGCACGGCCGCCGTCAACAGCCTGCTGCAGCGGGCGCGCGCGCAGCTGGAAGCGGTCGGGCCCAGCGCCGAAGACCGGCTGGCGGCACCCGATTCACCGGACGCGCAAGACCGGTTGGCCCGCTACATCGCGGCGTTCGAGGCCTACGACGTGGACCGGCTGGTGGAGCTGTTCACCAGCGAGGCGGTCTGGGAGATGCCGCCGTTCGTCGGCTGGTATCAGGGCGCGCAGGCCATCGCCACCCTGGTCCGCCAGCAATGCCCCGCGCAAGCGGCTGGCGATATGCGGCTTCTTCCGTTGACAGCCAACGGTCAGCCCGCCGCCGCGATGTATATGCGCGACGGCGATCGCCACCTGCCGTTCCAGTTGCAGGTTCTGGAGATCACCGATGCAGGTGTCGGTCACGTCGTCGCATTCCTCGACACAAGCTTGTTCGAGCGGTTCGGCCTGCCCGACCACCTGTAGCTGCCGAGTGTGGACTTATGCCACGTATCGGCGCCGGAAACGTTCCTCAAGTCCACAATCGGCGAGCCAGGTGCAGCCAGCGGCCTGCAGAGCATCACATGTGCGAACCACCACGACATCGGACCGATACCGCAGCATGTCACCGCTGACATGCACCAGCCGCCAGCCGAGCGCGGCAAGCTCGGCCTGCCGATCGACGTCGGCGGTCCGTATCGCCGGATCGGTCCAGTGTTGCGGACCGTCGAACTCCACGCCGACCTTCCACTCGTCGTATCCCATGTCGATGCGGGCGAACGGAATACCGTAACGATCGCGTACGACGATCTGCGTCTTTGGTTTTGGCAGTCCAGCACGGACGAGCACGAGCCGCGTCCGCGTTTCCTGTGGCGATTCCGCGCCGCCGTCCATCAGCTCCAGAACTCGCCGCAATTGGATGAGCCCACGCGCGCCGCGATGATTTTGGCCGACGGATTCAATACTGACTGGATTGACGCCGGTTGCGTTGGCGAGCGCATCCAGTCGAATCACCGCCGTAGTCACGCCTTTCCGGCGAGCTAGGTCGAAGGCTGTGCGCGCCGGTGTGGTCACTGGCATCCCACGGACCAGACAGCTCTCGTCATCCCGAAGTTTCTCGCGATGGATGACAATGCCGTCGACATTGCACGCCTCAGTCCGATTCAACTCCGCAGGGAGCCGGGGATCGATCCAGTTTGAACCATGCAGCGCGGCGGCCGACAGGCCAGCGACCGTGGCAGCTCGTCCGGACCACAGCCAGGCCGCGATCCCTTTCGTGACGGCGGTCAACTCGTGACCCCTCGGCACGTAGACATTGCGATAGATCATCTCATGTCGGCTGCGTAAGGTGCGCTTGGTAACTCGTCCTTCCGCCAATGCTTCGGTGCCGACAAACGGCCAACCATGCTCCCCCATGCGCTGACCTTGTCAGCACCGGCCGACAGCGCAAGTCGAATGTGGGCTTCTGCAACGTCGCTTGTGGAAAAGCGTTGATTAAGTCCACATTCGGCGCCTAGCAACGACGCGAATCCGGCGACGGGCCGGGCACCGCCCGGACCAGACCAGCGCCCGTGATCAGTGGCAGGTCCAGCGCGGAGAGCAGGCCGGGCCGCGCCTCGCACACCGCCGGAATGGCGTTGACCATTCGCGACGCGCCGGCCATCCGCGCGCCCAGGTCGTGGTCGTGGTCGTCGGCCATCTCGAACTCGCAGCGCATGCTCGGCGAGCCTTCGATCTCGACCCGGTATGCGCCGCGCCCCGAGGCCGCCCCGTAGCCGAAGTCGCGCGGCTCAATCGAGATGTGCGGCTGCGGCCAATCCGGCGCCATGCCGTCGTGCATGCGGGTGACATGGTCGACGACGAAAGTTGCTCTGCCGTCGACGTATCCGGTCAATGTCGACCGCATCGCGCCGATCGTGCCGGCGGCGATATGCCCGGTCGGTGTGTCGAACGACTCGGACGCCGCGACCCGCTCGACGTTCTCCTCGATGTGGTCGATTTTCACGCCCACCCCGGCGGCGAGCTGGTGCAGCACCGGGCCCCAGCCGAACGTGAACATTCCCGGCTGCGCCGCGAAGGCAGGGAACTCCGGCGGCTTGCCGAATCCGAGGATCTCGTAGACCGCCGCCTTGTCCGGATAGGTCGCGTAGTTGAACATCTCGGTCACCCGCACACTTTCGATGACCCGCGACACTCCCGAAAGCGCCAGTGGCAGAACATCGTTGGCAAATCCGGTGTCGATGCCGGTGGTGAAGAACGACACACCTCCGGCCAGCGCGGCTTCCCGCAACGGATCGGTGAACGCGGCGTCGACGCCGTCGGGAAAGACCAGCGGCACCACCGAGCAGGACACCACGTTCTTGCCGCCCCGCAGAATCGACACCATGTCCGCGATCGCCTCGGCCGGACGCAGATTCGCCGCCGCGGCGTAGACCACCGCGTCGGCGTCACCGGCCAGCAGAGAAGCGGGGTCTTGTGTCGCCACCACACCCACCGGGGCGATCCCGCACAGTTCCCCCGCGTCCCGGCCCGCCTTGGCGTCGCTGTGCACGACGAGATCCACCAACTCCAGCGCAGGGTGGTCGATCACTCCGCGCAACGCGATCAGCCCCATCGAACCCGGACCCCACACCGCGACCTTGAACACCGTGATCTCCTAATATTAGGACACCGGAAACTATATTCTGGACGGATCGTAGGGAGGTGGCTGTGGCTTCGTCAACGGTCAAATCGCCGCCCACCGCTCGTGTCATGGATGTCCTTGCCGCACTGACGGATTCACCCGACGGGCGCACATCGGCCGAGCTGGCGAAGTGCTGCGGTATCAGCACGTCGACGTGCGCGCTGGTGCTGGCCGAATTAGAGCAACGCAGCTGGGTGGCCCGCCGCGACGACCGCCGCTACGTGCTGGGCAGCGGACTGTTCGGCCTGGTCCACGGGCTGCGCAAACAATTCCCGTTGCTTGACCGCGGCCGCGACGCACTCACCTTCTTGCACGAGACGCTGAGCGCTGGCTGCTCGATGTCGAAAATCAGCGAGCGGCAGCTGATTACCGTCGACACGGTGGGCCACGGGACCGACAGCGAACACGCTGTCGGCCAACGCTTTCCGATCGACCCGCCGTTCGGTCTGGTGGCTATGGCCTGGCGCGACGACGACGCCGTCGACGCGTGGCTGCGTCGCGTCCAGCCCCGGTTGACCCCCGCCGATATCGCCGCGCATCGACGGGTGCTCGCCGACATCCGCCACCGCGGCTATGGCGCCTGGCGCTTCGACGACGCCCACGCCTCGCTGCACGATCGACTCACGGCCGTTTTGGCGTCCCTGGAGCCGACTGCGCAAGTGACTCGTCAGCTCAGCACACTGATGACGATGGTCACCCTGCACTCGGTGACCGATAAGCTCGAAACGGAGCTGGCCTCAACGGAATTCGTCGTCTTGCCGATCTACGATAGCGACGGCCAACCGGCATACCAGATCGAGATCCACCTGGGCCGGCCCGAACAGCTGACGCTCGCCGAACTCGACAAGGCGCTCAAGCATGCCCAAACGCTGCTGTTAGCGTGACCCGCCATGGGACGCGTAGACGGAAAAGTTGCACTGATCAGCGGCGGCGCACGCGGTATGGGCGCCGCGCACGCACGGGCATTGATCGCCGAAGGAGCCAAGGTCGTCGTCGGCGACATCCTCGACGACGACGGCACCGCACTGGCCAAAGAACTAGGCGACGCGGCCCGCTTCGTCCACCTCGACGTCACCCAGCCCGATCAGTGGAAGGCGGCCGTACAGACCGCCGTCACGCAGTTCGGGAGGCTCGACGTGCTGGTCAACAACGCCGGCATCGTCAACGGCAACACGCTGCAGAACTTCCCGCTCACCGACTGGCAGCAGATCATCGACATCAACCTCACCGGCACGTTCCTGGGCATGCAGGCCGCGGTGGAACCGATGATCGCGGCCGGCGGCGGTTCGATCATCAACATCTCCTCGGTCGAAGGTCTGCGCGGCAGCCCCGGGCTCTACGGCTACGTCGCATCCAAGTTCGGCGTGCGGGGACTGGCCAAGGCGGCCGCGCTGGAGCTGGCGCCGCACAACATCCGGGTCAACTCCATCCACCCCGGGCTGATTCGCACCCCGATGACAGCCGGCATTCCGGAGGACTTCCTGCAGATCCCGCTGGGACGCGGCGCCGAGCCGGGCGAGGTGTCGGCCTGCGTCGTCTACCTGTCCTCCGACGAATCGTCGTACTCCACCGGCGGGGAATTCGTCGTGGACGGCGGCCTGACGGTGGGCGTACCACACAAGAGCGCATAGCGCCGTATCAATGCAGGTCAAAGCATCAACAGTGACCTGTTTTGTAACGCGTTCTGGTCGGGTGGTTAAGATCGCGAGGCATGAAGACCAAGGGCGCTCTGCTGTGGGAGCTCAACTCGCCGTTCAAAGTCGACGAGATCGAGGTGGGCGATCCCGTCGCTGACGAAGTCCAGATCCAACTGCATGCCGCCGGCATGTGCCACTCCGACTACCACCTGACCACGGGAGCCACCCCGATCGGGCTGCCGGCACTGGGCGGCCACGAGGGTGCGGGCGTCGTCACCAAGGTCGGCAAGGGCGTCAGCGGCCTGCAAGAGGGTGATCACGTCATCCTGGCGTTCATCCCGGCCTGCGGCCAGTGCCCACCGTGTCTGAAGGGCTTCCGGTCGCTATGCGACCGCGGCGCGGTGCTGCTCGGCGGTAAGGCCATCGCCGACGGAACCCACCGGGTGCGCGCCGGGTCGCACGACGTGTCGCCGATGAACCTGCTCGGCACGTTCGCCCCCTACATGACCGTCCACAAGGACTCCGTCGTCAAGATCGACCCCGACGTGCCGTTCGAGGCTGCTGCGATCATGGGCTGCGCGGTGCCCACCGGATTCGGCTCGGCCACCAACGTCGCCGAGGTCCAACCCGGCGACACCGTGGCGATCGTAGGTGTCGGCGGCATCGGGATGAGCGCGCTGCAGGGCGCGGTGCTCTCCGGCGCCAAGCACGTCATCGCGATCGACCCGGTGGAGTACAAGCGCGACCAGGCCGTCAAATTCGGCGCCACCCACGTCTACCCGACCATGGCCGAGGCCATCGCGCCAATGATCGACCTCACCTACGGCCTGATGGCCGACAAGACCATCATCGCGGTCGGCGAGATCCGCGGCGAGATGATCGAAGAAGCGATGACGCTGACCGCCAAGACCGGCACCTGTGTGGTGACCGGCATGGGCGCGATGACCGACGTCGACGTCAAGCTCAACCTCTTCCTGTTCACAATGTTGCAGAAGACGTTGAAGGGCAACATCTTCGGCGGCGGCAGCTCGCACGTCGAGACGCCGCGGCTGGTGGGGCTGTACAAGTCCGGACTGCTCAAGGTCGACGAGATGGTGACTAGCACCTACCGGCTCGAAGACATCAACGACGGCTACCAGGACATGCTCGACGGCAAGAACATCCGCGGCGTCATCAAATACACCGACGCCGACTGGTAACCAGCGCTGATTCGTTTCCGGCGTAGCCAACCTTGACAGGCAAGCAGCTGCTTGCATAACGTCGGAGAGTGGGTGACGTCTTCAAGGCCTTGGCCGATCCCACACGCCGCGCAATTCTCGACGAATTGGCTGATCGAAATGGGCAGACGCTCTTTGAGATCTGCGCGCGGCTGGCAACCAAGCACGGGCTTGGTTCGTCGCGGCAGGCGATCTCACAGCACATTGATGTCCTTGCGGCGGCGGGGCTGGTCGAGACTCGGCGCGAAGGCAGGTACAAGTTCCACTACATCAACACCACGCCGCTCGTACCGATCGTTCAGCGGTGGCTCAAAGCCGATCCCGGTCGTCATCGTGACACGGGTGCCAGGGAAGGATCACCATGAGAATCAATCTGACCAGCGTGCTCGTTGACGACCAAGACAAGGCACTGCGGTTCTACACCCAGGTCCTCGGTTTCAAACAGAAGACTGACGTTCCACTGGGCGAGCACCGGTGGATCACCGTGGTGTCCCCGGAGGACCCTAACGGGACCGAACTCATCCTCGAACCCGACGAGCACCCCGCTGTTAAGCCGTTCAAGAAGGCCCTGGTCACCGACGGCATCCCGTTTACTTCCTTCGCCGTCGAGGACGTCGGGGCGGAGTACGAGCGGCTGCGCGGCCTCGGGGTGCGCTTCACCCAGGAGCCCACCAATATGGGGTCGGTGACCACAGCAGTGCTTGACGACACCTGCGGCAACCTGATCCAAATCGCCCACCAGGCGCTGGCTTAGGCTCGAACCAAGACCGCAGCGCGAATGGCTACCCTGAAGTCGTGAGTGCCACAGCGGAGTTTCGACGTGCACAAGACCGGGCCGTCACCACGACGTCGTGGCTAAAGTCCAGGCATTCGTTCTCGTTCGGCGACCACTACGACCCCGACAACACCCATCACGGCGTGCTGCTGGTCAACAACGACGACATCGTCGCGCCCGCTTCGGGTTTCGACACTCACCCGCACCGAGATATGGAGATCGTGACGTGGGTGCTGGACGGCTCACTGACGCACCGTGATTCGGCCGGCAACAGCGGCGTGATCTATCCCGGCCTGGCGCAACGGATGTCGGCCGGCAGCGGGATCATGCACTCCGAAAAGAACGACTCACCCACGGAGCCGGTGCATTTCGTGCAGATGTGGGTGGTGCCCGACGAGACCGGGATCGACCCCAGCTACCAGCAACACGAGATCGGCGACATGCGAGGGCTGGTACCCGTCGCGTCGGGCCGGCCCGGGCAGGACGCCGCGATCACCATCCACAACCGCTCCGCGGCGCTCTATGCCGCGCGGCTCGAGCCGGGTGCGGCCGTGGAATTGCCGGCCGCGCCCTATCTGCACCTCTTCGCCGCACGCGGCCGGCTGACCGTCGAGGGCATCGGCGATCTGGCCGAGGGAGATGCCGTGCGCTTCACCGGGTCGGACGGCCAGCGGGTCACCGCGGCTGCGCCGTCAGAGATCCTGGTCTGGGAGATGCATACCGCACTCGGCCGCTAGACCCCCGGTTAGCGAGGAATCTGACCACGCCGCCCGGTCAGTCCCAGATAGATCGCGATCAAGACGACGGCGACGACGATGCCGACCAGAAACGGGATTACCGCCCAGCCGCCGTTGGCGTTTTTATAACCGACGCTGTATGTCAACCACGATCCGAGAAATGAACCGAGCGCGCCCAGCACGATCGTCATAATGATGCCGATGTTCTGCTTCCCGGGCATCACCAGTCGCGCAAGTGCGCCCACGATCAGTCCGACGATCAGGGCGCTGAAAATGGTTCCGATCATTGTTTCTCCTGTGTTCGGAGGCGCCCGCTCGGCGCCGTCACGCGTCAGAGTGCCCGCTGATGCGTCGCTCCTAACTTTTTCGCGGTTAGGGTGAGCCCGACGAACTGGAGCCCGCATGTCTGATTCCCAACCACGGCGCGCAGCACCCGACCCCGCGGCTGGTGTCAAAGCCACCCGGACGGTGCGCTTCTGGCTGGTACCGATCGTCGTCACGGTGGCGGTGCTGTCGGCGCTTGCGGCTTTCTACCTCGGCGGCATCGTGAACCCGATGACCAATCTGCGGCATTTTCCTGTCGCGGTGGTCAACGAGGATGCCGGGCCGACGGGCGACCAGCTCGTCAACGGTCTGACGTCCGGCTTGGACAACAACAAGTTCGACGTGCGCGTGCTCTCCCGTCAAGATGCCATGAGCCAATTGGACACGGCACGCGTCTACGGGGCGGTGGTGATCCCTCCCACGTTTTCGTCGAAGTTGCAGGACCTCGCCCGCGGCGCAGTCACTTCGGGACCCATCGATCGGCCTGCCGTCCGCGTCACGACGAATCCGCGCGCCGGCACGTTAGGCGCCAGCATTGCCGGCCAGACGCTGTCCCAAGCGATGGCAGTGGCGAATCAGCGCCTGGGCGAACGACTTTCCCAAGAAGTAGCCGCACAAGCGCAGGGCGCACCGATGGCCGGCGCCGTAACGGCGATTCTCGGCAGCCCCATTGACATCAAAAGCGAGGTATACAAAGCCCTGCCGAACGGCACCGGCAACGGCCTGTCGGCGTTCTACTACGCCCTGTTGCTGTTGTTGGCGGGATTCACCGGCAGCATTGTGGTCAGCACCCTGGTGGACTCGATGCTCGGATACGTGCCAGCGGAATTCGGCCCGGTCTACCGGTTCGCCGAGCAGGTGAAGATCTCGAGATTTCGCACGCTGCTGATCAAATGGGCGTTGATGGCGCTCCTGGCGCTGTTGACGTCGGCGGTCTACATGGCGATAGCCAGCGGGCTCGGCATGCCCATCGACCGCAGTTGGCCGCTGTGGCTCTACGGGGTGTTCGCCATTGCGGCGGTGGGGGTCACGTCGACGTCGCTGATCGCGGTGCTGGGCACGCTGGGCCTGCTGGTCAGCATGTTCGTCTTCGTGATCCTTGGATTGCCCTCGGCGGGCGCCACCGTTCCCTTGGAGGCGACGCCGCCGCTGTTCGGCTGGCTGGCGAAATTCGAGCCGATGCACCAGGTTTATCTGGGCGCGCGGGCCCTGCTCTACCTCGACGGGCGGGCCGATGCCGGGCTGTCGCACGCGCTAGTGTTGACGGCCATCGGGCTGGTGATCGGCCTGCTGCTCGGCGGCATTGTCACCCGCATCTACGACCGCCGCGGCTATCACCGCATCCCGGCTGCGTCCGCGCCAGAACGCGAAGAACTGTAATCGCAAGCGGCTGAACGTAATTCCGCCGCAGCCAAAGCGTCACCCGACTGTTATGTAAGTTGACTGTGTTACTGGCGTGGCTAATGTTGTGCTTGTTGTATCGACTTCCGCGCCGAAAGGTCCCCCGTGTCGACTCTGGCTGTCGCCTTCCGGCGCGTGACAGCCTGCTGCGCCGTGCTGGCGTCGTGTGTCACGCTGGCGACCGGCATCGGACAGCCGGTTGCGCGCGCCGCCGAGGCTCGCGAGCTGCTGGCCAATGCCATTGCCAACACCCGCGGTTCCTACCTGGTGTACAACTTCGGCGCCGGCCATCCCGCGCCGATGCTCAATGCGGGCGGCAGCTGGTACGACGGCACCAGCGGCGGCCATCTGATGATCATCAAGGCTGCCTCACAACGGCTTTCCCCACATCTGCTGGTGGACAGCCACCGTGGTTACCAGGCACGGTGTGAACGCAACCCAGGGGCGCGCACGGGCGACGGGCTCCTGCAGGCGTCAGAAACCTATGCCCCGGTGCAAGCCTGGCAAGTGATGGGCCAGCCAACCATCGCCATCAACGCCAACTTCTTCGATGTCCGCGGACAGAAGGGTGGCTCGTGGAGGTCGACGGGCTGCAGTTCACCCCTGGGCGCCTACGTCGACAACACCCGCGGACAGGGCCGGGCGAACCAGGCGGTCACCGGCACCATTCCCTACGCCGGCAAGCAGGGTCTCTCGGGCGGGAACGAACACTGGAGCGCGTTGGCGACGATGATTCTGCCGACCCACGGAGCGCCGTATGTGTTGTGGCCCAACGGCGGTCGCGACGGCAACGACTACGACGCCGCCACCCGGGTCGTTACGGGCTTGGTGGACAAGGGTGAGCAGTTCGTCGCGGTGAGCGGGTTGGGGTTGTTGTCTCCCGGGAGCACTGGTCAGCTCAACGACGGCGGGCCCAGCGCTGCCCGGACTGCCCTGGCCTATTCCAAGACCCGCGACGAGATGTATGTGTTCCAGGGCGGCAGCTACACACCGGACAACATCCAGGACCTGTTCCGTGGATTGGGCAGCGACACAGCCATTTTGCTCGACGGCGGCGGGTCGTCGGCGATCGTGCTTCGCCGCGATACCGGCGGCATGTGGGCCGGCGCCGGGGTGCCGAAGGGATCCTGCGACACCCGCCAAGTGCTGTGCGATTCCCACGAGCGGGCATTGCCAAGCTGGTTGGCGTTCAACTGATTCCATCGATTGTGCGGTTTCGTACGCGACACGCGGTGTTCGGCGTATGAATCCGCATACTCGAGGAAAAGCCATGTCCGCCACGAGCTCCGACCAAGGCTTTTGCAGTATGTTCGAGCCCACTGTCATCGCGGGATGGGCGGGCTGTCGTCTTCAGCCTCGCCAAGTAAATCCAGCTGCATCCATGCGACATCGTGCCATTGCCCGTGTTTCCATCCGACGCGACGGTAGAGGCCGGCGTGCTCGAACCTGAAACTTCGATGAAAGGCGTTGCTGGCTTCGTTGGGTTGGGTGATGCCCGCGAAGGCTCTGCGATAGCCGCGCTCGATGAGCCGCTGGAGCAGGCGCGTATACAGTTTGCGGCCGCCGCCGAAACGGTAATGGTGTGCTGCCACATAGATACTCGTCTCAACCGACCATTGGTATGCGGCGCGGGGATTGAACGCGTGCGCGTAGGCATAGCCGACGATTTGGTGGTCCTGTTCGAGGACGAGCCATTCGTGAGTCTCGCGAGCCGCTGCTATACGCGACGCCATCTGCTTAGTCGTCGGGACTTTGGTTTCGAACGTGATTGCCGTGTCCTCGACGTAGGGGCGGTAGATCGCCGCGCAAGCCGCCGCGTCCGCTGACGACGCTGGCGTGGAGCACCTACTGCAGGTCAACGCGTGAAGTACTCCCGCACCGCCGCCACGAACGTGTCGACATCGTCGGCGCTCACATCGAGATGCGTCACGAACCGCGACGAGTAAAGCATCTGCGTCAGAATGCCGCGCTCCTTGAGCCACGCCTCCAGGGCCGCGCACTCCGCCTCCGGGAACTCGGCGAAAACCATGTTGGTGGCGTGCGATATCACCTTTACTTCTTCGATCTGCGCTAGCCCCTCGGCAAGGCGCGCGGCGTTTGCGTGATCGTCGGCCAGCCGCTTCACGTTGTGATCGAGCGCGTAAAGACACGCGGCCGCAAGCACTCCCGACTGCCGCATGCCGCCGCCGAGCACCTTGCGCCAGCGGTGCGCCACGTCAATCAGTGCCTTGCTGCCCACGAGCACCGAACCCACCGGCGTGCCGAGACTCTTCGAAAAGCAGATCGACACAGTATCGAAGCCTTCGGCCAGCGCCGCTAGAGGCTGATCCGATGCCACCGCGGCATTGAAAAGCCGGGCGCCGTCAAGATGCGTCGTCAGCCCGCGCCCGTGCGCGAACTGCGTGGCCTCGGCAACGTAATCCGACGGCAGCACCTTCCCACCGATGGTGTTTTCAAGCGCCAACAGGCGCGTACGCGCAAAGTGATCGTCGACCGGCTTGATCACGGCCGCGATGCGCTCAAGTGGAATCGTGCCGTCCTCGGCGTTGTCCAACGGCTGCGGCTGCACGCTGGCGAGCACCGCCGCACCGCCGCCTTCATTTCTGTACGAGTGGGCCGCCTGCCCGACGATGTATTCATCGCCGCGCCCGCAATGCGCCATCACCGCAGCGAGGTTGCTTTGCGTGCCGCTGGGAAAGAACAGCCCGGCTTCCTTTCCCGCCTCGTCGGCCACGCGCGCCTGCAGCAGCAGCACGGTGGGGTCGTCGCCCCAGACGTCGTCGCCGGTCTCGGCGCGGGTCATCGCCTCGAGCATGGCCGGGCTCGGACGGGTGACAGTGTCGCTGCGCAGGTCAATCATGCGAAGGAGCCCTCATAGACTCGGCACATTCCACCTTCCTCCAAGTCGGCTCTCACCAAAGCTACCGACTTCGTCGACGAGCGGATGCCGAACTGCCCCCAGCCAAGTGCACCTACTGTTCTTCGCGATCTCGAGCAAGGGATTCAAACGCATCCGCAGTTGGGTGATCGGCGGGAAAGAGCAGCTCGATCGCCAGTTCGGAAATTGTGACTTCGAACGGCATCTCGAATGTGCCGAACATGCCGAAGAACGACCACTCCCCGCCGTCGGGTGCCCGCACTCTGACGGGTCCGAGGTTGTGCGCGAAGGCGGATTCGGCTGCGGCATCGCGCTCATCGTCGCGGGGCAGGTAGTTCTCAAACTCCTCCAGGAGCGCTGCGAGCTGCTCGTCGGCGGTGGCAGTGAGTTGGCGCTGAACGCGATCGCGAAAGTAGGCCAAGACGTCGCGGGCGTTGATGATCCGGGGAATCAGCTCCAGGCCGACGCGCAGGACGTTGACCGGCGGGTTCAGCAGGGTGGGATCGATGCCCTCGACGAGCGGCTGTATGGCCGCGTTGGCGGCGACCAGGTTCCAGTGACGGTCGAAGACCACCGCCGGATACGGTTCGTGACTTTTCAAAATCCGTTCCAGGGTCTCGCGGATCGGAGCAAGTTCGGGTGCGCCGAACGGGTGCTCGGGGAACGCCGGAGCGTGCCCGGCGGCCAGCAGCAGCCTGTTGCGCTCGCGGAAGGGGATCTCGAGGCGCTCCCCGATCCGAATCAGCATGTCTCGCCCGGGTTTTGAGCGGCCGGTCTCGACGAAGCTCAGATGGCGCGCCGATACGCCCGCATCGAGCGCAAGCTCAAGCTGGGTCAGCCGCCGCCGCTGGCGCCACTCCCGCAACAGCGGCCCGACCTGAGGAGCGGAGCTGGTGCTGGCCATCTGCACTGACTGTAGCCCCACTGGGTTCGCGGCTCGATTACCTCGAGGTAATCGACAGCACGACCTTTGGTCGAAACGATTACTGGTAGGACCGTGAGGAGGACGAGATGACTACATTGCTCCGGCGGCTGGTCTGCGGCGCAGCCGGCGCCGCGATGATCGTGGCATTGTTCCTGCCCTGGGCCGGCGTTCAGGGCGCCGATCGCGGCGGGTGGGAGTTGTGGAAACTCACGATCCCGCTCTGTGTGGTCGTCGCCGTGTGCGCGTTGACCACCGCGATCACCGGGGGACAATTCGGCCTGATGAGGCAGGACGTGTCGATAATCGGCGCGACCGACATCCTCGGCGTAGCAACCACACTGACTCTTGCCTGGTTGCTGTTGTACGACTTCCGTGGCCACGCCAGTCAGCCAGCCCTCATCCTGGCGTTGATATCGGCAGCCGCAGCGGCCTTTGCAGCCGCTGACTACCGCCCGCTGCGGGGAGCACCTCTATTTCCCCGAATGGCCGATCAGCGCGACAGTAGCCATCGTTCTCATAGTCTTTCGGAAACTACTTGATCGGCTAGGTAAGCGGCCGAAATTCCAAAGGGACGGCGTTGCCTGGGCGACTGCCGCACTTAGGAAGCGAGGATATTCGCCGCCCCAAGTGACACCGGTAGGTGTTTGAGGCCGTGCAATCCGATGGTGTCGTTGAAGGTGGGTTCGCCGGCCAGGGTCAGCTGAGGGAAGCGCTCGAACAACGACTGCAAGCCGATGTGTAGTTCCATCCGCGCCAGCGCCGCACCGAGACACGCGTGCATACCGATACCGAAGCTGATGTGCTCGCGGGCGTTGGCGCGGGTGACGTCGAAGATATCCGGGTTTTCGAAGACCGCCGGGTCGCGGTTGGCCCCGCCCACCAGAAGCAACATCGCGTCCCCTGCCCGCACCGGATACTCATGGAGGTCAACGTCTTCGGTGGCGACCCGCGGCATTATTTGGGCCGTGGTGTCGTAGCGCAGGATCTCCTCGATCGCGTTGGGCCATACCTCGGGGTTGGCGCAGAGCGTCGCGAGTTGATCCGGGTGGTGGGCGAGCGCCACGATGCCCTTGCCCAAGACGTGAGTCGTGGTGACAAACCCCGCCCCAAGCAGCAGCCCCGCCAGCATCCTCACCTCGACGTCGCTGAGGTCGCCGTGGCGTATCACGTCGGACAAAATGCTGTCGGGGGCGCCGCCTCCGCGTAGCCGCTCGATATGCTCCGCAAGGTACTGGTCGAACTCGCGCAGAACCTTCGTCGCCGCCCGAAAGTCGCGCCAGGATGCGGCGGCCGTGCCGATCATTTTCGTTGTCGCCTGGGCAATTTCAAGAAGACGGTCGGTTTCGTCGCGGGGAATTCCCATCATCTCGGCGATGATCGCTATCGGGATTCGGGAGGTGTACTCGGCGACAAGATCGCACTCAGCCCTTCCCTCCAGTTCGCGAAGCAGTTCGTCGACAACTTCGTGAATACGGTTGCGGAGTCCCTCGATCGCCCGTGGCGTGAACGCCCGCGAGACCAAGCGACGTAGCCGCGTGTGCTCGGGCGGATCGGTGACCAACATCGAGGGTGGCTCGATGGGACTCAGTACGCCAGGGTCGGTCTTGGCCAGGATCCACTGGACGATACGAAAAGGCGAGCGGTCCCGCTGCTTGATGGTTCTGAACCGGATGTCGCGGAGCACGTCACGAACAATCTGCGCGTCAGCGGTGACCCAGCCGGTCATCGCGATCCGGCGCATGCGTCCGCCCGCGCGAATCTCCTCGATCAGCGGATAAATATCGATCGCCGGATTGATGTCGATTCTCACCAGCTGCGACAAGGGATCACCTCGCCGAGCTTGCAATTTCCACAGCGGACGCAGCACGCCATAGCCAACCGCCCAGTGCGTCCACTCCCGGACTGGCACCTCCATGTGCTCACTCCCCGCCAATCGGCTGCACACGAGCCTACTGCCACTCTGGCGCGCCGGCCCTATGCCGGCTTGCCGAACCGGAAGATCAGCATGCTGACCGCGATCACTGCGGCGGCCAGCGCTATCACCGGCGCGACGGTGATCCGGGACAGTGTCGCACCGACAACGGCTCCGCCGCACATCGCCGCAATCACGCTGTAGCGCAGCTTTTCCCGCTCACCGGTGCCACCGGCCAGCCTGCTGTCAAAGCCGATGCCGACGATCGTCGACGTCAGCACCGTCGTGCTGAGTTCCTGGATCCCGAACTGGCGTGCCGCGACGTTCTGTGCGCCGAAAGTCATTGCCAGCCCGGTGATCAGGATGAGCTTCGTGTTGTCCTGATAGCCCAGCACACCCGCGCCGGCCAGGATCGCCAGAGCCACCAGCATCGCGACCTCTGCGCCAAGCGCCACGGTCAGCCAGTGCCGAGGCTTGTCACCCAGCAGGCGGGTCAACCGGCCGGCGAGCACCGTGCCGCACAGGAATCCCAGGAACGCGACGACGGCAGCAGTCAGGTCGATTCCGGAGCCGGGAACAAACCAGAAGCCCAAAAAGATGACGTTGCCCGTCATGTTGGCGACGAACACGTGGCCGAGGACCAGCACGCTGATCGCGTCCACCAAACCCGTCGCAAACGTCAGCAACAGCAGCGCCGCGACAGTGAGCCGATCGGACACCGGCGAGGCAACTGCCATGGAGTCCAATACCTTTCGGCAGGCTGCCTATATCTGCGGCGTCAAATCCAACGACGTGATGGTCGTCATCTTGGTCACCAGCCAGCGCGCGTGATCGCGTTTCATGGTCAGCCGGTAAGACAAATACCTCAGCGCCGGAACGTTTTTCGACAGCGGGCTGGTAGATGTCGTGTTGGTGTAGACGATCGCGGTGGCGTTGTTCGCATTCAGTGACTCCACCGCCGCCCCGGTTACTTCGGTGGTGTTGGTGATCTGGGCCTGCTTGTTCGGCGCCACGATCGCGTCGATGTACTTGCGATACTGCGCTTCAAAGTCGCCGCTGAGGTACTGGGCCGCCCGATCGGCCAGCTTGTCCATGTTGTCGGGGTTGTAAGTCCACAACGTGGTGATGGCGTTGGCCGCGGTGCTTGCGACTCGCAGCTTGGTGTCCACGGTGGCGCGGTCCTTCACATATGGCTGAACCATCGCGCCGGCGAACGCCGCGGAGGCCACGAACAATACGGCCGCGGCGCCCACCACGATGGCGAGCCGACGACCGACCGGTCGCCTGGCCGCGTCGGTCTCCGTGACCGCTGCTTCCCCGGCTTCGTCGACGGCGGCCTCGTCAGACTCGCTGGCCCCGTCAGAATCGCTCGCCTCGTCAGAATCGCTGGATTCGGCCGTTGCCGTGTCGCTTTCAACAGCATCGTCGGTCGGCGATTCAGACGTTTCTACCTCAGACGCGTCGGAATCCGGCTCGACGCCCTCGGTCGCAGCAACCGCGGACTTGTCGCGTCCTCGGCTGGGCCACCAGCGGCGCTTCCGCGGCGGCTGCTCGGCATCGGTCAGATCACCTGCTGCAGGCTGCTGATCTTCCACTGGTCGCCTTCCCGCTGAGCGGTTAACACCCAACGATTTGTGCTCTCGATTGTTTGCTTTCCGTCGGGAGTCTTGTAGGTAACTTCGGTAGCCACCAGCACGCTTGCGCTGCCGTCGTCGTTCCACCGTTCCACCCCGGCATCCAGAGCGGTGCCTTTCGTCGGCTCCGCCTGCGCGACGTTGAGGAGGACCTCGTTGACCTTGTCTCGGTATTGCTTGGCGAAATCGCCTGTGCCGTTGGCCAATATCCGGTCGACGTAGGCGTTGGCGTGGAACGGATCCAGCGACGTGAATGACGTCATGAACGATCGGGCAAATCCCAGGACGTCGACTTCTTTCATCGCCAACTCGTGATGTTTGCGATGGTTGACCAGGATGAACGACGACGCGGTGATCGCGCCCGCCGCGACCAATACGGCGAGGGTCATCGCCAGGGGCATGACCCACTGCCGGGACGGCTTCCACCACTGCCGCGGTAACTTCCACTGCCGCAACGACATCCGCGACCACAGCGAAGTTTTCGGCATCCCCTGCGGTAACAGTGGCTGTTCACCGGGCTGAACTCGGCGGCGCGGGCTCATTTTTGACCCTTGGCTGGTTTGGGTTTGGTCACCACGGTCAGGTCGTCGACGAGCCACCGCGCATCTGGGCCCTTGGCGAACGTAACCCGGACGGTGGCGGTGATGAATCGCTGCTGTTGCTCACCGCCGCGATGACCCTGCAGAAACAACAGCATCTCCGCCCGATCCGGTGTCGCGGACTTGACCGCGCTGTTGGTCACCCAATACTCGTTGACCACAGGTTGGCCCTTTTGCACTACCTCTTGCTGTTTGGCGAGCCGGTCGCGGTATTTGTCCGTCGTCAGCGATCGCGCCCGCGCGAAGTCCTGTTGCAGAGTTTTCGGGTCGTAGGTCAGCATCTCGGCGACGATCTTCGGCCCCTGCGCCTGGACGGCGGCGCGCGTCTGGTCGGAGGCCCGCTCGTTCATAAACACCACCGTGAAGCTCAACGCGGCACCACCCGCGCACAGCGCCGCCGCGGTCGCCACGACGATTGCGGCAAGCCGACGGGCGATAGCGGGCCGCTGATCCGCATCGACGCGGCGCACCTCGGTGCGCAGCAGCAGGTCGGCAAACGTCCGTCGCCGCGAATCCCACAGCGGCCAAAGCCAACCCACGAACACCGAGATGGTGTCCAACAGGTGGGCGAAGTCCCTCAGCAGCAGCCGCCCCACCCCGGCGGAACCCCCGTCGCGGCGTACGACGGTGATTCCCATCAAGGCGCGGCCCAGGCTCCAACCGCGATTCGCCGGCCACACCGTCCGGTTTATCAGCGTCAGCAGTATCGCGGTCGCCGCAACGGCAATACACAGCGACCACCACGCGCCGCGTACCGGCACCGCCAACGATCCCAACGTCATCGTCGCCACCACGGCGACGCCGGGCAATACATCGACGATGAACGCAGCGGCGCGGATATGCCAGTGCGCCAGGCTATTCGGCAGCGCCGTTTCGACTGCCGGCGTGATGTCGGTCTCGGCGACCACCGCCGTCACTTGGCCACCTGGTCGAGCTTGGCAATCCGGTACTGCCCTTCATCGGGTGCCATCTTCGCCCGCAATCGGTAGCCGATTTCCCGGTTCTGCGTTTCGGTGTTGGACATCTTGACGCGCAGGGCCACGAGGACGTCGAATGAGCCGTCCGGATTGCGCCGTTCTACCGCCCCGCGCAGATCAGACACCTGGACCTGAACGTTGGCAACCTGATAGGCCTGGACGAACAGGCTGCTGTACAGCACCGCTTGGGACCGGAAATCTCCGGTGCTGCAGTCGATAATCTTTTGCGCCCCGGCCGACATTGCCTCAACATCTGGCGCCTGGGTTGCCGCGATGCAGTCCTTTGCGGCCGCGACAGCCTGCGCCTCATGGCGCGCAATGGCCTGGCTGTCTTGATTGAAACGCAGTGCGAGGTAGCCGCCGGCCCCGATGCCACCGGCCAGCAGAAGAAGCGCAGCGGCGATGCCGATCCACCACCGGCGTCCCAGGCGCGACGGGTTCCGCTCGTCAACAGCGTCTTCGGCCGCATCCTCCGCCTGGGCTTCCGCCTCGGAGTCCTCATCGGCCGTCCCCTCGGATTCTGGCGAATCCTCGGCCGTCAACTCCGGGCTTGTCTGGTCGGCTCCGCCCTCGGATTCTGGCGAATCCTCGGCCGTCACCTCCGGCGACGAATCCTCGCTCTTCACCTCGGTGCTGGTCTGATCTGACGACGAATCGTCTGTTTCGGCGGGGTTCAGCTGGCTGGCGCCAGCATCTCCTTCCATCCGTCGTCTCCTGTGTTGCTCGAGTTGTTGACGGAGTATTTAACTCCGTCGGGGCCCGTCACCTCACCGCTCTGAGGACTATAGACCGCGGTGGGAGGCCCAGCCGGGGTGTAGATGCACGGGTTGGGCTGTTGCCCGTTGCACTGGACGGTACCCGAACCGGGCCGCTGCAGCGGGTCGCTGATCGGCGGCGGCGTCAGGCCTCCGGGCGGCAGCTTACTGGCAGGCAGCGGGTTCAGTCCGTTGTTGATCGACGGCGCCGGTATCACCTGGCCCGGATTCACCGGCTGATCACAGCGGGCGCCGGGCGCCGGGCAGTTGAGGATCTGGTTCGGGTCGCCGTACCACGGGTTGGTACCGGCCGGCTCGTAGGGCTTGTTGCTGCGGCACTCCTTCGGCGTCGCGGCGCGCTTACCCGGCACGTCGACACACGGGATGTTGCGCGCACCGCGCACCACGTTGGCGGGAGTCTCCTGCGGGATCTTGCAGTACGCACCTTCCGGCAGGGGCGCGAGGCTGACATCCGCCGGCGACCGCCACTCAGCCGCGGGAGGCCACCCGGTCAGACATGGCGGCGGCTGGTTGATCGCCACACCGAGGTCCAGCACCGCATTGTGTTCTTGCTCGTACGGAGTCGAGATCGTCTGGATGATCGAACCGGCCTGCGGCAATAGCACCAGCACCTGCTCGACGCCGGCGTGGTAACGCTTGAGCATCTCGATCACGACCGACAGATTGGCCAGGGTCTGCGGCAGCGAATCCCGGACGTCGCTGAACACCGCGTTGAGGTCGTCGGCGGTCGGCGCCGCCTTCGGTAGCAGGTCCCGCAGGTTCTGGTCCTTTTCGGCCGCCTGTGCGCCCAACACATTCAGGTTGTGCGCCCAGCGCTCGATCTGCGGGCTGGAGGTGGCCTGGCTGTCCAGGATCGGCGCCGAGTTCTGGATGATGTCGTCGACGTCGCGGATATTCGTCCGGAAGTCACCGACGATCGCCTGAGTAGAGTCGACCAGCCGTTGCAGGGCCGGGCCCAATCCACCAACCGATTGCGCAGTCTCGTCGAGCAGTTGACCGATCTTGTCCTTGGGCAAGGCCTCCAACCCGCGGTAGGCGGTGTCCAGAGCCGGCCCGATCTCACTGGGCACCGTGCCCTTGGTGATGGTCTGTCCGGGCGAGAAGAACCTGCCCGGATTGCCCGGTGACACCAGGTCCAGGTATTGCTCACCGACCGCCGACACCGAGTGCACGTTCGCCGTCGCATCGGCCGGGATCTTGTAACGGCTGTCGATGCTCATCGTCGCCTGCGCGCCGCGCTCGGTCGGCTCGACATCGGTGACCTTGCCGATCGTGATGCCGCGATAGGTGACGTTCGCCGTCGGGTACAAGCCACCCGACGCCGGCAGGTCCGCCTTCAGCTGGTACTGGCCGATACCGATCAAGGTCGGGATCCGCAGGTAGTACCAACCGAGCACCACCAGGGCGACCACGGTGATGATGCCGAATAGCACCAACTGGCGCTTGATGAACCGAGTCAGCATGTCGCCCTCTCCACCAAAGGTCCGCCGGGGGCGTCGTTCGGGTTCGGCGTGTAGCGGACGTCGGGAATCATCGTCGCCGGGTCACGGCCATACGACTGCTCGAGTGCCCGCAACGCACCGGACAACCCGGTTCCGGTGAGGAACGCGTTGTCGACGGTCGACAACGTCGTGTCGAGGTTGAGCGAGGCGTTCATGAAGTCGCCTCGAATCAGCTTCGGAGCGGTGTCGATGTCGAACGGGATGGTGGCGAGGATCTTCAGCGTGCCGAGCAGATACGGCGCGGCGCGGCCCAACTCCTTCAACGGGCACTGCAGCAGCTGCAGGTTCTGATGCAGCGGGCCCCGCGTTTCCGACAGGTACTGGTCGGCGGCCAGGCTCAGACGGCCCAGCGCATTGGTGGCGTCGATCAGCAGTTGCTGCTTTTCGGCGAAATGCTTGATCAGCGGCGGGAATTCGGTCAGTACCCGATCCAGCACATCCGCGCGGTTGCCCACATACGCCAGCAGCCGGTTGGTGGAATCGATGGCGTGGGTGATGTCGTCGCGTTGCTGGTTGAGCTCGGCGGTGAAGGTGTCCAGCTTCCCGAGGAACGCGCGGATCTGCGGGCCGCGTCCGCTCAGGATGTTGTTGACCTCGTTCTGGATCACCTCGAGGTTCGAGATGCCGCCGCCGCGCAGAATCATTGCGAGACTGGCCAACGTGCGCTCGATGTTGGGCCACGCCGACGAGTTCTTCAGCGGGATGGTGTCGCCGTCCTTCAGCAGTTGCGGCGACGGGTTCGGCGGTGCCGCCAGCTCGATGTGCTGCGTACCCAGCAAGCTGGTCTGCCCGATCTTGGCGGTGGCGTTCTTCGGCAGCTTGACGTTGCCGTCCACGCCTAGCGTCAGCGTGGCCACCCAGTTCTTCAGCTGGATGTCGCGAATCTTGCCGACGAACACGTCGGCGACCATCACCTTGCTGTTGCCGTTGATCGCCAGTGTGTCCGGCACCTGCACGTAGAGGGTGTAGGCGCCGGCTCCGCTGCCCGGACCGCCGGGCAGGGCCACGTTCGAGATGCCGTGCCAGCCACACGAACTCAGCATCACCGCGACGACCGCCAGAACCAGCCCCTGCCAGGCCCGGTGGCGGACCAAGTGCATTACTCGGCTCACCAGCTCTTTGTTCGCCGGACTCTTCGCGCCGCTCACGGCGCTCATCACGCGGCTCACGAGCCCCCTCCTGTCGAAGAGGCTGCCTCAGCGGGCAGCGGTGGTCCACCGGGACCCGGTACCTGCGGACTGACCGGCCCCGAGACCGGTGCCGGCGTCGGCGCGACCGGTCCGGGCACCACCTCGGGCCCGGGCGGCGGCGGTGGTATCGGCTGCGGATTCCCGGGTACGCCGACGAACGGCAGCGGGCCGGGCTCCTCGTTGTACGCGTTGGGCGGCCCCGGCGGGGTTTGGTACTGCGACTGGACCGGCTCGATGTTCGGGCCACCCATCAGTTCGGCCAGCGATTCCGGGGTCAGCAGGCCTTCGGTGATCGGACCCACCTGCGTCCCTTGCATTCCGGGCGCGACGATCCAGCCCGGCTGCGTGTTGCGGTGCGAGGTCGGGGTGTCGGGCACCCAGATCCCCGGCACGGTGGTGTCCTTGTATCCCGGTGGCGGCTGCAGCCGCGGTTCGGAGTAGGCGACCTCCTTGGGCAGCGTCGCGGCGGTGCTGAAGAAGTTCAACCCGAACGGGATGTAGTTGAACTTGATCGCGTCCAGAATCGGCGCCAGATACTGCGCACACAGTTCGGCGGATTCCTGGTAGCCCGCCCGGCTGAAGGCCTGAATCGTGCTGCATATCAACTGCATCGGGTTCGCGAAGCCGATGCCGCCGAGGATCGACACCGGCTGGCCGACGACGGCGCCGATCGACGGGTGGTAGATCTGGTTCAGGTTCGCCAGCGCCGTCGGCGCCACGTGCAGCACGGTTTCCAAGCCATTCAGCGGATCGGGCTGCAGCAGTGTGTTGGTTGCCGACGCGAGGTTGTTGACGTCGTGTGCCAGCACTTCGCGGTTCTTGGCCAGGAACGGCCGCAGTGTCGTGAGCAAACTGTCGAACTGCTGGATGGCGTTGGCCAGGTCGCGGTCCGAGCCGGCCAGGCTGTCGGTGAACTGAGCCAGGTTCTTGTTGAGCGCGACGAACTTCTGGTCGTCCTCGTGCAGCGCGTTGACGAAGAGAGCCAAACTGCGCACCACGGCGAAGAAGTCGCCGCGGCCCTCGTTGAGCGCATTCAGGGACCGCGACAGGGCATCCAGCGTGGTGTTGATCTTCTTGCCCTTGCCGGCCAGCCCGTTGGCGAACGACTCGATGATGTCGCCGAACGGCCCCTTGGGCTGCTCCTTGGTGGGGCCGAGTTTGGAGATGATGTTCGTGACCGTGTTGCGCAGCTGGTCCCACTCGGTGGGCACCTGGGTGCGCTCGATCGGGATCACCGCGTTGTCGCCCAGCACCGGGCCGCCCTTGTAGGGCGGGTCCAACTGGATGTAGCGCGACGCCACCAGGGTGGGGTTGAGAATCTCCGCCGACGCGTTGGCCGGCACCTTGTACTTGTTGGCGTAGTGGAAGGTCACCTTCATCTTGTCGCCGGCCGGCTCGATCTTGTCGATCGAGCCGACGGGCACGCCCATGATCCGGACTTCGTCGCCTCGATATAGCGCGTTGGCTTCGGGGAAGTATGCGACGACGGTGTTGTTGGTCAGTTTTTTGAAGAGCTGAATCCCGACGTAGCCGGCGACCAGGGCAAGCACGATCACCAGCGAGCCGATGATTACCGCCGCCCGCGACAGCTTGGGTAGCCGCAGGTTGCGGATATCGAAGACGGTGCTCAACCTTCTCTACCTCCCAAGCTTCCTCCCCCACCGCCTGGCTGGCTGTTTCCGCCTTGACCAGGCGGGATGAACGGCGCCGGCAACTGGTTGCCCGGCCCCGGTGGCGCCGGCGGTCCGGGAGGCAGAGGTGCCGGCGGGGGCGCCGCCGCGGGATTCGCCGGAGCCGGACCAGCCACCGGACCCGGTGGCTCGCTGCGTCCCCCAGGCGGACCCGGGGCGATCGGCACCGGTGTGCCCGGAACGTCCGGTGCGACCTCGCCCGGTCGCCCACCGACCGAGATCCCCGGTGTCGGCGGCAAGCCGTTGGGGTTCGGCGGCGACGACAACACGTCGGGCAACGCGGGGTACGGCCCGTTCGGCCCGAACGGGCCCACGCTCTGGTCGACGCCCGCACACGGCATCGGGTTCCACGGCCGCGGCAGCAGATCCGGCGTCGGCGCGTACGAGCATGGCGAGCCCGGAGCGACGGCCGGTCCCGGGTGATCTGGCGTGCCCTCCAACACAGGCGGTGCCGGAGGCGGCGCACCGTTGGGGAACCGGGTGCCGTTGGGGTCGGGGAACCGGAACGCCGGCAGCCCCGCGCTGCGCCAGAAGTCCTCCGGATCGAGGCCGCGCTTCTTGAACGCCGCATCCACCCACGGCTGCAGGATCCAGCCCGGCGTTAGCAGCCAGTTGGCCAGCGACACCTTGAAATACGGTCCCGACGCGACGGTTTCGTTGAAGGCGGCGATGGTTTTGGAGAGCAGGGTGACCGCGGTGGCCAGGTCGTCCTTGCGCGCGACCAACAGGTCGCTGACGGTGCGCAGCTGCTCGAGCACGTGATTGAGGTTGGGGTTGTCGTTGATGACGCCTTGCAGCTGCGTCGAGAGCGCGGAGACGTTGCCCAGCAACGCACCGATGGCGCGGCTTCGCTGGTTGAACGCCGCCAGCAGCGTATTCGAGTTCACGAACAGGCGGTCGATCTGATCGCTGCGCTCCCCGAGCACACTGGCCACCTGGTTGGCCTGCTTGAGCAAGTGGGTGACCTGCTCGTCGCGCTTGCCGATGGTGTCGGAGAACTTGGCCACCCCGTCTAGGGCCTCGCTCAGGTGCGGGTAGGTCTCGTCGATGGTTTCCGACAACACGTTCAAAGACCGCTTGACGGTGTCGATGTCCCAGCCCGCGGCGGCCTTGGTGACGTCGAAGAACGCGTCGTAAATCTGGTACGGGGTGGTGCTTTGACCCAGCGGCAGTGTGCCGTTCGGACGCAGCTTCTGGGTGCCGCGCGGGTCGATCTCGAGCACTTTGCGGCCGAGGATGGTGTCGGTCTTGATCGCTAGGCGGCTCTCGGTGCCGATGGTTTGGCTGCCGGTCGAGAATTTCATCACGATGTGGTCGCCGTCGATCTTGATTCCCTCGACCTTGCCGACGTTCATGCCGGCGATGCGCACCTTGTCGCCCTTGTTCAATCCGCCCGAGTCGGGGAACTGTGCGAAGTAGATGGGACTGGCGAACAACATCGGGACACTGGTCAAGGTTTGGCCCACGCCGACGACGAGCAGCGTGACCACGATGCCCATCAGGCCGATGCGGAGCCGGTTGGCAGGCTCGAGGGTTCTCATTGCGGCGTGCACCTACCCGTCGGCTGCTGCCAGATCTTGACCGTGCGAACCGGCCCGCCAGGCTGTAACCCGTTGGTCTTCAGCGTCAGATCACACAAGTAGAAGTTCACCCAGTCTCCATAGCTACCGACAGCTCGGCCCACCGTGTTCACCCCGACCGGCGCGCGGCGCAGGAGATCGTCGTACTGGTCGCGCTGATCGATGATCGCTTGCTGGATCGGGTCCAGGTAGTTGATGGTGTCGTGCAACAGGGACCGGTTCTCGGCCAACAGGTCGGCCACCGTTCCCGCGGCGTCGCTGATATGCGCGGTGTTGGCGGCGAGCGAGTCGGCGTGATTGTTCAGCCCGCTGATCAATTTCTCGAAGTTGTCGACGGTCTCGTCGAACTGCTTGCGGTGCCGCACGGTGGTGTCGAGCACGATGTTGAGGTTCTTGATCACCTCGCCGATGGCCTGGTCACGCTCGGCGATGTGAGAGGTCAGTTGTGCTGTCTGGTCGAGGATGTCGTTGATGGTGCCGCCTTGGCCCTGGAAGACCGTGATGATCGACGAGGCGATGTTGTTGACCTTGTCCGGGTCGAGCGCCCGAAACAGCGGCTTGAAACCACCGATCAACGCGTCGAGGTCCAAGGCCGGCTGGGTGCGCGAGAGCGGGATGAACCCACCGGGCGGCAGCACCCGATCGGAACCTTCGCCCTCCCCGCGCTTGAGCTCCATGTAACGGTCACCGATCAGGTTGAGGTACCGGATCTGCGCGGTCGTGGACTGGTACAGCCGCACGCCGCGGTCGACGTCGAAGTCCACATGCACCTTGTGGCCGTTGTCGACCAGCTTGATCTTCTTGACTTTCCCGATCTCCACCCCGGAGGCGCGGACGAACTGCCCGTTGCGCAATCCGCTGGCATTGCTGAATTCCGCGGAGTAGCTGTAGGTCCGGTCGAAGCGCATCTGACCGAACACCACAACGAGGAGCGCCGTGAATGCCAGCAGCACCGTTCCGATGATGCCGAGCTTGATGACAGTGCCTCTGATACTCATGGGTTGATCGTGTTGTCCCCTACTTGGCGGCCCCAGACGTACTCGATTGCGTACGGCGAGCCGACGTCTACGTGGTTGTACGGCGCTAGGCTGACGCCGGTATCAACGACCAGATACGGCGCCGGCCACAGCTCACGGGTGATCTTCTGCCAACAACCCGGCGCCCCGCCCGGACCGCCGCGAGCGTTGATGCGCGGCAGATTCTCCGGGTAGATATAGGGATTCGGCGATCCGCCGACGAGTCCGGCCAACCCTGCCAGTCCCATCGTCGCCGCGGTGATGCCCGCCCCGGGCAGAGACGCCAGCATTCCCAACCCGGAAAGCAGCGCGACGTTGGTTCGCAGCTCGTAGCCGCCGAAGCCACCGGTGAACGCGGCGACCTTCGGTTCCGCCTCGCTGATGTTGCGGACGGCGCAGAAGATCTCCGGAGCATAGGTGTTGAGCAGCTGCGCGCTGGGAACCAGATCGGCGGCGCCACGCGCCAGGTACGGCCCGCCCCGATTGACGATGTCGGCGCCGGTGTCGCCGAAGCCCGTCGCCGCGAGCAACGCCTGATCCAGGTTCTTTTCGTTTTCATGCAGGGTGCGTGCCGTGACGACCGCGTTGTTGAGGAAGTCGAACAGGTCTGGCGACGCGTTGGCGTAAGTGTCGCCGAGCGTGGCCAACTGTTGAACGTCGTGACGGATGGTCGGCATCCGTGGGTTCACGTCGTCGAGGATGGCGTTGCCGTTGACGATCGACTGACCGAACTTGTCGCCCAATCCGTTCAGCGCTTCCGCGGCCGCGGAGAGGGTCAGGTTCACCTTGACCGGGTCGACCTTCTCGGAGATCGACATGATCGTCTGGAACAAAGTGTTGAACTCGGTGGTCACCGACCTTGCGTCGATCACATGACGTGGTGTGATCCGTTGCGGCGTGGGGTTTTTCGGCGACGTGAGCGACACGTACTTTTGGCCGAACACCGTGGTGGCCTTGATGTTGGCATCCACGTTGGCCGGAATCAGCTTGAGGTAGCGGGGATACACGTCCAGCGTGAACTTGGCCGTCGGCCGACCGTCTTTCTGGATCTCCGCGATGTGGGCCACCCGGCCGATCTGCACACCGTTGTAGGTGACCTTCGCGCCGGGATCCATCACCAGACCCGCCCGGCCCGACAGCATCGTCAGCTGCGTCTTGGCGGTGAAATCTCCCTTGTACTGCAGGTAGACCAGCCACAGCACCAGCACGCTGACCAACGCAACGACCACACCGGCCAACCTGTACGGCTGGGCCGGTGGTTTGTTTATCTTTCCCTGCGGCGTCGTCATGGCGTATCCCGTTGCCTCACACCGTAAATGCGAAGTTGGGGTCGACGCCGTAGAGCGCCATTTCGGCCAACAGCATGACGACGGGCGTCGAGACCAGCGAAAAACGCATCGAGCGGCCGACTGCCTCACCGACGCCGACCGGACCGCCGCTGGCGTTGTACCCGTAATAGCAATGGGTGAGCATCACGACCCCCGCGATGATGATGACCTCCACGAATGACCAAAACACGTCGTTGGGGCGCAAGAAGGTTCGGAAATAGTGGTCGTAGGTGCCGGACGACTGTCCGTACAACACCGTCGTCAACGCCTGCGGAGACAGGAACGACAGGATCAGGCCCACCGAGTAGAGCGGGATGATCACCACCAGTCCGGCCAGCGCCCGGGTGGACACCAGGTACGCCATCGACTTGATGCCCATCACCTCCAGCGCGTCGATCTCCTCGCTGATTCGCATGGCACCCAGCTCGGCGGTGGCGCCGGCGCCAACCGTGGCCGCCAGCGCAATGCCAGTGACGATGGGAGCGACAAGGCGCACGTTGATGAATGCTGCAAGGAACCCGAGCAGGGTCTGCAGTCCAATGTGGCCCAGCGACGCGAGACCCTGGATGGCGACCAGCGAGCCGGCGGACAGCGACACGAACGCGATGATGACCGCGGTCCCGCCGACGACGGCCATGGCGCCGGTGCCCATGCCGATCTCGGCGATCAGCCGCAGGATTTCCTTGCGGTAACGCGTGACGGCCCATGCCATGTCGCGTCCGCCGATGACCGCGAACCAGCCCAGCCTGCCGGCTTCGTCGAGCGGTCGGGTGACACTGCCGCTGTAGCGACGGAGATTCGCCGATGCCCGCGGGAAACGAGTCCGCAGGACTTGGGCCATGCTCATCCCAGGGCCCCCGTTCCGAATCGCACACCGATGGTGGTCAGCACCACGTTGACCGCGAACAGCGCCACCACACACAAGACCACGGTCTCGTTGACCGCGGTACCCAGACCCTTGGAACCGCCGCGCACCGTCAGCCCGCGGTAGCAACCGACCAGGCCCGCAATGAGCCCGAACGTCAAAGCCTTGACCGTCGCGATGACCACCTCCGGCAGCCCGGTGACCAAGGTCAGCGAGGACAAGTAGGCGCCGGCCGAAATGTTTTGCATGTAGACACCGAACAGGAAGCCACCGACCAGACCGACCATGCACACCAGCGCATTGAGCAGCATCGAGGCCAATGCACAGGCCAAAACCCGTGGCACCACCAACCGATGGATGGGGTCGATGCCCAGCACCTCCATCGCGTCGATCTCTTCGCGGATGGTGCGAGCACCCAGGTCGGCACAAATGGCGGTGGACACCGCCCCCGCGACCACCAGCACCGTGTTGATCGGGCCGATCTGGGTGATCACCGCGATCCCGGCGCCCGCGCCCGAGATATCGGCGGCGCCAACCTGGATCAGCAGGATGTTGAACGTGAAGATGAAAAGCGCTGTTACCGGGATCGACACCGCCATGGTGGGCAGCAGCGCAACCCGCATGATGAACCAGCACTGGAGGATGAACTCACGCCATTGAAATGGCGGGCGGAACAACGCTTTTCCACTCAGCGTGCACATCCGGAAAAAGCCGCCGACGAGCACGAGCGGTGGACCGAGTTGGTCGCGAACATAATCGTGGAGCCGTGGCTGCGTCGTCGTCATCGGAGCCCCCTTACGACTGAACCGCGCGCCTTGCGACGTCGCGGCGGATCATGTCGCACGCCTCCTCCTTGCCCCATCCCAACGTGTGTGACCGCCGCCTCGTTACCCAGGGGTAGTAAGCGAGACCACAGGACCATACCCGATGGCACGCTCGCCGCGCACCGCATCCGCACTATTGACCTTTCGTCAGTTTGACCTGGGACCTTATTGTTATGTCAGCTTCATGGGCCGCCCGCAGAATCTCTTGATGCAGACGCGGTTTGGGAGGCTTTCGGTGCACCGTAGCGAGCGCGCAGTTCCGTCTTGAGCACCTTGCCCGCCGGGTTGCGCGGCAGCGCGTCGACGATCTCGAGACCTTTCGGATGCTTGTAGCGCGCGAGCCGCTCGGTGAGGAACTCGTCGAGGTCCTTGAGGCTCAATCTGTTTTGCGGATCGTCGGCGGTGACCGCGGCGACCGCGATCGGCACCTCACCCCACTTCTCGTCCGGTCGGCCGATCACCGCGACCTCGACGATGGCAGGATGACTGGCCAGCACGTTCTCCACCTCCGCGCAGTAAATGTTTTCGCCGCCGGAGATGATCATGTCCTTCTTGCGGTCGACCACCCAGACGTACCCGTCCTCGTCCATCCGGACGAGGTCACCGGAGTGGAACCAACCGCCGGCAAATGCTTCCGCCGTCGCCTGCGGGTTGTTCCAGTAGCCGCTCATCAATGTAGGTGCGCGGTAGACAATTTCACCCACCTCGCCGATGGGCACGTCGTTCATGTTGTCGTCGACCACCCGGGCGGTGACCGTCGGTATCACTTTGCCGACCGATCCTCGCTTACGAATCGCGTCGTCGCCGAGCAGCATGCAGGTGACCGGGGACATCTCGGTCTGACCGAACGCCGCCAGTATCTGGGTGCCCGGGAACGTTTCCGACATCTGGCGCAGCAAAGTGTCCGACGCCGGTGCGGCGCCCCACGACATCACCCGCAACCGGACGTCACGTGGATTCGCCTGCTGCGCAGCGCAAACCGCCTGCCATTGGGCCGGCACCAGGAAAATCCCGGTCACCTTCTCGGCCGCCAGGACGTCGAGCAGCTGCCCGGGATCGAATGCACCCAGTGGATGGATCACGGTGGGGATGCCGAGCAGCATCCCGGTCAGCATGTTGCCGATCCCGGCGATGTGGAAGAGCGGCACCCCGATGAATCCGACATCGTTGTTGAGGTCGGCGCCACTGGTATAGAGCGCCGTCATCGTCTGCCCGGTGAGATTGGTGTGGGTCAGCACCGCGCCCTTCGGCCGCCCGGTGGTGCCCGAGGTGTACATGATCAGCGCGGGCGAGTCGTTGGGAATGTCGACGGGGTCGGGTGCGTCGCCGGACTCGTTGACCAGTTCTTCGTAGCCGACCACGCCGTCATCGCCGGCGGCCTCGGCGACGATGATCATGTCGAGTACCGGGGTGATGTCGCGGACGCCGGCGCCGACGGCGGCAAGCACGGGTTCGGTGACCATCACCCGCGCCTGGCAGTCGTCGACCAGGAATGCGAGCTCGGTCGGCGTGAGCCGGAAGTTCACCGGGACCGCGATGGCGCCGAGCATGTTGGCGGCCAGCACCGATTCGACGAACTCGGGCCGGTTCAGCATCAGGATCATGACCCGGTCCCCGAACGCGACCCCGCGGCGGCTCAGCGCAGCGGCCAACGCGGTGACGCGGTCTCGAAGCTGGCCCCAGGTGATGGTTTTGCCCAGGAAACGCAACGCTGTCGCACCGGGCTGCATCAGTGCATGGCGCTCGAGTTGATTCACCCAGTTCTGCCGGCGCGACAGGTAGGGCTGTTCGGTGGTGGCGGCCAACTGTGCGGTCAACGAGCGATTCCCTTCATCATCCCGGTGAAGTTGATATTTGATAAAACTTGGTGTTGTCTGGGTCACATTATGGTCTTGGTGCCACGAAGACAAGTCCCGTGAAGGCGCCCCCTTCCGCGCATCCGCGTGGTCGGCTTCCGCTGCGGCGGGCTCAGCTTTCCGACGAGGTCGCAACCCATTTGCGGGCCGCGATCATGTCGGGCGCCCTAGCGCCTGGGACGTTCATCCGGCTCGACGAGACGGCCGCCAAACTCGGTGTCAGCATCACCCCGGTGCGTGAGGCGCTGCTGAAACTGAGCGGCGAGGGCATGGTGCAACTGGAGCCGCACCGCGGACATGTGGTGGTGCCGCTGACCCGCCAGGACGTTGACGACATCTTCTGGTTGCAGGCCACCATCGCCAAGGAGCTGGCCGCGACGGCCGCGCAGCAGATCACCGACGCGGAAATCGACGAACTCGAACGGATCAACCAGTCGCTGGCGGCGGCGGTGGCGTCCGCCGACGTCGAGGCGATCGCGACCACCGAGTTCGCGTTTCACCGGGCCTTCAACCGTGCCACCGGCCGGATCAAGCTGGCGTGGTTTCTGTTGCACGCCGCGCGGTACATGCCGCTGCGGGTGTACGCCGCGGACCGGAGTTGGGGTGAGGCGGCGGTGGAGAACCACCGCCAGTTGATCGCCGCGTTGCGCCGCCGCGACGCCGCGGCCGTCGTCGAGCACACCAACTGGCAGTTCGTCGACGGCGCGCGCCGCCTGAGCGAGAAGCTGGACGACAGCGGGATCTGGGACTAACGGTTGGCGGCCAGCTGCTCGGCGCGCTTTTTGAGGTTCTCCGCCAGGTAGTCCAAGACGTTGTTGGCCATCGACTTGACCATCGGCTTTGGCACCGACATCTCGGTCTCGACGTCCATGTCCACGGTCAGCAGTGACGTCGAGCCCATCTCGACCACGCTGAACAGTTGCTCTTGTTTGGTGAACAGGTCGCCCTGCTGCATGACGGTCTGAATCTGGTTCGGGCTCGGGTAGTACACCGCCTGGATGTAGGTGCCCTCGATGCCTTGCCATGCGGCGTCGAGCCGTAGCTGGCTGGGCCGGCCGTCGTCGTAGCGGGCCAGCACCCACAGACCCTTGATCTCCTCGTTCCACTGGGGATACGACTCGAAGTCGGCGACGATGGCCATGATCGAGGCCGCGTCGGCGGCGACTTCGACGGTCTTGCTCACGATCGGCATTGGGCTAGGTTATCTGGCTTCTGCTTCGCGGTCGCTACTCGACGCAGGCGGTCGACAGCAGGGCCCGGATCTCGTCGGGGATCGGTTGGGGTTTGCGGCTGGTGCGGTCGACGTAGACGTGCACCCAGTGTCCGAGCGCGGCGATCGCCTGGTCTTCACCGTCGGCCAGTTCTTCGCCGGCGCGGAACACGCCCAGCCGATAGGTGACGCTGCTGCGCCCGAGTCGGGTCACCGCCAGGCCGACGACCAGACGCTGAGGAAAGTGCAGTTCGGAGAAGTAGCGGCAGCCTGATTCGGCGACGATGCCCTGCACCGGAGTTGTGACCGGATCGATGTCTGTGAGGTTTGTGTTGATCCAGGCGTTGATCGCGGTGTCGAAAAGCTGGTAGTAGACGGCGTTGTTGAGGTGGCCGAACATGTCGTTGTCGGCCCACCGGGTGAGCACGGGCCAGAGCACCGGAAAATCGCGGCTGGTCAGGTTGTCCGGTGTGGGCGGTACTGGCGTCATGGTTGTATTCGAACATGCTGCAAATCCGGGGCGCCGTGCTGGAGCGCATCGGATCGCCACGCCCCTACGCGCAATCCCGGCCGATCAGCGTCGGCGACGTCGACTTGGCACCGCCCGGCGCCGACGAACTGCAAGTGCGCATCGAGGCGGCCGGCGTATGCCACTCCGACCTGTCGGTGGTCGACGGCAATCGGGTGCGGCCGGTGCCGATGCTGCTCGGTCACGAGGCGGCCGGGATCGTCGAACGCGTCGGCGACGGCGTTGGTGACCTGAGCGTCGGTCAGCGGGTGGTGATGGCGTTCCTGCCGCGCTGCGGCCACTGTGCGGCGTGCGCCACCGACGGCCTGACGCCCTGCGAGCCGGGCAGTGCCGCCAACACCGCGGGGACTCTGCTGGGCGGCGGAATGCGGCTGCGGCGCAACGGCCAGCCGGTGTATCACCATCTCGGGGTGTCGGGGTTTGCGACGCATGCCGTGGTCCACCGCGCCAGTGTCGTTGCTGTCCCCCATGACGTTCCGCCGGGCGTGGCGGCGCTGATGGGGTGCGCGGTACTGACCGGCGGTGGCGCCGTTTTGAATGTCGGCCAGCCGCGTCCCGGTCAGACGGTGGCTGTCGTCGGGCTCGGGGGTGTGGGCATGGCGGCGGTGCTGACTGCGCTAGCGCACGACGACGTCCGCGTGATCGCCGTCGACCAGCTGCCTGAGAAGCTCACGGCCGCAAAGGAACTCGGCGTGCACGATGCGTATACGCCGGAGGAGGCAGCCGGTCTCAAGGCGCCGATCGTCGTCGAGGCCGTCGGTCATCCCGCCGCGCTGCAGACGGCGATCGAGTTGACCGCCCCCGGCGGCCGGACTATCACGGTAGGGCTGCCGCCGCCGGATGCCCGGATCAGCGTGTCGCCGTTGGGTTTTGTGGCCGAGGGCCGGTCGCTGATCGGCAGCTACCTGGGCTCGGCGGTGCCGGCGCGTGATATTCCGCGGTTCGTGGAGCTGTGGCGCGCGGGCCGGTTACCGGTGGAGGCGCTGGTGTCCTCGACGATCCGGTTGGACGACATCAACGAGGCAATGGATCGCCTCGCCGACGGCACAGCCGTGCGCCAGCTGATCACCTTTTAAATGCCCGGCGCAACGCCCGGCCCGCCACATCGAACAATTGCTGCGAAACCTCCCAGTCGGGCAACAGTGAATCGAAGCCATGACAGGTGCCGGGAAAGACGTGCAGTTCGGTCGCGACGCCGGCGCGCAGCAGCCGTGTCGCGTAGTCGAGCGCCTCGTCGCGGAGCGGGTCGACCTCCGAGCAGGTGATGAAAGCCGGTGGCAGCCCTCCCAATTCGTTTTGCCGGGCCGGCACGGCATCAGCCGACGGGGCCGTCGGCCCCAGGTAGTGTCGCCACATCAGTTCGGCGGCGGGGCCGTCGAACGCCGGCGTCGTCGCGAATTCTTCCTTGGACGCGGTGGGCCGGTCATCGAGCACCGGCTGGTGCAGCAGCTGGAACATCACCGCGTCACTGGCTTGTTGCGCGAGGCACGCCGCCAGCGCCGCGCCCGCGCTGTTGCCGGCGACCGCAACCCGCGACGGGTCGACATCCAGTTCGCCCGCATTGCCACTCACCCACTTCAGCACTGCGGCAACGTCGTCGAGCGCAGCCGGGTACGGATGTTCCGGTGCCAGCCGGTAGTCGACCGACACCACCGTGCAGCGGCCGCGGCTGGCCAACTCCACACATTGCCGGTGGTCGATGTCGAGGTTGCCCAGCACGAACGCCCCGGCGTGGCAGTAGACAACGACGGGCGCGGGCGATGGTCCGCCGCGGTAGATCCGCACCGGAATCGATCCGGCGACGCCGTCGCAGATCCGCAGACCCGCGGTGTCGACGGTTTCGGCGGCCGCGCGCCGGCGCGCCTTGAGCGATTCGCGGGCCGGCCCAATCGCCGAGAGATCGGTGCGCGTCAACGGCAGCGCGCGCAGCATGGGGTCGAGTCGGTCCACTACCCGGCCCCGGCTGGTTCGAAGGTGAAGTCGGCGGGCTTGAATCGGCGCGTCATACCCCAGAAGGCGCCGGCGCTGCGAGGCCATTGCGTGACGACGCGTCCGTTCGGTGCGCGAAAGTAGTTGCTGCACTGGGTAGTCCACACGGTGCCCTGCATCCACTGGTCGACCTTGGCGAGGAAACGCGCCATCGCTTCGGGCCGCACCGATACATACCGCTTGCGTTTGCGGCGCAGATATTTCAAGGCCCGCACGATGTACCGGGCCTGCGCTTCCAGCACGAAGATCACACTGTTGGAACCGACGTTGGTGTTGGGACCGTAGAGCATGAAAAAATTCGGAAATCCGGGCACCGCCATGCCCAGATACGCGTGGGCGCCGTCGCGCCAGACGTCGCGCAGCGCTACCCCACCCTCGCCGATCACGTCGATCTCGCCGAGATAGTCGGCGGCCGCATACCCGGTGGCGCAGACCACGACGTCGACGTCGCGTTCGGTCCCGTCCTCGGTTACTAGGGAGCGGGTGCGCAGGGCACGCGCTGGGCTGCTCAGCACCTCGACGTTGGGCTGCGTCAACGCCTGCAGGTAGTCCGAGGAGAAGACCAGCCGCTTGCAGCCCATCGGATGGTCCGGGGTCAGCGTGCGGCGCAGCTGCTCGTCGTCGACGGTGTTCTCCAACAGCCGCAGCGCAATCGAGGTGAACTCGTGGGTCTTGTCGCTGCCGTGCTCGATTACCGAGATGTTGGCCTCGCTGCGCAGCCACAGCCGGGCGCGGTACAGCTTCCGTGCCAGCGGGATGTGGGCGAAAACCCACCGTTCCCTGCGGGTATACGGCCGATCGGGCTTGGGCAGTATCCAGGTCGGCGAGCGCTGCACCGAGTAGACCTTTGCGGCGACCTTGGCCAGCTCGGGCACCAGCTGGGACGCCGTCGACCCGGTTCCCAGAACGGCGACCCGCGCGCCGGTGAGATCGACGGAATGATCCCAGCGCGCCGCGTGCATCACCGTCCCGGTGAAGGGCTCCTCCTCGTGTAGGCGCGGCATCACCGGCCGGGTGAACAACCCGACGGCCGACACCACGACGTCGAAGCAATGCTGCTGACCTGTTGTCGTGGTCAGCCGCCACTGCTGGGTGTCGGCGTCCCAGTGGGCGGAGCGGATCTCGGTGCACAGCCGCACATGTGGCTCCAGCCCGTACTGTTCGGCACAGCGTTCGAAGTAGGCCAGGATTTCGGGCTGCCCAGACCATAGCCGCGACCAGTGCGGGTTGAGCTCGAACGAGTACGAATACAGATGCGACTTGACGTCGCAGGCCAGTCCGGGATAGGTGTTGATCCGCCAGGTTCCGCCGACGCCGTCCTCCCGGTCGAAGATCGTGAAGTCGCGAAAACCCGCCCTTCGCAGCAATATTCCCAAGGCGAGACCGCCCGGCCCGGCGCCGATGATGCCGATGTTCATGGAAGCTGCAGGCACTGGCCACCGTCGACAACGAGCTCGGCACCGGTGATGAACGACGCCTGGTCCGAGAGCAGGAAGGCCACGGCGTCGGCTACTTCGGCCGGCTGGCCGATGCGTCCGGATAGTGACGTCGCCGCCAGCCGCGCCTGAGTGGCGTCGTCGAGCATGGGCGTCGCGATCGGCCCCGGGAATACGGCGTTGACACGAATTTTGGAGGGCGCGAGCTCGGCGGCGGCGATCTGGGTGAGCCCTCGCAAGGCCCACTTCGCCGAACCATATGCGCTGTGTCCCGGGAACGGACGCAGCGCCCCGGTGCTGCAGGTATTGACGACCGCCGCCCCCTCGGCGGCCCGCAGGTGCTCGAGGGCGGCGCGGATGCCCAGGAAGGCGCCCAGACAGTTGACCCGCCAAGCGGTTTCGAACCCCTCGGCCGTTTCCTCGGCGATCGGCGCGCGGCGCAGCAGCCCGGCGTTGTTGACCAGAGCCGTCAGCCCGCCGAATCGCTCGACTGTTTCAGTGACGGCCCGTTCCCATTGCGACGCCGACGTGACGTCGAGCGGGACGGCGATTACCCCGTCGTCGTCCAGCCCGTCGACCGCGGCCGATAGTTCGGCGGTGTTCACATCGCAGGCTGCGACATGAAAGCCGTTGGCGCGCAGCCGTTGCACAATGGCCCAGCCCTGACCCCGGGCGGCCCCGGTCACGAGTGCAACCCGCCGGCTCACGACGATGCTTCCTTGAGGAACTCTGCCGCGCCGCGGCGCAGCGCCTGGGATTCCGCTGCCAGGGTGATCATCTGATATCCCAGGCCGGCCATCGCACGCCCGTTGGTGCCGGTCCCGGCGTGGATTCCGGTGACCAGGTTCGCCTCCGACGCCGTGCGCTGAATGTGCGCGATGGCGTCCAGCACCTCCGGGTGGCTGGCGGACTTGCGCACGTCGACGCCCATCGACAACGCAAGGTCGGAGGGTCCGACGTAGATGCCGGAAAGCCCCGGCACGGCACAGATCTGGTCTAGGTCGGTGAGCGCGGCGGCGGTTTCGATCATCGCGAAGACGCTCACCCGCTCCTCCAGCGCTGCGGTGTCGTAGCCGAGGCTTGCGCGCAGCGGACCGAAGCTGCGCACACCCGCCGGCGGGTATCGGGTGGCGGCGACAGCGGCCGCGGCCTGCTCGGCAGACTCGATCATCGCGACGACGATGCCGTCGGCGCCGGCGTCGAGCACACGTCCGATCGGCGCCGGATCGGCCGACGACAGACGCACCACGGTAGCGATCGGCACATGTTCGAGGCGGCGCAGCATGCCAGCGATGTCGGCGTCGTCGAGATAGCTGTGCTGCGCGTCGAAACCGACGTAGTCGTAACCGGCCTGGGCGAATTCCTCCGGGCCCGTCAGTGTCGGCCCGGTGATCCAGCCGCCCCAGATCGGTGCGCTACGCCCGAGGGCTTGTTGCAGACGGCTGAGAGTCATGCGCTGTCCGTGATCGCGATTTTGACCCGGCGCGGTTCCGGGCGGCAGGCCAATTCGAAAGCTGGTTGTACGTCGTCGATGCCGAAGGTGTACGTCAGATAGGCCCCGAGCAGCTCGGGGTGCTCGGCGGCGAATTTGGCCGCGAGGTCCAGCATTCGCCGCCGCTCCAGTGTCACACCGGATTTCAGCGTGAGGTTGTTGCGCAGCATGGTGCGCATGCTGATCGGATAGCTGTCGTCGTCGGCGACGCCGAAGTAGAACACAGTGCCGCCCGGCGCGGCGGCCTGGATCGCATGATTCAACGTGGCGACCTGATGACCGACCGCTTCGATGACGACATCCGGTCGGTCGGCTAGTTGGCTGACCCACCGGTCGCTGGTGGCGCGCATCATGGTGTCGACACCGAATGCCGTTGCCACCGCGGACCTATCGACAGGGTCGACGCCGGTGACCTGCCGGGCGCCGGCCGCTTTGGCGACGTAGGAGAACAGCAGCCCGATCGAGCCCTGGCCCAGGATCGCGACGTGGCGGCCGGTCAGGTCGGGCAGCTGCTCTATGGCGTAGAGCACACACGCGAGCGGCTGCAGGCCTATCGCCAACGCAGGTGTGAGCGCCGGGTCGTAGGGGGCCAGGCCGTCGCCGTCGCTGACCACCCGTTCCATCAGGCCGTCGAACCCGGACGCCCACCCCACCACGCGATCGCCCGGCCGATGCTCGGGATGCCGACTGGCGATCACTTCGCCTGCTATTTCGTGGATCGGGTAGCCGTCCTTCTCGGCGGCGCTGCGGCCGTCGTCTCCCGGAAGTCGGCCCCGCACACCGCGAAACGCCGGCAGGTCGCTGCCGCACACTCCGGCGGCCAGGAACCGCAGCAGCACCTGGCCGTCGCCCAGCTGGTCCGGTGTCTTCTCGGGGATCGAGGTCCGCTCGAACTGATACGGGGCGGTGAGCCGGTATGACCACACGTCAAACCTCCACCGGGACGCTGCTCCAGCCCCACTGGAAGCTGGACGGCGGCCGGAACGCGTCCTCGCCGTTGACGCGGTAGTCGGAGACCCGTCGCAACCATTCTTGGACCATTACCGAGATCTCCAGGCGGGCAAGGTGGTAGCCCAGGCAGAAGTGCTGGCCGCGGCCGAAGGCCAGCGACCGCTTTATCGGCCGATTCCAGATGAATTCGTCGGGCTGCGGGTATTCCCGCTCGTCGCGGTTGGCCGACGCCAGCAGCGTGATGATCCGCTGGCCCGGCCGGATCGTGGTGTCGTGGATGCTGAACGGCTTTCGCGCTGTCCGCGCAAACCATTGCGCCGGAGCGCAATAGCGGACCATCTCCTCGCGAGCGATGGGAACATTGCTTTCCGGATCCGCGCGCACCGCGGCCAGCTGCTCGGGACGCCGGCTGAGTTCCCACAGCCCCTGGGCGACGATCTTGGGCACGGTCTCCGTCCCGCCGATCAAGATGCACAGCAGTTGGGTCGCGGTCTCGACGTCGTCGAGTTCGCTGCCGTCGGGCAGCCGGTATCCGAGGAGTCCGTCGACGACAGGGAGCTCACCGTCGGACGGGTTGGCGCGTCGCCGCTTGACCACTGGGGTGAGATATTCCAGGTAGCCCGGACGGGCCTGGGCGGTGTCGACACCGGTGTCAGGCGCTGGCAGGCTGCCGGCGTTGACCGCGGCGAGGATGTCGGCCGCGAGATCGGTTGGCAGGCCGAGCAAGTCGCAGACCATCGAGGCCGCCACGATGCCGCCGTAGTCCTGGGTGAGGTCGAAACTGCCCCGCGGCAGCAGCAGATCCAGCCGCTCGTTGGCCAGCTGTCGGATCCGTTCTTCCAGTTGGGCCACCGGCCTCGGGCGCAGCGGCTGACTGTGGGCGCGGCGGACGCCGTTGTATATCGGCGCGTCGAACACGGCGTGAAACGGCAACGGATGCCACGGCGGATCAGGCACCGGCCCGTCATTGTGCTCGGCCAAAACTGTTGCGGCAGGCAGGGTTCCCTCAGAGGCGACAAATGTACCGTCGTTGACTTCCAGCACACGCCAGATGTCGTCGAAGCGGGACAACGCGTAGGTGTCCCACTTAGGCAGGTAGTACAGCGGATACTCGTCGCGCAGCACCCGGTAGTAGGGCAGCGGATTGGCCATCACCGCCGGGTCGAACGGGTCGTAAGAGAACTCGATCATTGCAGCGGCGAGGGTGGTAGCGCCTGCAGGATCGAGTCTTCCCAGCCGTCGCGCAGGGCCGGGGCCACGCTCATCCAGGTGACGATCTCGGCGGGCGGGTTCTCTTTCCAGGACGGGTAGTGCTCGGCGAAGCATTCCCACCCGCCGTCGAGCGCCCAGTAGTGGATGACCTCGTTGTAGCGGAACGTGGTGGTGAACGAGCCGAGCCAACGTTTGCCGGTCCGTTCCGACCACGGCACGTACAGTCGCTCCAATTCCCGGATGTAGTCGTCCTGGCGTCCGGGTTTGGTCTGCATGATCTCCTGAATCACCACGGACGCATCGAATTTCGCGTCGGTCAGCTGGGCCAGGGTCTTGTTGCTGGGTCCCGGATACATGATGCGTCCCTCGCCCGACGCCCCGATTTCGGAGAGGAACGCCGACCATTTAGCCGCAGGCGCCTCGTGGCTGCCGCCGCGCGTGTGGGCGGCGCCGATGCGCGCGTAGTCGGCGAATCCGTCGATCTCCCAAATGATCGTGGCCTGCGGCCAGTGGCCGTTGTAGGGCGTGGTCTCCCACATGGCGAATAACCGGGCGCCCAGGTCGGCCATCATTGGGTGGTAGGTGTCGTCGAACACCTCGGTGAACCGGTCGCTGCGCCCGGATCCCAGTGCGACAGTCTCGTGGAGGTAGAGCAGCGTGTGGCTGTAGTACTTGCGCATCAGACCGATAACCAGGCGTGCTGGTCGCTGCGCAGTGTTTCGAGCGGACCGACCGGTTCCGAAATCCTGGCCGCGTCGAGCGCGTGGCGTTTGAACACCCGCGCCGCAGCGCTCAACCGATGGTGCACAGCCGTCGTCGCACGATCGACGCTGCGCGGCCACTCGTCGCCCCACAGTGTCACTTCGGTCAGGCTGTGGTCCAGCGCCCGCAGCACCGCGTCGCGGATGCCGGCATCGGCCGCGAAAGCCTCTGCGCCGACAGCCAATCCCGCAGCGCCGACAAGATCGGCTTGCCACTGTCGGGTCCGCACACCCAAGATCTGTAGCGGCCGCGCATCGAAAGGCGCAGGAAGCAGAACGCTGACCTTCCAGCCGGCCATCGCCCGGTCGAACAGCCACCCTCCTGCCGACAGCACGACATCGACGACGTCGAAGGCCACGACGTCGAGCCGATAGTTCAGTTCACGACTTAGTGAATGGCTGGCCGGTGCAGCGCCGAATGCCACGGTCGACGTCGTCATCGCATCATCCTTGGTGCGTAGCGGGCAGAGCGACTACAGCGTGACACTTTTAAGCGAAACTGTAAAGTCTAGGTTTCCCGGCGAGCCCGCAGTTCGGCCAGAATTTCGTCGGTGTGCTCGCCGAGAGCAGGCGCGGTCGAGCGCGGTTCCCAGGGCGTGCCGTGAAAGTCGACCGGCGTCGCGACCATCGGCACACCACCGTCGCCGTCGGGTACGTGCACAAGGCCACCACCGGCGTGGAACTGCTCGTCAGCGATCACGTCCTCGACCGTGTTGATCGGCGACCAGAAGAAATCCGGTTCGCGGGCAAAGGTTTCCGCCCACTCGTCCAGTGATTTGGTCGCGAAGATCCCGTCCAGTTCGGCGATGAGGTCGGCAGCGTTGGCGGCGCGCGTCCGCGGCTCCGCGAAGCGGGGATCGGTCAGCCACTCGGGACGGGCCACCGCCCGGCACAGCGGCGGCCAATGCCGTTCGCCCTCGAGCCCCACGATCCAGAACCGCCGGCCGTCACCGGCGGTGTAGTTGTTCATGCAGGGGTTGCCCATCGACTCGCGCTGTCCGATCGCGATCTGGTGGCCGGTGAGCAGAAAGGTGTTGAGGTCGAAGCTGACGGTGTAGGCGCCCTGCCGGTACAACGACGTGGTCACCAGTTGCCCGGTCCCGGTGCGGGCGCGGGCGATCAGCGCCGCGCAGATCGCCGCGGCCAGGGTCATGCCCGCGGTGTGGTCGCCCATCCCCCCGCGCTGGAACGGCGGCGTGTCGCCGGGACGGGTAAGCAGATGCGCCAGCCCGGCGCGGGCCCAAAACGCCGCGATGTCGTAGGCGGCGCGGTCGGCGTCCGGTCCGGTCAGCCCGTAGCCGGTGATCAAGCCGTACACCAGACCGGGATTGCCCGCGGCCACGCTCTCGTAGTCCAGTCCCAGCCTGCGCAGTGCACCGGGCCGCACGTTTGCCAGGAAAACGTCTGCGTCACTGACTAATTCGAGTGCGGTGGCGCGGCCGTCGTCGCTGGTGAGGTCCAGCACGATGCTGCGTTTGGAGCGGTTGTCCATTTCGAACGGCGGACTCGTCCCGTCCTCGACCCCTAGCATCCGGCCGAACATCCGGGCCGGATCGCCGGTCGGCGGCTCGATCTTGACGACGTCGGCGCCCCAGTCGGCGAGGATGCCGCCGGTGGCCGGAGCCGCCACCCAGACGCCGAGCTCGACGACCCTCATGCCTTCCAGTGGTCCCGCCACTAAAGCCCCCAATCTGGTTTACACTTTTGCTTTGATTTGTAAGCTAGCCGGGTACGCTAGCGGAATTAGGAGGCTATCGACCGGTGGCGAGCAATGTGGTGGGTCTGGCCGTACACCTCGGCCGGGGCTTGCAGCGTGTTGCCACCGATGCCGTGCTCGGTGGCCACCGATCATTTCCTCGGCGGATAGCGGATCTCGACGAACGCGTCTTGTCGCGGCTGTTGGGGCGCACGGTGACCTCGGTGTCGGTTCTCGACGGCGACGCGGGCACGTCGTCGCGCGCCCGGCTAGGGCTCACCGGGGACGGCGTGCCCGCCTCGGTTTTCGTCAAGATGCCCGCCGCAACGGCGGCGACGCGACTGATGGGTGAGCTGGGCCGGCTCGCGCACACCGAAGTCCGCTTCTACAGCCAACTTTCGCCGCAGCTGACCGGGGTCCCGGAATGCTACGGCAGCGCGTTCGATCCGTTGACCGGACGCTACGTGCTGGTGTTGGAGGATCTGGCGGTCGACCGGTGCGACTTCCCCGACACACTGCATCCGCTGGACACCAGCCAAGCCAGTCTGGTCGTCGAGCTGCTCGCACGGCTGCACGCCACGTTCTGGGAAAGGCTGCCCGGCTGGGTGTACAGCGCGTCGGGTGATCACACCTCGCTGTTGACCGGGTCGTTGCTGAAGGTCTCCGCGCGCCGGCTTGCCGAGCGCACATCGATCCCGGTGCAAGCCGGTCGCTTCATCGACGACAACTATCGGGCTGCGGCGCAGCTGATCGACACTCCGCCGCACACGGTGATGCACGGGGATGCCCACCCCGGCAACGTCTACTTCCGCGACGGCGCGGCGGGTCTGCTGGATTGGCAGGCGCTGCGCCGCGGACATCCCAGCCGCGAACTGTCGTACACCCTGATCACCGGCATGACCACCGCGGACCGGCAGGCAAGCGAGCACGATCTGCTCGACGAGTATCGCCGGGCGCTGGCCGCGGCCGGTGGGCCACAACTGGACCGCGACGAGTTGTGGGACCGCTATCGGATGGCCGCGCTGTACGCCTATGTGGCGTCGCTGATCACCGCGGGCATGGGCGGGATGCAAGCCGAACGCATCGCGCTGGAAGGTGTGCGCCGGGCCGTCGCCGCGCTCGAGGACCTAAACACGGTGGCGCTGCTCGAGAAGTCGCTGTCGTCATGAGCACCCGCGACCGCATCCTGCGGGCAACCACCGAAGTGCTCAGCCGCAACGGCAGGACCAAGCTCAACCTGTCCAATGTCGCTCTGCAAGCCGGGGTTTCGCGGCCGACACTGTATCGATGGTTTGCCTCCAAGGAGGAGCTGCTCGACGCGTTCGGTGACCACGAGCGCCAGATGTTCGACACAGGCATCAGCCGTGCGACCGCCGGCTTGCACGGGACCGAAAAACTCGACGCCGCATTGCGGTTCATCGTCCAGTACCAACAGTCCTATTCGGGTGTTCGGCTCGTCGATGTCGAGCCCGAAGTCACCATTGCCCAACTAACCGAAGTGATTCCGGTGATGCGGGCGCGCCTGCAGCGGCTGCTGCCCGGACCCAACGGAGCGGTCAAGGCCGCGACCGCAATCCGGGTGGCGGTATCGCATTACCTGGTGCGCAGCGACGACGGCGACCAGTTCCTGGCGCAGCTTCGCCACGCGGTGGGGCTCAAGGTGGCCGACTGACTTCTCACGTCAAGACTTCGACCCTGCATTTCACGCCGGACGCTCCTGCCAGGCGGCTGTCCGCGGTGACAAACACGACACCTAAAGCTTCTGCCAACGCGACGTATGCCCCGTCGTAGGGCGTAACGGCATGTCGTAACTGCCAAATCCGTTCTAGCAGCGGCCGGTGCGCCGCACGGCGAAGCGCCAGACCGGCCAAATCGGATACTGCCTCGGCCGCTCGATGAGCCGGCATGCGACGAGCTGCGACATGGCGCCGCCACACCGAAAGCACCTCGAGGTCGATCAGTTCGGGTGCGGCCAAGCTCTGACCGGCCAGGCGATCCCGCGCCTGTTGTCCGTCTGGCCCGTCGTCACCCAGCGCTACCGCTAATACGCTCGCATCAACGACGATCACGTTGTTCCCGAAGGTGCTCTACCGCCGAACGGAACGACACAGAGCCGCCTTTTCGGGTCGCAACGCGATCCAGAACCTCATCCAGAGTCGGCTGAGCTGCTTCCGCGATGAGCCGGCTGCGTAGGTACTCCTGCAGAGACTGGTGTGCGCGTGCAGCGCGCTCACGCAAGACCCGGTGGGTTTCGTCCGGCACGTCCTTGATCTGCACGCTCGGCATGGCGCCATTATGGCGCCACTAGCGCCATAATGCAAGTTGTCCGCTATGGTATACACATGAGCCTCGTCGCGGGCAGAGGACCGCTGAGCCCTGACCCGGCGGGCCGGTTCTCGAAGCCGGTGCCGTCCGGCTTGGTCTACGTCGAGCCGCATCCTCGTCGCGTGCAGGCTGTCAAAGTCGGCCGCACAGTCATCGACACCGAGCGCGCACTGCTCGTGCACCGCCCGAATCACCCACTGTCCTATGCGTTTCCGCCCGAGGTGGTCGGCGGACTGCCCAACGAGCCCGAGCCTGAAGCGCCGGGCTACGTCCACGTGCCCTGGGATGCGGTCGACACCTGGCTGGAGGAAGGCCGCACGCTCGTGCACTACCCGCCCAATCCTTATCACCGGGTGGACTGCCGGCCGACGCGGCGCCGGCTGCGGGTCGAGGTCGCCGGCACAACGCTGGTGGACACCGACGACACGGTGATCGTGTTCGAGACCGCGCTCCAGGCGCGGCTCTACGTCAACCCATCGTTGGTCCGCACCGATCTCCTGCGGCCTACCGAGACGTCGACCTACTGCAATTACAAAGGGACAGCGACGTATTGGGCCGCGGTCATCGGCGACACGGTCGTCGACGACGTCGCTTGGAGCTACCCGGACCCGCCGCCGGAAAGCCTGCCGATCAAGGGATACCTGAGTTTCGACGCGACGCGGACCCGTGTCGTCGCGGAGCTGCCGTCGTTATAACCGCGACTGGACCGCGATCGTGGTGTCGGTCTGCCGCATCGGACGGATCAACGCCTCCTGCACAAAAGACGCCAGCAGCTCGCCCTCTTCGGTGTGCACCGTGCCGCGGATGTACGACATTCCGGCACCGACTTGCGTGCTTTCGTGCGAGTACAGCAGCCAGCCGTCCCAGCGCACCGGTTCGTGGAAGCTGACCGTGACCGTCATCGGCGCGGTCGACACCGTCAGATGCGACTGGGCGGTGCCGATGCCGGCGTGCGCCCGCATCGTGGTCGAGATGCCCAGGTGGCCGGTGAAGTACGCGAGCAACGCCTTGGCCAGGTCGTCGCGCGTCGGGATCGGGTCGTAGTGCAACCACGCGTACAACTCCGGCGGTCCCACCTCGTCGGGGCTGTTGACGTCGACGACGTCGACCAGCCGCAGTTCCCGACCGGCCATCGGCATCTGGCAGACGTTGGCCTCGGCGGGCCCAACCACCTCTGGCCGCGGGATGTGGTGCCGGATGACGTCCGGTGACGGGACGTCAACCAACACGGTCACCGTCACGCACCGCCGGCCGTTCTGCATGGCCGCCACGACCGCCGTGGCCGTCGACCGACCTTCGTGCACCACGTCGATCTCGAACTCGACCGGCGGCCCGACGACGACGGCACGGGCGAACACCGCGTGCGCGGATCGCACCGACTTTTCCGGAAACCGTTTGGCCACAGCGACAATCGCCTGCGCCAGCACCTGGGTTCCTTCCACCACCTGGCGCTCGTCGGCCCCGGCGAGCCCGGTGTCGGCGGCAAACCGGTTGTCACCGTCGGGGCGCGCGTCGAACAAATCAAGCAGGCCCGTCACGGACCACTGGGTCTGATCGGCATCGGTGGTCATGGCCTACAGCGTGACACTTTCGGACATATATGTAAAGCTAGCGGCGGCGAGAAGAGAGGGATGAGATTGGGCATCGTCACCACCAGTTCCGAGACGGCATTCAGCCACCCCGCCGAGGCGGTGTACGACTTCGTCACCAACCCGGCCAACTGGACCAAGACCTATCCCGGCAGTGCGCACATCGGCGAGCTGCCCCAGGTTCCGCTGAAGATCGGCGACACCTGGGTGGAGGCGGGCCCGGCCGGCGACAAGCTGTTCACCTGGCATCTCGCCATTGCCATGCGGCCCAGGCTGTTCGTGTTCAATTCGGTCGGCCGTCTGGGCCACGGCCGAGACGGCAACGGCGGCCTCGAGGGCCGCATGACGATCGAGTATCACTTCACTGACCCTGGGCAGGGCATCACGCTGTTCCGGCGCACGATGACGATCGAGGCCTACAAAGACGCCCCGCTGCCCGACGCGTTTTTCCGAATCGTCAACCCCGCCAACATCGACGCCTACCACGCGGCCGTCGCGCGAGAACTCGCATGACGCCGGCGCCCCTGGCCAAAGGGTTCTGCTTCGGGGAAGGCCCGCGGTGGTTCGAGGGACTGCTCTGGTTCTCCGACATGCTCGACGAGGCCGTGCACACCGTCACCCTGGGCGGCGCGGTCACCACCTTGCCCTTGCCGGGTCACACACCGTCCGGGCTCGGCTTCCGCCCGGACGGATCGCTGCTGATCGTCTCCGCCGAAGACCGACAGGTGTTGCGCTACGACGGCGAAACCGTCACTCCCGTCGCAGATCTCGGCGACGCGGTGCCCGCCAACCTCGGGGACATGGTCGTCGACGACGCCGGGCGCGCCTATATCGGATCCCAAGCGTTCGAGGGCGGCGTCATCGTGCGCCTCGATCCCGACGACTCGGTCACCGTCGTAGCCAAAGACCTCGATTTCCCCAACGGGATGGTGATCACGCCCGACCGCACGACGTTGATCGTCGCCGAGTCGATCGGCCGGCGACTCACCTCGTACACCATCGACTCACACGGAAACCTGGGTGACCGCCGCGTTTTCGCGGACGGACTCGACGGCCCGCCGGACGGCATCGCGCTCGACGCACAGGGCGGCGTGTGGACGGCGATGACGCTGGCGCACCAGTTCGAGCGAATCACGCTAGGCGGCAAAGTAACCCACCGCATCGACATCGGCGAGCGGGCTGCGATCGCCTGTACGCTCGGCGGCCCGGAACGCCGCACGCTGTTCCTGGTTTCGAGCGCCGACGCCTACCCCGAGCGCCTCAAGGGAACCCGGCTCTGCCAACTCGACACCGTGACCGTCGACGTCCCCGGCGCCGGCCTGCCATGAAAGGCACAACATGACCGATTCGTACTACGAGTTGCTGGACGCCGACGACCAGCTCGGCGAAAAGTTCAGGGCGACCGACCTGGTGCGGAGCACGTGGTCGGCGGCCATCCAGCACGCCGCACCGGTGTCGGCGCTGTTGGTGCGGGCCCTCGAGCGCTGCGCACCGCGCGACGACACCCGGCTGAGCCGGGTGGTGGTTGACCTGTTGGGTCCGGTACCGGCCGAGGGCGACATCTGGGTGCGCGCGCAACTCGACCGCTCCGGCAAGCAGATCGAGTTGGTCAGCGCCGAGATGCTCGGCCCCGGACCGGACGGGCAGCCGCGGCCCGTGGCCCGCGCCAGCGGCTGGAGGCTGCAGCACCTCGACACCCGAAAGCTGGTCCGCGCCGGAGCACCGCCGCTGCGCTCGCTGCGCGAGGCCAAAAGCCGTGACCTCGCGAAGGATTGGGACCGCAACTATGTGCACAGCCTGGATTGGCGGTGGCTGACCGAACCGCGGGGCGACGGCCCCGGCGAATCGTGGATCAGCCCCACCGTCGACCTCGTCAAAGGTGAGACCATGACACCGCTCGAGCGGCTTTTCGCGGTGGCCGACGACGCCAACGGCATCGGCTCCAAACTCGACATCACCAAGTGGACGTTCCTCAACACCGACCTCGTGGTGCATGTGCACCGGGTTCCCGCCGGGCAGTGGATCGGTATCCGCGCCGAAACCAGCTACGGCCCCGACGGAATCGGCACCACGATCGGCACGCTCTTCGACGAACAGGGCCCACTCGGGGGCATCCAGCAGTCGGTGCTCGTGCGCCGACGTCCGGGGTGAGCGCTACCGGACGTCTCGCTCCCTGCTCAATGTCGGCGCAGCCATCGGTGGAACGATCTCGACGTGCCGCAAGTGCATTCGGCCGCAGGCGTCCACCATGGCGGCGACGAGGCGTCCGACGTCGTCCGGCACCGCACGGCTATTGCCCGGTGCCGATCGGATGAGTGACGCCCGCACGCCGGTGCCGATGAATTCGGCGTCTAACGCCGACATCCAGGTGTCCAGCTCTCGCCGCGACCCGCGTGGTGGCGGCCCGAAGAGCTCCGGGCTGATCAGGATCACGTCGCCGTGTCCCGCGTCGATCATCGGTGGAACCAGTTGTGCCGCAAGGTGTTGCGCGCCGACCCAGGAGCCGTCTGCGGCGCCTGCGCCGGTGACCACCACGTCGACCTCGCCGAGCAGATATCGGGCGGACTCGACGAACCGGTCGATCGAGGACGTGTCGGCAAGATCCAGGTGGGCCGCGAACGCCGCCGCACCCGACGCCCGCAGCCGGGTGGCCAGCCGCTCACAGATGTCGACGCGGCGGGCGCCCATCAGCACGAGATCGCCGCGGCGGGCCAGTCGGGCAGCGGTAGCCAGCGCAACCGACGACGCGGCCTCGGTGACCACTACGGCGCGAAACTCGGTCATGACCTGCTTGTCGCGGCTAAAATCTGGGGGTCGACGGCCGTTGAGGGTGGCACCAAGACAGCGTGACATTTCGACGATATTTTGTAAAGGTTAGATGTGGAGACGACGTTCGCGGAAGACACCTCGACGCAGCAGCGTATCCTTGCCGCCACCGCCGAGGTGCTCGGCCGCAACGGCAAGCGCAAGCTCAGCTTGTCCGACGTCGCGACCCAGGCCGGCGTCTCCCGCCCGACGCTGTATCGCTGGTTTCCCTCCAAAGAGGAACTGCTGTCGGCATTTTCGCGCTACGAACGGCAGGTGTTCGACAGGGGCCTGGCCCAGGCGACGGCCGGCCTGAAGGGCGTCGACAAGCTGGACGCCGCGCTACGCTTCATGGTCGAGTACCAGCACTCCTATACCGGCGTGCGGATGGTCGATATCGAGCCCGAGCACGTCATCGCCGAGTTGTCGCGGATCATGCCGGTCATGCGGGGTGGGCTGGAGCGTCTGATGCCCGGCCCCGGCGGCGCGGTGAAGGCGGCGACGGCGATCCGGGTGGCGATCTCGCACTACATCGTGCGCAGCGACGACGCCGACCAATTCCTCGCCCAGCTGCGGCATGCGGTGGGCATCAGTCGTCGGGACTGAACAGCACCGCGGCGTTGAGGTAACCGGTCGGGTCGAAAGCGGCTTTGATCCGCCGCATCGCCGCGATGTCGGCCGGTTCGCGTGACATGCCGACGTAGCCGCGTTTTCGGCTGCCGACGCCGTGCTCGGAGCTGACATTGCCGCCGCAGCCCGCGATCAGCTCCATCATCGCCGCGTACACCGCGGCTTCTGCGTCGGATGTACAGCGCAGCACATTGAGATGCAGATTGCCCTCGCCGATATGCCCGAACAGCACCGGAACCGCGTCGGGCGCATGGCGACCGATTAACGCCACGGCCCCCGCGGCGAACCCGTCGACCGATGAAAGCGGAAGGGAAACATCGAATTTCAGCGGCGGTCCGTACACGCCCAACAGCTCTGCCACCGATTCCCGCACCCGCCAGAGTCGCTGCTGCGCGGCCGGGTCGACGCCGACGGCCGGCTCGCCGCACATCGCCACGCCCGCAAGCGCGTCGGCCAATCGGTCGGTCTGGTCGTGGTCGGATGCGAGCTCCACCAACAGCAGCCAGTCACCGTCGACCGGTGCCGCGGCCGTGGCACGCCTGTCGATCAGCTCCAGCGCGGCGATGCCGTCGAGGTCGCGGAACAGCCGCCCGGCGTCGACCAGTGCGGCCAGGTCGGAAAACCCGCACACCGCAGTCACGCGATGCGTCGGGCTGGGGTGCAGCCGCAGATCCAGCCCGGTGATGACGCCCAGCGTGCCTTCGGCGCCGACGAACAGCGACGGTAGGTCGTAGCCGGTGTTGTCGGCCCGCACCCGGCTGTGCCGGCGCAGCACCGAGCCGTCCGGCAGCGCGACGTCCAGACCAACGACCTGCTCGCCCATGTTGCCGTAGCGAACCGTGCGCAGTCCGCCGGCATTGGTGGACGCCATGCCGCCAACTGTCGCGGTGTCGCGCGCGGCGAGGTCGACACCGAACACCAGGCCGGCGGAGGCCGCGGCGCGCTGCACAGCGGCCAGTGTCGCGCCGGCGCCAACTTCGATGCGGCGTTCGGCGGTGTCGACATCGCCGATGGCACTGAGCCTTTCGGTGGACAGCAGCACGTCGTCGTGCTCGGGCACGGTCCCGGCCACCAGCGAGGTGCGGCCGCCCTGGATCGTGACGTGCGCTCCGGCGTCGCGGCAGACCCGCAGCACCTCGGCGACCTCGTCGGCCGATCCCGGCCGCACCAGCGCACTGGCCCGTCCCCGGTAGCGGCCGGTGTGGTCGACGCTGCGGCCGGCCAGCACGTCGGCATCGGCGCTGACGTGGCGGGCACCCACCACGCTCGCCAGGCTCGCTAGAACCACTGCGGCTGCATCTCCAGCGTGGTGCGGTCCAGGCTCTCCAGCAGGTCGAGTTGCGGTGCGGTCCTGGGCAATTCGTAGCGGAAGAAGTAGCGGGCCGCTTGGCGTTTGCCGTCGTAGAAGTCGCCGGTCTTGCCGTCGGCGGCCAGCAGTTGCTCCAGCCACATCCAGGCGATGACGAGGTGGCCGAACGCCTCGAGGTAGATCGCGCTGTTGGCCATCGCCGCCTCGATGTCGCCCGACGAGAACATGGCCGTGGTCACTGCCGTCAACCGTCGGCTCACCGCGTCCAGCTCGGCGGCGAATCCGGCCAGGTCGCCGCCGGCCGCCTCGGCGGCGGCGATGCTGTGCTTGATGGCGTCGCCCAGGGCCAGCAGGCTTGCGCCGTTGCGTTGAGTGACCTTGCGGCCCAACAGGTCCAGGCTCTGGATGCCGTGGGTGCCCTCGTGGATCGGGTTGAGCCGGTTGTCGCGGTAGTGCTGCTCGACGTCGTACTCACGGGTGTAGCCATAGCCGCCGTGCACCTGAATCGCCAAGTCGTTGGCCGCCAGACACCATTGCGACGGCCAGCTTTTGGCGACCGGAGTCAGGATATCTAGCAGCAGCGTGGCGTTGTCGCGCTCGTCGGCAGACTCGGCGCTGTGCTGGATGTCGACCAGCCTGGCGCAATACAGCCCCAGCGCCAGCGCGCCTTCCACGTAGGACTTCTGGGCCAGCAGCATCCGTTTGACATCCGCGTGCTCGATGATCGGAATCTGCGGCGTTGCCGGGTCTTTCGACATCACCGGCCGGCCTTGCGGTCGTTCGCGGGCGTATTGCAGCGACTTGAGGTAGCCGGTGTAGCCCAGCGCGATAGCGCCCATACCCACTCCGAGGCGGGCCTCGTTCATCATCGTGAACATGTAGGTGATGCCGCGGTGGGGTTCGCCGACCAGGTAGCCGACGGCCCCGGCTTGCCCGCCGGGCCGGAAGGCCCCTTCACCGAAGTTCAGGACGGTGTTGGTGATTCCGCGATAGCCCATCTTGTGGTTGAGCCCGGCCAGCACGACGTCGTTGCGCTCGCCGAGCGACCCGTCGGGCCCGACGAGAAACTTGGGCACGATGAACAGCGAGATGCCTTTGGTGCCCGGTGGTCCGCCTGGAATCTTGGCCAGCACCAGATGCACGATGTTGTCGGTCAGTTCGTGTTCGCCGCCGGATATCCACATCTTCGAGCCGAACAGCCGGTAGCTGCCGTCGTCGTGAGGTTCGGCGCGGGTGGCGATGTCGGCCAGCGACGATCCCGCCTGGGTTTCGGACAGGCACATGGTGCCGAAGAACCGGCCGGCCAGCATCGGCTTGACGAAGGTCGAGACCTGTTCGGCGGTACCGAATTTCGCGATCAGGTTCGCGTTGGCCATCGTCAGCATGACGTAGCCGGCGGTGCTGACGTTGGCCGCCGCCAGCCAGGCGAACCCGGCTTGCGCGACCGTCGCCGGAAGTTGCGCTCCGCCGAGTTCGGCGTCCATGGCCATGCCGAGCAGATCGGCGGCCGCGAACGCGTCCAGCGCCTCCTTCACCTCGGGAATGATCGTGAGCGTCGTGCCGTCGAAGCTGGGCTCGTGCGCGTCGCTCTTCTTGTTGTGCGGGGCGAAATATCGGGTCGCCAGCTGTTCGCACAGCTCGAGCACGCCGCTAAACGTCTCCCGAGAGTGCTCGGCGAAGCGTTCCCGCTTGGTCAGGTCCTCGACCCGCAACCACTCGAAGAGCAAGAAGTCCAGGTCTCGGGGCGAGAGCAATGTCGACTTCACCCGCGTCCTTTACCGTCGGTCTTTCGTGTCACCTCACCGTACGGAATGATGCGGCACATGGTGCAACGGGAGGACGTTTTGTTCAACTCCGGCCACGACCGGATCAGCGCGTGGCTCTACCGGCCGGACAGCACCGGCGATGCGCCGTTGCTGGTGATGGCCCACGGGCTGGGCGCGGTGCGCGCCATGCGGCTGGACGCCTATGCCGAACGGTTCAGCGCCGCTGGGTACGCGTGCCTGGTGTTCGACTACCGCAACTTCGGCGACAGTGAGGGCCAGCCGAGGCAGCTGCTCGACGTGGGTATGCAATTGCAGGACTGGACCGCCGCCGTCGCCTACGGCCGCACCCTGCCGGGAGTCGACCAAAGCCGAATCGGCCTGTGGGGCACGTCGTTTGGCGGCGGACATGTCATCGCCACCGCGGCGCAGCTGCCCGGCATCGCGGCCGTCGTCGCGCAATGTCCGTTCACCGACGGGATCGCCTCGGCCCGGACACTCAGCCCGCTCGTCACCGCACGCATCAGCGCGCTGGCGATCCGCGACCTCATAGCGGCACGGCTCGGCAACGACCCGGTGATGGTCGCGACGGCGGGCAAGCCGGGCGAGGTGGCGCTGATGAACGCCCCCGACGCGTATGCCGGTTATCTGCGGCTGATGCCCGACGGGGCACAGCCGCCCAACGAGGTCGCGGCCCGCATCGGGGTGAAGATCCTGGCCTATCGCCCCGGCCGGCTCACCGCCAAGATCCCGTGTCCAATCTTGTTCTGCGTCTGCGAAACCGACTCGGTGGCACCGGCCGGCCCCACGCTGCGCTACGCCGCCAAGGCGCCCAAAGGTGAGGTCAAGGTCTATCCCGAGGGCCATTTCGCGATCTACGTCGACGACGCCTTCGAGTGCGTCGTCGCCGACCAGATCGCGTTCCTCGACAAGCATCTGAAGGCCAACCAGACGAGTTAGCGGATAGTGCTCACGCGAGGGCGACGGCGACCCCAACCTCAATAGCCTGGAACCGGCATTACATATCTTGTCAGAAATGTAACGTGGAGGCTACTCTCTAGCCCATGCATGCTGGACCGTTGCCAGGGGTACAGGTCGGTCTCGGCGCTGCCATGGCGGCCACCGGTGTCTTCGCCGCGCTGATGCCGGCGAGATTCACATCTTCGGGACCGGACGCGTGTGTGCCGGAACGCGAGTTTCTGACCCGAATGTGGGCAATTCGCGAGGCGGCACTGGGCGCGATGCTGCTGAACAGCGTGAGCTTCGTCGGCAGGCGCCGAGTTCTGGCCGTCATCGTCGGATTGTCGGCAGCCGAGGCAGCCGTAAACCTCCGCGAGCCGACGGTCAAAGGTGCGCGCCGGAGCATCGCCGTGGGCAGCGCCGTCATCTTCGGCGCCCTGGCCGGTTACGGGATGCGCCGGGTCTGAGGCGAAAGCTGCCGCGCATCGCAGAGCATGCACCCGAACCGCTGTGGTGCAGGGCGAAGTCTTGAGTGCTGCCCGCAGTGCATTACCTAGGCCACGCCAGAAGACCCACCTTTACAAATTCGACTGAAAGTGTCACGCTGTGCGTTGATCCATGGGATGTGCCATGGCGCGGCAGAGCACAGGAGGAAGTCCGAAACGTGCGAGCGGAGAGGCGCTTTGGCAGGTCTACGACATGACAGCTGACCTCACTGTCGACAGCCGACCAGATGTCGACATTGCGGATGGTGGCTTCTACGCCGGTGATTCCCGCGCGGCGTACCGCTGGATGCGGACGAACGAGCCGGTTTTCCGGGACCGCAACGGGCTTGTCGGGATCGCGACGTATAAGGCTCTGATCGAGGCTGAGCGGCGGCCGGACCTGTTCTCGAGTGCAGGGGGCATCCGACCGGACTATGTCCCTCCGGTGCCGATGATGATCGACATGGATGATCCCGGGCATCTGCGCCGGCGCAAACTGGTCAACACCGGCTTCTCCCGCAAGCGGGTACAAAACCTGGCGGATTCGATTGAATCGCTGTGCGATTCACTGATCGACGCGGTCTGCGAACGCGGCGAATGCGACTTCGTGTGGGATCTGGCGGCGCCGCTGCCGATGGCGGTAATCGGTGACCTCCTGGGGGTGCGCCCCGAGGAACGCGAGATGTTTCTCAAATGGTCCGACGATCTGGTCACGAGCCTGAGCTCGAAGATGTCAGAGGCCGATCACCAAGTCACCATCGAGGCATATCTGGCGTTCACCGAGTACACACAACGCCTGATCGACGCGCGACGCGCCGAGCCGACCGACGATCTGATCAGCGTGATGACTCACGCGGTGATCGACGGGGAACGGTTGACCGATGCGGAGATCATCCAGGACGCGTTGCTGATCCTCGTCGGCGGAGACGAGACCACCCGGCACACATTGACCGGGGGTACCGCGCAACTGCTACGCGAACCCGAGCAACTGACCGCGCTCAGCGCGGACCCCGATGCGCTGATGGGCAACGCGGTCGAAGAGATGCTGCGGTGGACGTCACCGGTGAAAAACATGTGCAGACAGCTGACCGCGGATGTGCCGTATCACGGCACGGCGCTGCGCCAAGGGGAGAAAGTGATGTTGCTGTTCGAGTCGGCCAACTTCGACGAGGACCAATTCGACAGCCCTGAAACGTTCGATATTCGGCGTTACCCCAACAACCACTTGGCTTTCGGCTTCGGCACGCACTTCTGCATGGGCAATCAACTTGCACGACTGGAAATTTCACTGATGACCCGAAAGGTGCTCGAGCGGCTGCCCGGGCTGACGCTGGCCACTGATGCCGCGCTGCCGCTGCGGGCGGCCAACTTCGTCAGCGGCCTGGAGAAGATGCCGGTGTCCTTCACCCCGTCCAAGCCCAAAGCTGGGGAGCTGTCATGACCCCGTCACTGCGTGCGCGCACGTACCTCGTCACCGGCGGTGGCAGCGGCATCGGCAAAGGTGTGGCCGCCGCGCTGGTCCGAGCAGGCGCCTTCGTCGCGATCGCCGGCCGCAACGCCGACCGACTCTCAGCGGCTACCGGGCAACTTTCGAGTGCCGCGCCCGGCCGCGTGCGGGCAGTGCCCGCCGACGTGACGGTGGAGGAAGACGTCGCCGAAGTGGTCGGCATTGCGGCCCAGTGGAACGGCAGGCTGCACGGGGTCGTGCACTGCGCGGGCGGCACCGAAACCCTTGGACCGATCACCCAGATCGACTCCGATGGATGGCGGCGCACCGTCGACCTCAACGTCAACGGGACCATGTACCTGCTCAAGCACGCCGGCCGGGAGATGGTGCGCGCCGGCGGCGGATCGTTCGTCGGCATCTCCTCCATCGCCGCAAGTAACACCCACCGCTGGTTCGGGGCCTACGGGCCGAGCAAGGCCGCGCTGGACAATCTTCTCCAGCTCGCCGCCGACGAGCTGGGACCATCCTGGGTGCGCGTCAACGGCATCAGACCCGGACTCACACGAACCGAATTGGTGGCGCCCGTCCTCGAGCTCGCACCGCTGAGCGAGGACTACCGAATCAACACCCCGCTGCCCCGCGTCGGTGAGGTTGAGGACATCGCCCATTTAGCGCTGTTTTTGCTCAGCGATGAATCCAGCTGGATCACAGGCCAACTCATCAACGTCGACGGCGGCCAGATGCTGCGTCGCGGCCCGGACTACTCGTCGATGGTCGGCCCGATGTTCGGTGAAGAAGCGCTGCGCGGCGTCGTCAATACCTAGACCAATCGGCAAGAAAGGCTTCCCATGAATCGTGTCAACGGCAAGGTCGCCGTCATCACCGGCGCCGCACGCGGGCAAGGCCGCAGCCACGCAGTACATCTCGCTGACGAAGGCGCCGACATCATCGCACTCGACATCTGCGCCGACATCGACTCCAACGAGTACCCGCTAGGCAGCGCCGCCGACCTCGATGAGACGCGTGAGCTGGTCGAGAAATCGGGTCGTCGGGTGATCACCGCACAGGTCGACGTGCGCGACCGCGCGCACCTGAAAACGGTGCTCGACGAGGCGGTCGCCGAGCTGGGCGGGCTCGACGTGGTGGTGGCCAACGCGGCGATCTGCCCGCTGGGCAACCACATTCCGGCGCAGGGCTTCATCGACGCGTTCGACGTCGACTTCGTCGGCGTCGTGAACACCGTTCACGTCGCCCTGCCGCACCTCAAAGCCGGCGGGTCGGTGATCGTCACGGGTTCGATCGCCGGACTGCTTCCGACCACCGGACTCAACGGTGGCAACCTCCAAGGACCGGGCGGGGCGGGATACGGGCTAGCCAAGAAGATGGTCAAGGAGTACACCAAGGCGTTGGCTCTCACCCTCGGTCCGCAGAGCATCCGCGTGAACGCCGTGCATCCCACGAACGTGGACACCGACATGCTGCACAACGAACCGATGTATAAGACGTTCCGCCCAGACTTGCAGAATCCGAGCCGCGCCGACGCTGAACTGTCGTTTCCATTCCTGCAAGCGATGCCCATACCGTACGTCGACCCCGCAGACATATCGCATGCCGTCGTCTATCTCGCATCGGCCGAATCACGTTACGTCACAGGGCAGCAACTGTTCGTCGACGCCGGCGCCGGGCTGAAGATGGGACTGTGACGATGGGTTACTCGGCAGCCGACGAATCGTTCACCCACCAACTGCCGCGCCCCTTCGACGAGGTTCACCACCCGGACGCGACCTGGTCTGACCGTTGCTACTTCTTTGCCGCCTCACCGGACGGCAGCCTGCTGCTGGCCTCCGGTTACGGAAACAACCCCAACACAAAATCGGGGCTGGGCTACGTCAAAGTCAGCTTGGCCGACGGTAGACACTACGACTTGATGTCCGGCAGACCGGTGTCAGGCAGCGATCGAGTCGACGTGAGCGCGGGTCCCATGTCGTGGACGTGCGTCGAGCCGCTGAAGAAGTGGAAACTCGAAGTGCAGCCCAACAACTCGGGCATCTCATGGGAGCTCTACTACGAACCGACCGCCCCGATGTGGGAACTGTTGCCGCTGAAGGTGCACGGTGACGACGGCCGGGTCATCGCCGACATGTACCACATGAAGGAACCGGGAAAGTGGACCGGTTGGGTAGACATAGAAGGCGAGCGGATCTCGGTCGACGGATTCCATGGCGGGCGCGATCGCACGTTCGGCGTGCGGGTATCAGATCAGATCGACTTCTGGCTGTGGCTTGATGCCGGTTTCGATAATCGGGCGATTGAAGCCTGGATCTTCGAAACTTCCGACGGTGAGGTCACGTACGTCGACGGCGGCATCACCCACAACGACGGAACTTTGTCGAAGCGGTTCGTCAAGATCGACCATGACGTCGAGTTCGACGGCGACCGCAAGCGACCAGCTCGCGCGACGCTGATCTTCACCGACGAGGACGGCACGACATACCGGGTCACCGCCGACACACCGCACCAGCACGTCAACGCCTACTACGGCTTGCCGATGGCGAAGTGCAACTACGAGGACCTCGGTGACGGTGCCTACTTCATCCATTACCGGTGGGACGCAAACGATAGAGATGAACTGGTCGAGACAGAAGACAAGGCGATGGCTGTCGACCAGCTCATGCGGTTCGACTTCGACGGTCGGATCGGTTGGGGCATCTTTGAAATTCTCATGGGCGGCAAGGCTTATCCGAGATACCCGTCGTGGCGGCCGATGGACATGTCGTCCTTCACGCAGGACAAGACACCGGTAGACCGGCTGCCGGCCGACCGCGACGCAGAAGGCCGATCGTGACAGGCGACGGCGAAGTCGGGCAGCGCTTGACGACATGGCTGCGCACGCAGCTGGCCGATGCCGACGACGTGCGTATCGACGGCCTCGACCGGGTGACGTTCGGTCACTCGGCCGAAATGATGGTCTTGACGCTGGTTACTGAACAAAGTGGTGAAGAGCGCCGCCGCGACGTGGTGTTGCGGCTGCGTCCCAAGCCGCCGGCCTTGCTCGAACCCTATGACCTATCACGCCAATTCAAGATCCTCAAAGCTCTGCAAGGGTCATCGGTGCGGGCGCCCCGTGCACTGTGGCTCGAGGACTCGGGCGACATACTCGGACGGCCGTTTCTGATCATGGAGCGCATAGCGGGAAGCGTCTACGAAATGGAGGCGCCGCAAGGGCCGGACGCCACGCCCGACCGCATCCGACGGATGTGTCAGAGCATGGCTGAACAGTTGGCCGCCATCCACACAGTGGACCTCGAAGCCACCGGATTGCGCGACCTCGACGACGGACATAGCCATCTCGACCGCGAGATTGACCATTGGGCAGACGAAATGCACCGTGTGCAGCGCGGCACGCTACCGGCGCTGGAACGGCTACTGCGCGCGCTGCGGGCGACCAAGCCCACACCGTGCCCGCACGTGACACTGGTGCACGGCGACGCGAAACCAGGCAACTTCGCTTTCGTCGGCGATGACGTCAGTGCAGTCTTCGACTGGGAGATGACCACTGTCGGCGACCCGCTGACGGACATCGGATGGATGGAACTGCTGTGGATGCAGCCCGTCGGCCTCACCAGCCACGACGCGGCGCCGAGCATCGAGGACTTCATCGCTCACTATGAAGCGGTCAGTGGGATCGCCGTGCAGAACCGCCAGTGGTACCGCGCGTTGAACGCGTTCAAGATGGCCGTGATCTGCCTCATCGGCGCCATGCTCTTCGATGAGGGGCATTCCGATGACATGAAACTCGTCGTCGCGGCCGGTGGAACACATCTGCTGACGCAGCTCGGTCTCGCCGAGCTGGGAATCACCGAGCAGTTCGACTCAGGACCTGTCGACATCCGGCCGGAGCGAATAGCCGAGGCCGAAGCCCGAACAGCGGCCGCCGTCGAACCGGTCAACACCAACTGATGCACTCCGTGGGCGGCGGAGGAGCCTGTGGCGCGTTAAAAGCCTTGTGCTGCAGCAATGCTGCGTAGATCGGGGGGCCGCTTTGTTGGTGCCGGTCCGACCTCGACAAGTGCGCTTACTGAAACTGCCTCGGGCCTCGGGTTGACGACCGTGGAAGCCCTCCTTCACCGCGCTTCACCTAGCTGCGTAACAGACCAACGTTGACGGGCACATCGGCCAAGCGGCGTGGCGGTCTTGAATGTACTGTATAGTACATTCAGTTTGTACTTAACGTAAGGAGTGCAGTGCGCCCCGAGGAGGCCGAGTTCGTCGACCGCATCGGCTTGTTCTTCGAGGGGCTGGGCGCGCCGCGGACGATGGGCCGGGTCTACGGCTGGCTGATGATCTGCGATCCACCGCAGCAATCGTTGACCGAATTGGCGACGGCGCTGTCGGTGAGCAAGGCATCCGTCAGCACGGTGGCTCGGCAACTGCAGACGGCCGGGATGATCGAGCGGCTTCCGTCGGCGTCTCGTCGACACCTCTACCGCATCACTCCCGGCGGCTTCACCCACGTCCTCAACGTGCAATTGAGCCTCATGAAGCCGGGGGTGCACGCCGCCGACTTCGGCCTGCAGCTGCTCGGCGAGGACCGTGCCGAACAACGCGAGCGGCTCGAGGATTTCAGGGATTTCTGCGAGTTCTGCAACAACGACTACCGCGACGAGTTGGCGCGGTTGTGGACGGACTACCGGGACAAGAGGAGGAAGCGGTGACGGGCAAGGTGGACTTCTCCGGCGTGCGCTGGGGCTCGGTGGAGTGGACGAACCTGTGCACGCTGTACCTACGCGCCTACGAAAGCCGGTTGGCGCAACCCATTCTCGGCGACCGGGCCGCCGCCGAGGCCGTGGAGCGGATCGACTACGACTGGGCCCGCGTGCACCGCAGGGTCCAGCCGTCGATCTACCAGTTCCTGGTTGCGTTGCGCGCCAAGCAACTTGACGATTGGGCGGCCGACTTCTTAAACCAGAACCCGGACGCCGTGGTCGTACATCTGGGCTGCGGGCTGGACACCCGGTACCAGCGGCTGCAGCCGGCACAGCAGTGGTTCGACGTCGACGTCCCGCAAGTGATCAACTTGCGTCGCCAGCTGTACGACGACACCAACGGCTACCGGATGATCGGGTCCTCGGTGACCGATCCGCAATGGCTCGGCCAGGTGCCGGCGGGCCGTAACGCGTTGATCGTCGCCGAAGGGCTGCTGATGTATCTGACCGAGGCCGAGATACGTGACCTACTGCAGCGGCTGCTCGATCGGTTCGACCACGGTGAACTGCTGGCAGACCTCGGGGCGTGGTGGGGACCCCGACTGTCCAAGGTGATCACGTCGGGAATCACCAAATCCGGCACGCGCGACGGCCGCGAATTCAGCGAGTGGAACCCGCGGCTGAAACTCGGCGAGATATCACCGATTATCGACGCGACGAAAATCCCGTTGCGGCCGCAACGCGCGCTCTACCGGATACTCGGCGCAATCCCGGTCGTCAGGAACTCTGACCGGCTGTTTCGATTTCGGTTTTGACGCCGAGCGGTGACTCCGCACGGATCGTCTCGTCGCGAATCAGGCCCCGCAGCAGCGCGGTGCTGAACTCGGCGGCGATCTCCTGCGCGGTGCGACGGCCGTGTGGCCGCAGCCACCGGTAGGCGCCCAGCGTCATCCCGATATAGCCCAGTGCCAGCACATGCGAATCGCATTCGTAGAACTCGCCGCTGGCGATGCCGCGGTCGATGAGGCCATGCACGTGCTCGTAGACCTGGATCTCCTTCTCGCGCACGGCGGCGACCTGTTCCTCGGTGAACCACTCGGTGATGTAGGGCTGCTCCTGGAAGTACACCGCCGCGCCTTCGGGGTTGGCCGCGATCTGGTTGAGCAGTCGCACCGTGTACTGATACAGCGCCTCGCGCGCGGAGATCGACGGGTCGTCGTGCACTGCCGCCAGCGTGCGCTCGGCAGCCTGCTGGTAGATGTCGTAGAGGATCAGCGACTTGCTGGCGTAGTAGTGGTAGACCGTGGCCTTGTTCAGCCCGACGACGTCGGCGACGTCGTCCATCCGGGTACCGTGGTAGCCGCGTGCGGCAAACAGTTTGGTGGCAACGGCCAGCAACTCTTCGCGGCGGGAGAGCCCGTTCTCGGATGGCATGTGTACTCCCTGTCGGCCGGCCGGGTCCACGTGCCGGTATCAATCAACTGGTTAGTAGTCTAGGCAACCACTGTCGCGCCGTTGCGCGATGGGACTAGACTTGCCTGGCGAATCGAGTCGTCTAGTCGAGAGGTGCTCAGATGAATCCCGATCCTGACCCGAGCTACGACTTTTCCGACGAGCTTGAGTTCTACTTCAAGTACATGCCATGGGGTTTCCGCGGCGTCGTCGACGGCGCCGGCTACCCGCCGCCAAACTATCCACCCGTCTAACAGCACAAGACGCACAATCGCACCATTCGGTTCCCGAACATGCGATTCTGCGTCTGCTCGTCAGAGGGCCTTGAGCTCCTCAGTCACTTCTGACACCGACTTCTTGGCATCGCCGAACAGCATCGTGGTGCCCTCGGCGTAGAACAGCGGGTTGTCGATGCCCGCGAACCCCGAATTCATCGACCGCTTGAGCACGATCACCGACTTGGACTTGTCCACGTTGAGGATTGGCATGCCGTAGATCGGGCTGGACGCCTCGTTGCGGGCGGCCGGGTTGGTGACGTCGTTGGCGCCGATGACGATCGTGACGTCGGTGCGAGCGAACTCGTCGTTGATGTCGTCCATGTCCTTCATCGCGTCGTAGTCGACCTCGGCCTCGGCCAGCAGCACGTTCATGTGGCCGGGCATCCGGCCGGCGACCGGGTGGATCGCGTATTTGACCGGCACGCCACGGCTTTCCAGCAGCGTGGCCATGTCCTTGACCGCATGCTGGGCCTGCGCGACCGCCAGCCCGTAACCCGGCACCACGATCACCTGGTTGGCGTAGGCCATCTGGATCGCGGCATCGGCCGCCGAGGTGGACTTGACGTGCTTGTCGCCGCCGTCGCCGCCGCCCGGCGCCACCCCGCCGCCGCCGAACCCGCCCGCCACGATCGCTGGGATGGAGCGGTTCATCGCCTTGGCCATCAAATTCGTCAGGATCGAACCCGAGGCGCCGACGATCATGCCGGCGACGATCATCGCGGTGTTGTTCAGCGCCAACCCCGCGGCCGCCGCCGAAAGACCGGTCATCGCGTTCAGCATCGAGATGACGACGGGCATGTCGGCACCGCCGATGGGCAGCACCACCATCAGCCCCAGCACGCCGGCGGCGGCCAGCAACCCGATCATCCACCACAACGACACCCCGCCGCTGCCCGGCTGGGCGCCGAGCCCGATGACCACCGCGGCGGCGATGGCGCCGGCCAGCAGCAGCAGGTTCAGCGGCTGTTGCGCCTTGCCGATACCGATCGGCCTGCCGGAGATGATCTCCTGCAGCTTGCCGAACGCGACCAGTGAGCCCCAGAACGAAATCGACCCGATGATGGCGCCGAACAACGACGCCACCACGACGTGCGCGGTCGGTGACTCATCCGGCGGGAACGCCGAAAAGCCGGTCGTGTCAATGAATTCCGAGAGTGCGATCAAGGCGACGGTGCCACCGCCGACGCCGTTGAAGAACGCCACCAGTTGCGGCATCGCCGTCATCTTGGTCAGCCGCGCCGGCGGCACGCCGAGCACCACGCCGAGCACCAGGCCGGCGATGATCAGCGGCCAGTGATGGGTGTGCCGGATCAGGATCAGCGTGGCGGCCACGGCGATCGCCATGCCGAGCGCGGCGATCAAGTTGCCGCGCACCGCGGTCTTGGGCCCGGTCAGGCCCATCAGCCCGTAGATGAACAGCGCGAACGAGATGATGTAGAGAACCGTGACGAGGTAGCTCATTTCGCCACCGGCTCCTCGGATTTCACCGGAGCGGGCTTCTTGCCCTTGAACATGCCCAGCATCCGGTCGGTGACGATGAAACCGCCGATCACGTTCAGCGTGCCGAACACCAAGGCAACGAACAGGATGATCTGCAACGCGGGCGACGGGTGTTCGATCGTTCCGAGCACCAGCAGCGCGCCGAGCACCACGATGCCGTGGATGGCGTTGGTGCCCGACATCAGCGGGGTGTGCAGTGTGTTGGGCACTTTGGAGATCACGGCAAAGCCGACGAACCCGGACAGCACCAGGATCGCCAGGTTGGCCAGAAGTTCGTCGTACATCTAGCTGTCCTCTCTGCGTGTCACACAGGCGGCGGCTACGACTTCGTCGTCGAAATCCGGGGCCAGCTTGCCGTCCTTGATCAGCAGTTCCAGCAGCGCGGTGATGTTCTTGCTGTAGAGCTCGCTGGCGTGCTCGGGCATGGTCGCCGGCAGGTTCAGCGGCGCGGCGATCGTGACGTCGTGTTTGACGACGGTTTTGCCCGGCTCGGTGAGCTCACAGTTCCCGCCTGCCTCCCCCGCGAGGTCGACAACCACGCTGCCGGGTTTCATGCCTTGCACCGCCGCAGCGGTCACCAGCCGCGGCGCCGGCTTGCCCGGCACCAGCGCGGTGGTGATCACCACGTCGAACCCGGTGATGGCCTCCTCCAAGGCCTTCTGCTGCTGCGCGCGTTCCTCGTCGGTGAGCTCGCGGGCGTAGCCGCCCTCACCGGACGCGTCGATACCCACGTCCAGCCATTGCGCGCCGACCGAGCGCACCTGGTCGGCCACCTCGGGGCGCACGTCGTAGCCGGAGGTGCGCGCCCCGAGCCGCTTGGCCGTCGCCAGCGCCTGCAGGCCCGCCACCCCGACGCCGAGGACCAACACCGTGGCCGGCTTCACCGTGCCCGCCGCCGTGGTCAGCATCGGGAAGAACCGGGTCGACTCGGAGGCCGCCAGCAGCACAGCCTTGTAGCCGGCCACGTTGGCTTGCGACGACAATGCGTCCATCGCCTGGGCCCGGGAGATCCGCGGGATCGCCTCCAGCGCAAAGGCCTGCACGCCGGCCTTGGTCAGCGCGTCGATCTGGTTGTCGGCGTTGCGCGGCGCCAGGAACCCGATCAGCGTCTGGCCTTTATGGAGTCGAGTGACCTCTTCCGCGGTCGGGGGTGCCACCTTGACGACGATGTCGGCGGCCCAGGCATCGCCGATGCTGGCTCCGGCCTCGGTGTAGAGCTCGTCGGGAAGCAACGCGCGCTCCCCGGCGCCGGATTCCACGACCACCCCGACGCCGCTCTTGACCAGCGGGCCGACCGCCTTGGGCACCAGCGCGACCCGTCGCTCGTCGGCCCCGGACTCGGCGACCACCCCGACCGTCGTCTGCGTTTCCGTCATGACGCTCCTACCCCATTGGATCGGCACTCACCTTATCGTCGTCACCACAGCGGGATGTCCGCGCCGTACTCCGCTTCGGGGCGTGGCCCGAAGTAGCGGCGTTCGGACTCGGCGATCGCGACGTCGTTGATGCTGGCTTCCCGCCGCGACATCAGGCCGGTGTCGGCGAACTCCCACAGCTCGTTGCCGTAGCTGCGATACCACTGGCCGGCGTCGTCGTGCCATTCGTACTGGAACCGCACCGCGATCCGGTTTCCGCTGAACGCCCACAGGCTTTTGCGCAGGCAATAGTCGAGTTCGATCTGCCACTTGCGGGTCAGAAAGGCGACGATCTCGTCGCGCCCGACGATGTGCAGGTCGCGGTTGCGCCAGTGCGAATCGACCGTGTAGGCGGCCGCGACCTTTTCCGGGTCGCGGGTATTCCAGGCGTCCTCGGCGGACTGGACCTTCTGCATTGCGGTCTCGAGCGTGAACGGCGGAAGCGGCGGTCGGGTCTCGGGCATGCCACCATGCTGGCTTATCGTGACCGTCATGGACTTCGCGATGTCGGCCAAGGGCAACGACTACCACAAGCGGCTGTCCGACTTCATGACCCAGTACGTTTTCCCGGCCGAGGCCGAATACGACCGCTACCGCCACGAAGCCGGTCCCGGCGACCACACCGTGCCGCCGATCGTCGAAGAACTCAAGATCAAAGCCAAAGAACGCGGGCTGTGGAACCTGTTCCTGCCCGCCGAGTCGGGGCTGACCAACCTGGAATACGCCCCGCTGGCCGAGCAGACCGGGTGGAGCGTGGAGATCGCTCCGGAGGCGCTCAACTGCGCAGCGCCGGACACGGGCAACATGGAAATCCTGCACATGTTCGCCACCGACGAGCAGCGCAGGCAGTGGCTGCAACCGCTGCTCGACGGCCAGATCCGCAGCGCGTTCTCGATGACCGAACCCGCGGTCGCGTCCAGCGACGCCCGCAACATCGAAACCACCGTCACCCGCGACGGCGGCGACTACGTCATCAACGGCCGCAAATGGTGGACGTCGGGCGCGGCCGACCCCCGCTGCAAGCTGCTGATCGTGATGGGCCGGACCAATCCGGACGCGGCCAGCCATCAGCAGCAGTCGATGATCCTGGTGCCGATCGACACTCCGGGAGTGACCGTCGTGCGCTCGACGTCCGTGTTCGGCTGGCAAGACCAGCACGGGCACTGCGAGGTGATCTACGACAACGTCCGGGTGCCGACCACCAATCTGCTGGGCGAGGAAGGCGCCGGCTTCGCGATCGCGCAGGCGAGGCTGGGACCGGGGCGCATCCACCATTGCATGCGCGCCCTGGGTGCGGCCGAACGCGCGCTGGCGCTGATGGTCAACCGGGCCCGTAACCGGGTGGCGTTCGGCCGGCCGCTGGCCGAGCAGGGCGTGGTGCAGCAGGCAATCGCCAAGTCCCGCAACGAAATAGACCAAGCCAGGCTGCTATGTGAGAAGGCGGCGTGGACCATCGATCAGCACGGCAACAAGGCCGCCCACTTGTTGGTGTCGCAGATCAAGGCGGTGGCTCCGCAGGTGGCCTGCGATGTGATCGACCGCGCCATCCAGGTGCACGGCGCGGCCGGCGTCAGTGACGACACACCGCTGGCCCGGCTGTACGGCTGGCATCGCGCGATGCGGATCTTCGACGGTCCCGACGAGGTGCACCTTCGGTCGATCGCCCGTGCCGAAATCGGCCGGGAGAAAAGCCCTTTCGCGGCGGCGGTTACCTAACGTGACGACCGAGATCCGGGAACTGCCCGGCGCGCTGAACTTCCGCGACGTGGCGCTGTCGGCAGGCATTCGGCCCGGCCGGCTGTTTCGCTCCGGTGAGCTGAGCCAACTCGACGACGACGGCCGTGACGCACTGAACCGGCTGGGCATCACCGATGTCGCGGACCTGCGCTCGCCACGCGAGGTCGAGCGACGGGGCCCGGGCCGGGTGCCCGACGGCGTCGACATCCACCTGCTGCCGATCCCCGACCTCGCCGCCGAGGAGACGAACGGCGCTGCGCCGCACGAACATGCCTGGCAGCGGATGATGACCGAGAAGCCCAGCGAGGAGTCGGTCGCCGAGGCCGCCGCCCGCTACATGGTCGACGAGTACCGCCGGTTCCCCACCTACAACGGCGCCCAGCGTGCGCTGCGCCGGGTCATCATGTTGCTGGCCGCCGGCCGCCCGGTGCTGGCGCACTGCTTCGCGGGCAAGGACCGCACCGGCTTCATGGTCGCGACGGTGCTCGAAACGATCGGCATCGACCGCGACGCCGTGCTGGCGGACTACCTGCGCAGCAACGACGCCGCCCCGGCGCTGCGGGCGCAGATCCTGGAGATGATCAGGCAGCGCTCCGAGACCGAATTGACGCCCGAGGTGATGACATTCACCGAGGCGCGGCTCTCCGACGAGGTGTTGGGCGTCCGCGAGGAGTACCTGGACGCCGCGCGGCAGACGATCGATGAGACCTTCGGCTCGCTGGAGGGCTACTTGCGTGACGCCGGGATCACCGAGTCCGACGTGGACCGGCTCCGCGAAGCGCTGCTGACCTGAAGGGCAGGTTACGGCTCGAGCACGACCTTGCCCAACACCCCGCCGTCGGCCAGGGCTTGCAGCGCGGCACGCCCCTCGGACAGCGGATACCGTTGCGGCGGCGGCGGTTTCAATCCCCGGGCCACCAACTGGTTCAGACCCCAGACGAACAGCTTGGCCGAACCCGGGACCTTGTTGAGGTATTCGCCCCAGGCCACGCCCACCACGCTGACGTTGCGCAGCAGCAGCCGGTTGACCTTGACGGTGGGGATGCCGCCGGCGGCGAAGCCGATCACCAGCAGCTTGCCGTCCACCGCCAGCACCCGGATGGCGTCGTCGAATGCCGAGCCGCCCACTGGGTCGACGACGATGTCCACCCCGCGGCCGTCGGTGACGTCCCGCACCGCCTGCGCCCAGCCGTCGGTCAAAGGCAACACCACGTCGGCACCCAGCGATTCGACGAAATCCGTTGCGCCCGTGCGGTGGACCATGGCGATGACCTTGCCGGCATCCATCGCCCGGGCGACCTGGATGGCCGCGGTGCCCACGCCTCCGGCGGATCCCAGCACCAGCACCGTGTCGCCGGGCCGCATCGCGGCGCGGCGGGCCAGTGCGAAGTACATGGTGTTGTAATTCACCAGCAGCGCAACGGCTTCGGCGTCGTCGAGTTCCGCTGGGCTGTGCATGACGTTGTCCAGCGGAACGGCCACCTGCTCGGCGAAGCCGCCGAGCATCCCGAACGCCGACACCCGGTCGCCCACGGCGAAACCGGATTCTTCGGGCGCCCAAGCCACCACGCCGGCCGTCTCCGTGCCGGGGATGAACGGCGGCGGCAGCTTGAGCTGGTATTCGCCCTTGCTCAGCAGCAGGTCAGGAAAGCACACACCGGCGGCGCGCACGTCGACGACCACGGTGTTGTCGTTGCCGGCGACGTCGTCGACGTCGGTGTACACCAACCCGGAAGGGCCCGAGAGCTCCTGTACCACACAGGCTTTCACGACCGGTGGCTCAGAGCGAGAACTTCGCCTGCTGTGCTGCGGAAAGGTCGGTAATCGTCGACCACTGCGCGGCCACCTCGTCGACCGACGGCGGCTCCTTGAAGGTCACACCTTCGTTTTGGAAGAGCGCGGTCCGCTGCACCTTCCCACCGCCCACGATGAACACCGATCCGGTGTCGTCCGACTCCTCGGTGCACAGGTAGGCCACCACCGGCGCCACGTATTCCGGTGTGAGCTTCTCGAACACCTCGGGCGGCAGGATGTCCTGCGTCATCCGCGTTGCGGCGATCGGCGCCAGCGCGTTGGCGTGGATGTTGTACTTGGCACCCTCCTGGGCCAGCGTGTTGATCAGACCGACCAGACCCAGCTTGGCCGCGCCGTAGTTGGCCTGGCCGAAGTTGCCGAACAGCCCGCTGGTCGACGTGGCCACAACCACCCGGCCGAAGCTCTGCTCGCGAAAGTGCGGCCATGCCGCGCGGATGACGTTGTAGCCGCCGTAGAGATGCACTTTGAGCACGGCGTCCCAGTTCTCGAACGACATCTTGTGGAAAGTGCCGTCCCGCAGAATCCCGGCGTTGCTGACCACGCCGTCGACCTTGCCGAACTCGTCGAGCGCCGTCTTGATGATGTTCTCGGCGCCCTCTTGTTCGGCCACGCTGTCGTAGTTGGCGACCGCACGCCCGCCCGCGTCCTTGATCTCGGCGACCACTTGGTCGGCCATCGAATGTCCGGCGCCCGTCCCGTCGCGGGCTCCGCCGAGGTCGTTGACGACGACACTGGCGCCTTCACGCGCCAGGGTCAGCGCGTATTCGCGCCCCAATCCCCCACCGGCTCCGGTGACGACGACGACGCGATCCTGCACTCCGGGCATAACTGTCCTAATCGTTTAGTAGGGATGGATTGCTGGTCGTGGTGGCGACCAGGGTCTGTTTCCTGGTTGGTCTGCTGTCAGGTGATGCCTGGTTTGTCCCGACGCTCGACGTCTAGAGAAAGAACGGCGCGCCTGGCGGCAGATCACCTCCGGTGGTGGTGGGATGCCGTTGCCCGAGCCCACCGCGGGGTTGACCTCCCGACTGTGTTTCCCGAGCCTTGAGCTCTTCGATAGAACGAGGTCCTGCGGTGAGCTGGAGTCACGGACGGCTAGTGAGATGACGGACCTAAGAGTCCCGCGATTAGGGCGCCGCGTGAGTCCACCGGTGACGGCATAACCATCGATCGAAGGAGTGATGACACCTTGGGCTTGTTTTGTGGAATTGATTGGGCCACTGAACATCACGATGTCGCCGTCATCGACGACGACGGGCGTGTGGTGGCCCGCGGACGGGTCAGCAATGATGCGGCCGGGTTCGCGGCTCTGTTGACGCTGCTGGCTGAGGCCGGTGACAGCGCCGCGCATCCAATCCCGGTGGGGATCGAAACCGATCGCGGACTGTGGGTGGCCGCGCTGCGCGAAACCGGCCGGGTGATCTACCCGATCAACCCACTGGCGGCCTCGCGGTACCGGGCACGGCATGCAGTGTCGGGGGCCAAATCCGATGCCACCGATGCGGTGCTGCTGGCCAATATCGTGCGCACCGATGCCGCCGCGCACCGACCGCTGCCCGCCGACACCGAGCTGGCCCAAGCCATCCGGGTGCTCGCCCGCGCCCAGCAAGATGCGGTTTGGGCGCGTCAGCAGATCGGCAACCAGATCCGCGACCTGCTCAAAGACTTCTACCCGGCCGCCATCGCCGCGTTCGCCGGGCTGCCCGAGGGTGGACTGGCCCGCGCCGACGCCCGCACCATCTTGGCCGCTGCGCCGACCCCAACGCAGGCGGCGACGCTGACTCCCGCCCGGCTGCGCCGACTGCTGACCAAAGCTGGCCGCCGACGCCATCTCGACCGCGATATCGAGCGGTTGCGCGCCGTGTTCACCGACACCTACCTGCACCAACCGCCGGCCGTGGAAAACGCGATGGGCATCCAACTGGCGGCGTTGTTGCGCCAACTCGAGGCCGCCTGCACCGCGGCCGACGAGCTGGCCGAGGCGGCGATCGCCCATTTTGAGCAACACCCGGACGCCAAGATCATCACCAGCTTCCCCGGCCTGGGGATGTTGGCCGGCGCCCGGGTGCTCGCCGAGATCGGCGATGACCGAACCCGCTTCGCTGAGGCCCGCGGACTCAAAGCCTTCGCCGGATCCGCCCCCATCACCCGCGCCAGCGGCAAGAAAACCGTTGTCCTGCACCGCCACATCAAGAACCGGCGACTGGCCGCCGTCGGCCCGATCTGGGCACTGGGATCGCTGCGCGCCTCGCCGGGCGCGCGTCGCCACTACGATGCCCGCCGCGCCGCCGGAGACTGGAACCACCAAGCCCAACGGCACCTGTTCAACAAGTTTCTCGGCCAACTCCACCACTGCCTGCAGACCGGCCGGCTCTACAACGAACACCTGGCGTTTCCACCTCCTCTCTCGCTAGTGGCTTGACTCTTAACTTCGTGAGATGTCTTTCTGGCTACAAGGGCGAGGCGCGGCGGGTCAGAACAGCCGGCGCGCCAACTTCCACGCCTTCTCTGTATACGGCGGGTAGATCATCGCCGACACATCGGGTCGGGTCGGCTTGGTCAACACCGACTTGCGGTGGCTGAACTCCTCGAAACCGAAGCGGCCGTGGTAGGCGCCCATCCCCGACGCCCCGACCCCGCCGAACGGCAGCTTGGCGGTGGTCACCTGGAACGCGAGGTGGTTGACCAGCATCCCGCCGGCGGGCACCTCTTTGATCACCCGTTCCCGGACGGCCCGGGTCTTGGTGAACAGGTACGCCGACAACGGCTTTGGCCGCGAGTTCACGAATTGTATTGCCTCGTCCAGAGACTGGACGGAGATCACCGGCAGGATCGGGCCGAAGATCTCGTTTCTCATCAGCGCGTCGTCGGGGTCCGGGTCGACCACCACCGTCGGCTGGATCCGCAGATCGGAGGCGTCGGACTTGCCGCCCACCGCGATCTTCCCCTTCGTGTCAGCCAAATAGCTTGTCAGCCGGTCGAATTGACGCTGGTTGACGATCCGCATCCCATTCGGGTCCTCGGACCCGAACGCCGTGATGGCTTCACCGATCTTGCTGACGAGCTCGTCGCGGATCTTGGCGTCGGCCAGCACGTAGTCGGGTGCGACGCAGGTCTGCCCGGCGTTCATCAGCTTGATCCAGGCGATCCGCTTGGCGGCGACGTCGACGTCGGCATCGGCGGCGACGATCACCGGACTCTTGCCGCCGAGCTCCAGCGTCACCGGAGTCAGGTGCGGCGCCGCCGCTTCGTAGACCTTGCGGCCGATCTCGGTGCCGCCGGTGAACAACACCCGGTCGAAGCCCTGCGCCAGCAGCTCTTGGCTGACGGCGGCGTCGCCTTCGACCACCGCGATCGCGTCGTTGTCCAGGTAGCGCGGCACCAACTCGGCCATCAAGTGAGCCGACGCCTCCGCGACCTCAGAAGGCTTGAGCACCACGGCGTTTCCGGCTGCGATCGCTCCGACGGCCGGGCCGAGCGTCAGATAGAACGGATAGTTCCACGCGCCGATGATCAGGACCGTGCCGTACGGCTCGTACTCGATCCAGCCGCGGCCGGGCAGCTGCGAAAGCTCGAGCCGGGTGTACTTGCGGCGCATCCACTTCTTGACATGCTTTGCGGCGTAGCGCGCCTCGCCGGCAGTGGTGGCCGTGTCGGCCATCCACGCCTCGAATGGCTTGCGGCACAGGTCTTGATTCAGCGCATCGGCGATCTTGGCCTCGTTCTCGGCCATCATGCGTTCGAGGTTGCGAAGCTGTTCGCGCCGCCATTCCACCGGGCGGGTTTTGCCGGTGGCGAAGGTTTGCCGTAAGCGGGCGACCGTCTTCGCGACATCGGCCGGGGTGACGGTGCTGGTGGTGTTGGCTGCGGCCTCGGTCGTCATTGGGGTCCCCTTCCTGACCGGCGGAAGCCCAATCGTAACCAACCACCCGGTTGGGCAACAGGGTTGCCGCAGGGCGGGGAACTATGCGCGATGGGCGGTGACGAACTGGGCGAACGCGTCTTTGTCGTCGGCCATCGGCACGCCCTCCACCCACCGGCCCAGCCGGCGCATCTCGTCGCCCGAGTTCTGTGCGGTGACCTTCCAGCCGTGGTCGGCAAGCCAGTCGGCGACGACCGCCCGATTCTCGTCGTGGTAGATCAAGTCCTGCACGTCGACGGTCTGCTCGAGGCCGAGTTGGTCTGCCACCTTCTGGAACCGCTCACGCATTTCCTGGCGCCGCTCGTCGGCGTGACGTGCCGCGGTCTCGACCGCGACGCGGCTACCGGCCGGGCTCAATTCGGTGATCTGCGTGAACAGCCGATCCTGGGCCTCGGCGGGCAGGTACATCAGCAGGCCTTCGGCCAGCCACGCCGTCGGCGCTGCCGGGTCGAAGCCCGCGCCGCGAAGCGCGGCCGGCCAGTCCTGGCGCAAGTCGATCGGCACCTCACGACGGTCGGCGGACGGCGTGACGCCGTGTTGGGCCAGCGTCGAGGACTTGTAGTCCAGCACCTTGGGCTGGTCGATCTCGTAGACGACGGTGCCGGCCGGCCAGTCCAGCCGGTAGGCACGCGAATCGAGGCCGGACGCCAAGATCACCACCTGGCGGATTCCGGCGGCCATTGCGGCGGCGAAGTACTCGTCGAAAAAGTGGGTACGCACCGCCTGGTAGCTGCGCATGTGCTGGAAGACCGCCGCGGTCTCGGGGTCGAGCGACTCGACCTTGGCGACCATCGACTCGTCCAGCATGGTCTCCCAGACACCGGTCCCCGCCTGGCTCACCAGGAGTTTGGCGTACGGATCGCGGATCAGCGGGTCCGGCTTGTCGGTTTCGATGGCACGGGCGGCGGCCACCATCACCGCGGTGGTCCCCACGCTGGTCGCGATGTCCCAGGTGTCGTCGTGGGTACGCATCGTGCTCATGGTTCTCCCAGGCGGGCCCGCAGCAGCGTGCTGCTGATTGCTTCCTCGGTCAGGTCCTCGGGAACCGCTCGACCCAGCCGTGCCATCTCGTCGCGATTGCTCACCGTGTGCACCTGCCAGCCGTGGTCGGTCAGCCAGGCGGCAGCGTCGGCGCGGTCGGCGTCGCGGTAGGTCAAGGTTTCGACGTTGACGTCCAGGCCGAGCCTTCGCATGCGCAGCCACCGCGCACGCCGGGCGGCCTGGCGTCGCTCGTTGCCGCGGTCGAAGCTGAACACCTCGACGGCGATCTGGCTGCCGGCTGCGCTCAGCGCGGTGACCATTTCGAAGAGCCGGTCTTGAGCATCAGGGGGCAGGTAGGGCAACAAGCCCTCGGCCAGCCACGCGGTCGGTTGGGAGCGGTCAAAACCGGCCGCTGCCAACGCAGCGGGCCAGTCTTCGCGCAAGTCGATTGCGACGGCCCGTCGCGTCGCCCTGGGAAGGGCCCCTGCCGCTTCCAAGGTGCTGGTTTTGAACTCCAGGACCTTGGGCTGGTCGATTTCGTACACCGTGGTTCCGGCCGGCCACCCCAGCCGATATGCACGTGAATCCAGTCCGGCGGCCAGGATCACCGCCTGCCGGATGCCGGCCTTCGTGGCGGCGCCGAAGTACTCGTCGAAGAAATGGGTCCGCACGGCCTGGTAGTCGCAGGCCACCCGGTGCGAGCGGCGCCCATGCTCGTCGTCGCCGATCCACTCCAGGTCTGGGCTGGCCAGTCGCTCCCACGCGGGGCCCGCCGCCGACACCAGCACCCGCGCGAACTCGTCGCGAATCAGTGGATCAGGGGACTGTGTTTCCACGGCGCGGGCCGCGGCCACCATGACGGCGGTGGAGCCGACGCTGGTCGCGATGTCCCAGCTGTCGCCGTCGGTTCGTACGGAGCGCACTTCGTCCAGATCAGTCATGCCAGCCTCATGTTACCTAGTAACTTAGGCAAGCTATATGCCGCTGTGTGCTATTTCACTGTCAGTGCAGCGGCCAGCAAACGCTCGGCCTGCTCGATGATCGCGGCCACCTCATGGGCGCCTTCCACGAAGCCCGAGTAGAAGCCGACACCGCACAGCACCGCCACCAACACCTCCGTCAGCGGCCCGGCATCGGTCCCGGGGGCGAGTTCGCCGTGTTGGATGGCGTCGCGGACGGCCCAGCCGACGAATTCGCGGGACCGTCGCAGCGAGTCCGTCTCGGCGTCGCCAAGGTCGGGATGGCGCTGCGATTCCAGCACCGCGGTAACCAGAAACCTTGCGGCGGAACGGTTTTCAGAGTCGGCCTCGGCCGCTGCCGTCAGGAACGCCGAAATCCGCTCGACCAGCGTCGCCTCCCGCCGCGCACGCGCGATAGCGGCATTGACGACCAATTCGTTGGTCTGTTCCAGCACTTCCCGGTACAGCATCCGCTTGTGGGAAAAGTAGTGATTGATCGCCGGGCGCGTCAGGTCGGCGCGCAGCGCAATCTCCTGGAACGTGGCGGCGTCGTATCCGCGTTCGCTGAACACCTCGCGAGCCGCAAGCAAGATGCGCTTGCGGGTCTCGGCCGCCTTCGCTGCGGGGGGGCGACCGGGCCCCCGGCTCGCGGGATGCGGCACCCTCCAATTGTGCCACAGATCACTTCTCACACCCGGGGAAGCCGACTCTGCCAACGGGCACTCTACGCACGTCTAACGACGTCAGCGGGTTCGGCTGCCGAGGCCATCACCGGCCCCGCGCAGGACCGACCTTGCGCCCACGGCTAGCGCCGTCGACTGCTCCGCTCCAGCGTGTGGTTGAGTTTGCTGGAGTGCCGTCAGCTCGAGTTCGCCGAGCGACGGACCCGGTGCGGCATCAGCGCGTTGGGTGGGACGCTGCCGAACTTGCCGGCGCTGAAGTCCTCGAGTGCCTGGATCACCTCGGTCTTGGTGTTCATCACGAACGGCCCGTAATGAAACACCTGCTCGCGGATCGGCCGGCCGCCCAGGATCAGCACTTCCAGCGCAGGCCGATGCGCATCCTGGGAGGATTCGGCGGCGACGCTGATGCGGTCGCCGGCTCCGAGAACCGCCAACTGGCCTTGGTGGACCGGGTGAGCCACCGGGCCGACGTTCCCACGCCCGGACAGCACGTACACCAGTGCGTTGAAGTCACGGTTCCACGGGACGTTCAGCCGCGCCCCCGGCTGGATAGTGGCGTGCGCCAACGTGATCGGCGTATGGGTGACGCCGGGACCGCGGTGGCCGTCGATGTCGCCGGCGATGATGCGGATCAGCGCGCCACCGTCGTCGGAGGACAGCAGTTTGACGTCTCGAGCCTCGATGGCCTGGTAGCGCGGTGAGACGAACTTGTCCTTTTTGGGCAGGTTCACCCACAGTTGCACGCCATGAAAGACGCCACCGCTTTCGACCAGCTCGGCGGGCGGGGTCTCGATGTGCATGATGCCGGAACCGGCCGTCATCCACTGCGTCGCGCCGTCGGTGATCAGGCCTCCGCCGCCGTGGGTGTCCTGGTGCGCGAAGCGGCCGTCGATCATGTAGGTGACGGTTTCGAAGCCTCGATGCGGATGCCAGTCGGTGCCTCGCGGCTCGCCCGGCGGGTAATCCACCTCGCCCATCTGGTCCATATGCACGAACGGATCCAGGGCGGCGGTGCTGACACCGGCGAACGCTCGGACGACGGGAAACCCCTCTCCTTCGTAGCCCCGGGGTCCGGTGGTGATCGACCGCACCGGCCGTTCGGTGTCTGCGGGACCGGCCGCGATCACTCGCGGCAAGGTCAGGGTGTCTGCGGTTATAGCGGGCATGGTTACCTCCTGATGCCGATACCCGCTATAACCGGACCGCAGTCCGATTATTCCCTGGCGACTACGCCTTGCCGCGCGCGGCCTTGGCGGCGCCCCGTTCGGTGGGCTTTCCCTCGTGGGCCAGCTTGCCGCCGGCATTTTCCAGGTGCGCCCGCACGAACCACTGGAACTTCTCCAGCTCGGCGGCCTGCTCGATCAGGATGTCCTGGGTGACCGGGTCGAGTTCCTCAGTCTCCTCAATCGCTTGGCGGATGTCCTCGATGACGCCGTTGTAGACGACGTCGAGCGCCGCCAGGTGCGCTTGCACGGTGTCACGGCCGACCGAGTAGTCGTCCCAGCTGCGATCGCGAATGATCGCGCCCGGGGTGCCCTGCGGTGACGCGCCCAGCGTCGCGATGCGCTCGGCGACCTCGTCGGCATAGCCGCGCACCAATTCCACTTGCGGGTCGATCATTTCGTGCACGCCGATGAAGTTGGGACCGACGACGTTCCAGTGAATGTGCTTCAGCGTCAGATGCAGATCGTTGTAGGTGCTCAGCTGCTTCTGCAGCAACTCAGCGACCCGGGCCCCCTGCTTGTCGGTCATCCCGGGCACGGTGAACTGCGTCATCAATTGCTCCCTAATGTCGTTCGCACACGGTCACTTCCGGCCTCCCGGGTACCCGATGACCGCGCCCGGTAACCACTAAAGCGAGCGGATGTCCTGCACCGGCAACCGTGCGCCACGGCGCGGCTCGTACGCCAGACCGCTGGCCTCCAGCAACCGGACCACTCGGTGGCGGTGCGGCCGCATGGGTTCCAGCAACTCGACCATGACGTCGTCCACGATCGGATGGCCCAACAACGTCCAGCCGATCATCTTGGGAATGTGGTAGTCGCCCACCGACAGCGCGTCAGGATCGCCGAATGCCCGTTGCGCCGTTTCGGCCGCTGTCCACACGCCGACACCCGGCAGCGACGTCAGCGCGTCGCGGGCCTGCACGGCGGGACGCGACACCAGCCGTTCCAGCGACGCCGCCCGCTGCGCACAGCCGACGACGGTGCGGGCCCGGCCGGGATCCACGTTGGCGCGGTGAAACTCCCACGACGGGATCATGCGCCACGCGTCGGCCGACGGCGGTACCCGCATGCGCGGCGGCGCCGGCCCGGGCGCCGGCGTCCCGAATTTGGTCACCAAGACGCGCCAGGACCGAAACGCGTCGGCGCCGGGCACTCGCTGCTCGAGGACGGCCGGAATGAGCGCCTCCAGCACCCGTCCCGTGCGGCCCAGCCGCAGGTGCGGAACTTTCCGGTGCGCAGCGGCGACGGTGGGATCACTCGGCGCGAAATCCGAGGCGTCGTCGTCGGCGCCGAGGAAAGCCGGCAGGGCGTCGAGGAACTCGTCGGCGCCGCTGCCCCATGCTGTGCACTCGACGGCGTTGGCCGCCGCACGCATGAGCCGCGCCGTGACGGGTCCGCTGGGCAACAGGCTGGTCCGCCAGATCGCGCCGTCGGCGGCTACCTGGAAGCACGGGTCGCGTGGGCCGCGGCGCAGCGGGGCCAGCGTGATCCCGGGACTGACCACGCCCGGGAACGTGACGGTGCGGGCGGTCTTCACTTCCCCAGGATCATAGGTTTGGCCGTGGACAATTGACCCCTTGCTGTCTTCCGCGACAGGATGGCGGTTGTGACCACCCCGTTCGACGACCCGCAAGCCGAACTGGCGTGGATGTTCTTGCAGTGCCTGTCCGACGGCGCAGACGTCGACGAATGTTTCGAGTTGCTCAGCGACGACTTCACCTACTGGAGCATCGTGACCCGCAAATCGGTCGACAAGGCGGCTCTGCGGCGAGAGGTCGAGCGGCGCACACGCAGCCTGCACCTCAACTTCGACCTCATCCGCTGCCTCAACGACGGCGAAAGCGTGGTGATCGAGGCGCAGGGCGAGGGCGTGACGTCCGACGGGGTGCGCTACGACAGCCCGTTCGTGTTCATCGTCGAGACCCGCGACGGCATGATCACCTCACTGCGCGAATACAGCGACACTCGTCTTGCAGCAGAGGTGTTCGATTAGTCGGGTTCGACGCTGATCTCGGCCTTGTCGGGATAGAACGCGACATGGCCGGCGATCGCGGCCACAGCAGGGTAGGGCTCGCGATAGGTCCAGATCGCGTCCTCGACGGTGTCGCCGGCCGCGGTGGTCACATGAAAGTAGCTGGCGTCGCCCTTGAAGGGGCAGTAGGTGCTGGTGTCGCTGGGTGTCAGCCGCTCTGAGACCACGTCGTCGAACGGAATGTATTGCACCACAGGGATAGTCGCCTCACGCAGGCCCAGCGCTGCGCGTGTGTCCGCGATGGTCTCCCCGTTGACGCGAACCCGGACCCGCCCTGCGGTCGGCTCGATCGTGATCGGGTGCCCGGCGGTCGGCTCCAAGACAGGACGGTGGCTCATGGTGACATCTCCTCGGGTCGTCAATAGCACATGCAACACCCGACCGGCGAGAAGATTCCCGGTTATCCGAATGCGTAGCGGTGGTATTGCGCCATATCGGCGGCCGCCGGCACCAACGCCATGACCTTGCCCATCGCGCGGGTCGAGGCCGACAGCTGCGCGAAGGTGGGCGACTCGAACCAGCGCTGCCAGGCCAGCAACCGCACGCCGGGCACAGCGTCGAGGATGTCCTCAGGTTTGTTGATAGCCCACCGGAGCGTGGAACCCGATCGTCGCACCACCGTGTTGAGCACCTGCGAGCGGATCCCGAGCCAGTTGAACGCGTCGAATTGCAGTTCACCCGAACCGAATCGGTCGACCACCCGGTGCAGCAGGGCGACACCGTCCTCCTGGGTGAGATACATCGTCAGGCCCTCGCCGATCATCAGCGTCGGCCGGTCGCGGGGAATCTCTGCCAGCAATGCCGGGTCGGTCACGGATGCGGCGACGACGTGATAGTGCTCGTCGCCGGGGTACAGCTGGGTGCGCAGCGCGACCACCTCGGGATAGTCGACGTCGTACCACTCCACGCCCGGGCTGGGCTGCAGCCGCAAGAACCGGGCGTCCAGCCCGCAGCCAAGATGCAGCACCGTCGCCTGCGGATGCGCCGCGAGAAACTGACGCACCCAGGCGTCGAAATGCGCCGTGCGGGTGGTCACCGACGGCGCACGGCGCGCGTTGATCGTCGTCTTCGTCCAGTCGTAATCGATGCGCTCGACGATTTCCTTCGCATACCGATCGCCCAGGACCGGTTTCGGGAAGTCGGCGTCCAGCGCCTTGGCGTAGAGCGTCGCCAGCATGGTCTGCGGCGCCCCGGTCAGATCGACGCGCACCTTTTCGCTAGTCACGCCGCCCGAGGCTAGTCCTGCGCGTCCGCCGTCGAGTGCCCTGAACGAGGGTCGGCGTGGTGTTCAGCCGGGTGCGGCGGTCTTGCCCTTGGCGTTTTTCAGGTCTGCCCAGAACCGGGCGGCTTCGCGGATGGATTCCTCGACCGGCCTTGGCTGCCAACCCAATTCGCGGACCGCCTTGCCGTGGTCGACGGGGGCTTCGGCGCGCATCATCCGCACCGACGTCAAAGATAGTTCGGCGTCCTTGCCGGTCAGCCGGGCGCGCAGGCTGCCGATCGCGGCAAGTGTGTAGAGCATCGGCACCGAAATCGAGCGCCGCGGCGGCGGCACACCCGCCTCGTCGGCGGCGATCCGCACGACCTCCTTGAGCGGCATCATCTTTTCGGAGATCAGGTAGCGCTCGCCGTTGCGTCCCCGCTCGGCGGCCAGAATCAGCGCCCTGGCGGCATCGTCGACGCCGACGACTTCCAACTCGATGCCGTCCATCAAAAACGGAAGCTTGCCGAACACCGCGCCGGCGATGAAAGCGCCGTGCGGGGTGCGGCCCCAGTCCCCGCTGCCGTACGTCGTCGAGACACACATGGCGACGGCGGGCAGAGCGTGCTGCGCCGCGTACCGCAGCACCAATTCCTCGGCCTGGACCCGGGATTCGACGTAGGGGGTGACCCGGCCCGTGACCGGATCGTCCTCGGTGGCCACATGGCCGTGCCGCCGACCGACCGTCGCGTAGCTGCTGGTGAAGACGAACTTGCGCAGATCCGCGTCACCGGCGACGTCGAGGACGTTGCGCAGGCCGTCGACGTTGGTGCGAAACAACGGCGCCGGGTCGCGCAGCCACGCACGGGTGTCGACGACGCAGTAGTACACGTCGTCGCACCCGTCCATTGCCTCGCGCAGCGTGGCGGTGTCGAACACGTCGCCGTGAAACCGGGTGACCGCCAAGTCGTCGATGCTGCGGGTGTTGGCGGTCGGCCGGACCATGACCCGCACGTCGGCGCCGTCGGCCACGAGCTGGCGGGTCACATGCGAGCCCAGAAAGCCGTTGGCGCCGATAACGAGCTTGGGGGTCATGCGTGTCCTCCGTATTGCCGCATCCAGCGGGCGGCGTCGTCGTCGAGGGTGCCGAGTGCTTGGGCTTTGCGGCACCACTTCATCGCCGCCGCCACGAAGCGCAGCGGGTTGTAGATGTCCTCCTGGCGGCACCACTGGCCGTCGCCCGCGTAGGTGATGATCGAGATGTTCGTCGCGCTGATGATCGTGCCGTCGCCGGGGTCTTTCATGGGATTGTCCAGCTCGCAGATGATCCGGCCGGTGGGTTCGTCGATGACAGACCACAGCGACGGAAACGCGGTCATGTGGCTGCCCGGGAACGTGGTCATGGTCTTGGTGATCCAGGCGCGCACCTCGTCGCGGCCCTTCATGGTGCCCGCGGCGTGTTCGATGTAGTCGACGTCGGGCGTGTAGTGCTCCACCCAGGCGTCCCAGTCCTTGGTCTCGGCGGCCCGGGCGACGGTCTGCTCGAACTTTGCGAACGCGACCGAGAGCTCGTCACGGGTGAACGTGGTCACGGGAAAACTAGAACACGTTCTACCCAGCTTTGTCGAGCAGTTCCTATCCTGAAAAGCATGACGAGCAACAAGAAGGCGATCCTGGCCGGCGGCTGCTTCTGGGGCATGCAGGACCTGATCCGCAAGCAGCCCGGCGTGGTGTCGACGCGGGTCGGCTACACCGGCGGCGAGAACGCCCACCCCACCTACCGCAATCACCCCGGCCACGCCGAGGCCATCGAGATCATCTACGACCCGGCGCAAACGGACTACCGCACGCTGCTGGAGTTCTTTTTCGGCATCCACGACCCGACCACCAAGAACCGGCAGGGCAACGACGTCGGAACCAGCTACCGGTCGGCGATCTTCTACCTCGATGACGAGCAGAAGCGGATCGCCGAGGAGACCATCGCCGACGTCGACGCGTCCGGGCTATGGCCGGGCAAGGTGGTCACCGAGGTCAGCCCGGCCGGCGAGTTCTGGGAGGCCGAGCCCGAGCACCAGGACTACCTGGAGCGCTATCCCAACGGCTACACGTGCCACTACGTCCGCCCCGACTGGAAGCTGCCGCGCCGCGCCGCTGCCGAGCAGACGTAGAATCGCACGCCGCCAAGCGGATCGTGCGACTGCGCGTCTGGTCGCGCTACCGAGTGTGCGCGCGGAGCTGATACAGACCGCGGGTGGTGGCGACGGTCTGGCCGTCGGCGTCGGTGACCACCGCGTCGAGCGTGAAGTCGGCCTTGCCGCGTTCGGCGGCCTCGGCCTCGATGCGCGCGATCGCCTGCTCGTCGAGGCTGGCTTCGGCACGCACGTCGGATTTGGCCATCGCGACGAACTGGATGTCGAGGCTTTTGACCAGGGGGAAGTACTTGGCGCTGTCGAAGGTGATCAGCGGAATGATCCCGCCGAGGACTTCGGCCACCGTGAACAGCACGCCGGCATAGATGACGCCGAAGTGGTTTCCGTTGCCTTCGGCGGGGACGGTCGTGGCCGCGAAACCCGGCCGTGCCTCGACGACTTTGACGCCCATCTTGTGTGCGATCGGGATGGTGGACGCCATGGCGCCGTTCATCATGTCCACGAGCTGGTTGGCGTCGTTTGCGTTACTCATTGCGGTGCATCGTAAACCGCGCGCCGCGGCCTTCACCGCTCAGCAGCCGAGCTGGCCGGCCAGTTCGAGGAAATCGGCGGCGTTCACGTCGAACTCGTCCTCGTAGGTGGTATCGACTACGCCACCGGGCCCGAACTCCAGCGGGCGGGCGACGAAGGCGGTCTGAAAGCCGAGCAGGGACGCGGCCCGGATGTCGTATTTGTGGCTGGCCACCATCATGATCTGGGCCGGCTCGAGGCCGAGGTATTGCGCGGCCATGTGATAGATCGCGGGGTCTGGCTTGAACACCCCGGCCATCTCGGCGGTAAACACCGCATCCCAGGGCAGGCCCGCGCGCTTCGATAGGTTGACCACCGCGGACACATCTGCGTTGGACAACGTGGCCAACGTGAACCGCGACTTGAGCCGGGTCAGGCCCGGCACCACATCAGGCCACGGCACCAGCCGCTGCCAGGCCAACGTCAGTTCTTCTCGCTCGGCAACAGAGAAGTTTGTGATGCCGTCTGCTTCAAGCAAGTCATCAAGGGCCTTGCGGTAGACCGAGTGCACGGTGGTCCACTTCTGACGGTCGGGCGTCGCCGACTCCAGCGCCGCGAAGTACGCCGCGCGCCACCGGTCGACAAACCGGCCCCAATCCACCTGCGGGTGACGGCCATTGCTGATCCGTTGCGCTTCGGCGCGAGCGCGCACCGTCGAATGAAAGTCGGTGGCCGTGCCCTGCACATCGAACAGCAATGCACGCACCGCGCTTCGCCGCTCACCAGTCATGGTTTGATCCAAGAGCCAGCAGACTAACGGCGATGCACGACGATCCGTCCGCCGTCCTTCGGCGTGAACGCGACACCACGGGAGTGCCACTTCTCGCCCGGCGCCGTCGTGGTCTGGATCGTGAAGTGCCGCAACACCGTTCGCAGCACCACGTCCATTTCCGTGTTGGCGAACACGGCGCCCACGCAGCGCCGGGAGCCGCCACCAAACGGAATCCAGGCAAAGCTGGACGGCTTGGACCCGATGAAACGCTTCGGGTCGAAGCGGTCGGGATCTCCGAAGGCGTCGGTGTTGGCGTGCATCTGCGCAATGCTGACGATGATCGAGTAGCCACGCGGAAGAACCCAGTCGCCGAGCCGATACACCGGCGTGTAGACGTGCCGGCCGGCCAGGTCGATGACGGTCCGGTTGCGCTGCACCTCCAGGATCGTCGCCTGGCGCAGTTCGTTGTCGTCGGTATCGGCCTCCGCCACCAGCGCGGTGAGCACGTCGGGGTGCCGGCTCAGCCGTTCGAATGCCCAGGCCAGCGTGGCGGCGGTGGTCTCGTGTCCGGCGGCTAGTAATGTCAGCAGCTCGTCGCCGATGTCCTTGCGCGACATGGCCGTACCGTCCTCGTAGGTGCTGCGCAACATCAGCGCCAACACGTCGGCCCGCTCTTCCAAGCGCGGGTCCGCGCGCTCGTTCTCGATGAGCTTGTCGACGATGAGGTCGTACTGGCGTCGCCATTCGACCAGGCGGCCCCACGGGCTGTAGCGGCCATAGGTCCGGGTCGGCTTGGGCAGCTGTGCCAGTCGCGAGCCCAGCGTGACCCAGGGTGGGATGATGCGCCGCAGCTGGTCGAGCTCGGCGCCCTCGGCCCCGAATACCGCCCGCAGGATGGCGTTGAGCGTGATCCGCATCATCGACGGCAGCGTCGGAAACGGCTGCCCCTCAGGCCAGCCGGCGATTTCGCGCAGCGTCTCTTCTTCGATGATGTCCTCGTAGTTCTTGATGCTCTTGCCGTGAAACGGCGGCGCCAGCAGTCGCCGCCGCTGCCGGTGATCGTCGCCGTCGAGCGCAAAGACCGAACCCGACCCGAAGAACCGGCTCAGGTTGGGATAGATGTTGCCCAGCTCGTCGGGGCTGGTGGTGAAGACCTGCTTGGCCAGCTGGGGGTTGGCCACCACCACAGTCCGGCTGTACACCGGCAGGTTCAGGGTGAAAATGTCGCCGTAGCGTCGCACCATCTCTTGGACGGTCCGCCGCCGAGCGAACGCGAAGGCGATGCCCTGCAAGGCTTTTGGAACCCGTGGCCCCGGCGGCACGCGAACTGCCGGCGGTGCGGTGGTCGTGTGGGTCTCGATGGCGCTCATGACAGTGCACTCCCAACATCCGCGTGGTACCGCCGTGTACCACGGTGTACTGAGGTACGGTACCGGGTAGTACCAGGAGCTGGCAAGGGTTCGCGACGAGAGGGAGGTGTGGAGCGTGACGGTGGTCGCTGAAGACGCGGCTTCGGTCGACGTCGATCCGTTTCGGCGTCGGCTGCTCGACGGCCTCGCCGCCTCGATCGGCGAGCGCGGTTACCGCGCCACCACCGTGGCCGACATCGTGCGCCACGCCCGCACGTCAAAACGGACCTTTTACGACCAATTCGCCAGCAAGGAGCAGTGTTTCCTCGAGTTGTTGCACGCCAACAACGAACAACTCGGCCAGGACATCGAGGCGGCCGTCGACCCGGACGCGGACTGGACGCAGCAGATCCGTCAGGCCGTCGAGGCCTACGTCAGCCACATCGAGGAGCGGCCGGCCGTCACGCTGAGCTGGATCAGGGAGCTGCCGTCGCTGGGCGATGCTGCGCGGCCGGTGCAGCGCCGCGGATTACAACAGCTGACCAACCTGCTGGTCGACCTCAGTGGAAGCGCGGGATTCCGGCGGGCCGACGTGCCGCCGCTGACGCCGCCGCTGGCGGTCATCCTGCTGGGCGGCCTGCGGGAATTGACCGCGCTGGCTGTCGAAGACGGCAAAGACGTGCGGGAAATCGTGGAGCCCGCGGTCGCCGCGTCGGTTGCGCTGCTCGGCTCTCGCCGCTGAAACCGCGCGCCCGGAGGTGTGCACGCCTAGGCTCATGGCAGACCGACCACCCGGAGGACCGCGATGCAGCTATCGACACGCAATCAACTCAAGGGCACCATCGCCGACGTCGACCTCGGCAGTGTGATGGCCACCGTCAAGGTTCGGCTCGACGGCGGCGATCAGGTCGTCACCTCGTCGATCACCAAGGACGCCGCAATCGACCTGGGCCTCAAGGCCGGTCAGCCCGCGACGGTGTTCATCAAGGCGACCGAGGTGACCATCGGCGTCGACTGACGCTCACGCGGCGAGGAACGTGCGGAGCGTATCCGGCGTCGAGATTGCGCGTAGGGTCGTGATTTTACGAAAAGCACGACCCTGAGCGCAATTTCAACGCTCAGGCAGCGACGGCGACTGGCTGCACCTCGGCCCGCTTTTTCGTCGGCAGGCTCAGCTTGATGATCTTGCGCACCACGGTGGCGAACTGCTTGTGCAGCGGCCCCGAGTTGTACGGGATGCCGTAGCGACGGCAGATCTCGCGCACCTCCGGCGCGATCTCTGCGTAGCGGCGGGCCGGCATGTCGGGGAACAGGTGGTGCTCGATCTGGTGCGACAGGTTTCCGGACAGCACGTGAAAGAGCTTGCCGCCGGTCAGGTTTGCCGAACCGAGGATCTGCCGGAAGTACCACCTGCCGCGGGTCTCGTTCTCGGTCTCCTCTTTGGAGAATTCCTGGGTGCCGTCCGGGAAGTGCCCGCAAAAGATGATCATGTAGGACCAGACATTGCGCATCAGGTTCGCCGTCAGGTTGCCGGTGAACACGAACGGCGCGAACGGGCCGGCCAGCAGCGGGAAGGCGACGTAGTCCTTCATCGTCTGCCGGCGCGTCTTGCGCCAGATGCCTTGCAGGATCTCACGCTTGTCGGCTAGCCGGATCTCGCCGGCACGGATCCGCTCGGTCTCCAACTCGTGCAGCGCGACGCCGTACTGGAACAGCACCATCAGCAGGAAGGCATAGACCGGGTTGCCCAGGAAGTACGGCTCCCACGGCTGGTCTTCACTCATCCGCAGGATGCCGTAACCGATGTCGCGGTCCATGTCCACGATGTTGGTGTAGGTGTGGTGCATGTAGTTGTGCGAGTGGCGCCACTGGTCGGCCGGGCAGGCGGTGTCCCACTCGAAGGTGCGGCCCGAGATCGCAGGATCGCGCATCCAGTCGTATTGGCCGTGCATGACGTTGTGGCCGATTTCCATATTGTCGAGAATCTTCGCCACCCCGAGCATCGCGGTGCCCAACAGCCAGGCCGGCGGCAGAAACAGCAGCGCACGGCCGCCGACCTCGAGTGCGCGCTGAGTCTTGATGACCCGGCGGATGTAGTCGGCGTCGCGCTGACCGAGATCGGCCATCACGCGTTCCTTGATGGCGTCGAGTTCGCGACCGAATTCCTCGGCTTGCTCGGGCGTCAGGGTGATCTTGGGCTGTGTCATCGTGACTCCTTTCAAAACCCGACCGTGAATCTCACGACGTGACACGCCGAATGGCCGTAGCCAGATTCACAGTCGAGCGGGGTGGGTTTTATAGCGCGATGTCGACGTCGCCGACCGGGACCGATACGCAGATCTGGACGTCGTCGTCGGGAGCGGTCGACACCGCGCCGGTGGTCAGGTTGCGCACCACGCCGCAGGTCTTGCGGCGGGTACAGGTGTGGCAGATGCCCATCCGGCATCCGCTTTCCGGTGTGAGCCCGGCCGCCTCGGCCTGCTCCAGCAAGGAGCGGCCGTCGTCGACCACCTCAATCCCGCTGTCCGCGAAAGTCACTCGTCCACCCGACGGTTTGGCCGGCACCTCGATAGTCGGCGCCACGAAGCTCTCGGTGTAGACGTTGTCGCAATGCTCATGCACCGCGGAAACCAAAGCCGGTGGGCCGCAGACGAATACCGCGTCCGGCGACGGCATGGCCGCCGCCAGGTGCTCGGGGCCGAAGCGGCCGTCCAGGTCGCCGTCGCCGGATCGGGTGTAGCCGCGCAGCACCCGCACACGTGGCATTGCGGCGAGTTCGTCGCGGTAGTTGGCTTCCGCGGGGGTGCGCGCGTAGTGGACGAACGCGAGTTCACCGGTGTGGCCCTCGGCGACCAGCGTGCGCAGCATCGCCATCACGGGGGTGATGCCGCTGCCGCCGGAGACGAACAGAATGCGACGCGGCCGCGGTGTCGGCAACACGAAGTCGCCGCCGACACCGGCCAGCCCCACCACCATGCCCGGGCGGGCGTGCTCGTAGAGGTGCGACGAGACCAGCCCGCCGTCGTGCCGGCCGACCGTCAGCTCCAGAAACGGAGAGCCTTCGGCGTTGGCCGGTGAGTAGCACCGGGTGTGGCGCCGGCCGTCGACGTCGACGGTGACGTTGACGTACTGGCCGGCCTGGACGTGGCGGTCGAACGCGGCATTGGGGCGCAGCGTCAGGGTGACGCTGCGCGGGGTGCGGCGGACGTCGACGACCTTGGCGCGGGCCTCGCCCAGCGTCCAGGTCGGGTCCAGCTGCTCGGTGTACCGGTCGACGCCGTGCGGTCCGGTGAGCAGGTCGACCAGGCCGGAGCCCAGCACCCGCTCCTTCAAAGTTTGAGTGAACATATGTATACCGTGCGCGGCGGCCCGGCTGGTCGTCAAGCATTTCTGCAGCTCTGTGGTAGGGTTCACACAGTGAACAACCGTATGCCTAGCTCGCGGCCACGCCGGTCGAGCCATGGGCGTACCCGGGAAAGCCCGTCGCGGGAGGAGCGCAAGGAGGCGACGCGGCGCGCCATCATCGCCGCCGCCCTCAAGCTGCTCGACGAGCGCAGCTTCGGCAGCCTGAGCCTGCGTGAGGTGACGCGCGAGGCCGGCATCGTGCCGGCGGCGTTCTACCGTCATTTCGAGTCGATGGAAGCCCTGGGCCTGGTCCTGATCGACGAGTCGTTCCGCACCTTGCGGGACATGCTGCGTGGCGCGCGGGCAGGCAAACTCGACCCCAACCGGGTGATCGAGTCGTCGGTGGAGATCGTGGTCGCGAGCATCGCCGAACGACGCGAGCACTGGCGGTTCATCGCCCGGGAACGCTCCAGCGGCGTCACGGTTTTGCGGTACGCGATCCGCACCGAACTGCGGCTCATCACATCCGAGTTGGCGACGGACCTTGCCCGCTTCGACGGGCTCAACACCTGGAGCACCGAGGACCTCAACGTGCTGGCGACGCTGTTCGTCAACTCGATGATCGTCATCGCCGAGGCCATCGAGGATGCCCAGGGCGCCGAGGCGCTGGAAGAAATCCGCCGGACAGCGGTCAAGCAGCTGCGGATGATCGCCGTGGGTGTCGCGGGGTGGCGCAGCAGTCCATAGGTTGGGCGGATGGCCATCAAGATGCGCGATCTGCTTGCCGGCGCACTGGGATCACTGCGCTACGAGCCAACCGAGAAGCGGCTTCGGGTTTACCGTGCCGGTCAACTGGTCGCCGACACGCGAAACGGGCTGCTGGTGTGGCAGTCCGGCCGGGTGGTGCCGACGTATGCGGTGCCGGAATCCGACGTGGTGGCGCGGCTGGATCCCGTGGCGGCGTCCCGCTCCGACGACCCTGATCTGGCCGGTTACCTCATCCTCGACTTCGGCGCCTTCGAGTGGCGCGAGGAGGACGAGCAGATCGTCGCCCACCCGCACGACCCGTTCAAACGCATCGACATCCTGGCCAGCAGCCGGCATGTCCGAATCGAGTCCGAGGGCCGGCTGCTGGCCGAATCGTCGCGGTCGCTGCTGTTGTTCGAAACTCTGCTGCCGATCCGCTACTACCTGCCGCGCGCCGACGTCGTCGTCGACCTGCAACCCAGCGATACCGTCACCTACTGCGCGTACAAGGGCCGGGCGTCGTACTTCTCGGTGCCGGACGGACCGGCGGATGTGGCGTGGACGTATCGCGCGCCGCTGCGGGAGGCCGAACCGGTGCGAGACCGTATCGCCTTTTTCAACGAGAAGGTCGACGTCACCGTCGACGGCCGACGTCAGGAACGGCCCGTCACGCCATGGTCCGGCTAAGCCACGACGGCAAGCTGGCCGACATCACCGGTCCCGGCATCACCGACCGGTGGGGTGTCACGTGCACCGATCTCGGCGCGTCGGTGCTCGCACCCAACGGGGCGCTGGTGTCGGTGTTCGGAGATACGTTCTCCGGCAACAGAGTTGGCGATGGTGAGTGGCGCTCGCCGGTGATCCTGATCGGCACCGGGGACGCCGCGCGTCCGATCCGTTACCAGCGGGCCGGCGGCCCCGACCCCGATTACGCGCGGCAGCTGTGGCCGTACACGCATCGGACTGGCCGTATCCGCCGCGGCATCAGCACGGTGATCCCGTCGGATCTGCTGCGCGTCGACGACGCCTTGTACCTGCATGCGATCGTCAACCGCGGTTTCGGCAACGTCGTCTGGACCGAGTTGTGGAAATCCGACGACAACGGCATCACGTGGCGGCGCTTCGGCGACACATTCCCGGCCGACCTGCATGGCGGCCACGCGCAATGCTGGTCGTGGGACTACGACCCCGACGACGGCTGGGTGTATGTGGTCTCCACCGGATTTCAGCGCGACAAGGGCGTGGTCCTGCGACGGGTCCGGCCCGCTTACCTCGGTGACCCGGACCGGTACCGGGCGTGGGGTTACCGCGACGGTCGCTGGACCTGGCGGCGCGACCCGACGCCGATCACGCCCGACGGCGAAACCTGGGGCGAGCTGTCGCTGCGGCGGCTGGCGCCCGGCAAGTGGATCCTGGGCGGGTTCCTGTCGTCGAAATACGCGCTGGGCTACCGGGTGGTCGACTCGCCCACGACGACGCGGGACGCGCCGCTGCAACTGCCGGTCGTCGGGTCGGCGTGGGACGCCGAGGACCACACCCAAAGCCGGGTCGCGCAGTTGTACGGCGGGTATGTGCTGCCGGGTTCGCGGTTGGACCGCGCGGGCGGTGTCGGGTTGGTCGTGTCGCAGTGGAACACCGCGCGCGGCTGGCCTTATCGGGCGATGCAGTTTCGGGTGACCCTGCGCGACACCACCGGCTCGGTGTCTTACTCGTCGACGACGTCGTAGAGCGAGCCGCCGTCCTCGGGGGTGCCGTCGATCTGTCCCCGGTGCCTGCGCGCTGGACCGTCGTCGGCTGGCGTTTCGTCGCTGACGACGTCCGGTTCTTCTGCGGCGAGCTTGTCGTCGAGGGATTCACCCTCCTCTTCCTCGCGCTGAGTCATCCCGAATTTGTCGGCCTCACTCCAGTCGTCCGGCGGGTCGACGACGATGTCGCCGTCGTCGTTGCGCACCTCGTCGGAGTCGGTGGACTCGCTCGGGTTCAGGGTGTCGCCGAGGCCGCCTTCCTCGGGGTGCTCCGATGGGTCGGTCATGGCCACCGGTTGCCCGTGGGGTGCGGGCGCTAAACCGCGTCTTAGAAGTCGAGTGGGTAGCCGCCACTGACCTTGAGGGTTTCGCCGGTGATGAACGAGGCGTCGTCGGAGCAGAGATAAAGCATGGCCGACACCACGTCGTCCATGGTGCCCAGCCGGTGCACCAGCTGGCGCTCGCGCACGATGTCGTCGACGAGGGCGTGCGGCAGATCGGCCAGCGCGTTCTCGGTGTTCATCAGGCCGGGGGCAATCCCGTTGACCCGGATCCGGTCGGGCGCCAGCTCAGAGGCGAAGGCGACCGTCAGCCCGCGCACCGCGAGCTTGGACACCCCGTAGGGGCTGACGTTCATGAAACCGGCGATCGACGAGATGTTCAGCACGACGCCGCCGCCGCGATCGCGCATCGAATCCCGGCACGCCAGAATGCAATTGATGATTCCGATGACGTTGACGTCGAACAGTTCGCGGATGTCGTCGCGAGACAGCATGCCGAACGGCTGGTTGTACTTCATCAGGTGCCGGCCGGCGTTGTTGATCAGGATGTCGATTCCACCGAACTTCTCGATCGTGACGCCGACCGCGGTGTCCACCTGCTGCTCGTCGGCGACATCGCAGGGCACCGCAATCGCCCGAGCGCCTTGCGACGTCAGCTCGGCGACGGTGCGCTCAGCCGTCTCAGCGTCGATGTCCATGATCGCGACGCAAGCACCCTCGGCCGTCAGCGCCCGCGCGAACGCGCGCCCGAATCCGATCGCGCCGCCGGTGATGACGGCGGTTCTGCCGCGGAAGCGCACGCGCCAACGCTACCTAGGAGCCCGCCACATCGGCCACAGCGTCGGCCCGCCGTCCGGCAGCACCATCTCGCCGGTGACCGTGAAGCCGAAGCGTTCGTAGTACGGCACGTTTTCGGGTTTGCTGGATTCCAGGTACGCCGGGCAGTGCTCGGCATCGCAGCGGTCCAACCGCGAGCGCATCAACGCCTGCCCGAACCCGCGCCCCCGTACCGCGGTGTCGCTCCCGATCGTGGCCAAATACCAGTGCGGCTCTTCGGGGTGGTGCAGCTTCATCAGGCTCAGCAGTTGGGCGAATTTCCGGGCGACGGCGGGCCGCAGCCCGAAACCCCTGATGAGCGACGGCGCCATCACCAGCTGCTCCCATGCCGACTGCTTCCAGCGGTTCGGTGGATCCCACAGCGCCGCGGCGCCGATCTCCGGGCCGTCGCAGGCGACCTCGACTCCGCGGCCCGCAAGGTGGTGGTGCCGCGTCGCCGTCGCGAAAAACTTGTGCAGATGCGCTGCGCGCCTCTTGTCGTCGGGCATGATCCAGGTCGCTACCGGATCGTCGTGGAAGGCGCGGCCCAGCGTCGCCGCCAGTGCGGGGATGTCGGCTTTGCGGGCGGGGCGCGTCTGGATCGTCACAACGGCAACGCTAGCGACCTAGGCTGGGGGACTATGTGGGACTTCGAAACGGACCCCGAATACCAGCAGAAACTGGACTGGGTCGAGCAGTTCATGGTCGACGAGCTCGAGCCGCTGGATCTGGTGGCACTCGATCCGTACGACAAGAAAAATCCCGAGACCATGGCGGTCCTGCGTCCGCTGCAGCGCAAGGTCAAAGAACAGGGCCTGTGGGCCGCCCACCTGACACCCGAGCTGGGTGGGCAGGGCTACGGGCAGGTCAAGCTGGCGTTGCTCAACGAGATCATCGGCCGGTCCCGTTGGGCGCCATCGGTTTTCGGTTGCCAGGCACCGGATTCCGGCAACGCCGAGATCCTCGCGATGTTCGGCACCGACGAGCAGAAGGCCCGCTATCTGCAGCCGCTGCTCGACGGTGAAATCAGCTCCTGCTATTCGATGACCGAACCGCAGGGCGGCTCCGATCCGGGAATGTTCGTCACCCGCGCCGAGCGCGACGGCGAGGACTGGGTGATCAACGGCGAGAAGTGGTTTTCGTCCAACGCCAAACACGCGACGTTTTTCATCGTCATGGCGGTCACCAATCCCGAAGCGCGCACCCGGGAAAAGATGTCGCTGTTCATCGTGCCCGCCGAAACACCCGGCATCGAGATCGTCCGCAACGTCGGGGTGGGCACGGACTCGCACGCCAGCCACGGCTACGTCCGCTACACCGACGTGCGGGTGCCGGCCGACCATGTGCTCGGCGGCGAAGGACAGGCGTTCGCGATCGCGCAGACCCGACTGGGCGGCGGGCGCATCCATCACGCGATGCGCACAATTGCCTTGGCGCGCCGGGCCTTCGACATGATGTGCGAGCGGGCGGTGTCGCGGCAGACGCGGTTCGGACGGCTGGGCGATCTGCAGATGACGCAGGAGAAGATCGCTGACAGCTGGATCCAGATCGAGCAGTTCCGGCTGCTCGTGCTGCGCACCGCCTGGCTGATCGACAAGCATCACGACTACCAGAAGGTGCGCCGTGACATCGCGGCGGTGAAAGTCGCGATGCCGCAGGTGCTGCACGACGTGGTGCAGCGCGCGATGCATCTCCACGGCGCGCTCGGGGTTTCCAACGAAATGCCGTTCGTCAAGATGATGGTTGCCGCCGAGTCGCTGGGCATCGCCGACGGCGCCACCGAGCTGCACAAGATGACGGTCGCGCGCCGCACCCTGCGCGAATACGAGCCGGTATCAACGCCTTTCCCGTCGCAGCATCTGCCTACCCGGAAGGCCGAAGCGGAAGCCTTACTGGCGAAACGACTCGAGCACGCGGTCGCCGAGTTCTAGCGAGCGGACGCCGATTCGACGTGGGTCAGAAAGTGGGCCAGCACCGCGTCGGGCGCTTCCAGTTGCGGCCAATGCCCGATGTCGTCGTCGAGCATCACGACATCAGGTTCGGGTATCACCTCGGCGTAGCGACGCGCCATGTGAGCACCGGAATTGGGGTCGACGGGCCCGTCGATCAACCTCATCGGCACCGTGGTCTGCCGCATGGCACGCACCCACCGGTTGCGGTGGGTATAGCGGTCGTTGATGAAGCGGCCGACCTTGTGCAGCACCCGGCGGCCGTCGTTGTAGTCCAGGATCTGGTTGAAGACATCCATCATCTGCCGCGTCGGCTGGGTGTTCGGGCCGAACATTTCGCGCAACGTGGGCTCCAGGAGCCGACGCGAGAGCGGGCTGTTCTGGACATGACTGAAGATGTCGCCCAACGGCGTCCGTGACATCAGCTTCTGCGCCACCCGCGGCGTGTAGGACTCGACGAACATGCCTCCGTTGAGCCAGGTGATCGAGTCGATGCTCAACTCGCCATAAGCCTGCTGACCAAACTCGTTGCGGGCCAATAGTTCCTGGCCTACCGAATCGCCGATGTCGTGGGCCATGATGTGCGCGTTGCCGACTCCCAAGTGGGCCAGCAGCGCCTCATGCATGTCGGCGTGGTCGTGCACCGAGTATTCGTAGGCGACGGGCTTGGCGGAGAAGCCCATGCCCATCATGTCCGGTGCGATCACGGTGAACCGTTGCGTCAGCTCCGGCCAGATCAACGCCCAGTCGTAGGAGTTGAACGGATAGCCGTGGATCAGCAGCAGCGGAGGTCCACTGCCTTCCGTGCGGTAGAAGACGTCGAAGCCGAGGTAGTCGAAGTGCCGTCCGGCGGCCAGCCAGGATGCCAGTCCAGCGTCCACAGGCGACAGCCTACGAGATGTAGCGCACCACGCTTTCGGCGACGCAGGCCGGCTTGGGCGACCCCTCGATCTCGACTACGGTCGACATGGTGGCCTGCACTGAGCCGTTGCCGAGGTCTTCGACATCGACCAACGACGTCTCCGCCCGCACCTTCGATCCCACCGGCACGGGCGCCGGGAAGCGAACTTTGTTGAGCCCGTAGTTGATTGCCAACTTGATGCCGTTGACCGTATAGATCTGGTGCTGCAATCGCGGCAGTAGCGAAAGCGTCATGAAACCGTGCGCGATGGTGGTGCCGAATGGGCCTTTCGCCGCCCGTTCCGGGTCCACGTGGATCCACTGGTGATCCCCGGTGGCGTCGGCGAACAGGTTGACGTCCTCTTGGGTAATGGTCACCCACTCGCTTTGCCCGATGGACTGTCCCTTGGCGGCGGCGAGGTCGGCAACTGACTCGAAGGTGCGCATGCGGGTAAGCATAGTGCGGCGCGGGTAACCACCTTCTCATGGTTGAACGCAAAGGCGATCGCAAGCGCGGCGAAGCCGGGCGCAGCGGGTCGCCGCGACAAACCCAAGGCCAGAGGACCGAATCCGATGTCGAGGCGGAGTCCCACGAGACCCGCTCACGTGCAAGTGAAGGCGCCGACGACGGTAAATACGTCGGGCGCACGGATCCCGACGACGCTCTCGACGTCGGCGAGACCGGAGCGGAAGCACGCAGCCGCGACGGCTGACCGAGAATGACTACGTGAGGCTGCTGCTGCTCGCCGACACGCACGTTCCGCTGCGGGCCAGAGATCTCCCCGACCAGGTGTGGGACGAAGTGGCGAGGGCCGACGTCGTCTTTCACGCCGGCGACTGGGTGGCACCCGAGCTGCTCGACACAGTGGAGTCGCGCGCCGCGCGGCTGGTGGCGTGCTGGGGCAACAACGACGGACCGGAGCTGAGGGCCCGGCTGCCGGAACGCGCCGACGTGACGCTGGCCGGGCTGCGCTTCACCGTCGTCCACGAGACCGGGGCCGCGACCGGCCGGGAGGGCCGGATGTCGCGGATCTATCCGGACACCGACGTGCTGGTCTTCGGCCACAGCCACATCCCGTGGGATACCACCGCGAAATCCGGTCTGCGACTGCTGAATCCGGGTTCGCCGACTGACCGGCGCCGCCAGCCGGCCTGCACATACATGACCGCCACGGTTAACGACGGTGTGTTGACCGATGTCGTCCTGCACCCGGTACAGCGATAACCGTTGCGTTAGAGGCAAATTGGCCCTCGCAGCAGCCGTCGAAATGTAACCGTTATCTTCGAGTCCCCGCCGTCGCTCAATCGTTAGCCAACCGCGACATCCCACCCCGTGGCGACAAACGGGTTTCACCACGCGGGCGTGTTTGACTGCGACGGACAGCTATTCGACCGCATATTGCGGCAGATGAAAGTTGGGATAGGTAGGAGCTATGAAGTTCGTTGAGAAGTTACGAGGCGCGGCGACACGCTTGCCGCGTCGGCTGACGATCGCCGCCTTGGGCGCAATCTTGCTGCCCGGTCTGGTCGGTATCGTCGGCGGCTCGGCGACCGCGGGGGCGTTCTCCAAACCGGGCCTGCCGGTCGAGTACCTGCAGGTGCCCTCGCCGTCGATGGGCCACGACATCAAGGTTCAATTCCAGGGCGGTGGGCCGCGCGCGGTGTACCTGCTAGACGGGCTGCGCGCCCAGGACGACTACAACGGCTGGGACATCAACACTCCCGCGTTCGAGGAGTTCTACCAGTCGGGGCTGTCGGTGATCATGCCCGTCGGCGGCCAGTCCAGCTTCTACACCGACTGGTATCAGCCCGCCTGCGGCAAGGCCGGTTGCCAGACCTACAAGTGGGAGACATTTTTGACCCGGGAAATGCCGGCGTGGCTGCAGGCCAACAAGGGTGTCTCGCCGACGGGCAACGCCGCAGTGGGTCTGTCGATGTCGGGTGGCTCGGCGCTGATCCTGGCGGCCTACTACCCGCAGCAGTTCTCGTACGCCGGTTCGCTGTCGGGCTTCTTGAACCCCTCCGAGGGGTGGTGGCCGACGCTGATCGGTTTTGCGATGGGCGATGCCGGCGGCTACAACGCCAACAACATGTGGGGTCCGTCCAGCGACCCGGCGTGGAAGCGCAACGACCCGATGCTGCAGATCCCGCGGCTGGTCGCCAACAACACGCGGGTCTGGGTGTACTGCGGTAACGGCACACCCAACGAGATCGGCGGCGACAGCATGCCGGCCAAGTTCCTGGAGAGCTTCACCCTGCGCACCAACGAAGCCTTCCGGGACAACTACATCGCCGCCGGCGGCAGGAACGGTGTGTTCAACTTCCCCACCAACGGCACGCACGACTGGGGCTATTGGAACCAGCAGCTGGTGGCCATGAAGCCGGACATCCAGCGGGTGCTGAACGGCGCACCGAACCCCGCCTGACGCGCGGCGATCGCAAGACATCGGCGGCAGCGCTCCCCCGGCGCTGCCGCCGATTTCTTTGTGGCACACCGCAAGTTGAGTCAGGCTGCGCGGAGGTTTGAAATCCCTACAGGCTGGGTACAGCGCCAAGACCACAGGAACATCACGGAAGGAGTTTGACGTAATGTTCTCAGGGATCGCAATCAAGACGGCGACGGCTGCCGTCGGCATTGCAGCGGCTGGAATCCTAACTGCCACACCGGCTTTGGCGGATCCGCAAGTCGTGGGGTTCGGCCAGTCGGCAGAAATTCCCAGCCCAGGTGGAGCCATCAACTACACCGTGAGCAACTTGCAACCCAGCGGCCACAACGACGGCATCTGGTACTCCGATGTAACGGCCGCGGCCGTGAGCGGCACCCCGACCCCGAATATCGCCGACTTCAACGCGCGTGCGGTCAACAGTTCGACCTACGCGGTCATGAAGGGCAACGAGGTCGACGGCCTTCCCAACCAGCCCATCGCGTCGGGCAGCCAATCAAGCGGAAGGTTGTACTTCGACGTCAAAGGCGGGACGGCGCCCGATAGTGTCGTGTACCGGGATGCCGCAGGCATCGACAAGGTCGTCTGGAAAAGCTGACTGACCCGCACACCCGCCGAACGTGCACTGGCGGTGGCGATTTCGCGATTTTTTCGCCGTGAGTACACGCTCGGCGTCGTGGGCCGCGCCTACTCCCAGTAGCCCGGCCAACGCGGCCAACACCCACGACAGCTTGGCTTCACTGTCGTACATCCTGCGAAGACGAATCACGCGAGCTCAGGCGGCAGTCAAGCGGGCGATCGACCGCAGCGGTATCGGCAGCCAGCCGGGCCGGTGACGCGACTCGTAGCCGGTCTCGTAGACCGCCTTGTCCAGCTCGTAGGCGGCCAGCACCGCCGACGAGTCGCGCGGGTCGACGCCGGACGCGGCGGCGTAACCGTCGCAAAACGCCGTCTGGTTGCGTTCGACCCACTCGCGGGCCCGCGCGGCCAGCTGCTTGTCGGCGGCCTGGTCCACCAACTGCCCGTAGGCGGCGTATTCGAACGAGCGCAGCACGCCGGCCACGTCGCGCAGCGGGGAATCCGGCGCGCGACGCTCCTCCAGCGGCTGGCCCGGCTCACCCTCGAAGTCGATCAGCAGCCAGGTCTCCGGGGTGCGCAGCACCTGGCCCAGATGCAAGTCGCCGTGGATGCGCTGCACGGTGATGGTCTCGTGCGCCAGCTTGCCGAACTGCTCCTCGATGGTCGTCACGTACTCCCCCAGCTCGGGCACGGTGGCCGCCGTCGCCGCCAATCGGGCCAGCATGTTCTCGACCGGGAACGTGCCCTGTTCGGTGCCCAGCGTTTCGGCCAGCGTGGCGTGCACCGAGGCGACGGCCTCGCCGAGCCGGTGGGCTTCGCCGGCGAAGTCGCCGCCCACCTCGTGGGCGTACAGGTCGCCCTCGGCGAACAGATCCCGCACGCTGGCGGTCGCCATCGCCCATCCCTCGGCCGCGTTGGCGGCATACTCGGTCGCCATGCCGAGCGACCAGGACGCGCCCTGGTCCCCGGTCAACTCATAGCTGCCGAGCAGCCGGGCCACGTGCGGATTGCCGGCGCGCGCCAGCACGCGGTTCAGCTCGACGTCGGGGTTGACGCCGGGAATCACTCGGCGGAACACCTTGAGGATGGCGTCGCGGTCGAAGATCACGCTGGTGTTGCTCTGCTCGGCATCCGACATCCGCGGGTGCGCTTCCAACGGCAGCGTGGCGTCCGGCTCCTTGGCGAAGGCCACGTTGCCGCGCGTCGCCGAGGCGTCGATCAACGACAGCAGGGTCTTGGCGGCGGCCGGGTCGTAAAGCGCGTCATAGGCGGTGCGGTCGTTGTCGGCGCCGATGGTGGCGACGCTGCTGTATTCGACGACGGGCGTGACGTCCCAGCTGACGATCACTTGATAGCGCTCCGCTGAACCGTCGGCGTAGCTGACGTCGACCAGTGCCAGGTCGAGATCGTCGCCCAGCGGGATCACCAGGCCCGCTTCGGCGGTGGACAGTTCGCGGTTGCGTCCGGCGTACCAGCGTTGCTGCGGAAGCCATTCTGACCACGGCAAATTCATTGCGACTCCTCAGACTCGCGCAGCTGAAACCAGTAAAACCCGTTTCCCGGCAAGGTCAGCAGATATGGCAGCTGGCCTATGGATGGGAATTCCACATGGCCGGTCAATTCAATCGGCGTATAGCCGCTCCAGTGCTGCAGGTTCAATTCGATGGGTTGCGGGAAGCGGGACAGGTTGTTGACGCACAGCACCACGTCGTCGTCGGCTTGGCGCACGTAGGCCAGCACCGACGGGTTGGATCCGCCCATTTCCTCGAACGTCCCGACCGCAAACGCGCTGTGACGGCGTCGCACCGCCAGCATGGTGCGAGTCCAGTTGAGCAACGACGTCGAGGTGTCCCGCTGTGCCTCCACGTTGACGGCCTGATAGCCGTAGACCGGGTCCTGGATCGGCGGCAGGTAGAGCCGACCCGGGTTGGCGGTGGAGAAGCCGGCGTTGCGGTCCGGCGTCCACTGCATCGGGGTGCGAACCCCGTCGCGGTCACCGAGCCAGATGACGTCGCCCATGCCGATTTCGTCGCCGTAGTAGAGCACCGGCGAGCCGGGCAGCGACAGCAGCAGCGCGGTGAACAACTCCATCTGGTCGCGATCTTTCTCCAGCAGCGACGCCAGCCTGCGGCGAATACCCACATTCGCCTTCATCCGCGGGTCTTTGGCGTACTCGGAGTACATGTAGTCCCGCTCTTCGTCGGTGACCATCTCCAGCGTCAACTCGTCGTGGTTGCGCAGGAAAATCCCCCACTGCGCCATCTTCGGGATGGGCGGCGTCTGGGCCAGGATCTCCGAGATCGGGAACCGCGACTCGCGGCGAACGGCCATGAAGATGCGGGGCATCAGCGGGAAGTGGAACGCCATGTGGCATTCGTCGCCGCCGGTGTCGGGGTCGCCGAAATACTCGACGACGTCGCTGGGCCACTGGTTGGCCTCCGCCAACAGCACCCGGCCCGGGAACTCGTCGTCGACCACTTTGCGGACACGCTTGAGGAAGGCGTGCGTTTCGGGCAAGTTCTCGCAGTTGGTGCCCTCGCGCTCGAACAGGTACGGCACGGCGTCCAGCCGGAACCCGTCGATGCCGAGGTCCAGCCAAAACCGCATGACGTCGAGCATCGCCTCCTGAACGGCGGGGTTGTCGTAGTTCAGGTCGGGCTGATGCGAGAAGAACCGGTGCCAGTAGAACTGGCGGCGCACCGGATCGTAGGTCCAGTTGGATTCCTCGGTGTCGACGAAGATGATCCGCGCGTCGGCGTAGCGATCGCTGGTGTCGCTCCACACGTAGTAATCCCCGTACGGCCCGTCAGGGTCGTGGCGAGATTCCTGGAACCAGGGGTGCGAGTCCGACGTGTGGTTCATCACCAAGTCGGTGATGATTCGGATGCCGCGGCGGTGCGCGGCGTCGACCAGCGCGACGAAGTCGTCGACGGTCCCGAACTCCGGCAGCACCTTGTAGAAGTCGCGGATGTCGTAGCCGCCGTCGCGCAGCGGCGAGTCGTAGAACGGCGGCAGCCAGATGCAGTCGATGCCCAGCCATTGCAGGTAGTCGAGGCGCTCCATGAGCCCGCGCAGGTCACCGAACCCGTCGGCGTTGGAGTCGTAGAACGCCCGGACCAGCACTTCGTAGAAGACCGCGTGCTTGTACCAGGTCGGGTCGGCGGGCAGGACGGCGGCGTCGGCGAAGTCGTCGGCACTGGGGTGCTCGACGACGCCCGCTTGGACGTGGCTGCCCTCGGTCGGATCGTGTTCGACGCTGTTGTCGGCCTCGTTAGTCAAATCCACAGTTTTTCGCGTACCCCACACCGGACACACGGAATCGTCTGCGGCACGCCATCTTTGAGCGATACCTGCCAGTCGATATCCGCACTGATGTCAGCCGGGCGGCCCCGGTGCCAACGTCACGTTGGCGGTGCGCGGACCGCCCGCACCGCTTTGCAGCCCCAGCGCGATCGTGTCGCCAGGGTGGTGCTGGTCAAGGATATTCGTCAGCGCGGTGGCCGAGTTGACCGGGTTGTTGTCCACCGAGACGATCCGGTCCCCCGGCATGACTCCGGCCTGGGCCGCCGGAGCGTCGCGCAACACCCGCACCACCGCCGCGCCCTGGCCGCCTTGCGCGTCGGAGACGCCGACACCGAGGAAACCCGTCGGGCCGATATGCACCGTCGGCGACGCCGCACCCGAGCGGATCTGCCCGGCGATGGCCATGGCCTGGTTGATCGGGATCGCGAAACCCTCGCCGCGGCCCAGCTTGTAGTTCTCCGACGCGGCGGTGTTCATCCCGATCACCTGGTTGCCGGCGTTGACCGTGGGGCCGCCGGAGTCGCCCGGCCGGATCGGCGCGTCGACCTGGATCAGCCCGTTGAGGGTCTCCGAGCTGCCGGTCAGCGAGTCCGACGCCGACACGGTCTGGTTCAGCGCGACGACCTTGCCGGACACCGCGCTGGGAGTTCCGCCGGCACCGCCGGCATTGCCGAGCGAGACGATCGGGTCGCCGACCGCCACCGCCGAAGAGTCGCCCACGTTGGCCACCGGCAACCCGGACGCGCCGCCCAGTTGCAGCACCGCAATGTCATGGGTGCGGTCGTAGCCGATCACCTCGACGGGGTAGGTCTGGTTGTTGCCGATGTCGCGTGCGCTGATGTCGGTGGCCCCGGCGATGACATGGTTGTTGGTGAGCACCACACCGTTGGGGTCGATCACGATGCCGGTGCCCGCGCCCACCGCGCTCTGGTAGCCCATCTTGGTGTCGATGTCGACGATCTGCGGACCAACCTGCGACACCGTGGCCAGCGGGTCGGCCGGCGGGTTGGGCGCTGCAGGGGCAAACGGCGACGCGTATGCCGGCGCGGCCGCCAAGACCACTGCCAGTACCGACGCCACACTGAGTAACCACGACCACCACTGCGATGTTGGGCGGTGTGATCCGCTCATCCCGTCACCTCCTGCAAGGGTCAAGCCGTATTGCACGGTTTTTCGCAGCATACGGTGTCGACACCGGCTAGGGAGTAACCGCGGCGCCGTCTTGGCAAACTGAGCCGCCCGGAGTAATACGGTGGGCCTCGTGGTCGACTTCGACCCGAAGACCAGCTTTGCTTCGGCATCGGTGGCGCGGCTGGCGACCGTCGCGCCCGACGGCACGCCGCACCTGGTGCCGGTGGTGTTCGCGCTTCGTTTGTCGCGCGACGACGTCGTCTACACCGCGGTGGACGCCAAGCCCAAGTCCACCCGGCGGCTGCGCCGGCTGGCCAACATCGAGCACAATCCCCGGGTCAGCGTGCTCGTCGACCACTACGCCGACGACTGGGCGCAGTTGTGGTGGGTCCGCGCCGACGGCATCGCGCGGATCCACCGAACGGGCAACGCGCTGCAGGCCGGCTACGACTTGTTGCGTGCCAAATACCCCCAGTACCAATCGGTTCCGCTGGACGGCCCGGTGATCGCCGTCGCGGTCCGGCGGTGGAGCAGCTGGCATGCCTGACTGTCCGTGTTTTCGAAAGCCTTGTGCTGCGTGGGGGCAAAGGAGAAAGGTGGCGTACTAAGCGAGGCGGGTACGAGGAGAAACACGTCATGGCAGACAAGGCGAATACATCCCAAGGCGCAGGAGCCGCTCCCACCGCGGACAGTCCGGGCGCGATCCGCAACGTGGTGCTGGTCGGCCCGTCCGGCGGCGGCAAGACGACGCTTGTCGAGGCGCTGCTGGTGGCTTCCGGCGTGTTGTCGCGGGCCGGCACCGTCGCCGACGGGAACACGGTCTGCGACTACGACGACGCCGAAATCCGGCAGCAGCGCTCGGTCGGGCTCGCGCTGGCGTCACTGGCCCACAACGGCATCAAGATCAACCTGATCGACACCCCGGGATACGCCGATTTCGTCGGCGAACTGCGGGCCGGGCTGCGGGCCGCGGACTGCGCGCTGTTCGTGATCGCGGCCAACGAGGGTGTCGACGAGCCGACCAAGTCGCTGTGGCAGGAGTGCAGCCAGGTCGGCATGCCCCGCGCGGTGGTGATCACCAAACTCGACCACGCCCGCGCCAACTACCACAGCGCGCTGTCGGCGGCGCAAGATGCCTTCGGCGACAAGGTGTTACCGCTGTACCTGCCGGCCGGCAACGGCCTGATCGGCCTGCTGTCGCAGACGCATTACGAATACGACGGCAGCAAGCGGACCACGCATCCGCCGGACGCGTCGTACGCCGACCAGATCGAAGAGCTTCGCGGCTCTTTGATCGAAGGGATCATCGAGGAGTCCGAGGACGAGTCGCTGATGGACCGCTACCTCGGCGGCGAGACCATCGACGAGTCGGTGCTGATCGAGGACCTGGAGAAGGCGGTCGCGCGGGGTTCGTTCTTCCCGGTGATCCCGGTGTGCAGCGCGACCTGCGTGGGGACGCTGGAGTTGCTCGAGATCGCCACCCGCGGATTCCCGTCGCCGCTGGAACATCCACTGCCGGAGGTCTTTACGCCGCAGGGCGCATCGCACGCCAAACTGACCTGCGACCCCGACGGGCCGCTGCTTGCCGAGGTGGTGAAGACGACGTCGGACGCGTATGTCGGCAGGGTGAGCCTGGTCCGGGTGTTCTCCGGGACCATCAGGCCCGACACGACCGTTCACGTGTCGGGCCATTTTGCGTCGTTCTTCGGTGAGGCAAACAGCCACGCTGACCACGACGAGGACGAACGTATCGGCGCGCTGTCGTTCCCGCTCGGCAAGCAGCAGCGGCCGGCACCTGTGGTGCTGGCCGGCGACATCTGCGCGATCGGAAAGCTCAGCCGGGCGGAAACCGGGGACACGCTGTCCGACAAGGCCGAGCCGCTTGTGCTGAAACCCTGGACGATGCCCGAGCCGCTCCTGCCGGTGGCCGTCAAGGCCCACGCCAAGACCGACGAGGACAAGCTGTCGGTGGGGCTGGGACGGTTGGCGGCTGAGGACCCGACGCTGCGGATCGAGCAAAACCAGGAGACCCACCAGATTGTGCTGTGGTGCATGGGCGAGGCGCATGCCGGCGTGGTCCTCGACGGCCTGGCCAACCGCTACGGCGTCACAGTGGACACGGTGGAACTGCGGGTACCGCTGCGGGAAACGTTCGCCGGCATGGCGAAAGGCCATGGCCGCCACATCAAGCAGTCCGGCGGGCACGGCCAGTACGGAGTGTGCGACATCGAAGTCGAGCCGCTACCGGAGGGCTCCGGGTTCGAGTTCGTCGACAAGGTAGTCGGTGGCGCGGTGCCACGGCAGTTCATCCCCAGCGTGGAGAAGGGCGTGCGCGCGCAAATGGAAAAGGGGGTGGCGGCCGGCTATCCGGTGGTCGACATCCGGGTCACGCTGCTGGACGGCAAGGCGCACAGCGTCGACTCGTCGGATTTCGCGTTCCAGATGGCCGGCGCGCTGGCGTTGAAGGAAGCAGCCGCAGCCACCAAGGTGATCCTGCTCGAGCCGATCGACGAGATCTCGGTGCTGGTGCCCGACGATCTGGTGGGCGCGGTGATGGGTGATCTGTCCGGACGCCGGGGCCGGGTACTGGGCACCGACACCGCGGGCAACGAGCGCACGTTGGTGAAAGCCGAAGTGCCGCAAGTGGAATTGACCCGCTACGCCATCGACTTGCGGTCGCTGTCGCACGGCGCCGCGTCGTTCACCCGGTCGTTCGTCCGCTACGAGCCGATGCCGGAATCCGTTGCCTCCAAGGTGAAGACCGCGAGCTAACACCTTCGGCGTAGGTGTCGCGCTGCACGTCGATCGACACCAATGCCGCGGAACGCGAATGCGGACGCGTGTATGGATCGTTCATGACGTTCGGTCTAACACAACGGGGCGATCCCGCGCTTGCCCATCCGGTCGGCTGTTGGCCGGCCACCTCGTCGGATGTCGCCGATTTGTAACCAAAAACGTTTGCTGAACGACAGTTAGGGTATGTATTGAAGTAGCAGAATCTCGAAGGGATGGCCACGATGCGTAGAGCGGTTCGACATGTGCTGGTCGCGGCAGCGGTTGCCGCGCTGGCACTCGCGGGATCGGCCAGCCCCAGCGTGGCCGCAATCGCACCGCCGCACCCCACCCCCTCCGTCGCCTCCATCCAACCGGCCAACGGCGCAGTGGTCGGCGTGGCCCACCCGGTCATCGTCACGTTCACCGGCCCGGTCGCCGACCGCGCCGCCGCAGAGCGGTCGATCAAGGTCAGCTCGCCGACCCACACCACGGGACGATTCAGCTGGGACAATGACCACGTCGTGCAATGGATTCCCGAGACCTACTGGCCTTCCCACAGCCACGTGGCCGTCGAGGTGCACGGCCTGTCAACGGGCTTCGACACCGGCGACGAAGTATTAGCTGTCGCCAGCATTTCCGCGCACACGTTCACCGTGAGCGTAAACGGTGAGGTACTGCGCACCATGCCGGCGTCGATGGGTAAACCCAGTCGCCCCACGCCGATCGGGTCGTTCACCGCACTGTCGAAGGAACGGACCGTCACGTTCGACTCCCGGACCATCGGCATACCGCTGAGCTCGCCGGAGGGCTATCTGATCCAGGGCCAGTACGCTGTGCGGGTCACCTGGAGCGGTGTCTACGTGCACTCGGCGCCGTGGTCGGTGGACTCGCAAGGATACGCCAACGTCAGCCACGGCTGCATCAACCTGAGCCCCGACAACGCCGCCTGGTATTTCGACACCGTGCATATCGGAGACCCGATCGAAGTCGTGGCGTAACAGCCTAGAACTGGCCGCAATTAGGTGTTGTCGCAACACCGTTGAACCGGCCCGCGATCCACTGCATCGCCGGTTCACCGTCGACCAGCATCGGCAACGCATGGTTGATCACGAGCTTGTTGAGAAACGGCGGCTCCTCGTTGGTGCGGAATTCCACGTCGGCGCCCTGCGCGCACCAGTCGCGGCCCAGCTGATTGGCGGCCGTCCACGGCACCAGCGGATCGAAACGATTGCTGTTGATCAGAACCGGCGCATTGGGTTTGTAGCGTCCGATGCGCTGCAGATCGAACAGCGTCTGAAACGGTTCACGGTGCACCAATTCGTGGATGTCCTCGGTGAAGTACGGCTGCAGATGGCGGAACATGAACTTCATCAGGGTTTCCCCGACGCACTGGTGCCGTGTCTTGGCCAGCAGATCCACCCCCCGCGGCGTCAGCTTCTCCCGAATCGCCGCCTCGGCTTCGGGATAGGTCGCGATCACCGAGTTGAGCGCATATCCGACCACGCCAACAAGCACGCTGCCGTCGGCGTAAGGAAACAACTCCATCAAATCCGCCGGTGGCGCACCGGCATAGGTGCCGACCACGTGCAGGTCCGGGCCATAGGCCGACGCGAGCTCGGCGGCTGACGCGGCCGCTCCGCCGCCCTGTGAATAGCCCCAGAAAGCCACCGGGCCATGCGGATCCAGCGACGTGTCGGGCAGCCGCATCGCCGCCCGCGCGGCGTCGATCAGTGCCTGCCCCTCGGCCACTCGGCTCACGTACGTGTGAACCCCTGGGGTGCCTAGACCTTCGTAGTCGGTCATCACCACCGCGAAGCCGCGGGCCACCATCGTCGCGACGAACATCTCTTCGTAGTTGAACATGATGTCCAGCCACGGCGACCAGTGAATGCCCTGGTTGACCATCCGCGACGGTGCGCATTGATCGCCCTGGCCCTGCGTCCCGGGGGCATACGCGATCAACGGGCGCGGCCCTTCGCCCGGCCATGGATTATCCGGTTCGAAGTAGGTGCCGGTGATGGCGTTGGGCCTGCCGCGGGCATCGGTGCTGCGGTACATGATCCGGGTGCCGGTCGCCACGAACGCACCCAGCTGCCCGGACGGCTCCAGCACCAGGCGCGACGGCTCGGTGCGGATCAGGTCGCCGGGCTGGCCGGGCGGCAGCGGGTCGGGCGGCGTATAGAACTCGTCGTACTGGCTTTGGTCGCCCTCCTGCTCGAAGTCGACGTCGGCGCGTGCCGGCACTTCGGCGAAACACCATGCGGGACAACAGAAGAGCAGAACGGCGGTAAAGGCGGTCAGCGATCGTCCTGCGTGCACGCCCGGAGAGTACAGGCCGCGGAGATCGACATTGTGCGTTTTCAGAGATTTCCGTATCCGAATCGGGAAATCAGGCTCTCGCCTCGACGGCGGCGCTCCCGTTCCAGCAGTCTGGTAGGGGAGACCGTCCGGGAACAAGGAGTTCGCCATGCCACCTGCGAAAGCCCGCGCCGTCCGATTCGACCGCTACGGCGGTCGTGATGTGTTGTATGTGGCTGAGATTGACAGGCCATCGCCCGGCGAGGGCGAAGTACTCGTCGAAGTCATGGCCGCCGGCATCAATCCCGGCGAGGCGGGGATTCGGGTGGGCGCGATGCATGAGATGTTCCCGGCCACCTTTCCCTCCGGCGAAGGCAGTGACCTGGCCGGTGTCGTGGTCGACGTCGGGCCGGGCGTGACCCAATTCTCGGTCGGTGACGAAGTGCTGGGATTCAGCCTGCGCCGGTCGAGTCACGCCACCCACACCGTCGTCCCGGTGGAGCAATTGATCCCCAAACCGCCGCAAATGAGTTGGGAGGTCGCGGGTTCGCTCTACGTGGTAGGGGTCACCGCCTATGCCGCGGTGCGCGCGGTTGCGCCGCAGCCGGGTGAGACGGTCGCGGTGTCGGCGGCCGCCGGCGGGGTCGGCAGCCTGGTGGTGCAACTGCTGGTTCAGCGCCGGACGCGGGTGCTCGGTATCGCCTCGGCCCGCAGCGCCGAGTGGTTGCGCAGCCACGGCGTGGTTCCGGTCGAATACGGTGACGGCTTAGCGGAGCGGCTGCGCGACGCCGCCGCCCCCGATGGCATCGATGCGTTCATCGACCTGTTCGGGCCCGACTATGTCCAGCTTGCCGTCGACCTCGGTGTGCCCCCGGACCGGATCGAGACCATCATCTCGTTCGCCAAGGCCGCCGAAGTCGGCGCCAAAACCGAAGGCAGCATGGACGCGTCGACGCCGGAAGTGCTGGCCGAGATGGCCGAGCTGGTGGCCAGCGGCGCAATCGATTTCGACATCGCCGCCACCTATCCCCTCGACCGGGTTGCCGACGCGTATGAACAGCTCGAGCAGCGGCATACGCACGGCAAAATCGTGCTGCTGCCGCAACCGCTCAACCGATACCAGCCTCGACGATCTTGACGACGACCAGCGCAGTGCGTCGAAACCGGGCACCCCGGCGGTGGCAGCCGCCGGGGTGTCCCGGTCCGACACGTCAGTTGCGGTGGACGTCGATGTGGATTGGGTGCCCGCCCAGCGAAGCGGTGATCACCGCCGGCGCCATCCGCGACACATACAGGTTGGCCCGCTCCTGCGGAGTCAGGTTGCGGCGTGCCCGCAGCCGGCCTACGGCCCGCCGTCCGGCGTGCAGCATTGGTGAAACGCGGTGTGCAACAACGAAAGCCATGATCTTCTCCTTGCCGGTAAGCCCGACCGGCGAGGACTGCGCGAAGACGCGTCAGGCGGCGCGAAGGCCGCGACCGGGTCGGGACGAAACGGAAATGGGCTGCGGATAGGGACAATCGCTCGGACTCATCTCGCCCTCACCTCCTCACGGCCAGGACACACGCGGGTGTCACCACAGTGCGTGCACAAAGAGGAATGAGCGCCCGCGGCGAATCCGCTGGGCACGCACCCCTCTCGTCGGAACTTCGGCACTGCACGGCGTATCCGGACTGCGTCCGGAAGCCACTTGGGCTCAACCCTTAGACCGGGAAGAGCTGTCCTGACCCGGGGCGTCTCTCGACGTTCGGGGTCAGTGGCCTGTATCCGTACAGACGCCTCACCTACCGAGGTGCTGCGCGTTCCATGGTGGCATCCAGCCCGGCGCCCGTCAAACGCAGGCGGCACCTACGCTCAAGACATGGCTACCACCCTGCAGGACCCCAGAGTTGCAACGGCACTCGACCGGATGTACGCCGCGGCCAACGAACAGCTGCCGAAGCTGCGCGAGGGCGGCGGAAGAATTGCGCAGTCATCCGCCGGCGCACAGGAACGCGCTGACGCGATGAGCGAGTTCTATATCCCGGTGACACCGGAGGCCGGTCGGCTGCTTTACGCGCTGGTGCGGGCGGCTCGCCCGGCCACGATCGTCGAATTCGGCATGTCGTTCGGTATCTCCGCCATCCACCTTGCATCGGCGGTACGAGACAACGGCAGCGGCCGGGTGGTCACCACCGAGCTGAGCGCCAGCAAGATAGCAGCGGCACAACAGACCTTCGCCGAGACCGGATTGGACGACTTGATCACCGTTTTGGACGGCGATGCGCTGGAGACGCTGAAGGAGCTCGACGGGCCAGTCGACTTCGTCCTGCTCGACGGCTGGAAAGAGCTGTATCTGCCGGTGATCAAGTTGCTCGAACCACGTCTGTCGACGGGAAGTCTCGTCGTCGCCGACAACACCGAAATGGCCGACACCCAGCCCTATTTGGACCACGTGCGCAACCCCGACAACGGCTACGTCAGCGTCAACTTCCACGCCCGGGAAAGCGACAGCATGGAAATCAGCTGCCGCGCCGGGTGATTAGCCGCAAGCCACCTTTCGGCCGTACGGCCGGGCCGTGGAACGTCAATATTCACTACGACGCCAAGCTCGACGCATCCGTGCCCGATGGCGCAGTTTCTGCGCTGGACGTCGGATGCGGTGACGGGTTCTTGGCCGCGCGCTTGTCGCGGCGCGTACCCCAGGTGGTCGCGGTCGACGTAGACAGGCCGGTTCTGGAGCGGGCCAAACAGCGCTTTGCGGATGCGCCGGTGCAGTGGCAGCACGGCGACGTCCTCGTCGCCGCAGGCGAACTGGGCCGCTTCGATGCCGTGGTGTCGAACGCCGCTTTGCATCATTTCCCGGACACCCGCGTGGCGTTGCGGTGCCTGCGTGACCTCGTAGGGCCCGGAGGGACACTGGCCATCGTGACGTTCGCGCGTGCCGGATGGCGAGATCTGCCATGGGCGTTGCTCACCCTCGCGCTGCGGGGAATCGCGATCCGGCTGCGCGGCAAGTGGGAACACAGCGCTCCCACGGTATGGCCGCCGTGCGACACCGTTCATCGACTGCGGCATCATGTCCGGGCCGAACTACCGGGTGCTGAAGTATCGCGACTTCTCTTGGGGCGCATCTTCATCCGATGGCGGGCACCGGCTACCTAAGCGATTCCTCCAGCCAGGGCGTCAGCCACTTCACCGCCTCCTCGGTGGGGTGGACGCCGTCGCTGCGCACGGTGATGCCGTCGACCTTGGCGGTGTAAACGCCGTCGGGACACAGCTTTTTCTTCAAGTCGAGTATCCCGACGTTGCGGCGCTGTCCAATGGTGCTGCGCAACAACGAGTTCCACTCGTCCACCCGCTCGGGCTGGTCCTCCGGGTACAGGCTGCCGTCGGGCCTTTCGCCGCGGCGGCTATACGGCAGGTTGGCCACCGTCACCGGCGCCCCGGAAGAGCCCAGGATGTCGAGTGCCCGTACCAACTCGCCGGTGATGTAGGCGTCGAAAGCGGGATCGCCGATGTGCGTCCAGCGTCCCTCGTTGACCCGGTCCACCGTCTCCCAGCGGCCGACGACCAGCAAGATGGCGTCCGGCCGGTCCTCGGCGATCTGCTTGGACCATCGGCTCGGCCACGATTCACATTCCGATTTCTGGTCCAAGGTCTGGCCGAGGTATTTGTACGGGCCGCCGCGCACCAGGCTGCAACCGATGACGGTGTGGTCGACGAAATCGAATCCCGGTGTGGGCGGCAGGAAATGCATCAAGGTCCAGCCGATCGAATCGCCGAACACCGAAACCGTGAACGGGCGGTGCGGATCTCGCTGACCGACGGCCCGTGCGGGGCGGGGTCCGCTCGGCGGCGACGGCGACACCACCGCGACCGAGGAGATGCCGGGCGGCAGGCTGCTGTCCGACCTCCCACCGGATTTGACGCCCACCGGCACGACCATCATCGTGATCGCGGCGGCCGTCGCGGCGGTGGCTCCAGCCAGTGGCAACAGCGGCACCCGGGCGGGACGCCACTTGCGGACGGGCTGTTCGATCAACCACCACGACGCGACCGACACGGCCAGCGTGGCCGCGCACCGCACGGCGAACAACGACAGCCCCGACCATCCGGTCCGTTGGCCGTTGAGCACCAGAAAGATCGGCCAATGCCAGAGGTAGACGCCGTAGGAGATGACGCCCAGCCACACCAGCGGACGCCACGACAGCACGAGGGCCACGGGCCCGCGCTGGTCGAGCGCAACCGGCGCGATCACCACAACGGCCGCCACCGCCACCGCGATCAGCAGGCCGTGCCGGAATTCGGGGGCGCCGCCGGTCGCATAGTGGGCGGCGGCCGCCAGCCCGCCCAAGCCGATCACCGGCAGCAGTCGCGCGGTCCACTTGCCCCAGCGGGTCCGGATCAGCGACCAGCCGCGGTTCAGCGCCGGCCAATCGCCCACCAGCAGCGCAGACGCCGCCGCACCGGTCAGCAGCGCCTGAGCTCGGGTGTCGGTGCCGAAGTAGACCCGGTCCCGGGTGGCGTCGGAGGCGAGCAGGATGGCCAGGGCCGCTGACGCCAGCGCACCCAGAGTGGCCAGCAGGAAGACGGTCAGCCGCACTCCCCCCAACGTCGCCAGCCTGCCTCGTCGGCGGGCGCGGGCCGCCAGCACCACAGCGACCGCGACCAGCAGCAGCGGCCACACGATGTAGTACTGCTCCTCCACGCCCAGCGACCAGGCGTGCTGCAGCGGTGACGGCGGCGCGCCCTGACTGAAGTAGTCGGTCTTCTGCGCGACGAACATCCAGTTGGCGGCCCAGAAGAACGCGGCGACGGCCTCGTCGCGCAGCCCGGCAACAGACTCGGGCGAAAACAGTTGCCGCCCAACCGCTACGGCCAGCACCATCAGCACCAGCGCCGGCAGCAGCCGTCGTGCCCGTCGAATCCAGAACCCGGTCAGGTCGATGCGACCCGTGCGGCCGAGTTCATCGAGCAGCAGCGAAGTGATCAGGAATCCGCTGAGTACGAAAAAGATGTCGACACCGAGGAAGCCGCCGCCCATGCCGGGAATGCCGCCGTGGTCGGCGAGTACCAGCGCGACGGCCACCGCGCGCAGACCGTCGAGCGCCGGAATGCCGGGCCGCCGGTCGCTATCCCGCGGCGTGGAAAGGCGAGAGCGCGGGCCCGGGGCTACCCAGCGGGGCCGTCGAACGCAGCGAACCGGCGCGGGATACTCCCCGGCCGGTCCCATGCGACCGCTTACCTCGTCGGTGTCGGTGTCGTTGTCGCCGCCGATACGTCGCAGCTCCTCCCTTTTTGGATCAGAGCCAGTTTAGGTGCGAAGCTGCTGCATACCGGGGATGACACGCCCTATCGCAAGGTGGGGTCACCACCTGCTCGCGCCACCTCGGCGAGCACTTCGGCAGTGTCGGCGCCGAGTTGCGGGGCAGGGCCGGCGACCCGGCCCGGAGTCCGCGAAAACCAGGTCGGCACACCGGGAAACCGCACCGCGCCGTGCGGCGTGTCGACGGTCTCGAAGAATCCGGCGGCGTTGAGGTGCGGGTTGTCGAACAGGTCGGCGGGCGTGCCCAGCGGTGCCGCCGGTATTTCCAGTTCGCGGAACAGCTTCAGCCATTCTTCGGTCGTCCGCTCCGCCAACGTCTCGGCGAGCAATGCGTAGACGGCGTCGATCTGGCGGGCCCGCGACTCCAGCGTCGCGTACCGCGAGTTGGCCCAGGGCGGTCGCACCGCGTCGATGAACGCCGCCCAATGCTTGTCGTTGTAGATCAGCGCGGCGATGTGGCCGTCGCTGGTGCGATACGGCCGGCGGTTGGGCGCCACCGTGCGCGGGTAGACCGCCGGGCCCAGCGGCGGGTCGAACATCGCGCCGTTGGCGTGTTCGACGAGCATGAACGATGCCATGGTTTCGAACATGGCGACCTCGACCTCCTGGCCCTCACCGGTACGTTCGCGGTGGAACAGCGCCATCATCGTCGCATAGAGCGCGGTCAGGCCGGCGACCTTGTCGGCCATGATCGTTCCGACGTAGCTGGCCTCACCGGTCAACTGCTCCTGGACCGCGGGCAGCCCGCATTCCGCCTGAATGGTGTCGTCGTAGGCGGGCAGATCCCGGTCCGGCCCGCGCCGGCCGTAGCCATAGCAGTTGGTGTAGACGATGTCGGGCTTGATCGCCGCGACGTCGTCGTAGCCGAATCCGAGCTTCGCGATCGCCTTGGACCGCATCGAATGGATGAACACGTCGGCGGTTTCCACCAGCGACCGCAGCGCCGCCTTGCCGGTGTCGGTCCGCAGGTCGAGGACGATGCTGCGCTTGCCGCGGTTCACGTTGACGAACACGCCGCTCATCGACGGCTCGGGTCCCACCGAGATGTAGCGGGTGTTGTCACCTTCGGGCGGCTCGACCTTGATCACGTCCGCACCCATGTCGGCCATGATCTGGGTGCAGTACGGCCCCATCACCATCGCGGTGAGATCGACCACCCGCACCCTGGCCAGCGGACCGCCGCTAGTCAAGCCGCACCATCTCGAAGCTGTAGCGCAGGTGCTCGGCGTGACCGTTCGGCACGACGGGAAACACCAACGGCGCGTTGGCATCACGAATGGCGTCCAGCTGCTCGGACACCTGCTCGATAGACCACGACGGGCGGAACACACCCGGCGTTTCGGCGACCACTGCTCGCGCCACCCGGCCGGCGACCGAGATCAGCATCTCACCCGTGATCGGACAGGATTCGTGGGCCAGCAGCCCCACCACCGGCGCCACGAGCTCCGGCTCCATCGCCGGATACGCCGAAACATCCAGGCCCTCAGCCATTCTGGTGACCGCTGACGGAACAATGACGTTGCATTTCACGTTGGCGGCGGCACCTTCCAGCGCGACGACGTTGGACAAGCCGATGACGCCGGCCTTGGCGGCAGCGTAGTTCGCCACGTCGTGATTCCCGTACAGGCCGCCGATCGACGACGTCAACACAATGCGCCCGTAGCCGGCGTCACACATCAGCGGAAACGCCGGCCGCACCACGTGAAAGGCGCCGCGCAGGTGAACATCCAGCACCGCATCGAAGTCCGCGTAGCTCATCTGGACCAACGGTGCTCGACGAATGGTGCCGGCGTTGTGGATCAGAATGTCGATGCGGCCGTAATGTTGCAGCGCCGCGTCGATGATCGCCGCACCCCCGGCGGCCGTCGCCACCGAGTCCGTGCACACGACGGCATCGCCTCCCTCAGCACGGATTTCGTCGGCCACCCGGTCAGCGGGCCCAGGGTCGACGCCGTCGCCTGTCAGGCTGCCACCGGTGTCGTTGACGACGACCTTGGCGCCGCGCGACGCCAGCAACAGGGCGTAGGCACGGCCCAGACCGCGGCCGGCGCCGGTGACGACGGCCACCCGATCGTCGAATCGCAGTTGGGTCACGTTCCCAGCACCAGGCCCTCGAGATCACCCTTGTCGCGCCATTGCGACAGCAGGTCGGCGAACGCGTAGAAGCCCGGGCCGTACGGCTCACCGAGATGGGACCGGATGCCCTCGCCGCCACCTCCGCCTTCGTTGTTGTAGTAGCCGGGCGTGCATTGCGCGTCGAAAGCCGAGTTGTCGATGGCGGTTTCGCGGATTGTCCGACACCACGCCTCCTGCGCCTCACGGCTCGGTTCGACGGTGGTCGCGCCGCGGGCCAGCGCCTGGGCGATGATGTAGGCGATGTGCTCGCCCTGTAGCTCGTAGTTGGCGGCGATGTTGGCGGAGATGCCCACTTGGGTGAAGCCGGTGAAGAACTGGTTGGGGAAACCCACGCTGGTCATGCCGTGCAGGGTCTTGTACCCGTCGCGCCAGTAGTCGAACAGCGACAGGCCGTCGCGGCCCTCGATCGTGTCGATCGAATAACGGCGGCTGATCTCGGTGGTGATCTCGAAACCGCTGGCGTAGATGATGCAGTCGACCTCGTACTCGATGCCGTTGGCGACAAGCCCCTTCTCGGTGATGCGCTCGACCCCCTTCGACGACGACACGTCGACCAAGGTCACGTTGGGCCGGTTGAACGTCGGCAGGTACTCGTCGTTGGAAAGCGGCCTCTTACAAAGGAACCGGTAGTAGGGCTTCAGCGTCTCCGCGGTATCCGGGTCCTCGACAATGCTGTCGATGCGCCGCCGCAGTCGCTCCATTACTTTGTAATCTTCTTCCTCCCGGATCGCCATGAACTGCTCGGGCGTCATCGACGCCGGATCCTCCAGCGCCAGCACCCGCGCCGCCGTGTTGCGGCCGAGCTCGGTCCAGAAGTCGCACACCAGGTCCGGCTGACCTAACGCCATTCCCTCGAACGTCCAGGCGTGAAAGTTGCGTTGCCGCTCTTTTTGCCAGCCGGGCTGCAGGGACTTCACCCATTCGGGGTCGGTCGGCGCGTTGTTGCGCGCGTCCACCGACGACGGAGTGCGCTGAACCACATACAGATGCTTGGCATGTCGCCCCAGGAAGGGCACGATCTGCACCGCAGTGGCCCCCGTGCCGATGACCGCGACGCGCTTGTCGGCCAGCTTGTCCAGTCCGCCTGTGGTGTCCCCGCCGGTGTAGTCGTAGTCCCACCGCGACGAGTGGAAGCTATGCCCCTTGAAGTCCTTTATGCCGGGGATTCCGGGTAGCTTCGGCCGGTGAAAGGGCCCCGACGCCATGACGACGAACCGAGCGCGGATGTCGTCGCCGCGGTTGGTGCTGATCCGCCAGCGCTTGAGCTCCTCCTGCCAATGCAGCGAGCGGACCTGGGTGGAGAAAATCGCTGAATCGTAGAGGCCGAAATGCTTTCCGATGCGCCGGCAGTGCTCGTAGATCTCGGCCCCGTCGGCGAACTTCTTGGTCGGCATGAAGTCGAGCTCTTCGAGCATCGGTATGTAGCAATAGGATTCGTTGTCGCACTGGATACCGGGATAGCGGTTCCAGTACCAGACGCCGCCGAAGTCCCCGCCCAGCTCGATGATCCGGACGTCGTCGACGCCTGCCTTCTTCAGATGGGCTGCCGTGAGTAGACCGCCGAAGCCGCCGCCCAGTACGGCGACGTCGATGTCCTCGCAGATCGGATCGCGGCGCGTCACCGGCGTGTACGGATCGGATTCGTAATAGCCCGCGAAGTCGTCCTCGAGTGCGATGTACTGCTTGGAACCCTCTGGGCGCAGCCGCTTCTCGCGCTCCTGGCGGTACTTTTCACGCAGCGCGGAGATATCGACGTCATCCGGTGTCTGGGTCGGCTCGCAGTTCACCTGAGCTCCTTCGGTTCACCCGTGCCCATGTATTTCGACAGCTGGTAGTGCAGGTTGACGGTGCTGCGCTCGCGATATGGATTTGGCTTGGTGCCGGGAAACCCAAGGGATTTCATGCCCTGCTGCACGGCTGCCATGTTGGAGAAGTCCTGCGGCAAGACGGACAGCCAGTTGGGATCGCCCACCGGTGTGTGGATCCACTCCGTTTGCGGCTCTTTCCCTTTCGGAAAGAGCTCGAATACTGCCACCTCGAAGATGCACTTGTTCGGGTCGTAGCTCGGGTCGGGCCGGGCGCTGTAGCACAGCGCGCTGGTGAGGCCTTGTCCGATCTGGAAGTTGGGGAAGATCTGCCACGCGGTGCCGCTTTGGCCCAGGATGTCGGCCGGGATCGTCGGCCAGATCACGCCTCGCGCGGCGTCGTCGCGACGCGCCGAGGACAGCCAGTGTTCGAGGACCTTGTCGGCCGGGGTGTTCTCGGGCAACTCGTCGACCAGCCGCAGCGCGGCGTCCACCAGCGTCTGGGTGGTGGTGGCGTTGGTTTCCTGCAGCGTGTAGAGCTGCATTTCCGCGGTCGAGACACGAGGATCGGCACCGGTGCCGAGTCGAACCTTGGACTTGGTGGCCTCGAGCTCGTGGGGTGCGTCGTAGCCGATGTTGCTGTGCTTACCTTGCGCTTTGGCCCAGCCTTTGAATTCGCCGAACTTGTTGAATTCCGGATGCGTGGTCGCCACATGGTACGTCTCGTTGAAGGCCTCCATCGCGACCTTCCAGTTGCAGTCGAAGTGCAACCACCGCCGCCATTTGTAGCGCATGTTTTCCAAGCCGAACGGCTCGAGAATCTTGGCGGCCGGATACAGATAGTCCATCAGCGGCTCGCAGTCCGCATCCATGTTGATCCACAGCCAGCCGCCCCAAGTGTCCACCCGCACACTTGCCAGATGTGTGTTCTCGGCGGTCAATACGCCCTGCCAGTCGGCTTGTTCGCGGATGTATGTGCACGCACCGTCCAGCCCGTACGTCCAGCCATGGAACCCGCAGACAAACGACTTTCGGGTGCGACCGCATGCGTTCTTGGCGCCCTGCGGGGTGTCGATGAGCCGGCGGCCGCGGTGCATGCACACGTTGTGGTGGGCCTTGAACTCGTTAGGCCCAGTGCGCACGACGATGATCGAATCGTCAAGGATGTCGTATGTGAGGTAGCTGCCCACCTCGGGAAGCTCCTCGACCCGGCCCACCTGCTGCCATACTTTTCGCCACAGCTTGTCGCGTTCGGCGCGGGCATAGTCTTCGGCGATGTAGGCTTCAACCCCGATTGTCGCAGGCGCGGACAGTTCCTCGCCGTTAGTGCTCATCGCCTCCTCCTCCCGAATCCGTTTCGTCCCAACGTTTTATGGCCTCGCGGAAGGACTCGTCGGCGAGGAACAGTGAGGTGTTGTCCGCGCCGAGGTGGCTCCATCTCAGGCTCAGCCCGCCGTCGACCAGAAGCGTCTGCCCGGTGATGTAGCTCGACAGATCGGAAAGCAGGAACAGGATGGCACCGGCTTGTTCCTCTGGCCTCCCGCGACGGCCCATCGCAATTGCCCGGCGGTCACGGTCCGGGTCTTCGTCGACGTAGGTGCGTGAGGCCGCCGTCTCGGTGACCCCGGGGGCCACGGCGTTGACCCTGATGTTGTCCAGCGCCAGTTCGACCGCCATTGTTCGGGTCATCGCCGCCACCGCCGCCTTGGCCGTTCCGTAGGCAATATGGAAGGGTGCAGTGTTCATGCCGCTGATCGAGGAAATCGACACAATCGAACCGGGCTTTCGGTGCTTCCTCAGCTCCGCGGCGACGGCCTGGCTCATGAAGAACGCGGTTTCCAGGTTGGCGTTGAACAACTCTCGCCAGTCGCTGCGACGCACCCGCGTCGAGGGCATCCAGGTCGAGGGCGCGGCGCCACCTGCAACGTTGACGAGCCCGTACAACTCGCTGGGGGTGGAGCGCACCTGCTCGATGACTGCGGCAATACCGTCGTCGGTCGACGCGTCGGCGGCCACCGGGATCACCGAGAGGCCTTGCCGCGCAAGCGGCGTCACATGCTCGTCGAGGTTCTCCTTGGATCGGCTCACCGCGATCACGGTGGCCCCTGCCTCGGCCGTCATGCGCGTCACTGTTGTGCCGATGCCGCCGCCTCCGGCGCCGGACACCACGACAACGCGGCCATCAAGCTTCAGAAGATTTTCCATAAGCTACCCAGCCGGGTCTGGCCCAAAGCCGAGGATCGCCTTGGTTTCCAGGTATTCCTCGAAGCCGAACTCGCCCCATTCGCGCCCGTTTCCGCTCTTCTTGTAGCCGCCGAACCCTGCGCTGAAGTCGAATCCGTCGTTGATGACCACCCACCCCGACCGCAGCCGACGGGCGACGGCGCGGGCCTCCTCGAGGTCGTTGCCGGCAACGTAGCCGGCCAGGCCGTAGTCGGTGTCGTTGGCGATTTCGACGGCCTGATCCAGGTTGTCGTAGCCCAGGATCGACAGCACCGGACCGAAGATTTCCTCGCGGGCAATCGTCATGTCGTTGGTGACATTGGCGAAGACCGTCGGCTTGACGTAGTAGCCGATTTCCAGCCCGTCGGGACGACCCGTCCCACCGGTGACCAAGGTGGCCCCCTCGTCGATCCCCTTCTGGATCAACGACTGGATCTTGTCGAACTGGGCCCCGGACACCACCGGGCCGAGCGCGACATCGGTTGTGGGATCGCCGACCGTGAGCTTTTCGGCGGCGTCTCGGGCGATCTCGGCAGCTTCGGCCATGCGGGCGTTGGGCACGAGCATCCGAGTCGGCGCGCTGCAGGACTGACCGGAATTGCTCATCATGTTGGCGACACCGGCGTTGACGCCGGCGGCGAAAGCCGAATCGTCGAGGATGATGTTCGGGCCTTTACCGCCCAGCTCCTGGGTAACCCGCTTGACGGTTGGCGCCGCGTTCCTTGCGATCTCGACACCGGCGCGGGTCGATCCGGTAAAGGAGATCATGTCGACGTCGGGGTGGCCGGCCAGCGCTACGCCCACTCCTGGACCGTCGCCCTGTACAAGGTTGAAGACACCGGCGGGAACTGCGGCGGCGTCGAGGATCTCGGCGAAGATCTGGGCGGAGAACGGTGCGATTTCGGATGGCTTGAGCACCATCGTGCATCCAGTGGCAAGCGCGGGAAACACCTTGACCGCAACCTGATTCATCGGCCAGTTCCACGGCGTGATCAGCCCGCAGACACCGATCGGCTCTTTCACGATCAGCGTGGCGCCACGCTGTTGCTCGAACACGTACGCCTTCAGAACCTCGATGGCAGTGTTCAAATGGCCGAGCCCGAGCCCGACCTGAGGACCGGCGGCCAATGCGGCCGGCGCGCCCATCTCTTCGGTGATGGCCGCGGCGAGGTCGTCGGCGCGTTTCTGGTATTCGGCGAGGATCCGTTGCAGGACGTCGAGGCGCTCGTCCCGGCTGGTCTGCGACCAACTCGCGAAAGCGCTTCGGGCGGCCCCGACCGCCGCATCGACGTCGGCGCTCGAGCCGAGCGCGACCTTGCCGCAAACCTGCTCGGTCGCAGGGTTTTCGACGTCGCGGATATTCAGTTCGGCCGGCTCGACCCACCGCCCGCCGATATAGAACTGGAGATTTTCGCGCATCACTGGGTTCCTTCCGCGTACCAGGTCCGAAATTCGTCGTAGCTCGGCATCTCCTCGGAATTCACTTTGGGGTCGATCGGCACGTGGACGACGCCGACCTTGCCGCTGGCGTATGCCCTTTCGATGGCCGGCCCGATGTCCTCGTTGCGCTCGACATATTCGCCGTGGCAGCCGAATCCCTCGGCGATCTTGTCGAACCGCACATCGGTGCTCCAGTGCACGCCGGTCTCCAGCGAGCCCTGGCCGAAGGTGCGCTTGTAAACCCCCACCTCCAACCCCCACTGATGATCGACACCCACGACGCAAACCAGCGGAAGACCCAGGCGCGCCGCGGTTTCCAGCTCCGCAATATGAAACATGAACGACGAGTCGCTGGTGAGCAGCATCACCGGGCGCTTGCGCCCGTCGGCAACCGACGCGCCGACGGCATAGGGCAGGCCGGTCCCGATGTGGCCGAAATTCTGATTCCAGATGACGTCGTGCGGCTTGGCCTGCGAATAGGTCCACTGAAAGATGACCGTGGCGCCACCGTCGCGGACCAGAATGCCGTCCGCCGGGAAGGCCTTCGTTGCCTCGACTACGAAACGCGCTGTGTGCACGGGCGTTTGGGACGGTGCCGTCTTCGCGAGCTCTGCGATGCGAGCAGCATCCCGCGTGACCCACTCGTCGAGATCGGCGGAGGCCGCCCGCGGCGAATCCTTCAGCGCCTCCACCAGCTGCGGAACAATCGCACGCAGATCACCGACCAGCGGGACGTCGATTCTTCGATTGACGCCGATCGCCGTGGGATCGAGCTCCACAGCGATCCACTTGCGGTTGGCGTCATTGGCGGCCCAGTGCCGCCCCTTGCCGTAGTGCACCGGTTCGCCGAGTTCGGTGCCGATCGCGATGCACAGATCGGATTTCACCACGGCCTCGACGGCCGAGGGCGAAAACCCGTAGGGGAACGTGCGGTCCTCGATGCCCTTGATGAACGCGGTGCCCCCGGATGTCTGGATCACCGGGCAGTTCACCAGTTTCGCGAGCGCCTCGACCGACTCGCCCGCTCGTGCACACTGCACCGCGTGCCCCACCAACAGAATCGGCTGGTTTGCTTTTCTGATCAGCTCAACCGCCTTGTCGACCATCTGCGCACTCGCGCCCTGGTTGACCAGACGGTAAGCCTGCGGCGGCAACGGTGCGGGCACGTCGAGTTCTTCTTGAATGACGTGTGCCGGGTATTCGATGTAAGCCGGTCCGGGAGTGCCCGTCTGGGCGCTGCGCAGCGCTTCGCGAACGATCTCGTCGGTCTGGTCGGCGTATTCGATGCTGGCGGCGTATTTCACCGACGGCGCGAGCAGCGGCGTCTGCGAGACGAACTGGATGCGGCCGCGGCGCACACGCTGTTCGGTGATCCGGGCTCGTTGACCGCCGAGAAAGATGACCGGCGAATTCTCGACCTTCGCGCACATCATCGCCCCGGCCAGATTGGCCAAGCCGGGCCCGAGCGTGCCGATGCACAGACCCGGCTTGCCGGTCATGCGCCAGACAGCGTCGGCCATGAACCCCGCGCATTCTTCGTGGTGCGGCGCGACGACGTCCCAGCCGCGCTGCTCCGCGGCGTGAAAGAGGTGGACGAAGTTCGGGTCCGGAATGCCGAACAGCGTCTTGATGCCCTCTGCTTCGAAGAGATCGAGGATGCGCTCGTACACCTTGACGGCCATGTCAGATCTCCCCAACGCGCTGGATCACCGTCACTGCGGTAACCAATTGTCCGGACAAGTATTGGTTTCTCTGCCGGCAGCCGAAGAACCTGGTTCTACGCTACGCAGAACATAATTCACCACGGGTGTGCACGGGTCAAGGGCTCCACATTTTGCCCGTAAGGGCGCTACCGGGGCGCCTCAGACGCCACGTCGGGCGGCGACCGCACTCCCAAGGGAGCGGCTATTGTATGGACCAGCTCGCATTGCTAGCGTTCCAGCCACCGAGCTACCAGTGGGAGACCATCGCGATGTCGCTGCAGGACGGCCGCTACCCGGCTATACCCGAGCTGGCCGACGGCTGGCGCCTGGAGCGGCTCACTCCGCCGAGCCGGCTGTTCGGCGCCAACGGCCTGCGCACCGGGCCGGACGGCCGCGTGTATATCGCGCAGGTGACCGGCAGCCAGATCACCGCGTTGGATCTCGACACCGGCCGGCTGGACACCATCAGCCCCAAGGGCGGCGACATCGTCGCACCCGACGACGTGGCGTTCGATCCGGCGGGGAACCTCTACGCGACCGAGGTGATGGACGGGCGCGTCAGCGTCCGCGACACGCGCGGCCACACCCGCGTGCTGCGCGACGACCTGCCATGCGCCAACGGGATCACGTTCCATGGTGACCGGCTGTTCATCGGTGAATGCCGGGCAGGCGGACGGCTTTTGGAACTCGACCTGAATGGCGCCCCGCCGCGGGTGCTGCTGGACGACGTGCCGTCGCCCAACGCGATGGAGGTCGGTCCGGACGGATTGCTCTACTTCCCGGTGATGGGGGCCAACGAGATCTGGCGGGTCGATCCCGAGGGCAATGAAACCCAATGCGTGGCACGCGGTCTGGGTGTGCCCGATGCGGTGAAGTTCGACAGCGCGGGGCGCATCGTCTCGACCCAGGTGGCCAGCGGTCAGGTGTTGCGCATCGACCCGCGGACCGGCGAGCAGACCGTGTTGGCCGAACTCAATCCCGGCCTGGACAACCTCACCTTCGTCGGTGATCGGTTGTTCGTCTCGAACTTCACCGGTGAAATCACCGAGATCACCGGCGTCGGCGCAACGCGCACCGTGCTGCCCGGTGGGCTGAACTGGCCGCTGGATCTGGCCGTCGGCGCGGACGGCAACCTCTACATCGCCGACGGCACGTTCTTCTACGTGTTGCTTCCCGACCGCAGCGTGCGGACCGTGGGCATGCTGTTCACGCCCGGCTATCCCGGCTTCCTGCGCGGCGTGGCGCCGAGCGGCCCCGGCGAGTTCGTGGTCACGACGTCGGGTGGCCAGGTTGCGCGCTACCGGCCCACCGGTAGCGAAACCACCGTTCTCGCAGACGGATTCGACCCGCTTTACGGCGTCGCGACGTCCAGCGACGTGGTCGTGGTTGTCGAGCAGGGAACCGGGCGGCTGCTGTCGATCCGGGGCGGCGGGGTCGAGGTGCTCGCCTCCGGCCTACGCGAACCGGTGGGGGTGGCCATGGCTCCCGACGGCGGCTGGCTGGTCTCCGAGGCTGGCCGGGTGGTTAAGGTCAGCGACGCCCACACCGAAACGGTGCTCGACGATCTGGTGTCGCCGCAAGGCATCCTGGTGCGCGACGCGCAGTTGTATGTCGTCGACGCCGGCACCAAGTCGCTGATCGGCTACGACCTCCGCCATCGTTCCCGCAGCACGATCGCCGCGGGCCTGCCCGTCGGCGCCCCACCCGGCGTGACGCCCAAACCCCTGAAGGGCATGCCGCCGTTCTCCGGTCCACAGGGCCCGTTCGCAGGCATCGCCGCCGGACCCGATGGCACGCTGTATGTCTCGGCCGACGGCGACGGCAGCGTACTCGCGATTCAGCGGAAGAATCGTCATGGCTGACGGCGATCACCGCTACCTGCAGGTTGCGCGGACGCTCCGTAAGGAAATCGTCGACGGCGTCTACCCGGTCGGGTCGCAGCTACCCACCGAACATCAACTGTGCGAGCGGTTTTCGGTCAGCCGCTACACGGTTCGGGAAGCGCTGCGGCGCCTGCGCGACGACAACCTCGTGGCCTCGCGGCCCCGGTCCGGCACGCTGGTCGTCCCGCGGCCATCCGCGGATTCCTATGTGCAGGACGTCGTCTCGATCAACGACCTCCTGGCTTTCGCAACGGGCGCGCAATTCGCGATCGAGTCCACCAAGATGGTCACGATTGACGACGATCTGGCAACCCGGACCGGCCTGGCCCCCGGCGAAGAATGGTTGGCGGTCCGCGGGTTTCGGCGCGTCGAGGGCGCGGATTTTCCGTTGTGCCGAACCGAGTACTACATCAATCGGGCGTTCGCTGCGGTGGGCCGGCTGTTGCAACGCCACACCGGGCCGATCTTTCCGTTGATCGAGGATCTGTTCGGGTTGAGCATTGTCGAGGTGCGCCAGGAGATCGCCGCGGTGTTGATCCCTGCCGAACTGGCCGGCGATCTCAGCGTCGAGCCCGGATCGCCGGCGCTGGAAGTGCACCGCACTTACACCACGTCGGACGGCGAAGTCGCCCAGGTCACGATCAACACGCATCCGGCGTCGCGGTTCCGGCACTCGATGACGATGCGACGTGTGCGCGGTTAGATTTCCATGGAATGACTAACGACGCGAGGCTGATCGGACGGCACCGCTGGGATGCCGGTGACGCCTACGCCCGCGGCTGGTGGGTTCACTCCACGCTGGCGGACGCGCTAGCCGAGGCCGCGCAGCGCACGCCGCGCAGGGTGGTGCTCGTCGACGGCGAACACCGGCTCGACTGCCAACGCCTCTACGAACAGGCGACGGCCTTGGCGCGGTACCTGGTGACCCGCATGCCGGAGGGCAGTGTGGTCTCGTTCATGCTGCCCAACTGGTACGAGGCCGCGATCATCTACCTGGCGGCGACACTGGCCGGAATGGTGGTGAACCCCATCCTGCCGTCGCTGCGGGACCGCGAGTTGAGGTTCATTCTCAAGGACGCCGGCAGCCGGATAGTCTTCGTGCCATCTGTTTTCGGGAAGCACGACTATGCGGCGATGCTGGAACGGGTTGCGGCACAGCTGACATCGCCGCCCGAGATTGTGGTGGTGCGTGGCGACGCACCGCTGCCCGAAGGCCGAGCTCAGCTGCCCGCGCTCAACCCGCATGCCGTGCGCATGCTCCTCTACACTTCGGGCACCACCGGTCGGCCGAAAGGTGTGCTGCACAGCCATAATTCGATGCATGCGCTGATCTGCCAGATCCGCGATTTCTGGCAGGTGCAGTCCGGTGACACGTTTCTGGTTCCGTCGCCGATCGCGCACATCGGCGGCTCGATTTATGCCTTCGAGTGCCCGCTGCTGCTGGAGACCACCGCCGTGCTGATGGATCGTTGGGACGCCGGCGAGGCCGTCGCCCTCCTGCGGGCCGAGCGCTGCACCCACATCGCCGGTGCCACCCCGTTTTTGGAACAACTGGTGGCTGCCGCAGAGCGCGCCGGTACCCGACTGCCCGACTTGAAGTTGTTCGTGTGCGGCGGAGCGTCGGTATCGCCGTCGTTGATCCGCGCGGCGGCCGGGTATTTCGAGCGGGCAACGGTCACCCGTGTGTACGGTTCGACCGAAGTGCCGGTCACCACCGTCGGGTCCGGGGCGGACCTCGAGCACGCCGCCGATACCGACGGCCGCGCCGGCATCGCCGAGGTCAAACTCGACAACGATGAGATTTGCGCGCGCGGGCCCCAAATGCTCGTCGGTTACCTGCATCCCGAGGACGAGAACGACGCCTTCGACACCGACGGCTACTTCCGCACCGGCGACCTGGGGCGCTGGGTGGACGGCGACTACCTGGTGGTCACCGGGCGGGTCAAGGACATCATCGTCCGCAACGGAGAAAACATCTCTCCCAAAGAGATCGAGGACATCCTCATCGGCCATCCGGCGATCGCCGAAGTCGCCGTCGTCGGCCTGCCCGACAACCGTACCGGGGAGCGCGCATGTGCGGTCATCGTCCCCACCGATTTGCCGAGCCCGGACGTGGCGAGCCTGCGCAGCTTTCTGCAGGAGCAGGGGCTGGCCCGGTTCAAAGCACCCGAGCAGGTGGCGATCTGGACCGAATTGCCCCGCAACGATGCGGGCAAGGTGCTCAAGCACCAAATCAAGGCGACGTTGATGAAGGCGGGCGGGTGAGATGCAGGTAGCGATCGTGACCGGGGCGACCGGCGGCATCGGTTTCGGCTGTGCGACCAAGCTGGCCGACGCGGGCATCGCGATCCTGGCAACAGGACGCAACGAGGCCAAGCTTGCCGAATTGAGCGCCATCATAGGCAATTCCGACGTTGTCACCGTTGCAGCAGATCTGACCGCCGACGACGCGCCGCGCCGCATTGTCGACGCCGCCGTCGAACGCTGGGGCCGTGTCGACTTTCTGGTCAACAATGCGGGAGTGGGCAATCCGAAGCCGCTGCACGAAACCGACGACGCGACATTGGATTACTTCCTCGACGTGATGCTGCGCGCGCCGTTTCGGCTCGCCCGACAGGTGCTGCCGCACATGCAGCCCGGCTCGGCCATCATCAATATCACGTCGACGTTCGCGGTGGTGGGCGGATTGCGGGGCGGCGCGTACTCGGCCGCCAAGGGCGGACTGACCGCACTGACCACCCACATCGCCTGCCAGTACGGATCCCAGGGGATTCGGTGTAACGCTGTGGCTCCCGGCGTGATCCAGACAGCGATGACCGAGCACCGGCTGGCCGACGAACGGTTCCGCCGGATGAACACCGAGATGACGCCGCATCAGCGGCTGGGCACCGTCGACGACGTCGCGAGCACCGTCGCGTTCTTGTGCTCGCCCGGCGGCAGTTTCATCAACGGCCAGACCATCGTGGTCGACGGCGGATGGAGTTCGACGAAGTACTTGTCGGACGCTTAGGGCAGCCTGGTGAACCTCTTCACGATCCTCGACCAGACTGCGATCCGCTTCCCGGACCGCGGCGCGGTGTATCACGGGGAGCGCCTGTTCTGCACGTGGCACGAGCTGCGCGAGCGCGCACTGCGCCTGGCCGGCTCACTACGAGCGGCGGGCGCGCGCATCGCGATCGCCAGCGAAAACCGCCCGGAGATCGTGGAGTTGCTGTTCGCGATCTGGGCGGCCGAGTGTGTGGCAGTCCCGATCAACTACAAGCTGCATCCACTCGAGATGGCGCAGATCCTGGCAGATTCAGGTGCGTCACAGGTGTTCGCGTCGCCGGCGATCGCGGAGGGGCTGGCCCCCGTCGTGCCCGTGCCGATAGAAGTCCTTGGGACAGAGGGGTATTCACGGCTGCTCACCGCTGCACTGGCCAGCCCGCCGTGCACCGACCCTTCGACACTGGCGTGGCTGTTCTACACCAGCGGTACCACCGGGCGGGCCAAGGGCGCCATGCTGACGCACCGCAGCCTGCTCGCCATGACAATCGCCCACCTCGCCGATATCGACGCGCCCGACGAGCGTTGCAGCTTTGTCCACGCCGCACCGATGTCGCACGGCTCGGGCTTATACATCCCGGCTTACGTGCTGCGCGGCGCCCGCCAAGTGGTGCCGGCCGGCGGTGCATTCGACGCGAACGAATTCCTCGACCTGTGCGATCGCCATCCCGGTTGCAGCACCTTCCTCGCCCCAACGATGGTGCAGCGCTTGGTCGATACCGGCCGCGCCTGCCCGCGGCAGCTGCGGACGATCGTCTACGGCGGCGGCCCGATGTACGTGGACAGCATCAAGAAGGCGCTGGCGGCATTCGGCACGGTCTTCGCACAGATCTACGGTCAGGGTGAGGCTCCGATGACCATCACCGGTCTGCGCCGGGCGGATCACGAAGACGCCGACGACGCGGTGCTGGGCTCGGTCGGATATCCGCGCTCAGGCGTGGAAGTCGCGGTGCTGCGCGATGACGGCACTGCGGCGGCGGTGGGTGAGATCGGTGAAATCGCCTGTCGCGGTGATGTCGTCATGTCCGGATACTGGAAGAATCCCGATGCCACCCGCGAGACGCTCCAAGGGGGCTGGCTGCGCACCGGCGATCTGGGGTTCTTCGACGCGCGAGGCTATCTGACCCTGTGCGACCGCTCCAAGGATGTGGTGATCAGCGGCGGCAGCAACATCTATCCGCGCGAGGTGGAGGAGGCGCTGCTCGAACACCCGGGCGTATCGGAGGCCTGCATCGTCGGGCAACCCGACGCGGAGTGGGGCGAGATCGTGGTCGCGTTCGTGGTGGGTACGGCCGGCGCTGACGACCTCGACGCTCATCTGCTGCAACGCATCGCCCGTTTCAAACGCCCCAAGCGTTACCTCTTTGTGGACCAACTACCGAAGAACAGCTACGGCAAGGTCCTAAAACGAGAATTGAAACAGGAGCTGCGACAACAGCTCACCTGATCCGCAAGCACTTTTGATCATGGCGCGGTTTAGCAGTGCCATCGCGGCGCCTGACGCAGACAATCCGACGGATGACATCGACAACGACCGACGTATCGATCCAGCACGAGAAGGAACATCTCCGCACCACTGCTGACGGCGACTTGAGCGAGCAGATCCCGCTTCGGGATTCGTTGCTGGTGGCGGTCACCGCGGGGCTGGGGTACAGCTTCGATGCTTACGCGGTGAACATCTACGGGCTGGTTCTCCCGCTGATCGCCGTCAGCTTTGCAGTCGACCTCACCACACTGGGCTTCATCGGCTCGATTTTCCTCGTCGGTTACATGGTCGGCACGATCGGCTTCGGCATCGCGGCGGACCGCTGGGGCCGCAAGGACACCCTCGGCGTGTCGATCCTCCTCTACGGGGCCACCACGTCCCTTGGCGGACTGACCGCCAACATCCCGCTCTTCGCGGCGCTGCGGTTTCTCACCGGTGTGGGCGGCGCCGGGGAACTGGCGGTTGGCGCGCCGTACACGTGCGAGATGTTTCCACCGCGGTACCGCGCGCTCGGCGTCGGCGGAATCATGTTCTCGCTCTTCTCATTCGGCTACATCCTTGCCGGATTGGCGGCCCTCTACATCGCACCCCGGTTCGGCTGGCAATGGACCTTCATTGTCGCGATCGTCCCTGCGGTGGCGGTCTTCGCCCTGCGGCGCCATGTGCAAGAGTCGGTCCGCTACGCCATTCAGAAGGCCGATGAAAAGATCCGGGCCGCTCAGGAACTCGAGCGTTCTGCACGGGCGAAGGAGCGGGTCTGGCGAATCGCGGGTGTGCGCAAGCGGATCGGCATCGGGTGGCTGTTGTACACGGCGAATGCGACCGGCTATTGGGGGCTTAGCGTCTTCCTCACGACGTTCATGGTGAAGAAATTCGGCGTCTCGCCAACCTCTGCGATCGGCTATGCGATCGGATTCTATGTGGCCCAGTTCTTCTTCTCCTATCTGGGCACGGGACTTTCGGATTGGCGCGGGCGCCGGCCCGTCGGGATTGCCGGCGCGGTGCTGATGATCGCTGCCACTGTGATGGCAACGACGGCGTCCTCGCTCGGACTTTTCCTGGTGTTCGGGGCGCTGATGATGGCGTTACTCGGCTGGCTGTGGGGCGTTGGAGACACCTACGTGAGCGAACTGTTTCCGACGCGGATCCGGGGAACGGGCTTCGGGCTGGCTGTCGGAGGTGGACGATTCGCGGCCATCTTCGCCCCCTTGCTGGTGGGTGCCGGCATCACGGCTTTCGGTCCGACGATTCCGTTCCTGGCGAGCGCCGGACTCTGGCTGTTGACGATTGTCGGTTATCTGCTCGGCCCGGAGACGTCCCGCAAGTCCCTCGAACAGATCGAAGCCGAATTCGAGGCCGTGTCACGTTTGTGACTGAAAGCGGGCGCGGATACCCGCCAGCATCGCGAGGTGTGCCTCGACCGCCTCGCGCACGACCATCGCGGCCAGCGGCCGGGGCGCCGAAATCCGTAGTCGTTCCGTGACGCGGGTGCCTGCGGCGACCGGGTCGAAGCTCACCCGGCCGCTTAGGTGTACTCGAGGGAACTGGCGAGCCTCGGTGATCACGTCGCCGTCTGCGGGAACATGCAGCCGCGCCCAATAGCTGACGCGAAGATTCAGGATTCCCAACGAAATCCGGTCGACCACACGATAGGTCTGCTCGTACCCATCGGCTGTGTGAGTTCGCGATAGGGCCCGCACCGAAACAACCAGTGGATGAACGGCTTTGATGTTGTCGAGGTCGACATAGAAGTCGCGCACCACATCCGACGGCGCCGGCACCTCTTCGGACAGTGTCCGTTCCGCGTGAGTGATCCACCAGCTCATAGTCAGCGGTCACGTGCGAGGGCGTCGTCGGTCCGGGGCATAGCAGACAACTTACTGGGCGGGATCTCCGCGAGACAGGAGCCCTCAGTTCTGTTTCGCGGCGGATAAGAATCAGTGCAACGAAAACGCTTCCCTGCTGCCTGGGCCTCGTGAGACCTTGACCGGACGATGAATCCAAACCGGGACTACGACGCCAGCGACGAGCTGGAATACGGCTTCGCGGCGTTCGCGTGGCTCCTTCGGGGCGTCTACCCGCCGCCCTCCTACGCACCTGACCTCGGAGCTGCCGGCGGCACATAGTTGGCCGCGGAGTTTCGCAGCTGCCAAATCTGTGCGGGGCACAAGAGATTGACCGCGTACGAGACCAGGTAGTTGGCGGCGAACTCGTCGTTCGGCGAGATGTCATGTTTCACGTCGCCCATGACCTGGGCGTAGCCGGCGCCGTGGCTGACCTTGTCGCAGATTCCGTAGCCATAGTCGACGGCGTCGGCCGGCGTCGCAAAACTGTAGTGCCGGCGCACCGTCACGTCATAGACGTATTCGATCTCGGGCGCCGGGGCGGCATGCACTGTCGGCGATAGAGCTCCGATGGACGCGGCGCCAACGATCAAGGCGGTCGACAACTTACCGGGCTTCATGGCGGGCTCGTCTGTCCGTACACCGCGACGACCACGCTGCGGTCCAGGCTGTTCTCGGACCACACCCCGATCTGGGTGTTGGCACAGTCCGACATGATCGCGTAGTAGTCGGCCCGGTAGAACCAATTGCCGATGACGTCAAGGCCGTTGATCGCCAACGACCGGTTGATGGCCACTGTCTCGGCGACCGTGCCGTGATAGCCCGCGTCCCGGGCGCGGTCCTGCGCTGTCGACCCGTCAGACCCGAGATCACCGTCGAGGGCGGGGTTGTCGAGCAGGTCGAGGGTGTGACGTTGCGCGGCCGACTGCAGCTGCGGGTTGGTCCGCAGGTCGGTCGTGCAGCCGGCGTGCTTCTTGATCGTGTCGATATTGACGACGACGCCGTTGTTGAGCCGCGAATTGTCCGCAGCAGCGACCGGTGCGACGACCGCACCCGGTGCGATCAGTGCAGCAATGACAGCGAGCGGGATTTTCATGATGCGTTAGCGGATGCTCGCCGCGAGATCGCCGGACATCGCGCCCAGTTGCCGGCTCCACGTCGACCAGCCGTTGTCTCCGCCGCCGCCCAAATCGAAGTGACCGTTGCGTCCCCCTGCGTCTCGGTAGTGGGAGTAGAACGTCACGTTGGTGCCCTGCGCGATGTCGGGGTAGCCGATCATCGCCGCCTGGTCACTGGGTGCGCCGCTGCCCGGGCTGTAGACCCACAGCCGGGTGTTGTTGTCCACCAGCAGCTGAATGTTCTGGTTCGGGGAATGCCACTTCCAGCGGCCCAGTTGCGGTGCACCCCACATGTTGTCGGTGTCGACGCCGCCGCCTTGCTTCAAACCGGCGGTGATGGCCCCGTCCACCCCGGTGCGTTCGGGCGCAAGAAACCCGGACAGCGACCCGGCGTAGCGGAATCGATCGGGGTGGAAGGCGGCGAGTGTTGCGGCCGCGTAGCCGCCTTGCGCGGCGCCGACCACGCCGTGGCCGCCGGGCGCGAGCCCCTTGTTGGCGGCCAGCCAGTCCGGCAGCTCGCGGGACAAAAACGTGTCCCACTGTCGGCTGCCGTCCTGCTCCCAATCGGTGTACATGCTGTAGGCCCCACCGGCCGGCGCCGCCACCGAAATCCCCCTTCCGGCAAGCGTGTTCATCGCGTTGCCGGCGGTCACCCAGTTGCTGACGTCCGGGCCGGCGTTGAACGCGTCGAGCAGATACACCGCGTGGGGTCCGCCGCCCAGGAAGGCGACTGGAATATCGCGGCCCATCGCCGCGGAGGGCACCATCAAAGTCTCGTAGTTGGCGGCGCGGGCGACGCCGAACCCGGATAGCAGTGCGAGGGCGCAAACCACGTGGAGGGCCACCGACAAGCGCTTCACGGACATCTCATTTCTCCCTGACTCATACCGGATCGAACTGCGAGATGAGCCATCGGTCATCGACCTTGTCCAGGGCCAGGCGCACACTGGAGGTCGTCGCTGTGGGCGCATCGTTGCCGATGGTGGTGGTCTGATTGATGAAAACCAGCACCACAGCGTGGTTTTGGGTTGCGGACACCGACGCCGCCGCCGGCACAGTGGCGACAGCCGAGATATGCTGCTGCTTGGCGCCCGGCGCAACGACGTCACTGACCAGCTGTGTGTACTGCTGACGGAAGCCACCGGTGAGGCGGTCGGCAGCACCGGCCAAGTCGCGTTCGACGGTGTCTGCCCGGTAGGACAAGATCGCGATGGTGCTGTCCGTGGCGGCTCGAACGGACTGCTCGGCCGCGGCCTGTGATTCGCGCGCCGAACCGTCGAACCACTTCAGATAGCCGTCCCCCAACGCGAGGAGCAATGCCACGGCGGGCAGCACCCCGTAGGCCACCAGGCGAGTGGTCTGGTTACTCATGGCACGAACTCGACATCGGAGACCTTGGCGCTGTCATCGGTTTTCTGCACGCTGATCCGTAGTCGCCATCTGCGCGGCTCTTGTTCGGGCACAGCGGCGGTCGATGTTTTCACCGATACTGCGACGAGCACTTGCGCCTGGTCATCGGCCTCGGACAACAGCGCGGCTTCCTCAGCGGTGCCTTCAGATTTCGACTGCACCTTTTTGACTACGTCGACGAACGGCTGAGACCTCTTCTGGAAATCATCCCGGAACGTGCCGGTCGCAGATTCCAGGATTCGCCGGATGTCGGCGTCGACGTTTGCGTGATCGATCGTGGTGAGGTTGACCGCAGCCTGACGGGCGACTTGCACGTAGAGGTTGCGCTGCGCCAGCGACTTGCGGTCTTGGTAGGTGTGGTACCCCAGCCAGCCACCTACCCCGGCTAAAGCCGAGACAACCAAGAGGCCGACCGTGATCACTGCACGTATATCCGAAAATCGTTGTTGCGCAGGCTTTTCGAGTGAGTCGGCTAGCTGCTCGGCGGTATCAGCATGCTCTGCCATGTCTTGCCTTTCGTGCTGTCGGCCAGGTCGGACTGGGTGGCGGGGCGGCCGTCGGGGCCCACGTAGCGCCCGGTGACCGCGTCGTAGGGGACGAAGGTGACGGGCGGGTACTGGGGCACGCCCTGGCCGGTGAGCGTGGCGTTGGGATCGCCCTTCCAGTTGAGGCCGTCGTTGAGGGGGACGTACTCCTCGTCGCTTTCGCACAGCTCGACTGTCGGCGCGCGCTTGCCGGGCTTGCTCTCGCACGGGATGTTGCGCACGCCACGGACATTCATGTCGGAGTCCTGTGGGATGCGGCAATACAGCTCGCCGGCGGGCCGGTCGGGATAGTCCTGCATCGACGGCGTGCGCTGCTGTTGAACCGGCAGGAAACCGGTGTTGCACGGCGGCGGCAGATTGAGGTTGAGGTTGAAGTCGAGGTAGACGCCCTTGTAATCCTGCTTGCTGTCGGAGTCGGGCAACGCGATCGCCGACATCACGGCGGTCCCCTGCGGGAAGAGCACCAGCAGCTGCTCGAGGTCGTTGCGGTAAGTGACCGCGATGTTGCCCAGGCTCACCAGGTTGGCCAGCAGGACCGGCAGCGCGGGAGCGAGCCGGTCGAACATGGCCGTGCCTTCGTGCAGCGCCGGACCCCCGACGTCGAGCAGATCGGCGAACGCCGCGTCCTGTGCTTTGAGCTGGCCGGTGATCGAGTTCATCCGATGCGCCCAGGTGGCGATCGAATCCGAGGTCCGCACTTGGGAATCGAGCACCGGCGGGGATTGGTCGATCAACGCGGCGAGCGGGTGGGTGGTGTTGGCTGCATCGATCGCCAACGCCGTCGATCCGTCGACGATCCGCGACAGTTCCGGTCCCAGTCCGGCGACCGCTTTGGCGCTTTCGTCGACAACCGTATGCAGATTGTCTTGCGGGATCGCCTGCAGCGCCTTGTTGGTCGCGTCGAGCAGGAAGCCGATGTCAACGGGCACCTGCACCTTGCCGAGCGGGATCACGTCGCCGTCGCTCAGTTTGGGTCCCGCGCCGTCGTGCGGTGTCAGTTCGAGGAACTGCTCACCGACGGCCGAGCGGCTGTGCACGGCGGCGGTGACGTTGGCCGGAATCGCGATGCCCGAGTCCAGCGTCAGCGTTGCGCGAACGCCGTTGTGGGTGACATCGATCGACTTGACGCTGCCGACTTCGCTGCCGCGGTAGTTCACCACGGACGTCGGGTACAGCCCGCCGGACGTGGGCAGTTCGACCGTCACCGTGTACCGCCCGATCCCCAACAGCGCCGGGACTTTGACAAACCCGAACGCCATCACGCCGACGGCAATGACGGTGACCGCCGCGAGAATCGCCAACTGCGTCCAGATGCGTCGAGACAACCGCAGCATGCTAGTAGCCGCCGAAGTGGTAGGGCGCAATCAACGGATTGGCCGCGGTGTACGGACTGGGCATCTGGCCGATCGTGCGGCCCCACTGCAGCTCGAGTTCGGTGAGGTTGCCCTCCCATCGCGTCCCGGTGAAAAAGCCGCTGTCGATTCGGCTCAAGGTCAAATCGATCACAAGCGTGATGTTGGCGAAGTCACCACGAAACCAGTTGGCCACGTTGCTCTTCACCCACGGGTAGGTCGACAAGAAGTCCAGGCCCTTGGTCAGAGCTGGCCCGGCATTGGCCAGTTCGCGCAATGCCGGAGCTATGTTGCGCAGGTTGCCTGCGAGCGACTCCTTGGTTTGCCCGATTGTCGAGGCGGCGACGGCGCTGAACTTGCCCACTGCATCGATGGCGTCGGCCAACTTGTTTCGCGAATCCGACAGCACGGCCAGCGCCTGCGGGATTGTGGTGAGCGCCTTGTCGACGGTCTTGTCTTTTGCGGCGACCTGCCCGGCCAGCGAGTTGAGACTCTCGGTGGCCGCGATGATGTCGTCGGTCTGGGCGTGCAACTGCGCAATGAAGGTGTCCAATTGGGATAGCAGGCTGCGCATTTCGTCTTCGCGGCCCGCCAATGCCGTTGCGAACGCCTGGTTGATCTCCTGCAGATGACCCAGGCCGCCGCCGTTGAGCAGAATCGACACCGACGCCAGCGTCTGCTCGGTGGTCGGGTAGGTGGCGGCTCGGAAGAGCGGAATCACGGAGCCGTCCTTGAGTTCGCCCTGTGGTTGCTCGTCGATGGGCGGTGCCAATTCGATGTGCATGGATCCCAGCAGGCTGGTCTGGCCGACCTTGGCGGTGCTGTTGGCGGGAAGATGGACATCGCCGTTGATCCGCATCGTCACCAGCGCATGCCAGTCCTGTACCTCGATCTTGGTGACGTTGCCAACGTTCACATCGGCGACCCGGACCCGGGTGTTCGGTTGGATGACAACGACATCGGGCAACTGGGCCTGGATGACGTAGGAGCCTTTGCCGGTGCCTTCGGTTCCGGGCAGGCGCAGTGAATTGAGTCCCCGCCACTGGCAGCCGGTCGTCACCCACAGGCACGAAACGACAAGCGCCGCCACCATCATGCGTCTCATGGCGAGCCGTCCGGTGGCGTGGGCGGCGGCAGCATCAGCCCCGCTAGCCCTTGGCTGGGATCGACGGACTGAGCGGAGTGCGGGTTGAGCCAGTCTTCGCTGTACGTGATCTCGTTGGGCCGTGCCGAGGCGCCCACGAACGGGTTGATACCGACCGGCGGGAAGTTGTATTGGCGGTTCTTGATGATCGGGGCCAGGTACTGGACGCACAGCTTTGCCGATTGCTGGGCGCCCACCCGTGCTGCAGCTTGAATTGCACCGCAGAGGAATTGGACGGTATCGGCGAAGTTGACCGGCGCCAGGATGCCCGTGACCGCGCTCTGGGCGGGTTGGTAGATGTTCATGAAATTCTGGAACACCGTCGGCGCGATGTGCAGGGTCTGCTTGATGTCACCCCGGCTGTCGTTCATCGCGGTGGTGATCGCGTTGAGGTGGTCGAAGGTGGTGCCGAGGGCTTCCCGGTTCTCGGCGACGAAGCCGCGCAGGTCGTTCACCGCGTCGTCCACGCCCTGCATCGCCTGGGCCCACTCGTTGGGGGTATCGGACAGCACGGTTGTGATGTCGGCCAGGTTGTTGTTGAACGCGGCCAGCAGATCACTGCTCGAGGACAGCGCGGATACCAGCAACTGCAGGTTGCGCACCGTGCTGAAGATGTCTGTGCTGTGGTCGCCGAGCGCCGAAACCGCCTGTGAGAGTTTGATGACCGTGTCGCGTGCGGTGTCACCCTGGCCGCGCAGGTTGGCTGCTGTGGTGTCGATGAATCTGCCCAGTGCGCTGGGCCCGCCGGGCGTGGTGGGCTGCAAGGAGTCGGTCAGCTTCTCGAGCTGCTTGCGCAGGTCGTCCCACTCGACGGGAACCGCGGTGCGCTCCTGGGGAATGGTCGCGCCGTCGGCGAGTTTCGGCCCGCCGGAGTAGGCGGGCACGAGTTGGATTGCGCGAGCGGTAACCAGTGACGGCGACAGTATCGCCGCGCGGACGTCGGCGGGCACCGGGTGGTGCGTGTCGACCGTGAAGGTGACCTTGGCCGCGTCAGGCTGCGGATCGATGTGCTCCACGGTCCCGACGGCGACTCCGAGAATCCGGACTTCGTCACCGGTGTAGAGGCCGTTGGTGTTGGCGAAGTAGGCGACATAGGTGTTTCTGCTGAGGTGCTTCCACCACGGCGTGGCCACCGTGGTGATCGCGACACCGAGGGTCAGCACCAAGCTGATCGCCGTCGCAATCCGCACGGCGCGCGGATGTTTCGCAATCACGGTCAATGGCCTCCGCTCGCCGGCACTTCGCCGGGCGCCGGCACATAGATCGGCGTCGGCGCCGGCACCGGCGCTGAGTTGGCCGGCGGGCCCGGCGGTGGCCCACCGGGAGGGGGCGCGGGTGCCGGTTCCCGGTAGGGGTAGCGCGGATCGCCGAGGTTGCCCGTGATCGCGTCGGGCAGCGTCCGGTTCGGCTCGCCGCCTTGACCGGTGCGCGGATAGGGCAGCGGCAGCGGCGGTGTGCCGGGCTGGCCGGTGGGCGGGTCGACCAGTTGCGACGGCAGCAGCACGTTGGGGTCAAGTCCCAGATCGGAGAATGCGGCGTCGATGAACGGCTGGGCGAACTGGCCGGGCACCAGGTTGACCAATGAGGCCTTGAAGAACGGGCCGGATCCCAGCACTTCGCCGAACGACATCGCATATCGGCGAAGTAGGTACAGCGTGCGCTGCAGTTCCTGCTTGCGGTTGTCCAGGATTCCCAGCACGCCGTTGAGCTTCTCGAGAGCAGGCTTGAGTTGCTTGCGATTGTCGTCGACCAGACCGGAGATCTGCCGCGACGCGGCGGTGAGATTGGTCATCAGCGCGTCGACCGAATTGCGTTGCGAGAGAAGCTCGGCCAGCAGGGCATTCGCGTTGGCGACGAGGTGGGCGATCTGGTCGCTGCGCTTGCCCAGCACCGCGGTGACCTTGTTCGCGTCGCCGAGCAGGTTGCGTAGCTGCGTGTCGCGGGTGTCGAGAGTGTCGGAGAAGCGCGCGACCCCCTCCAGCGCGACTTTCAGGTCGGGTGGGGTGTCCTTGAAGGTGTCGGCCAGGGTGGTGAGCGCCGCAGACAGCTTTGTGGTGTCCAAAGCGCTGATGGTGCTTGTCAGATCGCCCAGCGCGGTGGGCAGGTCGTAGGGAGAGTGGGTGCGCTCGATCGGGATCGGACCGGTGAGCTTGCCGTCCCCGCGGGGGGTCAGCTCGAGCATCTTGGTGCCAAGCACGGTTTCGGTTTTGATGGCCGCCTCGGTCCGCTCTCCCAGTGCGACGCCGGTGCTGACCGAGAAGGTCACCAGCACCTTCGTCCCGTCCAAAGTGACGCCGGAGACCTTGCCGACCGACAGGCCCGACACCCGGACGTCACTGCCCGACTTGATGCCGCCGGCCTCTGCGAAGTAGGCGGAGTAGCCGGTGGTGCCGTTGATGAACGGAATCCTGTTGTAGGAAAAGACCGCAACCACCAGTGCGACGACGGCAAGTATCCCGACCACCCCGACAGTGATCCGGTTGCGCTCGGCGAGCGGTTTGATATGGGGTCGCTTCATTTCGGCGTGCACCGTCCCGTCGCCTGGCTCACAAGCTTGACGAACACGGGCTGGCCGTTCTTTCCGTTGACCTTGAGAATCGCGTCGCAGAGGTAGAAGCCGAAGTAGTCGCCGTAAAGACCGTTGCGGGCCAGCACCTGGTAGGCGTCGGGAAGGGTCTTGACCAGGTCGTCGACGTAGTCGTGATCGGCCTCGATCTGCCCTGCCGCCCGGTCGGTTTGCGCGACGGCGTCCTTGATCGGTTGACGAGCAACCGTCAGCAGGTCGGCGACGGAAGCCGCTGCAGCATTGATGTAGGCCACCCCCTTGGTGATGTCGGTCTTTCGTGCGGCCAATGCCTCGACAAGCTGTGAGAGGTTGTCCAACCCGGTCGAGAATTGGTCGTCGCGGGCGGCGAAGGTGTGCAGCACGGTGTTCAGGTTGGCGATCACCTCGCCGATCAACTTGTCGCGGTCGGCCAGCGTGGTGGTCAGTGCTGACGTTTGGGCTAGCACCGACGAGATCGTGCCGCCCTGGCCCTGGAACACCCGGAGCAGTTGACCTGACAGCGCGTTGACCTGGTCGGGGTCCAGCGCGCGAAACAACGGCCGGAAACCTCCGATGAGAGCGTCGACGTCGAGTGCAGGAGATGTCCGCGCCAGCGGAATCGTCTGGCCGGGCCGCAACTTTCGCGTCGAGCCCGGCCCGGCTTCGAGCGACAGGTAACGGTCACCGATGAGGTTTTCGTAACGCACCGTCGCCTTGGTGCCTTCGGTGAGCGTGAGGCCCTTGTCGACGGCGAAGTCGACGGTGACGGTGCCGTCCTTGTGCAGGGTCAGGTCCTTGACCTTTCCCACTTCGACGCCGGCGATGCGGACGAAGTTTCCGCCTTTGAGGCCCGACACGTTCGTGAACACGGCGCTGTACGAGGCCCGTTGGTCGAACCGGAACTGCCCGAAGACCGTCACCAGGACGAAGGCGAACGCAAGGCAGACAACGGTGAACAGCGCCACGCGCGTCACGGCGCGAAAGCTGATGCCTCTCATTGCTGTTCCTTAGTCGGTGTCAGGGTGACGGTGGGTTGTCCGGTGCGCCGTACGGCGGCGCTCCAGGGTAGGGCGGCGGCGGGCCCGGTGCCGGGCCGCCGGGGTAGCGGACCCGCGGCGGCTCTGGCGTTCCCTTGGTGACGGGGAAGTAGTTGGCGATGCCCGGGAAACCGATGCCGGGATTGGGCCGGATATCCAGGCCGGTGCCGAACCCGGTGTCGGTGACCAGATACTTGACCGGGAAGTTCTTGCTCACGTCGGGCAGCGAACCGCAGCTCGGCTTACCGCCGGGACCGCCCTTGGCGTGCACGATCGGCAGGTTGTCCGGATAGCGGTAGGGGTCGTCGCCGAACAGCAGCGCGGCATCCATGATGACGGATTTACCGTTGCCCCCCAAGGCGTCCCGGCCTCCGTGCTCTAAAAACCACTGAGCACCCTGAAAGAGGCAGGTGTAGGTCGGCGAGTACTTCATCAGAAGGTCGGTGGTGGGCAGCAGGACATGGACGGCGCCGACCAGGTTCTGCTGGTTTCTGCCGATCGTGTTGATCCCCGATTGGGCGAATCCGATCGCCGAAAGCAGCAGCTCGTCGAGTGCCTTGGCGTGTGCGGTGATCGTCGCACTTGTCCCCGAAAAGGAGTCGAGAACTGACAGGAGGTCTTGCGCCGCATCCGAATAGGCGTGGGCGGTCTTACCGAACAACTGCCAGTCTTGCCGAACTGTCGGCATTCTCGGGTTCACGGTGAGCAGTACCTGGTTGGCACCGGTGATTGCCTGGCCGATTCGATCGCCCTTGCCGCGCACTCCGTCGGCCACCGCCGACAGCACGGCGTTCAGCTTCGCCGGGTCGATGGCGTGGACGATGGCCTGGAGGTTCTCGAACACGGTGTTGACCTCGACGGTCACGTTGCGTGAGCGCAACACGGCACCCGCCGCCAACGGGCGTGGGCTGGCACCTGCAGAGGGAACCACGAGGTCGACGTACTTGGCACCGAACGCGGTGCTCGACTTGATCTCTGCCTCGACATTGCTTGGCAGGTAACCGAACTCGTGCGGAGAGATCTTGAGTCTCAGTTTCGACAAGTTGACGCCGGACGAATCGGAGTAGGCATCCACTGAGGTGACCTCGCCGATCTGGACGCCGCGCAATTTCACCTTGGCGCCGTTCTCCATGACCAGACCGGCCCGGTCTGAAATCACCGTGACAGGAACGGTTTTCCGCAGCGTTCCGGAGAAGGCCATTCCAGTCAGCACGCTCACTGCCGCGATCACCAAAAGCAGCACCGGTGCCCACCAGATCGGATCGATCTCCCCCCGTCGGCGCGTGTTGGTCATCGCCGTCATCCCGACAAGTGGAAGTTGCCGGACTGCCCGTACACCGACAGCGTGATGGTCAGCAAAATGAATACCCCGGCGGTGATCGAGGTACGCACCGCACGACCGACCGCCTCTCCCACGCCGGCCGGGCCGCCGGTGGCGGTGTAGCCGTAGTAGGTGTGCACCGACATCACGGCGGCTGCCATCGCCAGCGCCTCGGTGAAGGACCACAACAGGTCCGTCGGGTGCAAAAACGACGAAAAGTAGTGGTCGTAAACGCCTCTCGACTGGCCGTAGATGATTGTCGTGCCGAACCGGGTCGCCAGAAACGACATCAACACCGCGACGGTGTAGATCGGGATGACGGCCAGGATTCCCGCCACGATGCGGGTGGACGCCAGGTAGGTGATCGGCCGGATGGCCATCGACTCGAGCGCGTCGATTTCCTCGTTGATGCGCATGGCTCCGAGTTGCGCGGTGGCGCCGGCGCCGATGGTGGCAGCGAGCGCGACGCCGGCGGTCGCCGGCGCGATGAAGCGGACGTTGAGAAACGCTCCGAGGAAACCGGTGAGGGCTTCGATCCCCACATTCGACAGTGTGTTGTAGCCCTGCACGGCGATCAGCGCGCCGGTGGTCAGGGTCAGGAATCCGACGATGACCACCGTGCCACCGATGACAGCCAAGGCGCCGGTGCCCATCCCCATGACGGCGATCAACCGCAACACCTCGGCGGGGTAGCGACGGACGGCGTCCACGGTGGCGCCGAGTGCGTTGCCGTAGAACGCCGTTTGTGCACCGAGGCTGCGTGTCGAGTCGATCACCCGGGTCAGGGCCGGGCTGGTCACGGCGCCACCTTGACGCCGAACGCGGTGGCCAGGATGTTGATCAGGAACAGAGCCATGAATGCGAAGACCACCGTTTCGTTGACGGCGTTCCCGACAGCGGTCGGCCCGCCGCCGACGGAAAGCCCCTTGTAGCAGGCGATCAGACCGGCCGACAGGCCGAACAGCAATGCCTTGACGAGCGATACGATCACCTGCGGCAGACCGGTGAGCAGCGTCATCCCCGCGACGAAGGCACCGGGAGTGACGTGCTGGATGAACACCACGAAGAAGTAGCTTCCGGACAACCCCACCACCGCAACCACCGAATAAAGCATCAGCGCAACGAATGTCGCGGCGATTACCCGCGGCACCACGAGGGCCTGGATCGGGTTGACGCCGATCACCTTCATCGCGTCGATCTCCTCGCGGATCGTACGGGCACCCAGGTCCGCGCACATGGCGGTGGATGCGGCGCCCGAAACGACGATGGCGGTGACCACCGGGCCCACCTGCGTGACGGAGGCGAGAGCTGCTCCGGCGCCGGAGAGGTCACCGGCCCCGACCTCGATCAGCACGATGTTCAGCGTGAAGACGATCAGAACGGTGTAGGGAATCGACAGCACCAGCGTCGGCACGATCGACACCCTGGCCACGAACCAGATCTGGTCGATCAACTCACGCCAGGCGAAGGGCGGGCGCACCATGGCCGCGAAGGTTTCGCCGGCCAGCACGACGAAATCACCCATTGCGACTGCGGGCTTCGACCAGTCGACCTTTGACGCGGTCGGTGGCACTAAGAGTGCGGCCACCCGTTTACCCCGCCCGCCCATAGGCATCCTCGCGTGGCGCCAGGGCCACGCGGAGACCGCGCACAGAAATCACGCGGGAAATCTATGGGCACGGCGCTTGTGGGCAGAGGGTTGGAATCAACCAGAACATATCTGGCCGAAATCCAGGCGCTGACCAGGGCGTTTTGCCCATACGACACAGAGGGTCACACGATCGTGACGCTCACCGTCTGAATGGCGTTGCCGCCGAAGCGTCGATATCGCAGAGCTGCAGCTGCTAATCGCCGCCCATCGCGGCGGCGCTGGCCTGCACCATGAGTCGGACAGCCTCGTTGCGGGTCATGGAGCCGAACATCTGGGCCGCGGCCCGCATTTGCTCACCCACCATCCAGGTCGGCCCGCTGGTGAGGTTGGCGAACGCCTCGGCGATGACCTCGTCAACGGTGGCGGCGTCAGGCGGCACCTCGTCCTCGGAACCGAGTTGTCCCCTGCTGTGCTCGAGCCGGCGCAGCGCCGGCGTGTCGGTCTTGCCGAGCACCAGTCCCAGCACGTCAATACCCTTGTCGTGCAATTCACTCCACAGCGCTTCGGCGAACACCATGTCGAACGCCTTGGTGGCGCCGTAGGCCACCATGTTCGGTCCGCCGACGAATCCGGCGCCTGAACTGAAGATGACGATGCCGCCGCTGCCGCGCCGCACCATCGCCGGCGCGAAGTGGTGACACAACTGCATCGGCGCCATGCAGTTGCGCTGCACCATCGCTTCGGCAGCTGTGATCGGCTGGGCGAGGAACGGCTCGAAGTGGGGATCGGCGCCTGCACAGCAGGCCAGGAACCCGACCTCGAGATCTTTGGTGGCGCCGACGATCGCCGACGTGGCGTCCTGCTCAGTGAGATCGACTGCCAGCGTGTGGGTTTCGGCTCCGGTCCGAGAGCTGATCCCGGCGGCGACGTCGTCGAGCACGGCTTGCCGCCGAGCCACCAGCACGACGTTGAGCCCGCGCTCGGCGAGCCCTTCGGCGAACGCGGCGCCAACGCCGTCGGACGCGCCAGCGACCAGCGCCCACGGACCGTATTTGCCGGCGAACGTCACGACTGTTCCCCGACCGTCGCGACGCGTACCGCGGTGAAGCGGCGCCGCGCGATACGCCACCCGACATCGGTGCGGACCAGTTCGTCGTCGTAGTAACCGATCCCGTTGACTCCGGATGTGTTGTCCCCCAACATGATCAGCGCGTCGACGTAGGTGCGCGCCTGGGCGCTGTCACCGTTGACGGTGATCGCCTGGTTGCTCAGCCGGTGCAGCGTGTGGCCCGCCATCGCATGGGCCGCCTGCATGAATTCGGTGACCGCGTCGACGTCCGTCCACGCCCCGATCTCGCCGTAGTCGAGTTCGCAATCCTCGGTGAACACGGTCCGAAACAGCGGCCAGTCGCGCCGGTCGATCCCGGTGGCGTACCGCACCAGCAGGTCACAAATGTCCTGACGGTCGTCTCGGTCGGTCATGCGACGTCTCCGTTCGGGTGCACGATGATCCGCGGTGGGCCGCTGGACTTGCGGGCAAGGTCGATCGCGTCGGGCACCCCGTCGAGGCCGACGACCGCACCGACGCTGGGCAGCGGATCCAACCGCCCCGAGGCGATGGCGTCGAGAGTGCCGTACCAGTCCTGCGGATGCGGTCCGCCGCCGAACTGAATCGTGACGCCTTGACGGGTGGCGTCGGTGATGCTGAGCGAGTCGCCGGTGTACCAGCCGCCGGCGCAGTAGATGCGGGTACCCATGTCGACGGAATCGACGATGTTCTGGATCAGCCCTGTGGCGCCAACGCATTCGAAGACGACGGCCGGTCCCCACAATCCCCGTTCGGCGCGCACTTGCCGCCACACGTCGAACGGCGACGCTTCGGCCGGGTCCACCAGGATGTGCGCGCCGAAGCTGTCGCGGGCCAGTTCCCGTCGCTCGGCCTGATAGTCCGACACGATGATCGGCTCGACGCCCCGGCCGGCGAGGGCGGCGACGGCTGACAGCCCGATCGCCCCGGCACCGACGACGATCGGAACCTCTCCCTGCTCCATTCGCGCGGAGCGCACGTAGAACTCGCCGACCGCGAACGCGTCGGTCAAAGCAACCGCGTCGCTGGACGCGTCGCCCTCGACGGGCTTGGCGATCGCTTCGGCGACCACCACGAACTCGGCGAAGCTGCCCTGGGCCTCCGGATGTTGACCGATGATCCGCGCACCGTCGGCGCCGCCGTTGACCAACCGGATGGGAATCGACGTGACCCGTGTGCCGACCGGGAACCGGTCGGTACATCCGGGTCCGTGGCCGACGACCTCGCCGGCGAACTCGTGACCGAGCACGATGTCGCGGTCGGCGTCGTAGAGCGAGCGACCCGTCGGGTCGTTGACGCCGAGCTCCGGATGGTCCATGAAATGCACGTCGGACGCACAGATCGCAGTGCTGAGGGTCCGCAGCAGCAGTTCGCCGTCACCGGGAACCGGGTCGGCGGTCTCGCGAACATCCAGGCGGCCGCCCCGCAACACCGCTGCACGCATGGCGATCGCCCTTCCTAGCATTTCTCGATTATTCGAATTAATATCTCGATAATTTGATTCCGACAGTAGGAACTCTGCGGAGAGGAAGTCAAGACATTCCCGGTTCGATGTCCGCCCCGACGATCCGCGTCCTCGACGTCGTGGAGCTGCTGGCCAGTCACGGAGCGGGGGACCTTCGGTTTTCCGATGTGGTGCGCGAACTCGGGCTGACCCAGGCCACCGCGCACGCGATCTTGACGACGCTGTGCGATCGCGGCTGGGCCAGCCGCGACCCTGTCGACAAGACGTTTTCGCTGGGGCCCGCCCTTGCGGTGGTGGCGGCGCGCACAGACCTGGCGCGTCCCCTCGCGCACGCCGCTCGTGGCGCGGCGCTGCAGCTTTCTCGCGAATTGGGTTATCCCGCATCGGTCGTCGAGCGGTTCGGTGATTCGCTGGTGATCACCGCCTTCGAGGGCGGTGACCAACCCGCCGGCGCGCCCGGGGACCGCATCCGCTACGCGCCGCCGTTCGGGGTCGCATTCGCCGCATGGGACACCGACGAAGAACAGCGCGCGTGGATCCAGCGGAGCACCGCGACAGATTCCACCCTGGCCCGGCGCCTCGAAGAGTTGTTGGCGCGCACGCGCGAGCGCGGCTTCGACGTCGACTGCACGACACCGGCGTTGACAGAAGCGGCGCGGGTGGTGGGTACGCTGCCCAGCGACGGACTGCCTGCCCACGTTCGGGAGATCACCGAGCGGTTGCTGGTCGAATTCACCACGATCGGATTTCTTCCCGACGACGCCTCGGCGCGCGAGGCGCGACCGGTGGCCACGATCGCCGCGCCGGTATTCGACGATCGCGGCCGGGTAGCGACGATTGTGGCCGTGCACCCATTGCAGGCCTTGACGCGCAGGCAGATCGACTCTATTGGGCGGCGTGTGACTGGCGCCGCGGGCGGCATCCGTGCGTGAGCTACGGCTCGACGTCAGCGACGCGGTCGGCGAAACGGCGTCGCTGGCGGCGAGCTACTACCCTGCCGGCGCGCCGAATCCGGCCGTGCTGGTGTGCCTGCCCGGTGGGACCTACAACCGGGGCTACTGGCACCTGGATGTGCCCGGGCACGCTGGCTATAACTTCGCGGAATATGCTGCGCAGCACGGTTATTCGGTCGTGGCGATCGATCCGCTCGGCACGGGCGACAGCACCAGACCGGTGCGCGACATCGGCTTGGCGGATATCGCGGCGGCGCTCGCCTGCGCCGTAGCCAGGTTGCCGGAAATCACCGGCAGCACGGAACGTCCCGTCGCGGTGGCGCATTCGCTGGGAGGGTATCTCGCGATATTGCAGCAAACCGCTGCGGCCAGCTACGCGGCGCTGGCCATCCTCGGCTGCACCAACCAACACGTCGCACCGCTGAACCTCGATCCGGAATTCATCACCGCGGCCGCCACACCGCAAGGCCGCGCAGCACTTATCGACCAGTTTGCCGCCGTGCTCCCCGAGCCGTACCTGGAAACCTCGCGGGACTGGTTGCAGAGTTGGTTTCATCTCGACGATGTCCCGCCGGACGTGGTGCAGGCCGACAATCTGACGACGATATCCGTTGCGCCTCGGTGTTTTTCCGCGGCGGCGATCCCGGGAGTGACCGCTGCCGAAGCGGCCCTGGTAGACGTCCCGGTTTTCCTCGGCTACGGCGAGGTGGACGTGTCACCCGACCCGCACAGCGAAGCGCGGTTCTACCGCCGCAGTCCCGACGTCACGACGTTCGTCGTTCCGGGCAGCGCACACTGCCACAACATGGCCACGACCCGCCATGTGCTGTGGCGGCGCATGCTGGACTGGATCGCCGGGCAGTTAGGGTAAGCCATGGCAACGACTCGACGACGGGGCTTCAACGACGCCGTCACCCGGTTCTGGAGTTTCGCGGCACCCGCCTACAATTTTCCGGTTCTGCAGCGATGGGTTTACCGTCCGCCGCACGACGAGGTGATCGCGCAGTTGCGCGCCCACGGAGCTCGCCGCATTGCCGACGTAGCTTGTGGCACCGGGGTTCTGGCTGATCGAATCGAACGTGAGCTTCAACCCGACGCGGTTTACGGCGTGGACATGTCCGATGGGATGCTTGCCCAGGCTCGGGCCCGCTCGGAGGCGGTGCAGTGGCTGAAGGGGCCGGCCGAGCACCTGCCCTTTGACGACGGCGCGCTCGACGCGGTCGTGACGACCTCGGCATTTCATTTCTTCGACCAGCCGGCTGCTGTGCGTGAGTTTCACCGCGTGCTGGCTCCCGGCGGTCTGGCCGTGGTCGTTGCGCTCAGCGCGCGACAGCCGCTGCTGCAGGGACCGGTGGCCAGCCGGTGGAAACCGGCGCACCACGCGTCGCAAGCGGAGATACGGGCGATGTTCGAGGATGCCGGTTTCACCGTCACCGACCAACACCGGGTGCCCCGGCCCGCGTGGATCACCTTCATTTCGGATCTGGTCACCGCCGGGACGAAGTCATGAGCACAGTAGAGCGCTATCTGACGTGCCTGGCCGCGCATGACTGGGATGGCTTGGCGGCCACCATCTCTGACAAAAGCCTGCACCGGGAGGGGCCGTTCTGCGACGTCGTCGAGGGCAAGCAGCGCTACGTCACCTATCTGCGCGAGGTCATCGCGCCGTTGCAGGATCACCGGTTGGCCATAACACGAATCTCCCGCTCAGCCGATCACGTGTCGTACGTAGAGCTCACCGAAAGCTTTCTGCTCGACGGGGATCGAGCCGAATACCCCGAATGCATCGTGTTCGAGCAGGGCGACGACGGGCTGATCAATTACGTCAGCGTGTTCATCAAGCAGCCGGGCGAAGGTCCGCGAACCTGAACGCGCTGCGCTCGCCATCTCACGGCCCGCGCGGGCGAGGCCTTCGACCATCCCCGGCATCCGTCGCGCCTCGAGGTGTTGTTCTCGGGTTCCGACCGTGTGAGTGGTCATTTCCGCGTTCTCCTAATCGTTTAGTAGGGATGGATTGCTGGTCGTGGTGGCGACCAGGGTCTGTTTCCTGGTTGGTCTGCTGTCAGGTGATGCCTGGTTTGTCCCGACGCTCGACGTCTAGAGAAAGAACGGCGCGCCTGGCGGCAGATCACCTCCGGTGGTGGTGGGATGCCGTTGCCCGAGCCCACCGCAGGGTTGACCTCCCGACTGTGTTTCCCGAGCCTTGAGCTCTTCGATAGAACGAGGTCCTGCGGTGAGCTGGAGTCACGGACGGCTAGTGAGATGACGGACCTAAGAGTCCCGCGATTAGGGCGCCGCGTGAGTCCACCGGTGACGGCATAACCATCGATCGAAGGAGTGATGACACCTTGGGCTTGTTTTGTGGAATTGATTGGGCCACTGAACATCACGATGTCGCCGTCATCGACGACGACGGGCGTGTGGTGGCCCGCGGACGGGTCAGCAATGATGCGGCCGGGTTCGCGGCTCTGTTGACGCTGCTGGCTGAGGCCGGTGACAGCGCCGCGCATCCAATCCCGGTGGGGATCGAAACCGATCGCGGACTGTGGGTGGCCGCGCTGCGCGAAACCGGCCGGGTGATCTACCCGATCAACCCACTGGCGGCCTCGCGGTACCGGGCACGGCATGCAGTGTCGGGGGCCAAATCCGATGCCACCGATGCGGTGCTGCTGGCCAATATCGTGCGCACCGATGCCGCCGCGCACCGACCGCTGCCCGCCGACACCGAGCTGGCCCAAGCCATCCGGGTGCTCGCCCGCGCCCAGCAAGATGCGGTTTGGGCGCGTCAGCAGATCGGCAACCAGATCCGCGACCTGCTCAAAGACTTCTACCCGGCCGCCATCGCCGCGTTCGCCGGGCTGCCCGAGGGTGGACTGGCCCGCGCCGACGCCCGCACCATCTTGGCCGCTGCGCCGACCCCAACGCAGGCGGCGACGCTGACTCCCGCCGGCTGCGCCGACTGCTGACCAAAGCTGGCCGCCGACGCCATCTCGACCGCGATATCGAGCGGTTGCGCGCCGTGTTCACCGACACCTACCTGCACCAACCGCCGGCCGTGGAAAACGCGATGGGCATCCAACTGGCGGCGTTGTTGCGCCAACTCGAGGCCGCCTGCACCGCGGCCGACGAGCTGGCCGAGGCGGCGATCGCCCATTTTGAGCAACACCCGGACGCCAAGATCATCACCAGCTTCCCGGCCTGGGATGTTGGCCGGCGCCCGGGTGCTCGCCGAGATCGGCGATGACCGAACCCGCTTCGCTGAGGCCCGCGGACTCAAAGCCTTCGCCGGATCCGCCCCCATCACCCGCGCCAGCGGCAAGAAAACCGTTGTCCTGCACCGCCACATCAAGAACCGGCGACTGGCCGCCGTCGGCCCGATCTGGGCACTGGGATCGCTGCGCGCCTCGCCGGGCGCGCGTCGCCACTACGATGCCCGCCGCGCCGCCGGAGACTGGAACCACCAAGCCCAACGGCACCTGTTCAACAAGTTTCTCGGCCAACTCCACCACTGCCTGCAGACCGGCCGGCTCTACAACGAACACCTGGCGTTTCCACCTCCTCTCTCGCTCGTGGCTTGACTCTTAACTTCGTGAGATGTCTTTCTCGTCATGGCGGCGGACCGTCGAACCGCCGTCACTTGGACGAAGAATGGAGAGGCGCTAACCCGACTACCGAGGCGGTCGCGGATCGTTGGGATTGTCCGGGTCACCGTCACCGAACCATCGCGACGGTTCGTGCTCGCCGTATTCGTCGTGCCAGTTCCACCACTCGTACGGCGGCGTTTGCGGGTAGCCTTCCGGCGAGTCTTCCCAGTTTTCTTGGCGCCCAAGCGCAGTCATGTCGAGGTAAGTCCAGGTGTTCTCGAACGCCTCGTCGCCGCGGTTGTTGATGAAGTAGGTACGGAACACGCGGTCGTCGTCGCGGATGAACGCGTTGGTGCCGTGCCATTCGTCCACGCCGAAGTCGGCGTCGAAGCTGTCGGTGATCGTGTACCACGGGACCTGCCAACCCATTCGGGCCTTGACGCGCGCCAGTTCGGGCTGCCCACCGCGCGATGCGAACACCAATGTGGTGTCGCGGGCGTTCAGATGCGCGAGGTGGGGAATGTGGTCGGCCAGCATGGAGCAGCCGCGGCAACCGCGGTCGGGCCAGCCTTCCACGCCGGGCGCGACGAACGCGCGGTAGACGATCAGCTGGCGGCGGCCCTGGAAAAGATCAAGCAGGCTCACCTTGCCGCCCGGGCCGTCGAACGCGTAGCGCTTCTCCACGGCCAGCCAGGGCATGCGTCGCCGCTTGGCGGCCAGCGCGTCGCGCGCTCGGGTCAGCTTCTTCTCCTCGACCAGCAGCTGTTGACGCGCGGCCTCCCACTCGGCGGACGACACGATCGGCGGTGTCTTCATTGGATGCGCTCCTTCCGGGTTTCAGTTCAGCGGTGACAGCCCCGCGGCGGTGAGCAGAAATGCGCCGTGGTCCTGTCTGTCGCCGATGACGACTTCCAATACCGACTTGCCCACGTGCTCGGCGGTCAGCGCGGGCCCAGACGACTGAACGAAGGTGGCGACGTCGACGCCCTGCCGCTCGGCGTAGGCGGCCACGGCCTTGGCGCCGAGGTCGGTGGTGTGAGTCAATCTCGGCAGGACGGACACGAAGCTGATCCCCAGGCCGGCTTGCTTCGACTCGATGGCCGCGTAATCGGTGATGAACTTGACGGTGGCCTTGGCGCCGGCGTAGCCACCGCTCAGCGGCGATCCGTTGAGCGCGGCGCCGCTGGAGATCGCGATCACCGCGCTGCCCGGGTCCAAGGGGCGTTGCAGTGCGTGACGGACCCAGCGGAATGCCTGCGCCACATCGGTATTCCAGTTCTCGCTGAACGACTCCCACGTCTGGTCCTGCAAGGGACGCATCTGCGGCGTGGCCCCTGCAGCGAGCACCACCGTGCGCGGTTGATGTTCGTCGATGAGCCGGCGGGCTGTCGCCGGCTCGGCCGCGTCGGCGACGACCGCGGTGAAGGAGTCGCCCAACTGGTCGCGTACCTCGTCGAGGTGCGCTCGGCTGCGGGCGACGCCGACGACGTGGGCACCGCCAGCCGCCAAAGCCGCGGCGACGCCCCGGCCGAATCCGCGGCTGGCTCCGGTGACGATCGCCGTTGTGCCGACGAGTTCGTTCTGGTTCATGGCGTCTCCTGACGTGGTTCGGTCACTAATGCAGATACGCGCCCGGCCCGCGATTCATCGGTGCGCGGCCGATGAATTTCGGCGGCCGGGTGTATCTGTACTGATGAGGGGGCAACCGTGCCGGTCCAAGAAGAGTTCATGACGCAGGCGGCGCCGTATCGCGCCGAGCTGATCGCGCATTGCTACCGCATGCTCGGCTCGGTGCACGACGCCGAGGATCTCGTCCAGGAGACCTACCTGCGCGGCTGGCGGGCCTACCAGCAATTCGAGGAACGCGCAGCGCTGCGAACCTGGCTGTACCGCATCGCGACGACCGCGTGCTTGCGGGCGCTGGAAAACCGCGCCCGCCGGGCACTGCCCACGGGAGTCGGCGCCGGCTCAGTCGACCCCGACGCGGATTTCACAGGTAACAGCGGCGACCATGCCTGGATCGAGCCACTCCCGGACTCGTTGACCCCTGAAGCGGCGGTCACTGGGAAGCAAAGTATTCGGCTGGCCATCGTCACCGCGATGCAGGAGCTTACGGCGCGACAGCGGGCCGTGCTGATCCTGCGCGACGTGGTGCAGTTCAGCGCCGCCGAGGTTGCCGAACTCCTGGAGACCACACCGGCCTCGGTCAACAGCGCCCTGCAGCGGGCACGCTCTCGGCTGGCCGAGGTAGCACCCGGCGAGGAAGACGTCGCCGAACCCGGCGACGCCGCGCTGCGCGAGCTGGTCGACCGCTACTGCGCAGCCTTCGAAAACGCCGACATTGCCGCGCTCACCGAGCTGTTGCGCGCCGACGTCAAGCTCGAAATGCCGCCACTGGCAGTCTGGTTCAGTGGACGCGACGCCGTGACGCGTTTCCTCAACTCCCGGGCCATCGCCGACCCCGGAGATGTGGCGATGATCCCGACGGCCGCAAACGGGCAACCCGCTGTTGCCGAGTACCGTCGCAGCGACGACGGCGTCCTGCGCGCGCACTCGATACACGTCCTCAGCGCCGGCCGCGACGGGATCAGTGCCATCACGGTGTTCCTGGACCCGACGCTGTTCGCCACGTTTGGTATGACGGCCACCCGGTAAGACGAGCGCCGACGCTCGTTTGTGGACAGTTACGTCAGACGCCACAAGGATTGACGCGGTAGACCTCGTTGAAGGGTGACGGAATGAAGGTTCCGGGAGTAGCCGCCGTCGTCGGTGGCATGACCGGTGAAGCGTTGCAGCTGGTGCGCGCCGGGGTACAAGGCGCTGCCGATGCCGCGGGCGCCGTACAGACGCTGGCGGGGCCTGTGGTGCAGTCGGTCGGTCAGACGACCGCCCGCGTGTTCGGGACGGGCAATGCCCACAACGGCTCCCCTGACCGCGTCGCGCCGCCGGTGCGCTGGCAGAGCGGGCGGCGGGTGCATCTGGACCTGGATCCCTTGTTGCCATTTCCCCGCTGGCACGAGCATGCGGCGGTGGTAGAGGAGCCGGTTCGCAGGATTGCCGGCGTGGCCAGCGCCCATGTCGAAGGCGCATTGGGCCGGCTGGTGGTCGAGGTCGAGGATGACGCCGATCCTGAGCTTGTCCTGGAGGCGGTGCGTGACACGGTGACCGCGGTAGCCACGGACTTAACCACTACGGCGTCGGAGTCCGCGCCCCGGACCGCGCCGTTCGCCGACCCCGGTAACCCCTTGGCGTTCGTGGTCCCGCTGACCGCCGCGGCGATGGACGTCGTGGCGATCGGCGCCGCGGTGACCGGCTGGGTCGTGCGGCTGCCCGCCGCGCCGCGCACCACCCGGGCCGCGGCCGCGCTCCTCAGCAACCAGCCGCGGGTCGTGTCGTTTCTCGAGTCGCGGCTGGGCCGGGTCGGCACCGATCTTGCGCTCAGCGCGTCCACCGCGGCGGCCAACGGGCTGACCCAAGCGGTCGGCACGCCGCTGCTGGACCTCGCCCAACGGGCCCTGCAGATGTCGGAGGCGGTGGCCCACCGCGACCGATGGCGGCACCGGGAGCCGGAGCTGGCCTCGCCCACCCGGCCGCAAGCCCCGGTCGTCCCGGTGATCTCGTCCGCCGGGCCAGGGTCGCACACGCCCCGGCACAACTGGGCGGCCGCAGCGGCGGGCGAGGCGTCGCACGTCGTCGTCGACGGCGCCATCGACGCCGCAATCGACACCGAGAAAGGGTCGATGGCCGGACCGGTGGAGGATTATGCCGCGCAGGCCGCCAACGGTTCGCTCATTGCCGCGGCGGGAGCGTTGCTCGGCGGCGGGGGCACCGAGGACGCCGCCGGTGCGATCCTGGCCGGCGTGCCCAAGGCCGCCCACATGGGCCGGCAGACCTTCGCGGCCGTCCTGGGCCGCGGGCTGGCCAACGACGGGCACATGGTCCTCGACCCGGGCGCACTGCGCCGCCTGGATCGGATCAAAGTCATCCTCATCGACGGCGCAGCGCTGCGCGGTGACGCCCGCGCCGTGCTGCACGCGCGCGGAGACGCACCCGGATGGGACGACGACCGCGTCTACGAGGTCGCCGACGCCCTGCTGCACGCCGAGCAGCCACCGGAGCCCGACCCCGACGAGCTGCCGGCCACCGGGGCGCGGCTGCGGTGGGTTCCGGCGCAGGGCCCCTCGGCGACGCCCGCCCAGGGTCTCGAGCGAGCCGACCTCATGGTCGACGGCGAATGCGTCGGCGGCGTCGAAGTGGGCTGGGAAGTCGACCCGTTCGCGGTCGCGTTGCTGCAGACTGCGCACCGCACCGGCGCCCGGGTGGTGCTGCGGCACGTCGCCGGCACGCAGGATCTGGCCGCCAGCGTGGCGGAAAGTCATCCGGCCGGCACGCCGCTGCTCAAGCTGGTGCGCGAGCTGCGTTCCGATCGCGGACCGGTACTGCTGATCACCGCGCTGCACCGCGACTTCGCGTCGACCGACACGTTGGCGGCGCTGGCCGTCGCCGACGTGGGCGTGGCGCTCGACGATCCGCAGGCGGCCACCCCGTGGACCGCCGACATCATCACCGGCACCGATCTCGCGGCGGCCGTGCGGATCATGTCGGCGGTGCCCGCGGCCCGGCGGGCCAGCGAATCTGCGGTGCGTCTTGCCCAAGGCGGCAGCACGCTGGCCGGGCTGCTGCTGGTCACCGGTGAGCCGCGCCCAACCAGCCCGCTGGCGGTGCGGCGCTGGCTCAACCCGGTCAACGCGGCCGCCGCGACAGCGTTGGTCTCCGGCGCGTTCTCGGCCACCAAGGTGCTGCGGCTGCCCGATCCCACCCCGCAACCACTGACCGCCTGGCACGCGCTGGACCCGGAGATCGTCTACGCGCGGCTGGCGCGCGGGGCGCGACCGTTGGCAGTCGAGCCCGGGATGGCGCCGTGGCGGCGATTCCTCGAGGACCTGTCCTACAACCCGCTGGTGGCGCCGCTGCGCGGACCGGGAGCCCGCCTCATGCGACTGGCCGCCGCGACGCGTGCCGAACTCGCCGACCCCTTGACCCCGATCCTGGCCGTCGGAGCAGCAGCGTCGGCGATCGTCGGCAGCAACATCGACGCCCTTCTGGTGACCGGCGTGATGACTGCCAACGCGATCACCGGCGGGGTGCAACGGTTGCGGGCGGACGCCGCGGCCGCCGAACTGTTCGCCGAACAGGAAAAACTGGCGCGCCGCGTCGTCGTCCCGGCGGTGGCGACCACCCGGCGCCGGCTGGAAGCGGCCCGGCACACCGAGCGCACGGTCACGGTGACCGCGAGTGCACTGCGCCCCGGCGACGTCATCGACCTGGCCGCTCCGGACGTCGTGCCCGCCGATGCCCGCCTGCTGCTCGCCGAGGACCTCGAGGTCGACGAATCCTTGCTCACCGGTGAGTCGTTGCCGGTCGACAAGCAAGTAGACCCGGTGGCCGCCGGCGATACCGAGCGCGCAAGCATGCTGTTCGAGGGCAGCACGATCGTCGCCGGGCGTGCCCGCGCGATCGTCGTGGCGACCGGCAGTGCCACCGCGGCTCAGCGCGCGATTTCGGCGGTCGCCGACGTCGAGTCGGCGGCCGGGATACAAGCCCGGCTGCGCGAGCTGACCAGCAAGGTCCTCCCGCTCACGCTCGCCGGTGGGGCCGCGGTGAGCGGGTTGGCGTTGCTGCGCAAGGCGTCGCTGCGGCAGGCGGTCGCCGACGGTGTCGCCATCGCGGTGGCGGCGGTCCCGGAGGGTCTGCCGCTGGTGGCGACGCTGGCCCAGCTCGCCGCCGCGCGGCGGCTGTCGGCGCTTGGGGTGCTGGTCCGCGCCCCGCGCACCGTGGAGGCGCTGGGTCGTGTCGACACCGTCTGTTTCGACAAGACCGGCACCCTCACCGAGAACCGCCTGCGGGTCGTGCGGGCGGTGCCGGCCACGACCAGCCCTCGCGGTCCGTTCCCCGACGCCGCCGACCCCGGCGCCGTCGAGGTGTTGCGGGCCGCTGCCCGTGCATCCACCCAGCCGCACAACGGGCAGGGCCACGCGCACGCCACCGACGAAGCCATCCTCACCGCTGCGAAAGACCTTGACAGCCAAGGTGATTCGGAGTGGACGCTACTTGCCGAGGTGCCATTCGAGTCCAGTCGTGGCTTCGCCGCTGCGATCGGCACCCTGAGCACGGACCCCGCATCGCCGGTGCTGATGCTCAAGGGCGCTCCGGAGGTCGTCCTGCCGCGCTGCCGCTTCGCCGAGTCGGACGCCGACCTCGATCACGCGGAATCGTTGGTGCACAGCCTGGCCGAGCAGGGCCTGCGGGTGCTGGCGGTGGCCCGACGCAGCTGGGACCACGACACCAGCGACGACGACACCGACGCCGACGCCGTCGACGCCGCCGCGCACGACTTGGAACTGCTCGGCTACGTCGGCTTGGCGGACACCGCGCGGCCCTCGGCGCGGCCGCTGATCGAAGCGCTGCTGGACGCCGAGCGCCATGTCGTGCTGATCACCGGCGACCATCCGGTGACCGCGCGGGCGATCGCTCACCAACTGGGCCTGCCGTCCGACGTGCGGGTGGTCACCGGCGCCGAATTCGCGGGCCTCGACGAGGACTCCTGCACCAAATTGGCCGCCGACGTACAGGTCTTCGCCCGGGTCAGCCCGGAACAGAAGGTGCAAATCGTTGCGGCGCTGCAGCGTAGCGGGCGGGTCACCGCCATGGTCGGCGACGGCGCCAACGACGCGGCCGCCATCCGGATGGCCGACGTGGGTATCGGGGTCAGCGGTCGCGGCTCGTCGGCCGCCCGCGGCGCCGCCGACTTGGTGTTGACCGAGGACGACCTGGGTGTGCTTCTCGACGCCCTGGTCGAGGGCCGCGGCATGTGGGCCGGTGTGCGTGACGCCGTGACGATGCTGGTCGGCGGCAACGTCGGCGAGGTGCTCTTCACGATCATCGGGACGGCGTTCGGCGCCGGCCGGGCGCCGGTCGGGACCCGTCAACTGCTGTTGGTGAATCTGCTGACCGACATGTTCCCGGCGCTGGCCGTGGCCGTGACGCCGCAGTACCCGCAGCCCGAGGAAGCCGAGGGCCAGGACGCGGACGCGGCGCGATGGGCCTATCAGCGGGCGATACTGACCGAGCCGGCGCCGTCGCTCGACGTGCCGCTGATGCGCCAGATCATCAGCCGCGGCGCGGTGACGGCTGCCGGTGCGACGGCGGCCTGGGCCATCGGTCGCTGGACGCCCGGCACCGAACGACGAACGGCGACAATGGGTTTGACGGCGCTGGTCTCTACGCAACTGGCGCAGACGCTGCTCACCCGCCGGCACAGCCCGCTGGTGGTGGCCACGGCGCTGGGCAGCGCGGCCGTACTGGTGGGCATCGTCCAGACCCCGGGCATCAGCCACTTCTTCGGCTGCACACCGCTGGGACCGGTGGCGTGGACGGGGGTGATCGGCTCCACCGCGGCGGCCACCGCCATCTCGGTGGTTGCGCCCAACTGGCTGATCAAGACCACCAGCGACGAAACACCCGCTACGCCCGACGGCGCACCGCGGCTACACCTCGTCGAGTAGTTATCTCGGCAGGTCGTTGCGCAGCACCTTGCCGGCGGCATTGCGCGGAATGCTCTGGACGATGCTGATGTCTCTCGGCTGTTCGAAGCGAGACACCTTGTCCTTCAAGTACTCCCGCAGCGTTGCTTCGTCGATGCCGCTGTCCGGCCTCGTCACGACGAATGCAGCCAGTCGTTGACCGAACTTTTCGTCGGGGACGCCGACGACCGCGATATCGACGACGTCGGGATGCTCGGTGAGGGCGTTTTCCACCGCGCGGGGGTAGACGTTCTCGCCTCCCGACACGATCATGTCGTCTGCTCGGCCGACGATGAACAGCCGGCCCGATTCGTCGAAATAGCCCATGTCGCCGGTGGCGGTCATGTTGTGGACGACGGACTTGGCGGTGCCGCCGGTGTAGCCCTCGAACGTCAATTCGCCGCCGACGAAGACACGGCCGGTGACGTGCGGGCCGACCGGCTCGTCGTTGTCATCCAATACCCGCACCCGGCAGCCCAGCGACGGTCTTCCGACCGTTTCGGGGTTGTCGCGCAGGTCGGCCGGTGTTGCCAGCGCGCCGATGCCGACTTCGGTGGAGCCATAGCCGTTGTAGAGGATGTCGCCGTAGGCCTCGGTGAACCGCCGCACCAGACTCGGCTCGAGCCGCGCGCCGCTGGAGAGCACTACCCGCAGCGACGGCAGCGGGTTTCGGTCCCGAACCTGTTGCGGCAACTCGAGGATGCGTGCCAGCATCACCGGCACCACGGTCAACGCGTCGGCACGATGCAGCGACGCCTGCGCCAGTGTCGCCTCGGCGTCGAACCGCCGATGGGTGAGTATCGTGCCGCCGAGGGCCACGGTGAGGATTGTCATGCCCAGGCCGAGCCCGTGAAACATGGGCACTGCCACCGCGATTCGGGAACCGACACGCAGGCCGGTGCGCTCGAGGATCGTCACGCCGACGCCCACCACGCCCGGATTGATCCGCGGCGCGCGCGGCACACCTTTGGGCTTTCCCGTCGTGCCGGAGGTGAGCAGCACGATGCGGCCGCCCCGCCCCACCCTGGGTCGTGAATCCGGCGCTGCGGTCGCGGCCGCGTCGACGGCCGTGACCGACCCGTCGGCGGCCTGCACCCGCTCGGTGAATTCGGCGTCGCAGACCACGGTTTCGATGCCGTGCGCGCTCAGCGCGGCGGCTAGCGCATCGGTGCTGAATTCGGTGTTGACCAGCACCACGTCGGCGCCGACCAATGCGACGGCGAACAGCGCCTCGAGGAAGCGGCGACCGTTGCGGCACATGACGCCGACCGCCTGGCCGGGCTGAATGCCGAGGCGTTGCAGTTCGAAGGCCAGCGCTTCGGTCTTCGACTGCACCTCGCGATAGCTGACCGCGCCGTCGTCGTCGATCACCGCGGTCCGGTTCGGCCATCGCGCCGCCGTGACCGCGAGCAGCGTGAAGATGTTCGTGCCGCCTCGACGCGCCTCATTCATGACGCGGACCAGCACGGCCGGGCCGGGCGGGCTGAGCAGTCGAGACCCCAACAGGGCGCGCGCCGCGGCGCCGGCAGCACCGATCGCCGTCATCGGCGCCCTCGATCGGAGTCGACGACATTGCGGTACCAGATCCGTGCGGCCCGCTCGATCGGTCCGGCCAGCACCACCGAGGCGACTTCGGCGGGCAACGTCCAGGCCGGGGCGATGGTGCGCGGCCGTTCGATGATCGCCTTGGCGACCACGTCGGCGGCCTGGTGCGGATCCAGTCCCGGCACCTTGAGCAAGATCGGGGTCGGCTCGATCATCCGGGTGCGAACTATCGCGAAGTAGATCGATGTGACGTCGATGCCGTCGGAACGCAATTCCGGTGCGACACTGCGCAACCAGCGGTCGAACGCGCCTTTGGACGCCTGGTAGGCGCCCCACTGCGGGGCGGGCGGCACGCGGACACCGACGCTGGAAACGTTGACGACGTGCCCGCCGCGCTTTTGGCGCATCGCGGGTAGCACACCGAGCAGTAGCTGAATCGGGCCGAGATAGTTGACCGCGATCGTGCGTTGGAAATCGTGCGGCCGGTCGTACTGGTGGCGCAGCGAGCGGCGCAACGACTTGCCCGCATTGCTGACGACGACGTCGAGTGGGCCGTGCTCGTCGCCGATCCGGGTCACCAGTGTGCGGACCGCGGATTCGTCGCTGAGATCGACCGGGTAGGCGAATGCTTGTCCGCCGCCCGCGGTGATCGATGCGACGAGATCGTCGAGCCGGTCGGCCGAGCGCGCGACCGCCAGCACCGTCGCTTCCGCGGCGGCCAATGTGCGAGCGGTTGCCTCGCCGACTCCGTACGACGCCCCGGTGACCAGCACGGTCTTGCCCGCAACGACATTGCGCAACCTGTCGGGATCGGCGACGCGCGGCGGGTTGGCCAGCCTGTCGATCGTCTTAGCTACCACGTTCATCGGCCCGCTGTTCGACGAATCGTTGAACTGCCGCGGCGATCTCCTCCGGACAGTCCTCTTGCAGAAAATGCTTGGCGGGCAACAAGGTTACCTGCGTAGTACCGGTGGCCAGCTGGGCCTGCACGCCGTGGCGGCGCCAACTGAGCATCCGGTCTCGCATGCCCCAGACGATCTGGATTGGATACGCCACGTTACGCAGCGCCGCCCAATAGCGGCCCTGGCTTTCGGCGTTGAGTTCGAAGCCCCGCATGATCTTGAGGAACGCCCGCCCGCCGTCCTCGCCGAACAATAGTGGCTTCCAGCAAGAGATTTCGGCGAGCGGCACATTACGGCTGACCGCGACCATCCGCATGATCGCCTCGAACGCGCCCGGAATGCGCATCGCCTGCAGCCAGGCCTCGCCGAGGCCGCGATGCGCGAACGGCTCCATGGGCCAGGGGCGATGAAACGTTTCGACCGCGACGATCGTGTTGAGCAACGTCATCGAGCGCACGCGATCCGGAACCGCATGTGCCACTTCAAAGCCGACCGGACCGCCGATGTCGTGCAGCACCAGATGGAACCGCTGCAGGGCGAGCGCATCGAGCGCCGAGAGCAGCCAGCGCCCCAACCCACTCCAGCTGTAGTCGAAATCCTTCGGCCGCTCGGCCAGGCCGAGCCCGGGCAAGTCGACGGCGACGCCGCGCAGAGCCCGTCGCGCCAGCGCGGGAACCACCTTGCGGTACAGGTACGCCGACGCCGGTACCCCGTGCACGCACACCACCGGCGGGGCATCGCGCGGGCCATCGTCGAGCACGAACGACGAGATGCCGTCCGCGGTGAAGGATCGTCCGGAAGCCCGGTACTCGTCGAGCAGCCGTGACACCGAACTCATGCTCAAAGTCTGACAGACATTCGCGCGTAGGCTCCCCGACGGGAGGGATGCACATGACCGATTTGCCGCCGGCGTTGCAGCGCGCAGTGGAGTTACTTACCGATCCGCCTGCCGAACCCGACGTCAGCAAGGGCTATCTCGATCTGCTGGACGACTCGGCGGTGCCGAAGAACACCGGCGCGATTCAGGCGCTGTGGGCGTCGCCGATCGGGTCGCTGTTCTACGACAACGCTCAGACAGTGGCGCGGCGGCTGCTCACCGCCTGGCAGCACCCCGTCGAGTGGTTGAACATTCCGCCCGGCGGGACCGCGCTGGATGTCGGCTGCGGCCCGGGTACGGTCACCGCGTCACTGGCGCGGGCGGCCGGCCCCGACGGGCTGGCATTGGGTGTGGACATCTCCGAGCCGATGCTGACCCGCGCGGTGCGCGCCGAATCGGGGCCGCAGGTTGGTTTTCTGCGGGCCGACGCACAACGCCTTCCGTTGCGCGACGACACCGTCGATGCGGTGGTGTCGATCGCCGTGCTGCAGCTGATACCGGAGCCGGCGGCGGCGCTGGCGGAAATCGCGCGGGTACTGCGGCCGGGCGGGCGACTCGCGATCATGGTGCCCACTGCGGGGCGGGCCGCCCGGTTCTGGCGGATGCTGCCCAACACCGGGGCCCACGTGTTCGACGACGACGAGCTCGGCGACATCCTGGAGGACCACGGCTTTGTCAGCGTGCGGGTCAAGAACTTCAGCACGATTCAGTGGGTGCGCGCGAAACGCGGCTGACAGTCTGTAGCAGCCGTGCGACACTGCGGTTGTGGGCCAAGAGATCTCTCAGCGAGAGCTCCACAACAACAGCGGTGAAATACTGCGCCAACTTGACCGAGGCGCATCCTTTGTCGTGACCAGGAGTGGTGTGCCCGTTGGTGAGCTTTCCCCGTTGCGGCGGAATCGGTTCGTGAGCGCGGAGATGGCGGTCGCGGCGTTCCGGGGTGCTCCTCGGGTGGAGTTTGACCGGTTCCGAGCAGATCTCGACCTGCCTGCTAGCCAAGAGATCGCGCCTCGTGGCTGAAGTTCCCGCCCGCCGCGAGGTCTCATTGACACGTCGGTCGTAGTCGACCTCAAATCGAATCGCCGTCGAGCAACTCCCACGGGAGCTTGTCGTCAGCGCGCTCACGATGGCGGGGTTGGCGGCGGGACCGCACGCCACAAGTGATCACGACGAGCGAGCGCGGCGTCAAGATCGGCTACAGCGCGCCGAGGCTACGTTTGATCCGCGGCCGTCCGACGGCGAGGCGGCGAGATCCTACGGGCGCATTTATGCGGCCGTATCCGCCAGCGGCCGAAAGCACGCGGGCCGCGTGCCGTCGATCTGTTGATCGCTGCAACCGCTCTCGCCGCCAAGCTTCCTCTCTATACGCGCAACGTCGACGATGTCGATTCTCTAGGGGTGGAAACGTTGACGACGCCGCATTAGACGCTTGAGCGGCCGATTCCGGCGATCGTCGTGCACCACACATGTCGCGCACGGCACGGTGACCTCCGTCGATCCTCGAAGGCAGAAGATCGCGGGCTGCCTACGTCGTCCAAGATCGCTTGCCGTACTTGTCACGGGTGATGCGACCGCCGCGGCCACCAGGAAAGTGAGCACCGAAGGCGACGGCACCGGTGCGTTCCATCTCCTCGACGACGCGTGCGCGAGCACGCGCGGCTTGCATGCGATCTTCATCGAGGCGGACCGTCCAGCCGTCCTCAACGAGCAGAACCGGGTGATGAGCGGTGTCACCGAGCAGCAGGACAGGACCTTCGGTCGTGTCGAGTTCAATCACGCAGTTGCCTGGGCTGTGTCCCGCGAACAGCCGTAGGGGCAACCCCGTCGGCGACCTCGGTTCGTTCGGCGTCGGCAACGACCAGCAAGTCGGATACCGCGTCGACGTGTCCACGAACACCCGCCCATGCCCGATCGCCGCCGCTGTCCGCCCGCATCCGCTCGATGTCGCCGCGGTGACACACGTGCCTGGCGTGCGGGAAGACGGGCTCGCCACGCGGTGCGATCCATCCGATGTGATCGAAGTGCAGATGGGTCAGGACGACATCGGTGACTTCATCGGGTGTGACGTTCAAGGCGGCAAGAGAGTTCAACAGTTCACTGCTGTACTCGAAGCTCGGGGGTGTGTCGAGCCCAGCCATCATCGTGTTCGTGTCGGGCCCTATTCCGGCGTCGATGAGCACCGTCCGCCCCTCGGTGCGGACGAGGAAGCCACCCATCGGAAGAACCCACCCTGCCTCGTCGAACCACGGCGGCGTCGTCGACCAGTCCGCAGGGGCCGGCGCCGGCGGTTCCAGGAACAGGCCTGGATCGGTGCCGGCGCGGGCATCGTCGACGTAATCGAGGCTGTTGATCGCCATGACGGGGTTCCTTCGCAACAGTCCGGGGCGTGCGCCCCGTATACGCACTTGATAGTATACGGGCCGTGCGCCCCGTTTTGTCAAAGCGAGAGGAGCGCCGTGACTAACGAACGTCCGCCGCGAGCCGACGCTGCCCGCAACCGAGCCCGCGTGCTTGCCGCGGCTTACGAGGCGTTCGCCTCCGAAGGACTGTCGGTCTCTCTCGACGAAATCGCCAGACGCGCCGGCGTCGGAGCGGGAACCGTTCATCGACACTTCCCCGCCAAGGTGGATCTGGCGAGCGCCGTCATCCGCGATCGGCTGACGACGATCGTCGAGGAGGGCCGTAGCCTCCTCGAAACCGACGGCCCGGCAGCGCTGTTCGCGTTCACGCGACTGCTGGTCTTGGAGTGGGGCGCAGCCGATCGCGGACTACGCGATGCGCTGGCCGCATTGGGCGCCGACATCAATTCGGTCATACCGGAGGGAATGGACACGTTCCTGAAGATGCTCGACGAGCTGCTGGCGACCGCACAGCAGGCTGGTGTCGTCCGTCCCGACATCGACGCACGAGGAATGAAGGCGATTCTCGTCGGGTGTCAGGCGATGCGCGAATTCGACCCCGAACGCGCGCCGGCCCTCCTCGATACCGTGATCGATGGCCTGCGCGTAAAGGCCTGACGTCGCCGAATTCGCGAAAACGCTCGGAGCCCCCGACCAAGGGTGACGACGGCCACCGGGCAGATCGCGGGCGAAGGCGCGTCCGAAGCAGGCGTGCGGGCGGGCGCCAAGGGCAACAGATCGGCGTCTCGCAGCTCACTTTGACAAAACGGGGCGCACGACCCGTATCGTGAAAGCAAAGCCACGTTGCGGCCGTCGAGCACGACCGACGCGGCAGTTTTCACCGTCCGCAAGGACACTTGAGAAGGGGCGGAGTATCACCCATGAGCGGCAACGACCTGACCGGCTTCACCGCGTTCGTCACCGGAGGATCCAGTGGCATGGGCTTCGAGATGGCGAAGGAGTTACTCGCCCACGGGGCCACGGTGACAATCGGCGCACGAGCCGGCTCGAAGCTGGACAACGCGCAGGAAACGCTGCGACGGGAAGGCTACGACGTCCACGCTGTTCACCTCGATGTCCGGGACGAAAAATCAGTCGACGAGGCCGCGAAGTGGTTCTTCGACAAGTTCGATCACCTGGACATGTTGGTCAACAATGCCGGGCTCGGTTACAACGCAGACGGCATGACCTTCGGAGAGGCGGACCCCCAGTTCTACGACATCCCCCCGTCCACGTTCAACGCCATTGTGGAAACGAACTTCACTGGAGTGTTCCTCGTTTCACGAGCATTCGTCCCGGTCATGGTTAAACAGCGGCGGGGCAGGGTGGTCAACGTTTCCACCAGCACCAGCACGATGGAGCGGATGGGAATGATTCCCTACGGACCGTCGAAGGCCGCCATGGAGGCGATGTCGCGAATCCAGGCCCAGGAACTCAAGGATCTCGGGGTCACGGTCAATGTGATCTGCCCCGGTGGATTAACTGACACCGGCATGACCGATGCGATCAAGACACAACTCAGCGAGCTTGGTTCGCCGATGCTCGGGGCGGACATCCTGAACGAAGTCATCCTGTTTCTGTCCTCTCCGCAATCCGATGGCCTGACAGGAGAGAAGATCGTGGGTGCGGAGTTCGCGGAATGGCTTGAGAGCAAGAACATCTCGTTCAGCAAAGGCAACGTCCGTGGGTGAGCAGAACCGGACGTGGAATCCGACGCCAGTGCCGCCTGTCAAACCGGCCGGTAGCCTCACGACCGTGCGCTCCGACGACGACACATGGGACATCACCAGCGGCGTCGGGTCGACGGCTTTGTTCGTCGCCGCCGCCCGAGCACTGGAAGCCCGCAGGTCCGATCCTGTGGCTGTCGACCCGTACGCCTCGGTTTTCTGCCGAGCGGCCGGCGGCACCCCAGATAAACATCACCAAGGACATCCGCATCGTGTCGCGTGCGACAGCCCACTACACCGGTCAGACCCCAAGAGAACCTTTTGACAATTGTCGGCGTCTAACCAAGGTTGTGCCTCCGTACTCTCGATGAGGTGAGCGTTACACCGGACACGACCGTCGTCCTGGACGACCGCTTCCGCCGTGAGCTACCGGAGTTGGCGATCCCTTGGAAGGCCGAACCGGTTGCCGAGCCGCGACTGCTCGTCCTCAACGAACCGCTGGCCGCCGAACTCAACCTTGACGCCGCGTGGTTGCACGGCCCCGACGGGCTGAGGTTTTTGGTCGGCAACCTGGTGCCCGACGGCGCCGATCCGGTTGCGCAGGCCTATGCCGGTCACCAGTTCGGCGGGTTCGTCCCGCGCCTCGGCGACGGGCGCGCCCTGCTGCTGGGCGAGCTCGTGGACGCCGACGGGCATCGTCGCGACCTTCACCTCAAGGGGTCCGGGCCCACGCCCTTCGCGCGCGGCGGCGACGGGTTGGCCGCCGTCGGCCCGATGTTGCGCGAGTACGTGGTCAGCGAGGCGATGCACGCCCTCGGTATCCCGACGACCCGATCGCTTGCCGTGGTGGCGACCGGGCGCCCGGTACAACGCGAAACGCCGTTGCCGGGAGCCGTGCTGTGCCGCGTCGCCAGCAGCCACCTGCGGGTGGGCAGCTTCCAGTACGCGGCGCTCACCGGCGACGTCGACTTGCTGCAGCGCCTGGCTGACCACGCGATCGCCCGCCACCACCCGCGCGCCGCGGAGGCCGAGCAGCCCTACCTCGCGCTGCTCGAAGCGGTGATCGCCGTCCAGGCGTCGCTGGTGGCGCAATGGATGCTGGTCGGGTTCGTGCACGGGGTGATGAACACCGACAACATGACGATCTCGGGCGAGACCATCGACTACGGGCCGTGCGCCTTCATGGAGGCCTACGACCCGGCCACGGTGTTCAGCTCAATCGACTTCTGGGGCCGCTACGCCTACGGCAACCAGCCGGCCATCGCCGAGTGGAACCTCGGCGCGTTCGCCGAGGCCCTCCTTCCGCTGCTCGCCGACGATCGGGAGCAGGCGGTCGCGGTTGCCGTGGAGACGCTGAGCGGTTTTCGGCCGCGCTACGACGCCGCGTGGTCGACCAGCATGCGGACCAAACTCGGCCTGTCCCACGACGCCGACGAACTGATCAGCGAGCTGCCCCCATTACTGGAGCACAACAAGGTCGACTACACCTCGTTCTTCCGCCAACTCAGCCGAGCGGCACGTGGCGAGGAAGCTGACCTCGCGGGGTTCGACGACTGGTTGGCACGCTGGCTGCCGCTGGCTCCGGACGCCAACGCGATGGACCGCGCCAACCCCGTCTACATTCCCCGCAACCATCTCGTCGAGGAGGCTCTGGCCGCCGCCACTGACGGTGATCTGGCCCCGCTCGAGAAGCTGCTCGCGGCGCTGTCCGAGCCCTACCGGGAACGACCGGAATTCGAGCGCTACGCCAAGCCCGCTCCCGAAGACTTCGGCACATACCAAACCTTTTGCGGCACTTGAGCTTAGCCGCCGCCCTCCTCGGCCGGCAACGGCGGCGGCAATGGCGCGGCCGGGGTGGTCGTCGGAGTTGACGTCGCTGCCGGCGGTGGCGGCGTCTGCGGCGAGTGAAAGTCAACCATCGGTTCCTCGCGGATCACCTGGTTGCCCGCGCTGACGGCCAAAGAGCTCGCCGTGACCGTGTAGGTGATGCCGTCGTTCTCCGCGACGAATTTCCCGTCGCCCGACTGCGTGGCGGGAACGATCAACTTGGCACCGTCGCGCACCCGCACGCCGCGATACTCATATTGACCGCCCGGCGTCTTACAGATGGCCACGCGAGATGTCTCGGTGTCGCCGAACGCGACCGCCATGTCGGGCGCAGTGCACCGCGCCACGGAGTCGACGAAACCTTGACCGTCGCTTGTGGGTGCGGCCGTCGCCGACGGCATGCCGGCAGCCAATAGCGCCGAACACGCCGCGACGACGGCGAGGCGGGTGGTGTACATCGCTATCCACCAGACCACCGCTGCAGCGATCAGGCGAGTGTCCACGCCGTGATGCACGAAATCGTTAGGTGCTTGAAATACACAAAGGCCTACCGCATCGCTACTACGGTAGGTAGTATTACGTCGTGTAGGAGATCGGCTGCGCGTCACCCAACGACGGAGGACCTGCGCTATGAGTCCGAAACGTGCTGATACTGCCGCGAATCTGGGCAATGCGATCGATTCGCGATATCACCCCTCGGCCGCCCTGCGCCGCCAGCTGAACAAGGTCTTCCCCACCCACTGGTCATTCCTGCTCGGCGAGATCGCCCTGTACAGCTTCATCGTCCTGCTCATCACCGGCGTGTACCTGACGCTGTTCTTCGACCCGTCGATGAGCGAGGTCACCTACAACGGCGTGTACCAACCGCTGCGCGGCGTGCAGATGTCGCGGGCCTACGAATCAGCGCTCGACATCAGCTTCGAGGTGCGCGGCGGCCTGTTCGTGCGCCAGATCCACCACTGGGCCGCGCTGATGTTCGCCGCGGCGATCATGGTGCACCTCGCCCGGGTCTTCTTCACCGGCGCGTTTCGCCGCCCGCGGGAGGCCAACTGGGTCACCGGTGTGGCGCTGCTCGTGCTGGCGATGGCCGAGGGATATCTCGGTTATTCGCTGCCTGACGACCTGCTATCGGGAACCGGATTGCGCACAGCGCTGTCTTCGATCACGCTCGGCTTACCACTTGTCGGCACCTGGCTGCATTGGGCGCTGTTCGGCGGCGACTTCCCCGGCGATGCGATCATCCCCCGGCTGTACGCCCTGCACATCCTGATCATTCCGGCAATCATCCTGGCGCTCATCGCAATTCATCTGGCGATGCTGTGGTTTCAGAAACACACCCAGTTCCCCGGACCCGGCCGCACCGAGCGCAACGTCGTCGGGGTGCGCGTGATGCCGGTATTCGCGGTCAAGTCCGGCGCCTTCTTCGCGATCATCGTCGGCGTGCTGGGCCTCATGGGTGGGCTGTTGCAGATCAACCCGATCTGGAACCTGGGGCCCTACAAGCCATCTCAGATCTCCGCTGGCTCACAGCCCGACTTCTACCTCATGTGGACCGAGGGCCTGATGCGCCTGTGGCCGGCCTGGGAGATCTACATCGGCCACTACACCATCTCCGCGGTCGTCGGCGTGGTCGCAGTGCTGGCAACGGTGGTGACCGCGTTGCTCACCTATCCGTGGATCGAGCGCAAGCTGACCGGCGACGTCGCCCACCACAACCTGCTGCAGCGGCCACGAGATGTCCCCGTGCGCACGGCAATTGGTGCGATGGCGATCAGTTTCTACCTGGTGCTTACGCTCGCCGCGATGAACGACGTCATCGCCTACAAGTTCCATGTCTCGCTCAACGCGACGACTTGGATCGGACGCATCGGGATGGTGATCCTGCCGCCGCTGGTCTACTACATCACCTACCGATGGGCGGTCGGGCTGCAGCGCAGCGACCGCGAGGTACTCGAGCACGGCATCGAAACCGGCATCATCAAACGGTTGCCGCACGGCGCCTACATCGAAGTGCACCAGCCGCTCGGTCCGACCCCGCTGACATATCAAGGCGCACCGGTACCCAAGCTGATGAACCGGCTCGGCTCCGGTGGCGCTCCCCCAGCCGGAAGCCTGCTCACCGCCGACCCCGAATCCGAACGCGAAGCACTCGCCGTCGCCGCACACGCGTCCACGCGACGCGCGCTCACTACGCTGCGGGAGCGGCAGGACGGGGCACCTACACCTTGATCACGGTTAGGGCGGGACAAGCGCGTGCGATCTGGTCGAAGTCCGCGTCCTGTGTGATGACCGGAAGACCGTGCTCGATTGCGGTTGCCGCAATCAAAGCGTCTGTCAGCTTTACTGCGCGGTGCACGCCCGCGGCTTGACAGTCGGCAACGAGACGCGCCCACGAAACCATCACGGCTTCACTAATCGGGATGGGATCCGCCGCGCGCGCCAGCGCGAGGGTGTCCGCGCGTCGCGCTTTGGTCGCCGAATCGTGCGCATTGAGCACACCCAGTTGCAGTTCGCCGATCGTGATGACGGAAAGTGCCACGCGTTCAGGCAGTTTCGCAAGTGCACGGCCGCTTTCACGCGCGATAAAAACCGACGTGTCGACAAGACCGACTTCGGCGTCGGTCACAGCTCATCGAGGGTCTGACCGGCAAGTTCATCGAGTTCGGCGGTGAGACCTGCGTCGGCGGAGCGTTCGGCCAACTCGGTTCGCAGACGTTCCCCCGACACCCAACGGACGCGGCGCCGGTGCGGGACAATATCGGCGACCGGCTCGCCATGCACCGTAAGCGTCACCTGCTCGCCGGCCTTGACCGCATCGACTACCTGACTTGTGCGATTACGCAGGTCCCGAACACCAACCTCCATGTGCTACAGCGTAGCACAATCCTTGGAGACTCGTTTGACCGTCGCCAGCCAGGCCGGTGCACCGTCGTCGCCGTGAAACCGCGTGTGGATCCGCTCCGCGTCGAGGGCGATCACACTCCAACCGGCAGCGGGATTGAACGCCGCCGCGAGCTCGTCGCGACTGACCGGGTGCGGACCGGTGTCGGGCCCAATATCGCTGAAGCACAACACATATAGCGTGCCACCGGGCTCGATCACCGACGCCAGGCCGACCGCATACTGCTGCCGCTCGTTGTCGTCGAAGGTGTGGAACAGCCCGCAGTCGAGCACCGTCGTGAACCTGCGCCCCAAGCGCTGCAGCTGCAACGCATCCGCCGCGACGAACTCGACGTCTAGGCCACGCTCATGCGCCTTCTTCCGCGCCATCGCCAGGGCGGTCTCCGCCACGTCAATGCCCAGAACCGGTAACCCGAGCGCGGCCACATGCAGAGCGTTCTCGCCGGTGCCGCAGCCGGCGTCGAGCACCGCACCGACGAACGCGCCTGCGGATGCCAGCCGCGCTATTGCGGGCTGCGGACGACCGATATCCCACGGCGCCGGGCCGTCGCGATACGACGCGTCCCACGGCCGCCCGCTCATCCGTTCGTGACTGGTCAGCGCGGTTCGCCGGCGTAGTCGCCGAATGACCACAAGTTGCCCTCGGGATCGCGGACGGTGAATTCGTTTGCGCCGTAGTCGGTTTTGCACAGCGGACGAACGATGTCGGCCTTGTGCGACAGCACGCGCTCGTAGAGGCGATCCGGATCGCTGGTGACGACGTAGCCCCCGGCGGTCCCCGGTTCCCGGCACCACTCGGCGCCGGGCTTGTAGCTGCCCAGCATGATGCCGCCGCTGCCCTCCGGCCACTGCAATTCCGCGTGGTCGACCCGGTCCCCGTCGCCGTAACGTGCCGTCACTACGAAACCGAATGTGTCGACGTAGTAGTCGATCAGCTTGGGCGCGTTATGCGCCTGCAGTGTCAACCAGACCGTTGGATTCGAAGTAGTCATGCTCCCACTGTGACGCCCAGGAGTGCCCGCCGTCTTGGATGTTTCGGAACTCCGCGGCCAGCCAGGCGCGCGGCGGTGCACCGGCGAACTGAACGAATTCCCGGGTCAGATGCGCCTGGTCGCAATAACCGGTGTCGGCCGCAACCGCCGCCAGGTCGACCCGGCCGTGCGTGCGCGCCGACGCCGCGATTGCCGCAAACGCGTGCTGGAATCGCATCAGCCTCGACACCGTCTTCGGGGACCTGCCGACCTCCCGCTGGAACAGCGTGGTCAGATGGCGAGTGCTCACTCCGACCCGATCGGCCAACGCGCCCACCGGCATTCGGCCCCGGGTGCGCTCCAGCAGTCGCCACGCGTAGGCGACCTCGGGCCGCACCGTCACACCGTCGCGGCGCCGGCGGGCGTCCACAAGGTAGTCGGCGACGGCGGCGAACACGGCGGGCCAGTCGCGCGCTTCGGCGGCACGCTCGGGTAGCTCGGCCGCGGGCCGACCAAGCACGTCGACGCCGTCGAAGCCGGTGACGGGCAGCTCGGCCGCGGGCACACCGAACAGGGCCCGAGACGCCAACGGATGCACGGCCAGTTGCACACCCGCCTGACCGGGACGCTGCCGCACATGGCTCGCCCGCACATGCAGGCCGCCGAGGACCAGCGGGTTGGGCCGGGCGGCGGGCAGCGCGTCCGCAGTTTCGGCCGCCTCCACCCCGTCGTCAAGGCTGACGATGAACGTCAACGTCGACGACGGCATGCCGGTGTGCACCGCCTCGGGCACATCCAGCGCGCGGTAGCCCACCATCGAGATGACGCCGGGCGCGCTGTGCGGCGGCGCCGTCACGTACTCCCAGCTGCGCTGCGTTTCGTCGGCCATCACCGACAACGCTAGCGCTGCGCGTTGTCGTCAAGGCCCGTTCGCAGCAACTCCCAGGCCAGACGCCGGGCGTCCGCCGCTCTGGCATGCATGAGCCGCTGCACCGGCGGGATCGGATTGGGTTCGGGCGCATGGCCTTCGATGACCGCCACCTGAATGTCCTGTGCCACCTGGACGGCCATCACCGCCGCCTCGTTGACCCGGTCGAGTGCGTAATGCAGGCGGTCGTCCTCGACCAGCAGATGCGCGTTGGCGAGCTCGATCGAGAAGTCGTTCACGACTTGGCCGATCTGCTCGAAGACCGGGTTCATTGCCAGTTCCCGCTCGTCGCGGTCCTCGATACGCAGCAGCCTCGCGGCCTGGTTCCACAGCGTCGCCAGCATTTGGGTGTGCGCGCCGACGGCGCGCGACACCTCGATCATCGCTTGCTTCTGGAGTCGCTTGAGCAGGTGCATACGCTCGACGCGGGCCAGCTCGCGTTGAGCCTCCATCTCGGCGCGATGCAGGGTCTGCTTGGCTTCCATCTCCTCCTGGTGCAGCCGGCGCGTGATGGCGACTTCACGCGCTGAGCGCTCCTCGGCGGCGACGAGCTCCCGCCGGAGTCGTTCGGCGGCTTCGGCCACCTTCTGCGACGCATGGCGCTGGATGGTGGCGGTCTGCCACAGCGATACCAGGACGACGGCGAAGACCACGGCGCCGAAGAACCACTCGGCCTTGGATCCGCTCTCGCCGGGACCAAGAAAGATGAACCACGCGATGGCCACGGCACCGACGGCGCCGCAGGCCAGCCAGGCGAAACCGAGTCCACCGAACCCGCGGCCGGCCGGCTCGGTTCGTGGTGTCGGCCTCGCCGAGCCGTTCACCTCGCCGGGCGGTCGTGGCCCGGCGGGTCGGGCAGATTGCGTAAGTCCGGGCACCTGGCCTCCCTTCCGTCCGAGCAGTCCGGCAATGCGGCTTCAGACTAAAGGCGCTCGGTTACGGCGACACCGCTCGGCCCCTCCGCCGACCGTCGCTCGCGGTGTACGCCGTGCGCGCGGACCGCTAACCTCGATTGCACCGCTCACGGAATTGACCGATGAAGAATTGAGGGACCGTGGGACAACCCGCGCCACACGAAGGGGAATCGTCCGTCATCGTCAGCCTTTCCGAGGCTGCGATCCACATGCATGCGGCCGCGATCGAGGCGTTGCCGTCGCCGACCGACAAGACGTTTCACAAGCGTGCGAGCGTCGTTTTGTCCGGCATGCGGAAGTTGCGGGCGGCGCTGACCGAAGCAGCGGGCCGCAGCAGGTCCTCACCGATGGTGATCATGGCGCTCAGCGACGTGCGGCGCCGCTACGACGAACTGATGACCCGCGCCGCCGCCGCGCCGGGATCGAGCCTGGGCCAGCAGCTGTATGCCGCCCGTATCCGGGCCAAGTTGTCCGCCCGGGAAGTGGCCAACGGCAGGGGCCTGCGCGCCGAGCTGGTCGACGATCTCGAGGCCGGGGAAATCCCCACGCAGGAGGAAGCGGCGAAGGTCCGGGATCTGATCGCTGCCCTCGGCGGCGTGCCCACGCCCGAGCATCACGAAGCCACTGCAGTCGATGCCGCGCTTGTTTCCACCGACGCCGGCTAGCGTGGCTATGACGTCAGTCAGCGCTGCCAACGCCCCTTTACCCTGATCTCGTGGCCAGCAAGCAAATTCCCGGTGGGGTGGTCCACGAGTTGCCCGCAGACCTGCGCAAGGCGCTGATCGGCAACACCACAGCATTGGCTGCGTGGAAGGACATCACGCCGTTGGCGCGCAACGAGTTCATCTGCTGGGTCGAGGACGCCAAGCAACAGAAGACTCGCGAGCGCCGGATCCGCCGGACCCAGGAAGAGCTGGAAGAAGGCCTGCGCAGGCCGTGCTGTTGGCCTGGGTGCAAGCACCGCGAGCGGACCGGCAAGTAGCTACTTGGTCTTGACCGGTAGCTGCGCCCACCCCCGCACACTGGATGTGTGTGCCCGTCTCGCGTTGTCGTAGTCGACGTCCCAGTCGGTCCATCGCTTGAGGACTTCTTCGAAGGCGATCCGCGCCTCGAGGCGCGCCAGCGCCGAACCCAGGCAGAAATGCAATCCGTGGCCGAAGCTCAAATGCCCGCCCTTGCGGTGGATGTCGTAGCGGTCGGCATCCGGGAAGCGTGTTTCGTCACGATTGGCGGACCCGTTGAGCAACAACATATTGGACCCCTCGGCCACCGTCTGCCCGTAAAGCTCAGTGTCGCAAGCGACGTAGCGCGCCTGCACGGGTGACGGCGCCTCGTAGCGCAACGTCTCCTCCACCGCGGACGGAATCAGCGACGGGTCGGCGACGAGTTCACGGCGCTGATCGGGATGTTCCCCCAGCAGTTGGCCCATGAACCCGATCAGCCGGGCGGTCGTTTCGTTGCCGGCGCCAGCGATCATCGCGGTGTAGGCGAGAACTTCGGTGCGGTCGAGCGGTCGCGTGGATCCGTCGGGTTCTTCGAGGTGCGCGTTGAGTAGCTCCGTCATCAGGTCGTCGGAAGGATGGGTGGCCCGCCACTCGATGTATTCGGCAAACATCGCGATGGTGTCCTCAAACACCGTGGGGCTCACGCTTTCCCGTCGTTCACCGAGTGAAATGTTCTTGTCGGTGCGATCACGGATCAGCTGCTGACCCTCCTCCGGAATGCCGAGCAGATAGCCGATGGTGCGCATCGGCATGATCGCCCCGAGATCGGCGACGAAGTCGAAGCCGTCCCGATCGCGCAGCGGATCCAGTGCACGCGAACAGAAGTCGCGCACTAACCCTTCGACGGACAGCATCCGTCGAGGGGTGAACACACCCGACAACAAGCGCCGGTGCAAGTCGTGCAAGGGTGGATCCTCGAACAGCAAGATCCCTGGCGGCACCTCGATGCCACTGAACAAGATGTCTGCGGTGGTGCCGCGGCCGGAACGGTACGTCTGCCAGTCGGGCAGCGCACGGACGACGTCGTCGTAGCGACTCAGCGCATAAAAGCTGTACTTGTCGTTGAAGTACAACGGGGCCTCGGCGCGCATCCGTTGCCAGACCGGATAGGGATCGTCGTCGATGCCCAGGTCGAACGGGTCGTAGTACAAGTCCACGGTCTGGTCTGTCCTCATTGCGGTTGGTTGGGTACGCCCGGAAACAGCGGCGCCGTCGGCCCCGCGGTCACCCAGCCGCCCAGCTTCGTTACGAGATGGGGTGCGAAAACCGCGCCGTAGAGCAGGTTTCCGACGACGATCACTGCGGCGATGGACAGCGCCGACGCCTGCAGGCGGTTGGTCGATTTGCGATCGGCCCACATCTCGATGACATTGCGTCCTTTTAAATCCGTGCGTCCCAGCAAGTAGGTGAACACCATCATCTGCACACCCATCGCCAACGAGTCATAAAGCGGGTACTGGTACTTGGTGCCCTCTGACAGCGCAAGGCCGGGAATCACGTAGCCGTAGTGGAAGATGCCCAGCCGTGCGCCCAGGACGGCGTTGAAGAACAAGGCCCAGCAGAATCCGACGACGAGCCCGACGCTCAGAAGCGTGATCGGCCTGCGCCAGTGCAACTTTACGCTCAGCCATCGCCCTGCCGCGGCGCCGATTACTGCTGGCAGCACGAAGTACGACATGTAGCCAACGGGCACCGCCGACGGTAGCCCGCCCCAGGTCATGTTCAACGGCCACCAGGACGGCATGCGCGGAAGGGCGGGCGGAAACTGCGCGTACATCGCCCAGTCGTAGGGCGCCTCGATCCAAGAAAAGGAAATCGCGGAGACGCACAGCAGCAGCAGCGGGTGTAGCCGGCGACGACGAATGCTCAGATACAGCCCGATCGCCAAGAACGAGAGACCGCCGATGTAGGCGAAGGCGATGCCCGCTTTCAGCAACGGCGTCAGCTGGCCGCTCATCGGTCGCGTTCTTGGTCGACCGCTCGCCGCGCTTCGGGATCGAAGTAGATGACCGCGCCGAAGATCAAGGCGATCAGGCCGAACAACGTGCCGAGCATGATGACCGCACCCACTAACCACGCCCCTTCCAGCGACCAACCGGCTTGGAAGATAGTGGACACTATCTTAAGGAGAATTTCAACGGCGGCTATCTTCAAGCCGGTAACCCGGCGCGGTTTGAGGAGTCGACAACGATGCCCCAGCGACCAACCGCCAAGAGCCCGGCAACGCGCCGCCCTCGCGGTGCGCCGCGCACACTTTTGCTCGACGCTGCCCGTGACCTGTTCGCCCGCCGCGACTACCGCAGCACCACCACCCGCGAAATCGCCGAGGCCGCCGGCGTCACCGAGCACCTGCTCTTTCGTCACTTCGGCTCGAAGGCAGGCCTGTTTCGGGAAGCGCTGGTCCTGCCCTTCACCAGCTTCGTCGACGAATTCCGCAGCACGTGGCAGTCGGTCGTCCCAGAGGAAACCGACGAGGAGGAGTTGGCCCGGCATTTCGTCGGGCACCTGTACGACGTCCTGGTGGAACATCGCGGCCTTCTGCTCACGCTCGTCGCCTCGGAGACACTCAGCGAGGAGGAAATGGCCGACGCGGGCATCGCCGACATCCGGCGGGCATTCACGGTGCTCGGCCAGATCAGCGCCCAAGGCATGCACCTGCGTGGGATGCGCTCGAGCCAGCCGGACCTGCCGGCCCACTCGACGGTGGCGATGATCGCCGGCATGGCTGCGTTGCGGTCGACGTACTTCGGCGCCAAGCCGCCGTCGCGGGACGCGATCGTGGAGGAACTGGTCCAGGCGATTCTGCACGGGTTCCTGCACAGGCACGAGTGACTACCGTCTAATGCTCCGCGTGCCAATGCGATTCGTCGGCACATCCGGATTGACGGCATCTAGATCGCTTGGGGCCGTCGGTGTTTGCTCGACGCGAGCTGTAGTAGACAACTGGCTAATAACTGAGATTGCCACGGTGTGTCCTCGAGGACACTAAAGTGCTGTGCGTGGGCAGAGACGTGTTAGCCAACGGGCGGGGCCGCTGGTTGGCGATGGCTGGCCTGCTCGTCGTCTCTGCCGCCATGCTCTACGCCCAAAGCACCGAGACCCCCTGTTGCGCCAGGACTTCGGCAGCGGCTCAGGCCGCCCAGCCGAGCGCGCCGACAACTGCGACGCACGCCAACGATCCGGTCAAGCCGCACATCGCCACTCCCGCGGAAGTCGACATGCTGGCGGCAAGCGCACCCGCCACCGCCCAGAACTTCCAACTCGCGTTGCCCGCCGGCGTCGCGCCGGAATCAGGGTTACAGGTCAAGACGATTTGGGCGGCCCGGTCCATCAGCGTGCTGTTCCCGCAGATCAGGACCATTGGCGGGTACCGGCAGGACGCTTTGAAATGGCACCCCAACGGGTTGGCGATCGACGTGATGATCCCGAACTATCACTCCCCCGACGGCATCGAACTCGGCAACCAAATCGCCGGGTATGCCTTGGCGAATGCCAAACGATGGGGAGTGCTCCACGTGATCTGGCGGCAGAAGTTCTACCCGGGCATCGGCGCGCCCAGTTGGACGGCGGACTACGGCAACGAAACGCTCAACCACTACGACCACGTCCATATCGCCACCGACGGCGGCGGATACCCGACCGGGCACGAAACGTATTACATCGGCTCGATGAGTCCCGCGCCGCCGCAGTGAGCGATTCCTGACCCTTTGCCGGGTTTGCGGGCCTATCCGAAAGTGGTAGTCACAGAGGTGACGATCCGTGATGACGGAAGGACCGCAGTGAACGAAGAACAACGCAACCTGATGGGCTCGGGACGTGGCTTCATCGCCGCGTTGGACCAGAGCGGCGGCAGCACGCCCAAGGCCTTGAAGCTCTACGGGATCTCGGAGGACAAGTACCACACTGAGGAGCAGATGTTCGATCTGATCCATCAGATGCGTGCGCGGCTCATGTCGAGTCCCCGTTTTACTGGCGACAAGATCCTGGCGACCATCCTTTTCGAGCAGACCATGGACCGCACCATCAGCGGCGAGGACACCCCCGCGTTTCTGTGGAAGCAGAAGCACATCGTGCCGTTCGTCAAAGTGGACCAAGGGCTCGACGACGCCAAATACGGTGTGCAGCTGATGAAGCCGATGACCAAGCTCGACTCGCTGTTGGAGCGGGCCGTCGAGAAGGGCATCTTCGGCACCAAGATGCGCTCGTTCATCGCCGAGCCGAACGAAGCCGGGATCAAGGCCATCGTCGACGAACAGTTCGAATACGGGCACAAGATCGCCGAGCGTGGACTCATGCCGATCCTCGAGCCCGAGGTGAGCATCAAATGCTCCGACAAGCCCCGAGCCGACAGGCTCCTGGTGGAGGCGCTTCAGGCGAAGCTCGACAAGCTCGACGCAGGCACCCAGGTCATGCTCAAGCTGACCTTGCCCGACGAGAACGACCTCTATGCGCCGCTGATCGAGCACCCTCGAGTCCTGCGCGTCGTCGCGCTGTCGGGCGGCTACAGCCTTGCCGAAAGCTGCACCATCCTGGCGCGCTGCCACGGGCTCATCGCCAGCTTCTCCCGGGCCTTGACCGAAGGGCTGACTGTCGACCAGACCGACGAGGAATTCGACGAGAAGCTCGGCTCGAACATCGACGATATCTACCGTGCCTCGCTGACCTAGTCGGTGTTAGGTTCGACCGCGACGCGAAGGAGGCTCAGTCGTGAGTTCGGGCGTATTCGGTTACCTGACCGTACTGAGCCTCGTGTTGGCACTGGTGTTCGTCGCCATTGCCGGCGTCTACGTCAAGCGGCTGGGCGAGCGAGCGACTCCTCCGATCAGTGAAGAAATCGGAAGCGCGAAAACGGTGATGGCCAAAGTGCGCAAACGCCAACCGATGTCGTGGGACGAGTTGGACTATGCGAAGCAAATCGTTGCCGATCGCAGCTCGCTCATGGCGTTCTGCATTCCCGGGGCTTTGTTCATGGTGGGTTGCTTCTATGTGTTCGGCAGCCTGTACCACTTGCACGGAGCGACGCCGTCCGAGCGGACGTTCCTCGGGGTCTTCCCCATGCTGGGCGCCACCAACTTCACGCTTCGGCTTCTCGGCAGCGCCAAGTACAAGCGGCGTCTGCACAAGATGCCTTGAGGCAACCCTGAGGCCGCTCAGGTCGCGTTCCGGCCGCAGGGCCGCTACTCTTTGCAGATCGTAGCCACTTAGGTACATAACCGTCTACTATCTGCAGTGGCCTGGGTGCGGGAGCGAGGGAACGCGACGTGCGGATGGAGTTCCGAAGGTGATCGAGTGAGTCCTCGTTCAGTCGGCCGGACCGTCCTGGCACGCGCGTGGATGCCGTTGGTGGCCGTCGTTGCGGTCGGCGCGGGAGCGGTGGGCATGTGGAAGGTGCACCAGTTCTCCGCTCCCCCGCCCGTCATCACGGTCAATGGCCCGGCAGCGCCCGAGCAGACCACGCCCAAGCAGCTCACGTATGAGTTGTTCGGGTCCGTCGGCGACGGCGGGATGCTCGTCTATTTGGACATCGACGGACACCCGCATCAGGTTGATCTGACGACGTTGCCGTGGTCGCACACGGAGACGACGACGCTCACGGTGGTATCCGGCAGCATCTCGGCGCAGGTTCATGGTGGCCAACTCGGCTGCCGGATGTTGGTGAATGGCGTTGTCCGCGATGAACAATCCGACACCCATGAGGATGCGCACGTCATGTGTCGGGTGAAATCCGCATGAGCGAGCACCGGGCTAGTCGACCCTTCGTCCCCCGAATGGTCCGCGTGCTCGCAATACCGATCATCGCGTTTTGGGCGCTTCTCGCCGTGTCGACGAACACCTTTATGCCGCAAGTCGAGCGGGTCGCAGAAGAACTTGCGGGCCCGATGGTCCCGCACTACGCGCCGTCGCAGCGGGCATTGCTGCGCATCGGCGAGAAGTTCCACGAGTCCAATTCGACCAACTTGACGATGCTCGTGTTGGAAGCCGACCGGCCGCTGGGCGATGTGGACCATCGCTACTACGACGACTTGGTACGCCGGCTGAAGCAAGACCCCAAGCACGTGCAGTACGTCATGGATCTGTGGGGGAAACCGATCACTGCGGCCGGGGCGCAGAGCGTCGACGGCAAAGCCGCGTACGTGCTGCTGCGTCTTGCGGGCGACATCGGCCAGATGCAAGCGAACGAATCCGTCGCGGCCGTTAGGGATATCGTCGCAAAGGACCCCGCGCCGCCCGGCCTGCGGGTCTACGTCAGCGGCGCGGCGCCGCTCGCCTCGGACACGGTGGCTATCGCCAATTCGAGCCTGAACAACATCACGATCGTGACGATCATCCTCATCGTCACGATGCTGCTGCTGGTGTATCGCTCCCTCACCAACGTGGTGGTGCCCCTGCTCGGTGTTCTGATCGAGATGCTGGTTGCGAAGGGGGTTATCGCAACCCTCGGGCATCTGGGCTACATCGAACTGTCGTCGTTCGCGGTGAACATCGTCGTCGCGCTGACGCTTGGAGCCGGGACCGATTACGGCATCTTCTTGATGGGCCGATATCACGAGGCGCGACAGGCCGGCGAAAGCCGGGAGGACGCGTTCTACATCGCGTACAAGGGTGTCACGCCGATCATCATCGGCTCGGGATTGACGATCGCCGGGGCGTGTTACTGCCTGACTTTCGCGCGGCTCAACTACTTCCACACCATGGGGCCGGCGGTTGGGATCGCCATGCTGTTCACCATCGCGGCAGCGCTGACGCTGGGCCCGGCCATCTTGACCGTGGGCAGCCTATTCGGGCTCTTCGATCCCAGACAAAAGGTCAAGGCGACGCTGTATCGGCGGATCGGGGCGAGCGTGGTGCGCTGGCCGGTCCCGATCCTTACGGCCAGCGCCGCTGCCGTCATGTTCGGGGCGATCTTCGTGCCGACCTACCGGCAGAACTACGACGACCGTGCCTATCAGCCGCACAATGCCCCGGCGAATCAGGGTTTCGCGGCGGCGGATCGGCACTTCCCGAGGAGCAAGCTGTTCTCCGAGATGCTGATGATCGAGACGGATCACGACATGCGCAACTCGGCGGACTTCATCTCCTTAGACCGGGTTGCGAAGAGCCTGATCCGTCTTCCCGGCGTCGCGATGGTGCAAAGCATCACCAGGCCTCTGGGCCGCCCATTGGAACACGCCACGCTGCCGTATCTGTTCACGACGCAGGGCAGCGGCAACGGTCAACAGCTGCCGTTCAACAAGCAGCAGAACGCCAATACCGATGAGCAGGCACAGATTACAACCCATTCCGTCGAAGTCTTGCGGAAAGAGATCGTCTATTTCCAAAACATGTCCGACGAGCTGCACAACACGGTTCTCACCGTCGAGGATCTGCAACAGATCACCGATGAGATGAACCAGGAAATCTCGAACGTCGATGACTTCTTCCGGCCGATCAAGAGCTACTTCTATTGGGAGAAGCACTGTTTCGACATCCCCATCTGCTGGACGTTCAGGTCGCTGTTCGACGGGCTCGACAACATCGACCACTTGGCTGCGGACATCAAGGACGCCAGAACCTCTCTCGAAGCCGTGGATAGGATCCTGCCGCAAGTCATCACGCAACTGAAACTCACCGCCGACGACTCGGAGGCCTTGGCCGCTCGTTTGGTCAGCAGCTACGGCCAGTCGGCGCTGCAGTCCACGCAAACGGACCAGACGTTCGACGACATGATCAATGTCGGGCTCGACTTCGACCGGTCGCGCAGCGACGACTTCTTCTACATCCCCCGTGAAGGTTTCGACAACGACGACGTCAAGACCGGCATGCAGCTGCTGATGTCGCCGGACGGCAAGGCTGCTCGGTTCATCGTCACCCACGAGGGCAACGCCATGGGTCCCGAAGGCGTGCAGCATGTCGAACAGTTCCCCGGGGCGATCACCACGATCTTGAAAGAGACGTCGTTGGCCGGCGCACGGGTTTACATCGGCGGTTCTGGATCCAACGACAAGGACATCAAGGAATACGCCGCATCGGATCTGCTGATCGTAGCGATCGCCGCCTTCGTACTGATCTTCCTGATCATGTTGTTCCTGACGCGAAGTCTGATGGCCGCCTTGGTGATTCCGGGCACCGTGGCGTTCTCGTACGCCGGGGCGTTCGGACTCTCCGTACTCGTCTGGCAGCACCTCATCGGCTTGCCGCTGCACTGGTTGGTGCTGCCGCTGACGTTCATCATCCTGGTGGCGGTGGGGTCGGACTACAACCTGCTGTTGATCGTCCGGGTCAAAGACGAGCTCCATGCCGGGTTGAACACCGGCCTTATCCGCGCGCTCGGAAGCACCGGTGGTGTGGTGACGTCCGCGGGTTTGGTGTTCGCGTTCACGATGCTGGCAATGCTCACAAGCGATCTGCGCAGCATCGGTCAGGTGGGTTCGACCGTGTGCATCGGCCTGTTGCTCGACACGCTGATCGTGCGCTCGTTCGTCGTGCCGTGCATCCTGCGAATTCTCGGGCCGTGGTTCTGGTGGCCGACACTGGTGCGTTCCCGTCCGGCGCCGCAGCGATAGCGCGGCAGATCAGTTCTGCCGATCGGTCAGCTCGGCGACGAAGCGATCAATGAAGCCGTCCAATGGCTGGGCACCGGCGGGCCGAATGACGAATTTCGTCAGACCCGCCTCCAGGTAGGCGTCTAGTTGGCGATGCAGCTGATCCCAGTCCGCGGCGATCAGCTCGGCCGGATCCAGATCTGGACGACGGCGCCGGACCGCCGCGACCGACTCCGCCGGCAGCTCACCGTCCGCGACAGCCAACGAGATCCCGAAGTGATCCGGCTCGATGCGCCGGTCTGCTTGCGCCGCGGCATGTTCGATCGCTTCGCGCCCGGCCCGGGCTTCGGCCGGCGTAAGGAAACTACCCAGCCAGCCGTCGCCGAGCGCACCGATGCGCCGAAAGGCCGCGGGCGCGGAACCACCCAGCCAAATGTCCAGCGGAGGGACCGGCCGCGGCGTGATCGTCGCATCGCTGACAGTGAAGTACCGGCCGGTGTGGCTGACCGAGCCTTCTACCAACGCCGACCGGAGCAACTGCAGTGACTCGTCGAACACCGCAGCGCGCTCACCGTTTGGGACGACGAACAACTCACGCTCGGCCGGGATCGCCGAGCGTAATCCGAAGACCGGCAGCACCCGCTTGGGCGCGAGGGCCGCCAGTGACGCCAATTGTTTGGCGACCAACACGGGATGCCGCCCGGGAAGCACCACGACTGAAGTGCCCACCTTCAATCGGGTGGTTCGCGCCAGTGCGTAGGCCATGCCCACCATCGGATCCACCGCAGGCATGTAAACCAACTCGGAAAACCACAGCGAGTCGACCCCGCTGTACTCGAGGTGATCGATGATGTCGGCGAGCTGTTCTGGAGCGGTATTCACTCCCAGGCTGACTCCGAAGCGAATCTTCACCCGCGTCTCCCTGTCGTCTTGATGCGTGTAAATAGCGCAACGCGGCGACCAACGATTTCAGTTCGCACTGATGTGTTTCTGCTACCCGGACGTGGCCAACGCTCACTATTGTTCCGCTAGCTTTACGACCGCGGTTTACGTTGGGCAGGCGAATGGGACATGCTGACCGAATGGACCAATACCGTCGCGGTGAGCTGATATTCGATGTCCGTGATGCCGGACCGGCCGACGGGCCGGTCGTGGTCTTGTTGCACGGCTTCCCGCAGCGCAATGACAGTTGGGAGGCCGTCATCGACCGGCTGACCGCTGCGGGTTACCGCTGCCTGGCCCCCAACCAACGGGGCTATTCACCGGGCGCCCGGCCGCCCCGCCGCCGCGACTACCGCATCCCCGAGTTGGTCGGCGACCTGCGCGCACTGATCGATACCAGCGGTGCGCAGCGCGTGCATCTCGTCGGACATGACTGGGGCGCCGCGGTCGCGTGGGCCGCCGCAGCCGAAATGCCCGACCGGCTGGCAACCGTGTCGCCGATATCGGTGCCGCATCCCGCCGCATTCATCAAATCGTTCACCAACAGCCGTCAGGGCCTGGCGTCTTGGTACATGTTTTTCTTTCAGTTGCCGCGCATACCGGAATGGCTGCTCATGCGGCGTAACGGCGCTATCGTCACCGAGTTGCTGCGGCGCAGCGGCCAAACACCGGCCGCGGCCGAACGAGATGCACGGGCGATGACCGAATCCGGTGCCCTGACCGCAGCGATCAACTGGTATCGCGCGATGCCACTGTCCAGTCCGCGCGGAATCGGCCAAAAGGTTTCCGTACCAACGCTGTACGTGTGGAGCGACCAAGACACCGCGTTGCTGCCCAAAGCGGCTCACGACACCGCTCGATATGTCAGCGGCGAATACCGGTTCGAGATCCTGCCCGGGGTCTCGCATTGGATACCCGACGAACAACCCGACAAGCTCGCCGAGCTGCTGCTGGACTGGTTTGCTGCTCACCCGACCGTCTGAGCAGCTACCAACGCGTTACTGTGCTGTGGTCGGCCTCCGAACAAGCCGACAGAACGGTTGAGCACAGTCATGACCGCAGCAGCAGAGGCGTCGCCGATCGAATCGCGGGTCGGCCACTACTACCAGATGGACTACCCCTACCTGGTGGGCCGCGAGAAAGTCCGCGAATACGCGCGCGCAGTCCAGGACTATCACCCCGCACACTGGGATGTCGCCGCCGCCGCTGAACTGGGTTATTCGGGTTTGGTAGCGCCGCTGACCTTCACGTCAACGCCGGCCATGGCGTGCAACCGGCGCATGTTCGAATCGGTGGTCATCGGTTACGACACCTACATGCAGACCGAGGAAGTCTTCGAGCAGCACCGCCCCATCGTGGCCGGCGACGAACTGCAGATCGACGTCGAACTGTCATCGGTGCGCCGGATCGCCGGCCGAGACCTGATCACCGTGACCAACACGTTCACCGACACTGCCGGCGAGCGGGTGCACACCCTGCACACCACCGTCGTCGGCCTCACCGCCGAGGACGTCGACCCGGCAATCAAGACGGCCGCGCAGAAGGCGATGATGCACGACGTCGACATCGCCGCAATCGGCGAAAACGATGCGGCCTACGAGAAGACGGTGCGTCCGGAAGGCGAGATCCGGATCGCCGACGGGGGCTTGACCCGAACGCCGGGAACGCCGTCCTTCGACGACGTGAAGGTCGGCGACGAGTTACCGGTGCACCACACCCGGCTGTCCCGCGGCGACCTGGTGAACTACGCCGGCGTGGCCGGCGACGCCAACCCGATTCACTGGGACGAGGGCATTGCCAAGCTCGCCGGGCTACCCGACGTGATCGCGCACGGGATGCTGACGATGGGTTTGGGTTCCGGCTTTGTTTCCGCATGGTCGGGCGACCCCGGTGCGGTAACCCGCTACGCGGTGCGGTTGTCCGCGCCCGCGATCGTGTCGGCCGCCGAAGGTGCAGACATCGAGTTCAGCGGCCGGATCAAGTCACTGGACCCGGATACCCGCTCCGGTGTCGTCATCGTCGGTGCGAAGTCCGCCGGCCGGAAGATCTTCGGCCTGGCGACGGTGAACATCCGCTTCCGTTGACCCCGCGGTTTGGTGTCCAATCCTGCGGAACGCTAATTTCCTGACGTGATGTCCTCAGCTGCTAGCGCAGTCGCGCGGTGGATTGCCCCTTTCCTGACGGTTACGGCCGTCCTCGTTGCGCACTCGGTGCAGGCCCCGTCGATCCGGCTGGCCAGCAATGACAACCCGCTGGCCGGCAAGTCCTTCTATGTCGATCCCGCGTCGAAGGCCATGCGGGCGGCGCAAGGCGCCAATCCGCCGAGTGCGGAGCTGACCGCCATCGCGAACACGCCGCACGCCTACTGGATGGACCAGGCGTCTAATCCCGCCGTCGACGCGAAGTACATCGCGGCGGCGCAGGCTGCCGGCGCCGTGCCGATTCTGGCCCTCTATGGGATTCCGCATCGTGACTGCGGAAGCTTCGCTTCGGGCGGATTCGGCTCGGCGGCTGCCTATCGAGGGTGGATCGACGGCGTCGCGACGGCCATCGGCAGTGGGCCCGCCGCCGTCATCCTCGAACCCGATGCGTTGGCCATGGCCGACTGCTTGCCAGCCGACCAGCGTCAGGAGCGCTTCGAGCTGATCCGGTATGCCGTTGACACACTGACCCGCAACCCGGCCGCGGCCGTCTACGTCGACGCCGGACACTCGCGCTGGATCAACGCCGACGAGATGGCCGCCCGGCTCAACCAGGTCGGCGTGGCCAAGGCGCGGGGTTTCAGCCTCAACACCGCGAACTTCTTCACCACCGACGAGGAAATCGGTTACGGCGAAACGATTTCGGGGCTGACGAACGGATCGAACTACGTGATCGACACCTCGCGTAACGGCGCGGGGCCTGCCGGCGGCGACATGTATTGGTGTAACCCGACCGGCCGTGCCCTCGGGACCCCACCCACCACGGCGACGGCGGGTGCACACGCCGACGCCTACCTGTGGATCAAACGTCCGGGTGAATCCGACGGCTCATGCGGCCGCGGGGAACCTCAGGCTGGCACGTTCGTCAGCCAGTACGCGATCGATCTCGCCCGCAACGCCGGCCACTAGATCACAGCGCGGCGGCGAGCCTCCACAGCGCGTCGCGGTCGACGGAGTCGGAGCGGTCTAGCGGGCTGATCACGATGTCGGTGGCACCCGCATCCCGATACCGGCGCAGCTGATGCGCAATAGCTCCCTCGGTCCCGATCGCGGCAAGGTCGACCACACTGGCGATGCCTTCGCGGGCAATCACGTTGCGGTACGACGGGATGGTCTCGTAGAAGCTCAACTGTTGCGCGGCAATGGTTCTTGCGCCCTCTAGGTCCTCCGACAATAACGTCGGCACCGCGGCGATGACGCGCGGCGCCGGGCGCCCCGCCTCGGCCGCAGCCTGCGTGATCGTCGGCACGATGAATTCCTCGAGAGTCCGGGGCCCCGCCAGATAGGGCAAGGTCCCGTCGGCCAGTTCTCCGGTGACTTGCAACGCCTTTGGGCCCATCGCTGCCACATACACCGGGATGGGAGTGCCGCCGGCGACCTGGACAGGCCAGCGAGGACTAGCGCTGAGCTCACTTCCGTGGAAGTCGACGCCGGCGGTGTCGAACACCGACCGCAGGATGGTCAGATGCTCGCGTAAGCGCGTGACCGTGTTGGGCCACGGAGCACCGAAGGTCTGGCGTTCGATCTCGCGGGCACCCAGCCCGAGCCCTAGGCTGAAGTTGCCATGCGCCGCTGCCTGCGCCGTCTGCGCCAACGACGCGACGATCAGCGGGTGGCGGGGGTTGATCGGCACCACCGAGGTGCCCACACCCAACCCCGGCACGGCAGCTCCGACGAGCGCAGCGAGCGCGATCGCGTCGTAGTTCTGCTGCTGGGCCAACCACACCTGGGCGACGCCGAGCTGGTGGGCCTGTTTGGCTTGAGCGATCACGTCATCGACGAGATTGGGAGCATCAGGGCGGGCGAAGAGGATGATTCCGGTCGGCATAAGCGCCATCAACGCACGCAATCAGTCGGTCATTCCTGGCGAATCGCGGTGATCGAAAGTCCGTCCCGACTGCGACTGGCACAGCCGCGCCGCCCGGCGATGTTGACAATGCTCACAGCACCACTAATGTGAGCAGCGTATACATTCGAGCCTGCGGAGGGGAGAGCATGTACGCGATCGCGCTCAACGGATCTGGTGGCCCCGAGGTGATGGCTTGGTCGCAGGTGGACGACTTGCCCGCGCCGGGCCCGGGCGAAGTTGCTATCGATGTGGCGGCGGCAGGGGTCAACCGTGCCGATGTGATGCAACGCCAAGGGCTTTACCCGCCACCGCCCGGTGCCAGCGACATCCTCGGCCTTGAGGTCTCCGGTGTCGTCGCCGACGTCGGTGCCGACGTAGAAGATTGGCGGCCCGGTTATGCGGTGTGCGCCCTGTTGTCCGGCGGTGGTTATGCCGAACGGGTGAACGTGGCGGCCACTCAGGTGCTGCCGGTGCCCGACGGTGTGAGCCTGACCGCGGCGGCGGCACTGCCGGAGGCCGCGGCCACCGTGTGGTCGAACCTGGTGATGACCGCGGGTCTGCGCAGCGGACAGGTGGCCCTCATTCACGGCGGCGGCAGCGGGATCGGCACGCACGCCATCCAAGTGGGCCGTGCCCTTGGTGCCCACGTCGCGGTCACCGCGGGATCGCAGTACAAATTAGACCGCTGTAGAGAACTCGGGGCGCAGACGTTAATCAACTACCACGACCAGGATTTCGCGAAGCTCGTGACCGACGAGCTCGGTGGCGCCAACGCCATCCTCGACATCATGGGTGGCAGCTATCTGCAACGCAACGTCGAGGCGCTGGCCGAGGACGGGCACCTGACGATCATCGCGTTGCAGGGCGGGGCCACCGCGGAGCTGAACCTTGGCCTGCTTCTGTTCAAGCGGGGCTCGGTACACGTGAGCAACCTGCGCCGCCGGCCCCAGGAAGGTCCGGGGTCGAAGGCGGAGGTCATTTCCGCAGTGCGGCAAGGCTTGTGGCCGCTGATCGCCGACGGCGCCGTCGCACCGGTGGTTTGCGCCGAAGTGCCGATCACAAATGCCGGCGAGGCACACACGTTGCTGGACTCGCCGAAGACGGTCGGCAAGGTGGTGCTGACGGTGGGCCGGCCCTAGCGGTGGGACGCGCGGCGTGCTCTACGCTTCGGCGCGGCGGCGTTAACCGGTGTCTGCAGCATCGCGCGCACCGCTGTTCGGACCCTGTTGGAGACTGCCCGCTTGGAGGAGGCGTCCAGCTTGCCGTCGAGGTGTAAAAAAGCCAGGCCGTGGACCAGAGCCCACGACGCTGTCGACATCGCGTCGGCATCGGCAGCTGGAAACGCTTGTCCTACAATCGATTTAAGGTACTCGTGGATTGCCTCCACCGCCGCTGCCCGGTCGGGCGCGTTGGGGTCGCAAGGCTCACCGAACATGACCTGGAAAAGCCCCGGCCGCGTCAGCGCGAACTGCACGTAGGCCACCGCGATGTCGGCGAAGTCGTCGGCCGAACTCGGCGCGGGATGCGCCTTGACCAACGCTTCGCCCAGTTCGCGGTAACCCACGGCGGCCACGGCCGACAACAGCTCGTCGCGCCCGGCGAAATGACGATAGGGCGCAGAGGGTGACACTCCGGCGCGGCGCGCCACCTCGCGCAACGACAGCTCTGCCGCCCCGCTTTCCTCGAGAAGGTCAATGGCGGCGCGCACCAGCGCAGCTGGGAGATCGCCATGGTGATAGCTGGAAGACGCGGGCATGTCTGAACCTACCGAGTGTGGACAATGCTTACATTGCCATGATGTTAGCACTGCTCATTAAATGGCGGCCACTGTTGACGACGCCACTATCGATCGCTAATGTGAGCGGTGTACACATTGCCGGCAGTTACCGTCTGAGGTAAGTACGGCCGGCATGTACACCGGGAGGAATCGCGTCATGACAAAGGTTTTGATGGTGGTCTCAGCGGCCGACCGTTGGACACTCAACGACGGCACCGTGCACCCCTCAGGGTATTGGGCCGAAGAGGTGGCCATGCCCTACCACATCTTCTCGGAGGCCGGCTGGGACATCACCGTCGCCACCCCCGGTGGCAAGGCTCCCACGCTGGATCAACTAAGCCTCGGGATCTCCGGCGGAATGCCGTGGACGCGCCGCAAAGTCCAGCGCTACTTGGACCGCATCTCCGATGTGCTCGACCATCCCGTATCGCTGGACACAGTCGATCCGGACGACTTCGACCTGATCTTCTACCCCGGCGGACATGGCCCGATGGAGGATCTCGCCTACGACAAGACTTCTGGTGCGTTGCTAGCAAAACGCTTGGCCTCCGGCCGGCCGCTGGCTCTGCTGTGTCACGCGCCTGCGGCGATTCTGGCGGCAACTGGAGCCGATGGCACATCGCCGTTCGCCGGCCGGAAGATGACGGGGTTGTCCAACCGTGAGGAGTTGCTCAATCGGTTCGCCAAGAAGGCACCGTGGCTGCTGGAGGACAAGCTGAAGCAAGCCGGCGTGGACTACTCGAAAGGTTTCCCGTTGCGCCCTCACGTGGTGGTCGACGGAAACCTCTACACCGGGCAGAATCCGCAATCTTCGGAGAAACTCGCGCGCCGCCTGGTGGCCGACATCGCCGCCGCCGCCGCGTGACGACCGACACTGACTCGCGGTGTTGACAGTGCTCACATTGCCTGGCTAGCCTTATGTGAGCAGTGCATACATAGCGAGTAAGGGGCCACCACGTGTCGTCGAGCCAGCAGGACACGGTAACGGTCGAGTTGGGCGGATACGTGGTCGCGGTTCCGAAAGGCGGCTTGTACGACAGATATCGGATGCAGACCGATCTCGACGAAGTGGCTCGCGATCCACGGGTCTCCAGCGTCGACTTCTTCCGGAAGCTGTCCAAGACCAGGGTCGACTCACCGATCGGCCCGACGTTCACCCCGAACTTCTACTACCGCATGTCCTCGGCGCGGTTGACGATGCTGGCCCGCTCGGGCGCGATCCGTGCCCGCCTGCCCAAGGAATTGGCCCCCCTGGAGGTCGCGCCGGGGTTGGGGCTGATTTCGGCCATGTTCTTCCGCTATGACATGTGCGACATCGACTTCTACACCGAGGCCGCTGTCGGGGCAGCAGTGCGGCCGGCACGCCACGGCGGTCCCGGCTTCTTCGACCTCGTCGCCGGCCTCGGCAACGACCACCTGCATTCCTACGTGTTCTCGCTGCCGGTGAACACCGAGATCGCTCAGGTGCGCGGCCACGACGGCTACGGCTTCCCTAAATGGGTCACCGAGATCGACGTCGACATCGACGGCGACGGCATCACCGCGCGGGTGGTCAACGACACCGTCGGCACCGATCTGGCGCTGTCGGCGCCCACGCCGGCCCAGACGCGTTACCCCACTGGTGAGCGGGTGTCGTCGTTGACGTCGTATACGGCGATCAACGGTGCCTGGCATTCCACGTTCAGCCAGACCAATGTGCTGGCGGCCGGAACGGTGCGCTTCCCGCGCAATATCGACCTGCAGACCGGGACCGGGCAGATGTCTGACGACCTACGTTCACTGAAGCCGCTCAGGGTGATGCAACTCGACGTCATTACTGAGGGCCAGCTGGCTCTGCACATGCCAGTGCCCACCTCGATGCCGAACATGCAGTCGCACTCCCGAGCGCTTAAGTGAATCTCTGACCACGGCACACAATCCGAGACAGGACATTCGATGAACAGCTACGCACTGAAAGACGCCAGCGCCAAATTGATGAATCGCGCGCACCGGTTGATCCTCACGGTCAGCGGGAACAGGTTGTTGGCCAAGCCGTTTGGCATGCCTGTGGTGGAGCTCCACACGACCGGCCGCAAGTCGGGGCTGCCCCGGACTTGCTATCTGACCACCCCTGTTCGTGATTCGGATCGGGTGGTGCTCGTGGCGTCGAAGGGTGGCGACGATCGCAACCCCGACTGGTACCGGAATCTTCAGGCTCATCCCGACGCCGAGCTGGTGGTCGATGGAACCCGGCGAAAGGTTCACGCCCGCACCGCAAATGCGCAAGAGAGAGCCGAGCTGTGGCCGAAGATTGTTGCGGCGTACAAGGGATACGCGGATTACCAAACCCGGACCACCCGCGAGATACCTGTCGTGATCTGCGAGCTGCGGAGTTGAACTGCCGAATCGGGATAGCGTCCAGGTCGCACATCACTCGGGCTGAAACGGCGGCGCCAGATAGGCCGACACCGTCGCCTCCTCTGTGGCGGCGCAGCTCCTGTGACACAGTCGGCCGCGCCCGTCCGACCTTGACCGGATCCGGCGGAAGCCGAGCTGTGCCGATAGCATGAAGCGGTGTCGTTGCGCCTTACCGATGACACTCTCGTGCATCTGGCGCCAGGTATGTACCTCTGGTGCATGCTGCTCGAGTTTGCCTTCGACGGTCAGCCGTCGGATTCTCATTTGATCGAGGCGGTGCTGGGGCATCCCCGTTGGCGGGACGACTGCATGAGCCCGTGGACCGGACCGTGTGAAGTGCACGGCCCGTACCGACTGGAGACCGTTGCTGTCGAAGGATTTCGGCGGTGTACCGCCGCGGCAGCCTGGGAGGTCCTCATCAATTGGCCAGCGACGGACCTCAATCCGTGGGTCACCGAGTCACTGGTGTTGTCACAGGAGATCGTCGGGGCGTGGGTCGGGCCGCTAGTTGCTAACGCGGACAAAATCTTTCAGCTCACGGTCCCACGCGAGGGCAACGAGCATGAGGCGGGATGGGTGGTCGGGAAGCGCGGGTTTCATGAGTTCATCGCGATCGACCGTCACGACAGTACGCTCACGGTGATCATCGCAACCGACGACTGATGCGGATCGCTGCGATGCAGTGCGGGTTAGCCAGCGTGGCCACCATAGAAGAGATAGCCCTGATGGTGGCGGCCACGCTGGTCAGCCCCTGCGTGCGCGCTGCTGCGGCCGTCTTACACTATCCCGCGATCTCGTCACGCACGTTGAGGTGCGCCAGGTCGGCCGCTGCGCGCCCGGCAACCCAGCCCGCGCCATTCGAAACCGACACCGGGCGTTGCGTCATCGACGGGAACAAGCGGTTAGTGAGGTCGTCAGCGGCGCGGTTGCCGGCCGCCAGAACGGGCAGAAGCCGGGCGTCGTGCTCGGCTTCCGCTGTGACCGACGCGCGGGTCTCGTCCAGGCGCTCACCGATACGCGTCGCGTAGGCGACGAGAAACGACTGCCGAAACGATCGCGTCCGGCTCTGCCCGCGGCCGCTAACCTGGCGCCCCGCGCGCAGCATGGCCCGATTCGCCTGTACCAGCAGCGAAGTGGTGAGCAATTCAACCAGGTTGAGATCGGTTTCGGATCCAATGACGGTGACAAAGCCGAGGCGCTCCGCCCACACCACGCGGCACCGGTTTGCCTGGGCCACGGCTTGCACGAGCGTCGTCTTCGCCACGGCGTAGGGGTTCTCAATCCACATCCGTCGCGCCGCGGCCACGGGCACTTCACCACGTTCGTGGTGTACTACTGCCTCCTGCAGCGAATACCGGCTCATCAGCTCCTGCGCCTTCGCCGAGAGGATCTCCGCCTCTTCGGGAAATTCGGTGTCCTCAGCCTTGGCCAGCAGAGCGCGCACCCGACCCAGTGCCTTCTCGTCGACTGCGCTTACCGCGGCCGCTGTGTGTCGATGGGCGCCGGGCAATGGGAGAAGTGGTTCGAGGACCGGAAGGCTGCCAAGCAGCGTAAGCACTTTCAGAACGACGGTCAGGGCCTCAGGGCTGTTGACATTTGATCCCGCCGATCCCCGATCGACGGTGGCGGCAATCGCGGCGAGATCGGCGCGCCACCTGGGGTGCAACGTCGCGACCGCATAACGCCCGGACTCGCGGATGATCGCTTGGTCGAGGTATCCGACGGCGGCTGGCTCGAGCTTGCGACGAGTTATTTCATGAAGGTCAGACGGTGACCAGCCGTGTTCCCATGCAGCGCGGATGGCCTCGTTCATCGCGATGTCGGCCGCGACGTCGAGTTCGTGCGCCGCGGCGGAAAACTCCTCAAGCAGTTCCGCGGCGTGCTGTGCCACGCGATCGCAGCGACACGTCGCCGCCTCACTCAATGCGACCACAAGGTGACCGAGAAGCTGCGCCCGATCGGGCTCGCGATCGAACCGCACACGCTCGCGTTGGCCAGCCTCGCCGCGTCGGTTCTTCTGCTTGGCTGCTCGCTTCTCACGGTTGCGTCGGCTCATGTCCCACAGTCTTGCCGGAGGGTCCGACAGTTCGAGGCAGGCGCGCAATGGGTGTCATAGTCCTGTCGGTGCCCGCTGCCCGCTGGGATGCTTCGTCACGAGCGGAGCCGCGAGCAGGCGTAACCTGCTCTCAACGCGATCTGGAGGTGCACGGTGGCGGGATTGGCCGAATTTCCTCGCGACCTGGTGACGCTCGAAGAGTGGGACGCGCTCGAACTAGACGAAGCGCGTCGCTGGGAGCTCGTCGAGGGGGGCATCGTCATGACACCGCGACCGCGTCCGCTGCACCAAGTCACGTCGCGAAATCTTTCGCAGCTGATCCGGGCGGCACTGCCTGCTTCCCTCGTGGTATTGCAAGAGGTCGAGATCACCGTCGAGGCGCGGTTCCCACCCACAGTGCGCGATCCCGATCTGGTCGTGGTGAACCGCAGTGTGGTGGATCGCAATCCGGTGCGCGTCGACGCGTCGGACGTAGTGCTCGTCGTCGAGATCGTGTCACAGGGTTCGCGCCGCACGGACCGGGTGATGAAAGCCTACGAGTACGCCAAGGCCGGCATTGAGCATTACTGGATCGTCGATCTCGATGCCGAGCCCGACGAGCGTGTCCTTGCACACGTCCTCCGTGGCGGGACCTATCACCGGGTCGGGGCCCTCGCCGGTGACCGGGTGCGAACCGAAAAGCCAGTGGCACTGGACTTTTCGCTCGACGAGCTGACTCGGCCCTGAGTTAAAGCGCGGCGGCGCGCTCAAAACGCGTGCTTTGCAGATTGATTGACAGCGGCGGCGGCCAGTGGTGCGGCGGCTTCTGCTGTAGGTTCTGCGAACTCCCGGCGGATGACGCCCTCGTGATCACCGATGATGCGGGATTCTCAGGAAAATGGCGGATGCGGTTTTCTCATTTTCGTGGCGAATCCTAAAACCTACTGTCGCGCAGAAAACGGAGCGTAGCCACGTCGCGATGCGCCGTTGAACCGAGCCAGTGCGGAGTGCTACGACACCGGCGGATCGCCGTCCAGCGGTGGGAGTGGAACATCTCCAGGTGGTGGTGAAACTGTGAGACAACGTCTGATTTCCGCGCGCCTCAACACCAGTGGGCTGTTCTGGGTCATCGTCCGTCCTTGAGGGTGAGGCCGGGCTGAACGCGCGCAGCGAGTGCCGCTGCTCCGCGTTGATATGCGGGACCGAGGAGTCGGACGAGGATGTCGAGGGCGTAGGCGTCCGTACCGATAAGGACCCGAGGGCGCCTACGCCTGACCCCACGGAGGATGATCTGGGCCGCTCGGTCGGAGGAGATGCGGGCGAGCTTGTCGTCGTAGAGTGCTGCCACGGCAGCGGCGTCCTCGCCTGCGGCAACGCTGCTGTTGCGCGCGATTGCGGTTTTGACGCTGCTGGGGTGCACACAGGTCACCTGGACCGGATGTCCAGCAGCGAGCATCTCCTGGCGCAGTGATTCGGTGAGTCCGCGGACCGCGAACTTCGAAGCGCTGTAAGCGCTCTGACCGGCCATTCCGAGAAGACCGAAGAGACTGGAGACGTTGATGATGTGGCCGTCCCCGGATTCGATGAGGTAGGGCAGGAATGCCTTGGTGAGATTGACGACACCGCCGTAGTTGATGTCCATCACTCGGCGGATCTGGGACAGATCGGAGTGTTCGAGGTCGCCGTGGTGCTCGACGCCCGCGTTGTTGTAGAGCTGATGCACCGCGCCGAAGCGGGCATGGAGTTCCTCGGCGTAGGTGACCGCGCCGAGGTCGTCGGTGACATCGAGACGGTGGCTGGTGACCGAGCCGCCCGCGGCCCGGATGAGGTCTGCGGTCTCGGCAAGTCCGGCCTCGTCGACGTCGGTGATCGCGACCGTGGCGCCTTCCTTGGCCAGATTTGTGGCGAGCGCGCGACCGATGCCGGAGCCGGCACCGGTCACGACGGTGACCTTGCCGGCGAAGGTCGCAGGCGAGGCAGAGAACCGGCGGTTCAGCGAGCCTCGACGCAGGAGAGGCGAAGCTGGGACCGCCGCATGAACCCGGCGGTTCATCGGGGCTCCTTGATGACGGGCACAGTGCGGTCGACGGCGTAGGCATGGACAGCGGTGAGCGTTTCGGACTGCTCGTCGACGATGGCCTTCAGTTCGGGTCTGGCCAGGAGGTCGTTGACGTCATCGCGGCTCGGCAACCCGAAGACGATGGCGCCGTCGTGGCGGTGACCGGGTGGATAGGTGTGGGACAGGCCGGGCGTGCGGTGAGCGATCCCGGTGAGGGGAAGGAAACTGTAGGAGCGAACGTCGAGCGCGCCGACGTCATGCAGAGTCTGGCCGAAACGTCGGTGGACGAAGGCGCGGAACTTGCGTAGCGGGACACCGCGCCGGCGGCGTAGCAACAACACGGTGCGATGGGCGACCGCGGGCTCATGGTGGTTGGTCCACCGGGTGCCGCCGCCGGGGCCGCAGATGTGGCCGAGAACGTTGTCGAAGACGTTCTGCTCGTCGTGGAAGATCGTGCCGAGCATTCCGTAGGCAGCACGGGCCATCTCGGCGTAGTTGCGCAGTCGCACTTCGGTCACGCCGTCCCAGCGAAACAGGTCAGTGGGGTGTGTTCCGACGGTCGGTGTGGCGGGCCAGTAGCCGTGATCGGTCGCCGAGAAGTGGTACTGGTTGTACTCGCAGATGTGCCCGCCGCGCTTGACCAGTTCGGCGTGCGGCGTTGTCCAGTAGTCATCGGCGACCTCTCGCGGAAGGTCGGCCCGGAACCGGACCGGATAAATCCCAGAGAGGGTCTTGGTGGGGGTGATCGACGGTGTCGGGGTCATGGCGTGTCCTTGTCGGGCGGATGACTGCGTGCAGACAGAGCGGTGAGGCTCGCTTGGCTCATGGTGTCGACTCGAGCCGCGAGGTCCTCCCATAGCCAGATTTTCTGATGAAATCATCACAAGGTGTGGGCACGCATGTCAAGACTTTCTGATAACTTTATTCAAGATCGAGGCGGACGGAGAGACCCGAACCATGACCACCGAAGTCTCCACACAGTCCACGCGCCGGCCTGACCCGCGCAAAGCACGTACTCGTGCGGCCTTGATTGCCGCCGGTCGCCGGCTCCTGGCCGATGGGCGCACCGCGGTGAGCGTCCAAGAGATCACCAATGAGGCCGGCGTGGGTTTCGGCAGCTTCTACAACCACTTCGACAGCAAGGAGGAACTCTTCGCCGAGGCGGTCGCCAGCACCCTCGACGACTGGGGCCAGATGCGCGATCTCCTTGTTGAAGGCATCCACGACCCTGCAGAAGTGTTCGCGACCAGCTTCCGGATGCTTGGCCGCATGCAACGAGAACTTCCTGAGCTCGTTCGGGTGGTGCTCAACCAAGGCATGTCCGTGTTGCTGACCGATCGTGGACTGCGGCCACGTGCGTTGGTCGACCTGCAACGGGGTATTGAGACCGGACGGTTCAGTGTTCCCGACGCCGACATGGCGTTGATGATGTCGGGTGGGGCTCTGCTCGGACTCATGCAACTCCTTGACGCCGATGCCGACCTCGACAGTGCGCAGGTGTCCGACGACTACGCACGACACGTGCTTCTCATGCTCGGCCTCGATGCTGGGGAGGCTGACCGGCTGGTGGCGCTTCCGCTCCCGCTGCTCCCCATTCCCGAGTGAGTTGATCCGACTGTGTCAGGACAGCCCAGCGTTGATCGCCCTACGCGTTCAGGGCATCGCGAAAGCCCCTACAAGTCGTCCGTGCCGAGATGCAGCGAAGATTGACAAGACACGCCCTATCCCACACCGTTCCCTCTGGAAGTTCGTTCAATTGCAGTCGCCGATGACACCCGAATACGTGGGCAAAGGTTCGACGTGAATCGCAGACGACTTTCGCGGCGATCCGTCCGTGCAATAACTAAATCGCACCCGATAGACGGAGGCGCTGGATTCCAGCCGCGTCGTAGCCGGCCAGTGCCCCGAGTAACTCCTCCGTATGCTGCCCAACCTGCGGCGCCGCCGGCGGTGCAAACCGTTCGTCGGGCTTGGTCTTGATGCACGTTCCCACCAACCGCTGCGGCGCCCCATCCGGCCGAGGCTGTTCGTAGACGAGTCCACGATCCTTGACATGGTCGTCGTCGAACAGGTCCGCCCCCAAAAATGCTGGTGCCCCTGCAATATCGGTTGCGATGAAAAAGTCCATCCACTCTCTGCGTGTGCGGCTCTCGAAGATTGCGGTCAACTCTCTGCGCAGCCGGACCTCTGTTTCGGCATCTGTTCCCGGCTGTTGGCGCCCTGGTTCGTAGAGGTCCATCCTGTCGACTGACTCGCAGAATCTCAGCCAGAACTTGTCCTCTAAAGCGTTGAACACCACAAAATTTTGATCCCGTGTTCGGTAGTACTGGTAGCGAAGCGATGCGCGGATTCCCTCACCGGAGGAGGGTTGACCGTTCGCCAACGCCGCGAGGTGCTGAAAATTCCAGTTGATCGCCGCGTCAACCTGCGCCACTTCGATGTATTGCGGCTCGCCGTCGCGTCCGGCGGCGTGCAGCGCGGCCAGTACGCCCATGGCTGCGTACAGCGGCCCCGCCAGAACACCCGTGGTCCCGCTGGCCGCCCCCGAAAGCCGTGGCGTGCCATCCGCGTCGATTATCGGCGGACTCAAGCCGGCGAAACAGTCGAAGGACAGCCCGTGGGTAGCCAGGCGGGTGTAGGGGCCGTAGCTGCCCATCCCATTGAGCACGCAGTACACAATCGTCGGGTTTACTGCGACGACGTCGTCATAGCTGAAACCGAGGCGATGCGCGGCTCCATAACGGAGACCGTCGATCACCACCCCCGACGTCGCCGCCAGGCGGCGAAAAGCCTCTTGACCCTCAGCTGTTTTCAGGTTTAGCGCGACGCTCTTCTTGCCCCGATTCCAATGCGAGTCCTGCAGTTCGCCACCGGACACCGCCGAACCGCGGAAACCGCCGCCGCCGGGCGGCTCGACCTTGATCACCTCTGCGCCCAGGTCGGCCAGATGCCCGCCCAGTGCATCCGTGGAGAACAGTGACACCTCGAGGACTCGGACATCCCTGAGAAGTTCCACAATGCGCCCTTTCCAGCCCGAACACCGCACGCAAGCGGGTGCGCTACATCATGGTGATTGATTTCAGCTCGGTGTATTCCTCGAAGCCCCAACGCCCTTGCTCTCGGCCGAGTCCGCTTTGCTTGAAGCCGCCGAATGGCCCGCCGCCGTTGAACATGCCGCGCGCCGGCAGCGACCAGCCGGGGCCCTGCCCGCGACCGGGGTTGGTTCCCAGATCGACACCGGGTGCAACGGTCTGCACCATGATGGTGCCCGTTCTGACCCGCCTTGCGACGTTGAAACCCTTTGCGGCGTTACGGGTCATCACCAGACCCGCCAGACCGTAGATGGAGTCGTTCGCGATGCGGATGGCTTCGTCTTCGGACCGATAGGTGATCACCGCCAGCACGGGCCCGAACACCTCGTCCTGGCACAGCCGCATATCGTTGCGGCAGTCGACGAACGCCGTAGGTTCGTAATAGAAGCCGCGCTCGAGATGCTCGGGACGTTTGCCGCCGACCACCAGCCGCGCGCCTTCCTGTTTGCCCGACTCGACGAAGGTCTCCACTCGTTGACGTTGCTGCTCCCTGATCAGCGGGCCGACGACAGTGGCGGGATCACGCGGGTCCCCCACCGTGATCATGGGGGCCATAGCTTTGAGTCCCTCGACATACGCGTCGAGCAGGTGCTCGGGCAACAGCAGTCGCGACGTGACGGTGCATGCTTGTCCGGCGTGCATCAGCACCTGTCCGAATCCTATTCCCGCAACGTCGCTTTCGGTGACGTCGTCGAGGACGATGTGCGCGCTCTTGCCGCCCAGTTCGAGTTGAGCGCGTTTCATCGTTGCCGCCGAGACTTCGCGGATGCGCCGGCCGGTCGCCGTCGAACCGGTGAACCCGATCATATCGACGCCGGGGTGGGTACACAGCTCCTCGCCGACGCCCGCACCTCCCACGACGACGTTGAACACCCCGGGCGGCAGGCCCGCTTCCTCACCGACCTTGGCCAGCTCCAAGGCATTCATCGGGGTCCACGGATGGGGCTTGAGTACCACGGCGCAGCCAACAGCCAAGGCGGCCAGACACTTTTGAATGTTGATCGAGAAAGGGAAGTTGAACGGCGTAATGACGCCGACCACTCCGACCGGTTCGCGCACCACCGTCACCCCGCCCAGACCGGTCGGCGACACGACGGGCCCGCCCGGCGTCTCGACCCACGTCACATCGTGCTCGACGAACTCGCCGTAGTAGTGGGCCGCCTCGATTGCACCCCCGACCTGAACCAGGTCGGTGAGGAAGCCGGTCGAGCCGATCTCGGCGACGATCAGCTCGCGAAGTTCCGCTCTGCGCGCGTCGAGGATCTCAGCAAACCGCTTGATGATCTTTGCCCGTTCCCGCACGGACATCCATGGCCACGGCCCCTCGTCGAAGGCGCGCCTGGCGGCCTCGATCGCCATAGCCGCCTGCTTTGGCCCACCGTCGACGACCCGCCCGATCAGCTCCTCGGTGGCCGGATCGATGACATCGATGGTGCCGACGGCGTTTTCGCTCGACCACTGGCCGTCGATGAAGTTCTGGTATTCACGCATCATGCGACTCCGTCGGCCGCCGGCTACGTCACCGTCGGATAGGGGGCGGGCTCAAAGTCGAAGATTCGGCGGGCATTACCCTGCAGCACTTTGTACTTGTCGATGTCGGACCGGCCGTCGAGTGCCTTGTGAGCGGCCTGGAGGGAGTTGGGCCAGAGGCTGTCGGTGTGCGGATAATCCGTTTCGATCATCACGTTGTCGATGCCGATGGCGTCGAGATTGGCCGCCCCGAAGTCGTCTTCGATGAAGCAGCCGTACATGTGGTCGCGGAAGAGCTGACGCGGCGACTCCGGGAAAATCTCAGGGTCGGTGGGCACTGGGTTCAAGCGCATCGTGGCCGGGTCAACCGCCCAGTTGTTGGCCCGTAGGTATTGGTAGTCGGCGGCGACATGCTCAGCGCGCTCGATGAGGTAGGGGATCCAGCCGATGCCGCCCTCAGCCAGCACGATCTTCAGGTCGGGAAACTTCTGCAGCTTGCCCGAAAACAGCCAATCCGTCGTCGAGTTCGCCAGATTGAGGTTGATGTTGACTGCCTGAACCCCGAACGGTGCGTCGGGCGCCGTGGTGGGACTCACGGACGACGACCCGATGTGGGTGCACAGCGGCATCTTCGTCTCGTTCACCACCGCGAAGAAATCGTCCCACGCTCCCGAGTGGATGGACGGAAACCCCAACGGATACAGGTTCTCCGAGAAGGCAATGGCTTTGGCGCCCTTGCCGGCGCACCGCAGCGTCTCCTCCACGGCGAGTTGGGTATCCCACAACGGAATGATGATCATCGGGATGTAGCGACCGGGCGCCGCCGCGCACCACTCGTCGATGACGAAGTCGTTGTACGCTCGCACGCACTTGAGACCGAGGTCGCGGTCACCGAGGTGGGCGAACATCTGACCACAGAACCGGGGGAAGAACGGAAAGTTCAATCCCGCGATCACATGGTCCTCGTCCATGTCGGGAATGCGAGCCACCGGGTCGAAGTAGGCCCGCGGCATCTCGTCGTAATTCACTGGCAGGGGGGAGTATTCGGCCGGCTTTTGGTGGGCCGCGACCAAGATGCCCAACACCGACGCACGCGCCTGGTCGTAGACCCAGGTATCGATGCCGTCGATACGCTCGACATGTGGGACTCGGTCACGGTCGGCGGCCGACGCGCGGTCCACCCAGAGGTTCGGCGGCTCGATGATGTGGTCGTCGACGGAGATCATCCATTGAAGATCTTGCTTGTCCACGGGGGTTCCTCCCTGGTTTCGCTATTACGTTGGCTGCGAGACGATATCGGCGGTTGTCCGACGCCCTTCATCGGCCGACGCGGGCGCCGGGCGTGAACACGACGGGCAGCGCGCGGTAGCCCCGGGTGACCGAGTTCCCGTGAAAATCGACTTTAGCCCCGGCCGGAATTACGTAGTCGGGTAGCCGACGAAGTGTCTGCTCGACACCTACCCGGAACTCGAGTCGGGCGAGATTGGAGCCCAGGCAGCGGTGGACGCCGGCGCCGAAACCGAGGTGCCTGTTGGTCTGCCGGTCGAGGATGCACTTGTCCGGCTCGTCGAACTCGCGCGCGTCGCGGTTGGCGGCCGCATAATTCACCACGACCGTCTCACCTGGACAGAACTTCTGTCCGCTCACCTCGACCTCTTCGGCGACGGAACGATGCAGTCCGTGGACCGACCCGGCGTACCGGATGAATTCCTCGATCGCCGTCGGCATCAGCTGGGAATCGCGGACCAGTCGGTCGCGATCGGACGCATGGGTGCCCAGGTGGAAGAAGGCGAATGACATTGCGCTAGAGGTTGTTTCGAGCCCGGCCTGCACCAGCAGCATCACGTTCGCGACGACGTCGTCGAAGCTCAGTTTTTCGCCGTCGATCTCGGCGGCGAGCAGGACGTCGATCAGGTCGTCGCGCGGCGGTTCAGCACGACGCTTGTCGATCTCCTCGCGTACGCGGAGGTAGAGATTCGTCATCGAGCCGTTTCGGACTTCTTCGCTCTCACCGTTGATCGCGAGGTCGGCCGTCTCGATGTAGAGCGGCACGTCCTCCACGGGCATACCGAGGAGATACCGGAAGAACACGATCCCAGGTTGTTGCCATGCGACATCGGCGAGGTCCCCGCGCCCCAACTCGATGAAGTTGTCGATCAACCCGTCGGTGACCGCGCGCACCTGGGGCTCCAGGTCTTTCATCCGGCCCGGAGAAAAATACGGATTGAGAACTTTGCGGAGTTGCTGCTGCCGCGGCGGATCCAGGGTGATGACGATGTCGCCAAACGACATCGGATTGCCTTCCAGCCCAACGGGTTTGCTGGAGAAGCTGCGCCAATCGCGCAAGATCTCGTAGCAGTCGTCGTAGCGGGTGGCCACCCACGCGCCCCCGGGCGTGGGTCCCAGGAAAGGGACGTCCTGGTGGCTGAACGGTCCGTTCTCCCGCATCACCGCGTAGACCTCATAGAGGAATTCTTGGTCGTTGAAGTCGTCGTGGCGAAGGTCGAGATTCCGGGCGTGCTCCTCCGGCGATTTGCTCACCATGGGTAGTCCTTTCCGCGCTCGCGCGCGAACCGGCCGAGATCGGGACAACGCCGGCGGTCATCTCGCGCACGCCGAAATTTGGTTTGGCAGCACAGTAAGTCGTCGCCAGCGTGGAGTCAAGTCACACTCGATAACTGCGCCGGCGTCGATGGAGCCGGCCGCGGCTAGCTGGGTCGGCACGCTTGCTAGCTTCCTCTCGGAAGCCGGGTGCTCCTAAGCTATGGGTGATGACTACAGGCGCGCGCCGGCGAGTTCGCGACAAGGATGGCAAGCAACGAGCTCTCCTTGAGGCTGCTGCGGAGGTCTTTGCCGAAGCGGGGTACGCGGCCGCGGCGACAAAGGAGATCGCTCGCCGCGCCGACTGCTCCGAGGCGATGCTGTTCCACTACTACGGAGACAAGCGAGGCATCTTCGAGCAAGTTGTTGCCCGACAGATCGCCGACCTTGTCGGCGAGGCCGAAGAGCAAGTCGTGGCTGCTCTGCCAGCGCGGTTCGAAGAGTATGTCGAGCAGCTGTTTTTTGCACGGCTGAGGATCGACGACCGCAGCAGCGGTGTTCCCGGCTGGGACATTTCCAGTCGGGCGTTGTCGGATCCGGACTTCTCGGTGCGCGTGCTGCAACCCAATCACGCGCGCCGTACGGCTGTTATCGCCGAGGGCGTTCGCCACTACCAAGCGGCCGGGCAGATCAAGACCGACGTCGACGCCGACCTGTTGGCCGAGCTGCTAGCCAACTTCATCATCTTCACAACGAGCCTGGGACCGCGCTGGTTTGGTACCGAGGAGTCGGATATCCGCGCGCAGATCGAACTGGGCTCGAAGATCTTCGCCGACGGGGTAAGCGCATCGACTCAGCCGCCTTCCGCAAAGCGGACCGGGCGGACCCAGCGGGCCAGGCGGGCCCAGCGGGCCGCCAAGGTGCGCGCGGCCGACTAGAGATCCGCCGAACTCCACCCACACCACAGTTATCGAGTCGCACTTGACACGCTGGCTTTGCCGTCACTAGCGTCGTTGCCAGCCAGGCCACAGCCCTGCGCACGCAGAGCTCCCTGCTCGATCGGCACGAGCGTGAGGACTTCACATTGGGGTGTGCATTCAGCGGTGCGAGTAATGCACTTGCACCAACCTCGACGCGGAAAATGGCGGCTCGATGAATCCGCTCCGAGGGGTGCGTGTTGTCGAGTGGGCGACCGAAATCGCCGGCCCGTACTGCACCAAGATGTTCGCCGACCTCGGAGCCGAGGTCATCAAAATAGAAGCCGCAGAAGGTGATCCGCTCCGCCACCGAACATTTGGCGATCGAGGCGGCACCGGCGCGTTGTTCAAATTCTTGAACGCCGGTAAGCGCTCGGTCGTCGGCACTGCGCTGTCCGAGGTGGAGGACCTGATCGTTTCAGCCGATGTGTTCGTCGATTCTCTTGGCCCCGGGGCACTCGACCGCGAGGCCCTCCTACGGCGTGCACCACACCTGGTGGTCGTGGCCCTGTCTGCGTACGGATTGACCGGACCGTACCGCGGCCGGCCCGCAACGGAGTTCACGATCCAGGCCGAGAGCGGAACGCTGGCGTTGCGAGGTCGCCCGGACCAACCGCCCATTCAAGCGGGTGGTCGAGTCTTCGAATGGGTGATGGCCAGTTATGCCGCCGTGGGCGCGCTTGGCGCTTTGCGTCGGACTCAATTGGGCGGACCGGGCGAGATCATCGACTGCTCGTTGTTGGAGGCCTGCCACCTCAGCGCCAGCGGATTCGCTGACCTCTACCACGAGCTGGCCGGTCGCCCCCCGTTGAACGGGCCCGCCCGTCAGGTGGAAATCCCTTCCATCGAACCGACCGCGGACGGCTGGGTCGGCTTCAACACCAACACCCGCCAGCAATTCGAGTCGTTCCTGGCGATGATCGGCCGGCTGGACCTGCTCGAGGATGACCCTGCGTGGGCACTCGCCACGACGCGCTGGGAACGCCGGGAACAATGGAATCAGATTGTGCGGGAATGGACGACGGGACGTTCCACGGACGAGATCGTGGCGCTGGCCTCCGATCTGCGCATCCCCGTCTCGCCGGTCAACAATGGCCAGACGGTGCTGTACCACCCTCAGTTCGCGGCGCGCGGCGTCTGGGGCACCTCTGCCGACGGCAACTTCACCCACCCGTTGGCGCCCTACCGGATCGATGGCCGACGACCCGCCCCAACCGACGTTGCGCCCTCGCTCGGCGAGATGACAAAAGTGCCCGCCCACAACAGGATTGCGAGGGTTGCCCACCGCTCGCCCGGACTTCCCTTGGAGGGCATACGAATTCTCGACGCGACCGCATGGTGGGCGGGCCCCTCCTCGACCCACATTCTCGCCGCACTGGGCGCCGAGGTCATTCACCTCGAGTCGACGCAGCGCCCTGACGGTGCGCGGATGGTAGCCGCGGCGTTCGCCCATCAGCCGCAGTGGTGGGAGCGGTCGGGCATGTACCTGGCAACGAACACTAATAAGCGAGGGCTCACCCTCGACCTGTCCTCACCGGCGGGGCGGGAACTGCTGTTCAAACTCGTTGAACAGTCGGACATTCTGGTCGAGAACTTCTCGCCCCGCGTCTTCGATAATTTCGCGATCACGTGGGAGGCCGTCAGTGAGCGGAACCCTCGAATAGTGATGGTTCGTATGCCAGCCTTCGGGCTCGACGGGCCATGGCGCAACAACGTGGGTTTCGCGCAAACGATGGAGCAGATGACCGGAATGGCGTGGGTGACTGGCCATGAGTACGATCAGCCCCGCATCCCCCGCGGCCCGTGTGACCCACTGGCGGGCATGCACTCCGCGTTCGCCATGCTCACAGGCCTTCGGCAACGCGACGAGACGGGCCGAGGATGCCTCATCGAAGTATCGATGGTCGAGTCCGCGCTCAACGCGGCTGCCGAGCAGGTCGTCGAATTCACCGCACACGGCAACCTGATATCGCGACTAGGAAATCGCAGCCGTGACGCCGCCCCCCAAGGGGTCTATCGATGCGCGGGCACCGAGCGGTGGCTGGCGATATCGGTCGCGACGGACGAACAGTGGCGCCTACTGAAATCTGCTCTGGGCGAGCCGGATTGGGCCAACGACCCCTCGCTGGACACCCACGAAGGGCGAGTTCGGGCGCATGATGTGCTCGACAAGCACCTCGAAGAATGGGCCGGCCGCCACGACTCCTCGGCCGCAGCCGAGTTACTCGTTGGATACGGCGTACCGGCTGCGGATTTGGCAGACGCCAGGGTCGGATCGATGCACCCTCAGCTCGCCGCGCGCGGCTTCTTCGAAAGCCTCGACCATCTTGTCGCGGGACCGCATCACGTGCCTGCGATTCCCTTCAAATACCGCAGCGTCGACAAGTGGTACCGGACAGCGGCACCGACGCTGGGGCAGCACAATGCCGACATCCTCGGCGATCTGCTCGGCCTCGACGAGCCCTCCCTTGCGACCCTCGCAGAAACAGGTGTCATCGGGAACAAACCGGGCGGATTGGACTAGGGCCATGAAACTTCATGTCGACCGGGATATGTGTCAGGGACACAGCCGTTGCTACGCCACGTATCCCGATCTGTTCGACATCGACGACGAAGGGACCGCCTTCGTCGTCGTGGAAAACGTTCCCCCCGAATGGGAAGACCGGGCGCACAACGCTATTGCCAACTGCCCCGAGCGTGCTATTCACATCGTCAAGGAGTCGCCATGAAGACCAAGGGAGCAGTGCTGTGGGGGCTGAACGAGAAGTGGTCGGTCGAGGAGATCGAGCTCGATCCGCCGCAGGACGGCGAGCTACTCGTCGAGTTCGAAGCGACCGGTCTATGCCATTCCGACCACCACATTCGCACCGGTGACATGTTCGGGGTGAGTTTTCCGTTGATCGGCGGACACGAAGGGGCGGGCGTCGTTCGGGAAGTCGGCCCGGGGGTCCGCGATATGGCGGTGGGAGATCACGTGGTCACCTCTTTCCTGCCGGCGTGCGGTCGCTGCCGCTGGTGCGCCACGGGCCGTCAGAACCTCTGTGATTTCGGCGCGACGATCCTGGCGGGGGTCCAGGCCGACGGCACGTTCCGGCGCCGAGCCAGAGGGCGGGGCATCGGGGCCCTTTCCGGCGTCGGCAGTTTCGCGCAGTGGGGTGTGTTGTCGGAAGCCTCGGTGGTCAAGATCGACGACGATGTGCCGCTTTCGCGCGCATGCCTTCTCGGCTGCGGCGTCACCACCGGCTGGGGTTCGGCTGTCAACACCGCAGAGGTCAGTCCCGGAGACGTCGTCGTTGTGGTGGGCTGCGGAGGCATCGGCAGCGGTGCCATTCAGGGTGCGCGGCTGGCCGGTGCGGAGGAGATCGTCGTCGTCGATATCGAACCGAGCAAGCGCGACAAGGCTTTTGAGTTCGGAGCCACGCACTTTTCTACCTCGATGGAGGAAGCAACCCAGCTCGTCGGCGAGATCACGCGCGGAGTCATGGCCGACTCGGCCATCCTCACGCCAGGCGTGCTCGAAGGCGCGATGATCAACGACGCGCTCAATGCGGTGCGCAAGGGCGGTGCCGTGGTGGCGACCGCCCTGGCATCGATGTCCGACGTGACGCCCACGCTGCCGCTGACGTTGTTCACGCTGTTCCAGAAGCGCCTCCTCGGCAGCCTGTATGGCGAGGCCAACCCGCGGGCCGACATCCCGCGGCTGATCAGCTTGTATCGCAGCGGCAAGCTGTTGCTCGACGAGACCGTCACCACCGAGTACAAGCTCGACGACATCAATGAGGCCTACGACGACATGCTGGCCGGCCGCAACATCCGCGGGGTGATCATCCACGACCACTGACTCTGTGGGAAACGACCCAAGTTCATTCACTCAGTCGCCGAAAGGAATTCACTTATGTCCTCGCCAGCCGATGTCGTCCGCCAGTTCTGCGCGTTGATGGAGCAGCGGGACGCCGAAGCGTTGCGTCCCCTGCTCGCTGAAGGTGCTGTTTATCAGAACGTGGGAATGCCCGCCTTCATCGGACCCGATGCCATCGTGGAGAACATGGCCGCCCAATTCGCGATGTTTCCCGACGCCTACGCCTTTGAAATCGTCAACCTCGCCAGTGAGGGTTCCGTGGTGCTCACCGAACGCCTGGACTACATCCAGGCGCCGGACGGAAGCAAGCCGGCCATCCCCGTCATGGGGACCTTTGTGGTCGACGGCGACGGGAGAATCACTCGCTGGACCGACTACTTCGATCTGAATTTGACGATGAAACTCCTTCAAGGCGAGGACATCAGCGCCCTGGTGCCCGCGACCGCATGAGCCGTGGCATAGCAGCGTCCCGCTGTCGTCTCGAAGCACCGCCAGTCGCGTGGTGAGGAAGGGACTTTCATGCGAATGCCTCGTGCTGTCGCCAATTTCAACCGCCGTGTCACAAACCCAACCGCTCGGTCTCTCACACCGTGGCTCCCCTGCCTAGGGACGCTCGAGCACGTCGGCCGCAAGTCCGGCAAGCGCTATCGAACGCCCCTCTTGGTATTCAAGTCCCGGGACGGCTACGTCATTCTCGTCGGGTACGGGCCTGAGACCGACTGGCTCAAAAACGTATTGGCCGGCGGCCCAACAGTATTGCGCAAGCGGGGCAGAGCCATCGCGTTGGCCCACCCGCGGATCGTGAGTAAGGCTGAGGCCGCACCCCTTGTCGCACCGGCGCCCCGGCTGTTCTACCGCCTGTTCCCCTACAACGAAGCAGCATTGGTGCTGACGGAGACGAGCACTGGCCGATCGGGTTAGACAGCAGACAAGACAGCTACTGCTTGTTGTGGGCGGCCTCAGCTGTCGAGATGCAGCGAAGATTGACAAGAATCGCCGGTCTACTTTGGCAAGAGTTGGATGTCTCGGAGAAGGCTGTTAATTTTCGCTGCATCCTCAGGTTGGGTCAGATCCCAGACGCCCCAATCGTCTCTGCGCCCCGAATCCGCGCCTGCGGACCCACCCCGACGGCTGCTCAATATTCACGTCCATCCGCTTCCGCTCACGCGCGGTGCTCAGTCAGACGGCCGTGGTGCCGCCGTCGACCATCAACTCCATACCATTGACATAGCTCGAGTCATCCGAGGCGAGAAACAGTGCGACCGATGCAATCTCCCCAGGGCTGCCCATCTTTCCCCGCGGGATCATTGCCTCAAACTGCGCCTTGGTCTCCTCGTCGAACAACTGCTCCTGTATCGGCGTGGCGACCTGGCCCGGGGTCAGCACATTGACCCGAATCCTCCTGTCCTTCAACTCGTTCAACCACACGCGAGCATAGGCATGCAGTACAGCCTTGCTCGCCGCGTACACACTCCAGTGAGGAAAACCCTTGACCGAAGCGATCGACCCGGTCATGAAGATCGAGCCACCGTCGTTGAAAAGCGGCAATGCCTTCTGCACCGTGAACAGCGTGCCACGCGCGTTCAGCCCGAACGTCGCATCAAAGTGCTGCTCCGTGATCTCACCGAGCTTGCCCTCCTCGCCCATCCCCGCACTGGCCCACAACACGTCGACGGCGCCCTTTTCCCGCCTGACCACATCGAACAACCGGTCCAGATCGTCCAGGTTGGCCGAATCCGCTTGCACACCGGTCACATTCCGGCCGATCAGCTCGACGGCTTCATCCAGCGCTTCCTGCCGCCGACCCGAGATGAAGACGTGAGCTCCTTCTTCAACGAACAACTTGGCACCGGCCAGCGCCATCCCGCTTGATCCACCAGTGATCACCGCCACCTTGCCGTCAAGCTTTCCCATCATCACCCCATCGATCGATAACCTGGCTGGCGAAGTCGAGCATCTGGTCAAGAGTTGAGAACATTGCGAAGGCATCCACGATTCCCTCGTCAGCCTCCGACCGGGCGAGGCGCTCGAGCCTGGCGGCTGAGTCAACGGACGTGCCCGGTTCGCGGTTGATCCGCATTGCCGTCTTCAGCGCATCAGGATCGCGGCCGGCGTCCTTCGCGCACGGCGCGCAATCGACCACAGGTGGTCGGTGACCTCGTCCTGCAGCCCCTCGACCCCGAGCCAGCCGACGCCGCTGCGGCCGACCCGGCGCATCGCGGCCTCGCTGGCACCGCCGATCCAGATGGGCGGGCCGCCGGGCTGGACCGGGCGCAGGTCGGCATGGACCGGCGGCAACGAGAAGAACTCGCCGGCTGGCCGCGCCGCCATCGAGAAGGCAGCGCCCAGGCACGTGGAGGACGTCCGCCGGAACTTCATCGACCTGCTCACCCCGGCTGAACTCGACATGCTCGCCGCCCTCAACGAACGAATCCTGCACCACCTGGCAGAGACGACGACTTCCCGGGCCGATGACGAGCCCTCGTAGACTTCATAGGTGCACGAGCAGGTGACAACGTTTCAAACAACTGGTACCTGTTTGTCAATCTTCATTGCATCTCGACTGTAGGTTCTCATTTTCAGTGTCCTATCGCGATCGCCCGAACTGCGGTAATGCGAGTTGTTTCACGAGATGTCATTGGTGACTTGTCTCAAATCCGCGTTATTTGTTCAGAGCAGCCGGGCTGGCGGCAGGGTCGTCACGCCGCCACTCGGCGGCCAGCGAGCGGGGCCGTAGGCGCCCATGGTCGGCGACTCATGGTTTGTCGCTCCGCCGTCACCCGGAACAGCCGGCCTGGTTCTCGGCAAGCCGCGACCGGCGGGGTCGAGCCACTTGCTGCTACATCCCCGCGGTGATACGAGCGATCACATTGGAGAGGTGGCGTCGAGCGGGATGATCGACGACCTCGCCTGTTATGTCGCCCGTGATCAGAGGTGCGCCCGACGGCGACGCAGGGGCGCAGCGCGACTCAAGAGGCGACTCGTAGCCATATTTCGCTGCAGGTCTGTCGCGCTTGAGTCAGGCGGGCGGGCGACACTCGGGAGGCTTGATAGAAGTTGCGTTCGATCATCCAGCACAGAGCTTCAGCGATGGCCGCCGATTGGTCGGGCCCCTTACCGGCCGGCACTCCCATGTGCTCGAGTATTGCGGTGATCGCAGCGACGAAGATGTCGGCTGTCTCTTTCCAGAGCGCATCGAGTTGCGGAACTGTTGCCGCAAGGTCGATCGCCGTGCGCATGACGACGCCGTGCTCGCGCCACAGATCCTCGGTCCGTCTCATGGCGGTATCGATCGCCTTTGCCCCGCTGGCGGCGTCTTCGCTTGCCGCGCGCGATTTCTCGTGCAGCACCGTGACGGTGCGGGCGAACAGCGCGGTGATGACTTCCTGCTTGGATCCGAAATAGAAGTAGAGCGCTCCGCGGGTGATGCCAGCGCGTGCGGCGATGTCGGCGATCGTCATCGCGTCGTAGCCGATGGCGCCCAGTAACTCCTCGGCCGCGTCCAGGATCGCGGCCTCGCGGAGGTCACCTTTGCGGGGTTCGCCCGCTCGTCGCCGGGTCAACTCGCCGCAATCTGATGGCCGTCGGGGAAATCGGTGCTGCGTGACAATGGCTCCCAGGCCGCGATGTCAGCGTCGACCGCGTCGCGTCCGGCGCGGATCAGCCGTAGCGCATCGGATCCCAGTACGAGGTGGCGGGGTGGCTGCACAGCGTCGACGACGGTCAGGATGGCCGTCGCGGCCTTTGCCGGATCACCGAGCTGGTTGCCGTTGGCGTGCAGGCGTGCCGAACGGATCGGCTCGAACACCGTGTCGTAGTCATCGATGGCGCGTTCGGCGCGGACCATTGACCGGCCCGCCCAAGCCGTCCGGAAGGACCCGGGTTCGATTGCGGTGACGTGGATCCCGAACCCGGCGACTTCCTTGCCGATACTCTCCAGCAGGCCTTCGAGCGCGTACTTGCTGGCGCAATACGCCGAGAGCCCCGGTACCGTCATCAACCCGCCCATCGAGGTGACCGCCATGATGTGTCCGGCCCGCCGCTTACGCATGTACGGCAGCACCGATTGCACGGTGGCGGCAGCCCCGAAGAAATTGGTCTCAAACTGCGCGCGTACCTCCGACAGCGGCGTCTCCTCGAAGACGCCCTCCAATCCGTAACCGGCGTTGGCGATCAGGACATCGATAGGCCCGATGGACGCTTCGGCTTCGGCGACGGTGTCGATGACCGCCGCGTGGTCGGTGACATCGAGGATCCGGCCGTGGGCCTTCGCGTCCAGTGCGTCGAAAGGGGCCAGATCGGCGGTCTTGCGCACCGTGCCGATGACGGTGTGGCCGGCTTCCAGCGCACCGTGCGCGAAGGCGCGGCCGAGTCCGCTGCTGACACCGGTGATGAAGAACGTCTTGGGCATGACACGAGCCTACGCAAAAATCAACGCAGTGTCGAGTTTTTTCATCGCTACGTCGATTTGCATGGCTGGCGCAGATCGATGACTTACCTCCGACAGCGCTCACCAATGAGCGCAATACGGTCGTAAAGCAAAGCAGGCGGCGGCCAGCAGCGGAGGACGCGGTTTCTCCCGTGGTTTGGGGAATGACCACACCGGCTCGAAATCGAAGAAGGGGCCGTGGTGTTCGGACTCGTCGGTAGTCCACAACGCACTCAGGGCCTGCACCATGTCGGCGAGCGCGCGGTATCGGTGCGACCATTTGATGGGCCGGGACTGTTCTAGTTCGGCGCGAAATCCGACGCCGATGCCTAGCCGTAAACGGCCGCCAGTCATCTGGTCGAGGGTTGCGACTTGCTTTGCGAATGTGAATATTTCATGCTCGAGCGGCAAGGCCACGGATGTGCCGACACGAAGCTCGGTCGTGGCCTGAGCCGCCGCCATCAAGGACAGCAGCGGATCCCACATCTGCTTCTGCGCCCGAAACAGAGAGGGATGGAAGGCGCCTTAGGCCGACACGGGAATCTGCGGGTGTTCGCCGACCCACATGGATTCGAAACCGCGCGACTCGAGTTCGACGCCAAGCGTGCCGGGACAGATGTCGTGCGGCGTGTTGAGGGACACGAATCCCAGGTCCATGGATACTCCGTTCGAGTCGGAGGTGTGTCGCTGTATGACGGAGCAGAAGTCCTAACCGAGGCGGGCGAGTTCGCTGAGCAGTTCCCGAGTGCGTTGGGCCGATGCCTTTCGTTGTGCTCGGTCATCACCGACTCCGATGGGCTGTGCCCAGATGTCGGTGGCCCCCGCATCGAGCATGTCCTGCAGTTGTTTTCGCACCGACTCCTCGTTGCCGATGATCGCGACATCGGCAGGGGTGGCGCCGCCACCCGCCTCGATGACCCGCTGATAGTTGGTCATCCCCGCGTACATCGTCGACATCGCCGCGGTGGCCGCCCGGGCCTCGACGAGGTCGTCGTGCACGGCGACGGGTAGTCCAGCTACGATCCTTGGCGGTGGCCGACCCCATTCCGTGGTCGCGTGGCGCAGTGCGGGTGCGATGCGGCATTCGATGACCGATGGCGACGCCATCCAGAGCACGACTCCATCGGCGAAACGACCTGCAATACGCAACATCCGGGGTGACAGCGCCGACAGCAGCAGCGGCACCTCATTGTCGAGTTTGACCATCCCGGCGGGACTGCGGGTTGTCCAGTCCTGACCGGAGTAGTCGACTTCCTCGCCCCGCAACAGGGCACTGATGATGCGCAGATATTCTTCGGTGTTCCTGCCGGGATGGTCGTAGGACACGCCGAGCACGCCGCTGACGAGCGGCTCGTGCGAGGGGCCCAGCCCGAGCGTGAATCCCGGGCGGCCCATGGCATTTGCCGCGGCGGCTACCCGGTTAGCCTGCAGCAGCGGGTGGCAGGGATACGTCTGGAGTACGGCTGTACCCAGTTCGATCGAGGTGGTGGCCCGTCCCGCCAGCGCCATTGCCACCAGCGGGTCGCCGGCCACCGTGCTGGCGTACCACAGGGACGTGAAGCCCTCGGCTTCAGCTGCTTGGGCCTGCTCGATGATCTTGTCGGTCGATGAGGCGCCGCCGGTCAGCCCGATCCGCATCGCGGCTCTCCAATCTTTTTGCATGTCAACGGATATGCGCGCCAGTGATTGTGTTCGTCATTCATGGATACGCGCTTGCTCCTTGAGAGCTCAGATCACCGCGCCGCCGTTGACGCCGATGATCTGACCCGTGATGTAGCCCGCCTCGTCGGAGCACAGGACAGCGCACACAGCGGCGATGTCCTCGCCAGTGCCCAGCCTGCCGACCGGGGAGGCCTTGGCAAGGTGCTTGACGGGGGGAAGGTTTCCCGCCTCCTGCGCCGCGCGAAGCATCGGGGTGTCAACGGAAAACGGCGGCACCGTGTTGGCGGTTATCCCGTGGGCCGCGTATTCGAGCGCGATCGTTCGCGTCAGCGCGATCACACCGCCCTTGGATGCGGAGTAGTGGCCTTGTCGGGGCGATCCCGTCTGTGCCGCCGTCGAAGAAATCGTGACCACACGCCCCCAACCGGCCTCGACCATGTCCGGCAGCGCGGCCTGCAGGCACAGAAACGTGCCGGTGAGGTTCACCGCGAGATGGCGGTTCCAGTCCTCGATCGTGATCTCGCCGAATGGCTTGAAGCCAGTGATCGCCGCGCTGGTAACCAAGAGCTGGACGGGGCCGAGCGCGCGCCGCACCGACTCGAACGCCGCTGCGACACTGGCGCTTTCGGCGACGTCGGCCAGTACCGCGATTGCGTGGGCGCCGTCGGCCTGCACCTGGGCCGCCACTTTCTCGGCAGCTTCTTCGTTTACGTCCAACACCGCAACGCGATGGCGGTCGCGGGCCAGTCGTTCGACGATGGCCCGCCCGATTCCCGACCCACCGCCGGTTACTACCGCCACGCGACTCACAATGCTCGCCTTCCACCCGCCGTGGACCTGCTATACGATCGTTCAGTCTATACAGACGTACAGCGCACTCACAAGGCTGGGTACGAAGCGCCCGCTGCGGCGAGTCAGCGTCGGCGAGTCGGAGCCTTCTTCCTGCGGCGGCGAGGCTTGGCTGGTGGTTCGACGGCGTCCAGCAAGCGCTCGCACGCGGCGATCAACTCGGCGTGGGCGGTATCGACGCCCACGCTTTCCTCCAACTCAAGGAGCTTCGGAACACCGTTGATCAGCAGCACCACGGCATCGAACGAAAGATCAGCGAGGAGCCGGGCGCCTTTCCCGAATTTTGCCACCAGCGCGTCGACCTGGACTCTGCGTATGCTGTCCGTCGCGGCGGCGATCTGGGAACGAATAGATTTGCGGTGGTTGCCAAGTGCCATGAACTCCGTCATCAGAGCACTCGTCGACTCGTGCCAACTGCTCTCCCACAACGCATGAAGTGGATCGTCGGGTCGCCGCTGAAGTTCCTCGGTCAACCATCGCAGGTTCCGCTCGGAGTAGCGGCGAATGGCGGCGACGAAGATGTCGTCCAGCGAGGGAAAGTAGTACTGGACGAGGCTTGGTGTCACGCCAGCCTTCGCGGCCAATGCGCGATACGTGACGCTCGCATATCCCTCCTCCAGCATCATCTGCGCAACGGCCTCGAGCAAGGCGTCACGCGTCTGTGAAGTCTCTGCTCCTACGCGGCGGGGCGATGCTGCCATGTCCACCTCCCTGATGGTTCATGGCATTTTCACATGCCGACGACCGCTGTACGGGTGTATTGTACCGAGCTAGAATCCTGTACGGTCGTATAGCACATGCAAGCGCGAAGGGAATGTAGGTCCGAATGGCAGGAAAGGTCGGGGGCAAGGTGGCCTTCATCACCGGTGCGGCCCGCGGGCAGGGTCGCAGCCATGCCGTAACGCTCGCGCGTGAGGGTGCCGACATCATCGCCATCGATGTGTGCAAGCAGCTCGACGGAGTCAAACTGCCGATGTCCACACCCGACGACCTAGCGGAGACCGTGCGCCGGGTCGAGGCGCTCGGACAGCGCATCATCGCATCGCAGGTCGATGTTCGAGACTTCGACGCCATGCGGGCCGCGGTCGACGACGGTGTCGCACAGCTCGGGCGCCTGGACATCGTGCTCGCCAATGCCGCCCTCGCCAGCGAGGGCACGCGCCTGAACCGGATGGACCCGAAGACGTGGCGCGACATGATCGACGTCAACCTCAACGGCGCGTGGATCACCGCGCGGGTGGCGATACCCCACATCATGGCCGGCAAGCGCGGCGGCTCGATCGTGTTCACCAGCTCGATCGGCGGCCTCCGCGGCGCCGAGAACATCGGCAACTACATCGCGTCCAAACACGGGCTGCACGGGTTGATGCGCACCATGGCCCTGGAACTCGGTCCGAGAAACATCCGCGTCAACATCGTCTGTCCGAGCAGCGTCGCCACACCCATGCTGCTCAACGAGCCGACCTACCGGATGTTTCGGCCCGACTTGGAAAATCCCACCGTGGAGGACTTCGAGGTCGCGTCCCGGCAGATGCACGTGCTTCCGATTCCGTACGTCGAACCCGCCGACATCAGCAACGCCATCCTCTTCCTGGTCTCCGACGACGCGCGCTACATCACCGGGGTCGCACTACCGGTCGACGGCGGCGCCCTCCTCAAATAAGCAGCCGTACAACACAACTCGAAAGGATCAGCTTCCATGTCACGCGTGACACCACTTCGTTTCCGGGACTGGCCGCCGGAGATGCGCGACGCGATGGCCGCCCTCATGCCACCCAATCCGCGCCATCCCGCACCGGTCACCAAGGACCGCCCCAAAGCGGAGAACGCACTGGGGACGTTGGCGCACCACCCATCCCTGGCGCGGGCATTCTGCACGCTGCAGGGACACCTGCTGATGGGAACCACGCTGAGCATGCGGCACCGCGAAATGCTCATCCTGCGCACCGCCGCCGTACGTGGATCCGCCTACGAATGGACACATCACAACTTCATTGCGCCCGACGGCGGCATCAGCACCGAAGATGTCGCGCGGATCGCCTTCGGTCCGACCGCGCCCTATTGGAGCGAATTCGAGGTCGCACTGCTGCGATGCGTGGACGAGCTCATCCACGACGGCCAACTGAGCGATGCCACGTGGGCCACCCTGTCGAGCGAATTCGGCACCCAGCAACTTCTGGACACGATGTTCACGGTCACTAGCTACGACGCCCTGATGCGCATGCTGAAAACCTGCCAGGTCCACTTGGAGGACGACGTCCGGGAACTTCGCGCCAAGGCAGGACTTTCCGTCGACGGCGACGGCGCATGATCGTGCGTCCCGTGCGGCTTCGCCGCGGCAGACATCAGGAGTTGATCGATGAGTGATCGGTTCGCGCTGACCGACAGAGTTGCAGTCATCACGGGCGCCGGCACGGGCATCGGCCGGGCCAGCGCCCTCGTCCTGGCCGAGCACGGTGCGGATATCGTGCTGGCCGGACGGCGGCCCGATCCTCTGCAGGCGACGGCCAAGGAGGTCGAGGCGCTCGGACGCCGGGCGTTGATCGTGCCGACCGACGTCACCGAAACCCAGCAATGCCAAGACCTCGTCGATGCCACCCTGGCCGACTTCGGGAGACTCGACATCCTGGTCAACAACGCGGGCGGGGGTGAAACCAAAGGCATCACCAGATGGACCGAGGAAGAGTGGCACAATGTCGTGGACCTCAACCTCGGCAGTGTGTGGTTCCTCTCGAGGTGCGCAGTGAAGCCGATGATGACACAAGGCAGCGGCGCAATCGTCAACATCTCGTCCGGCGCGAGCCTGATCGCCATGCCACAGGCCGCCATCTATGCCGCCGCCAAGGCCGGCGTGAACAACCTCACCGGGTCAATGGCCGCGGCCTGGGGACGCAAGGGCATCCGGGTCAATTGCATTGCCTGCGGAGCCATCCGAACAGACGGACTGCTGGCAGACGCAGCGAAAGGCGGATTCGACGTCGACCAGCTGGGCGCCATGAACGCCATGGGGCGAATAGCCGAACCCGATGAAATCGGCTACGGCGTCCTCTTCTTCGCCTCGGATGCAAGCAGCTACTGCTCCGGCCAGACCCTGTACATCCACGGCGGCCCCGGTCCCGCCGGCATCTGAATCAATCCTGATCCCCAAACCAAGGAGCATCTCAGTGACAAGCACCGACATCGACCTCGAAGCACTGCGCCGCGACCTGCAGTACGTCAAGGACAAGATTGAGATCCGCGACCTCATCCATACCCAGGCCCGTGGACACGACCGCCATGATGTCCCACTGATGACCAGTGTCTACACCGACGACGGCGTCGACGAGCACGGACCTACGGTGAAAGCGGCTGCAGACTACGGTGATTGGGCCAACGCGGCGCACTCCGCTGCCTTCGACCAGCACTCGCACAACATCACGACACACACCTGCGAGATCGACGGCGACGTCGCGCACAGCGAGAGCTACGTCATCGTGCAAGCGCGCGCCGGCAAGACGCTCATCATGATGGGCGGCCGATACATCGACCGCCTTGAACGCCGCGACGGCACGTGGAAGATCGCGCTGCGCCGCTGCACCGTGGAGTGGACGCTGCAGGGCGACGGGTCGGCACTGAAGTCGGGTAACTTCGCCGGCTTCATCAAGGGCAGCTGGGACACCAACGACGTCTCCTATGCGCGACCCCTCACACAGGACGACACCAACATCGAACGCTGGTAACGATTTCCAGGTCCGGAGTAGCGGTGCTAATGCCTTGCTCGGCGGCTAGATCCGGCAGAGCGCGTTTATTTACTACGTATTCAGCCTTGGGATTGAACAACCCGCGTGTCTCACCAACTTGGCGGATTCGCCATCGCTCGGCCATCACTCGTGATATTCCGCCAAGATTCGTGAGACCCTACATGTCGGCGGCGGCCTCCTCAACTATCTCGCCATGTTGGCGAATCTCGAAAGATGCAACTGGTGTGCGACTGTGACAGTCTTTGTCGGCCCATTGCGGTGTTTGGCAATGATCAAGTCCGCCTCACCGCCTCGCGGGTCGTCACGCTCGAAGGCGTCTGGCCGGTGTAGCAAAATCACCATATCCGAATCTTGTTCTAACGAACCGGATTCGCGTAGATCAGCTAACATCGGCTTCTTGTCGGTACGCTGCTCGGGTCCGCGGTTCAGCTGGCTGATCGCGATCACCGGAACTTCCAGCTCCTTGGCCAAAAGCTTTAAATGCCGGGAGAATTCGGATACCTCGACCTGCCGCGACTCGAACTTCTTGCCCGACGTCATCAGCTGCAGGTAGTCCACCACGATCAGTCGCAGATCGGCCTTTTGCCGCAACCGCCGCGCCTTCGCACGGATCTCCATCATGGTCAGGTTCGGCGAGTCGTCGATATACAGTGGCGCTTCGCTGATTTCGCTCATCCGCCGCGCCAGCCGGGTCCAGTCGTCGTCGCTCATCCGGCCCGAACGCATGTCGGACAGCTTGATTTTCGCCTCAGCCGACAACAGCCGCATCACGATCTCGGACTTGCTCATCTCCAGCGAGAAGATGACGCTGGCCATCCGATGCTTGATCGAGCAGGACCGCATGAAATCCAGCCCGAGCGTCGAGTTGTGCGTCGGAACCATCCCCCGCCCGGCCAGATACAGCTGCATAGGGTTGTCGACCTGCACGCAGCGCACCGGGACGCTGCGCACCCGTCGCACCGCGTCCAGCTGCAACACCGGCGCCATCAGCGTCGCGCCGCCTTCGGCGTATCGCCCGATCGAGCCGGCGCCGGCGATTGTGTCCAGGCCGCAACGCAATTGGGCCGTGGTGCGGATGCCGTAGCCCGTCGGCCACTGGTGATCGGCGTCGGCGACGATGACCGTGCCGTCGGAGAACTCGACCTCGTAACAGGGCCGGCCCACCATGGCCTCGGTGGCGGCCACCACGCGCGTCGGCTGCCCGTCGGCGCCGAGCAACGCATCACCGACCGCGACATCGCCCATTGTGGTCCAGCCGGTCGGGGTCGGCAGCGGGGTGTTGAGCGCCAGCGCCTTCCCCACACCGGGCCGGGCCGCGATGATGATCATCTGCCCGGGATGCAGCCCATTGGTCACCTCGTCGAGTTCGGTGAACCCGGTCGGCACGCCGCGGGCCACCCCACCGTTGGAGGCGATCGCGTCGATCTCGTCCATCGTGGGCTGCAGCAGATCCTCCAGGGGCACAAAGTCCTCGGAGAGCCGCCGATCGGTCACGTCGTAGATCTCGGCCTGCGCCCGGTCCACCACCTCGGCGACGTCGGCGCCCTCCGCGCCCGCATAGCCGTACTGCACCACCCGGGTGCCCGCCTCGACCAGCCGGCGCAACAACGCCTTCTCGGCGACGATGCTCGCGTAGTAGCCGGCGTTGGCGGCCGTGGGCACCGTCGAAATCAGATCGTGCAGATACGGCGCCCCGCCGATCCGGCGCAGCAGGCCGCGCCGATCCAGCTCGGCGGCCACCGTCACCGCGTCGGCCGGCTCGCCGCGCCCGTACAGATCGAGGATGGCGTCGTAGATGTTCTGATGCGCGGGGCGGTAGAAGTCACCGGGCCGCAGCCGCTCCAGCACGTCGGCGATGGCGTCCTTGGACAGCAGCATCCCGCCCAGCACCGACTGTTCGGCGGCGAGGTCCTGCGGCGGTTGGCGGCCGTAGTCCTCGCTGGGGGTGTCCATGCCCGGCTGACCGAGGTCGTCGACGACCGCCATGAGCTCCCCACCTCCTCCGGCACATCGCTCGAACGTGCATTCGAGATCCGGCGATTCGACGTTAAGTCAAGCCACCGACAACGCCTCGCGACGGGTCGACGCTAAAGGTTGCTGGCAAGGCGTCCAAACGGTGCTGTTTATGAAGCTGTGCATCGGGTGTGCATATCCGTCGCCCCCTGTGTTGAGGCGGGTGTGGAAAACCTGTGGAGCACTGTCGAGGGTTACTGCATTTCTGCAGATAGGCGCACCACAATGGCGTGGAGTTTGTGTGGATGAGAATCTCTTCGGCGTGTCGTGACAGGTTGCCGTTTCGGGCGTGTTGCGTATCGGCCAACCGTGCCGGGCGTTAACAGACGGTTACGTTCACAGCGCGGGCGGCGCGCCGAAAAGTTCGCCAGCCAACACGACAACCCCGGCGGCGTGGCTGCCACCGGGGTGCGTGAAGAAAGATCTAGCTCTCCGCGGCGACGTCCAGCGCGATCTCGACGTTGACGTCGGGATGCAGGTGCACCGTGACGGGGTGGCTGCCGACGGACTTGATGTGCGCCTTGGGCAGCCGCACGATGCGCTTGTCGAGGTTGGGCCCGCCCGCCTTCTTGATGGCGGCGACGACGTCGCCAGCGGTCACCGAGCCGAACAGCTTGCCCGTGTCGCCCGCCGTCTTGACCGGCAGCGAGACCGAGCCCAGCGCCTCGAGCGCCGCCTTGATCTCGTTGGCGTGGTCCAGATCGCGCACCTGCTTGGTTTCCCGGGCGCGGCGAATGTCGTCGGCCTGCTTCTGGGCGCCGCGGGACGCGACGATCGCCAGTCCGCGCGGCAGCAGGTAGTTGCGGCCGTATCCGTCTTTGACCTCGACGGTGTCGCCGACGGAACCGAGGTGGTCGACCTCGGCAGTCAAAATCAGCTTCATCGTTGTGTGCTTTCCGTTCTGGGTCTAGCGCGCCGAGGAGGTGAAGGGCAGCAGCGCCACCTCGCGGGCATTCTTGACGGCTAGGGCGATGTCGCGCTGGTGCTGCACGCAGTTGCCGGTGACCCGGCGCGCCCGGATCTTGCCGCGCTCACTGATGTAGGTGCGCAGCAGCGCGGTGTCCTTGTAGTCGATCACTTGGTCCTTCTTGGCGCAGAACACGCACTTGCGTGTCTTGACCGGCTTCTCCGGAGCCGGACGCCGCTTGTTGCTCTTGGCCATGTCTATCTCTTTCGTTCTTTGGTTCAGGTGTTAGAAGGGTGGTTCGTCGTCGCCGCCGCCGAACGAGCCCGAGGCCGGAGCGCTGCCCCACGGGTCGTCGCCGGTGGCGCCCGCGGCCGGTGCCGCCGGCTGCCGCGAACCTCCGCCGCCGCCTCCGCCGAAACCGCCGCCTCCGCCGCCGCTGCGGCTGGCCTTGTTGACCTTGGCGGTGGCGTAGCGCAGTGAAGGCCCGATCTCGTCGACCTCGACCTCGACCACCGTGCGCTTCTCGCCCTCGCGGGTTTCGAACGAGCGCTGCTTGAGCCGCCCCTGCACGATCACCCGCGATCCCCGGGTCAGGCTTTCGGCCACGTTCTCGGCGGCCTCACGCCAGATGTTGCACCGCAGGAACAGCGCCTCGCCGTCCTTCCATTCCCCGCTTTGGCGGTCGTAGATGCGCGGTGTGGAGGCCACGGTGAAGTTCGCCACGGCAGCACCGGACGGGGTGAACCGCAGCTCGGGGTCAGCGGTCAGGTTTCCGACGACGGTGATGGTGGTGTCACCAGCCATTAGCTCCTCCTGGGATTGGCATTGGGCTGAGCCTACGCAACGGCTCCGACGCGCCGCGGCCGTTCGCCCACAGGCGCCCGCCGACGATGCGGGCCGGACGGCCCCGGGAGAAGCCGGGCAATCGGCATCAGTGCTTGTCGGTGCGCATCACCTTGGTGCGCAACACGGACTCGTTCAGGGACAGCTGACGGTCGAGCTCGGACACCGTCGCCGGCGCGGCCTTGACGTCGATCACCGCGTAGATGCCCTCGGCATGCTTGGCGATTTCGTAGGCCAGTCGGCGCCGACCCCAGATGTCGACCTTCTCCACTGTTCCGCCGTCCTTGCGGATGACATTGAGAAAGGCCTCCAACGACGGAGCTACGGTGCGCTCGTCGAGGGTGGGGTCAAGGATGACCATGATTTCGTATGGACGCATGGGAACCTCATCACCTCCTATGGTCGTGTGCGGCCACGGTCTTCTCCGTGGCAGGAGGGTCGCCTGCGTCGGCAACCGGATCAGGTTACCGGACGACGGTTGAGCTTGCGAAATCGCGCTCCGGCGATGGAGCTGGAGCCCGCAGCGCTGCCGGGCGTAGCCAATCCGGCAGCCAACCGGGCGGCGCGTCGGCGGCATCGTCGAACTCCCCGCCGGTCGGGTCGTCAACCCGGCCGGCCCAACGGACCAGATCCTCGCCGGGACGATAGATCTCTCGTACCACCAGCACACACAACCCCACCACCGCCAGGTCGCGCAGCAGCACCGCCGCGGTGAACCACTGCTCGGGCAGGCCGCGGTTGGGCGTGCTGTAGAGGTAGTACATCCGCGGCACCCACACCAGCGCGTCGAGCGTCATCCACGCCAACAGGACCCGCCGATGCGGCAACGCCAACACCGCCAGCGGCACCAGCCACAGCGAGAACTGCGGGCTCCACACCTTGTTGGTCAACAGGAACGCCGCCACCACCAGTAAGGCCAGTTGCGCCACCCGCGGCCGCTGCGGAGCGGTCAGCGCGATGTAACCGATTGCGGCGCAACAGGATACGAACAACACCGCAACGACGGTGTTGAGCACCGTCGGCGGCTGCCAAAAGCCCAGCGAAGGGTCGAAACCCCGCCAGCCGGTGAACGACTTGACGACGTTGTACAGCGAATCCATGTCGTCGCCGCGGCGGGTGTTGAGCCGGAAGAACTCCGACCAGCCGCGCGGAAACAGCACCATCACCGGCAGATTGACCAACAGCCACGTCACGGCCGTCGCCGCCGCGGTGCGGGCCAGTTCACGCAGGCGGCCGGTCCGGATTCCCAGCACCAGCAGCGGGCCCAGTAGCAACACCGGATACAGCTTGGCGGCGACCCCCAAGCCGATCAGCACACCGGCCAGCACCGGCCGTCGGCGCGCCCAAGCCAGCAGCCCACCCGTCGCCAAAGCCGTTGCCAGCGCGTCGAAATTCGTGAACGCCTGAAAGATCAGCAGCGGGGACGCGGCCACCAGCGCGGCATCCCACACCCGTCGGCCCGCCAAATTCGCGGTGGCCCAGACGGTCGCCAGCCAGGCCAACGCCAAACCGATTGCGGCGACGTCGAAGAACACCACCACCTCGGCGATCACCGGCAGTGCGATCAGCTTGCTCAACGCGGTGTAGGTCTTGGCCAGCGCCATTGACACGTACTGGTAGACCCCGGTCAACACCGGATACTCCATGTAGCGCACCGCGGGCTGGCCGTCGTAGCGGATCTGCGGTTTTCCGCTGGCGTCCGTTTCGACCCAGCTGGACTTGTACGGAAACTTGCCCTGGCTCAACAACTCTGCGCCGTAGAGCGGCACCGTGTCCGAGTAGCACAGCTCGTAATAGGCGCGCTGGTTGCCCCAGTTGGCCACCCGCTGATCGGCCGGCCCCGTCCCGGTGGTCACCAGGCAGGGCGCTTTCGTCGACCAGCCCAGCGCCAGGAACACCAGAGCGATCGCGAACATCACCCGCAGCGGCGTGAGGAACCTGGCCCGGCCGATCAGCGCGTGCCGGCCGACTGGACCGCCGATGACGCTCGACATCGCCGAGCCCAAAAAGTCTGTGCGGCTGGGGCAATCGCGATCGTCGGCGGAGCGCCGGTCGGCAGCCAACTGCCGTGGCGAGACGGTGTCGCCCGTCACGGCGGCGGTGGCGCTGCGGGAGTCTCGGGTGCGCCCGGCGGCGACGGCGGCGGCCCCGGGCCGACGGGCACGGTGGTCGGCGGCCCGACCGGGATCGTAATGCCCGGCGCCACTTCAATTGTGGGCTGGATGACCGTCACCTGCGGCGGCGGTGGTGGCGGCGGCGGCGCGGCCGGCACACCGGCGTATCCGCCGATCTCGGTGGGCTTCGGGAACGATTCGTTGTTGGTGCCTTTCAGCGCGCCGTCCATGGTCGCCTTCCAGATGTCGGACGGCAGGCCCGAGCCGTACACCGGGCCACCCCACTTGTTCACCAGCGGCTGGTCACCCTGCACAGTGCCGACCCACACCGCCGTCGACAGCGACGGCGTGTACCCGACCATCCAGGCGTCCTTGTTGGCGTCCGTATCGCCGAGCTGCGTGGTACCGGTCTTGGCTGCCGACGGCCGTCCGCCGGCCAGGTTGTGGCCGCGGGAGTAGCCGGCGATCGGCTGCATCGCCGAGGTGACGTTGTCGGCGACGGCCTTGTCGATGCGCTGCTCACCGGAGTTGTCCTGGGTGGCCGCGTCGAAGAGCACCCGGCCCTCGGAGTTGACCACCTTCTCCACGAAATGCGGCTGGTGGTAGACACCCGAGGCGGCCAGCGTGGCATACGCCGAAGCCATGTCGATCACGCGAGTCTGATACTGCCCCAACACGATTCCGTTGTTGGGCGGCCCGCCCTGGCCATCCTCCGACAAAGTGTGCGACACGCCGGGGAAGCTGGTGGCGATGCCGGCCTGGTGGGCGGCCTGGGCGACGTCCTCGGGGCCGTTTTTCAGTTTCAGCATCAGCCGGTAGTAGGAGGTGTTCAGCGAACGCTTGAGTGCCTCGGCGATGTTGCAGGTTCCGCAGCTTTCGCCCTCGACATTGCTGATCTTGATGCCGTTGACGGTCAGCGGGGAACTGTCCACCTGATAGCCCAGCCCGATGCCTTGCTCGAGCGCGGCCACCAACGCGAACACCTTGAACGACGACCCGGTCTGCAGCCCGGCCTGCGCGAAGTCGAAGCCGTTGGCGTCCGCCCCGCCGTAGTAGGCCTTGACCGCGCCGGTGTGCGGGTCGATCGAGACCACCGCGGCCCGCATGTCGGGATCCTGTCCATCCATATACGTCGACACGGCCTTCTCGGCGGCCCGCTGGGCCTGCATATCGATCGTGGTGGTGACCTGCAGGCCCTGCGTGTTCAGCGTCTGCTCGTCGATGTTGAACAGGTCGAGCAGTTCCTTGGTCACCTGCCGCTCGATCAGCCCGTTGGGCCCGGTGGTCTGGTTCTGCGCCCGGGCGGCGTCCGGCGGCAGCGTCGGCGGAAACTGCTGCGCCGCACGGTCCTTCGGTGCCAGCGCCCCGGTCTCGACCATGCCGTCGAGCACCCAGTTCCAGCGTTCCTTGGCACCGTCGAGGTCGACGGCGGGATCCAGCGTCGACGGCCGCTGGATCAGCGCGGCCAGCAGCGCGCCCTCGGCGACGGTGAGCTGCTCGACGGGTTTGTCGAAGTACGCCTTGGCCGCCGCGGAAATCCCGTAGGCGCCGCGACCGAAATAGATGATGTTCAAATACGCCTGCAGCACATCGTCTTTGGACCACTGGCCCGACATCTTGGTGGCGACGACGAGTTCTTTGGCCTTGCGGATCAGGCCACCCACCCCGGCGCGCTGCGCGCCCACCAGCGCGTTTTTGACGTATTGCTGGGTGATGGTGGACCCGCCCTGCGTGTCGCCGCCGAAGATGTTGTTCTTCACCGCCCGCGCGAAACCGGTCAGCGAGAACCCCGGATTCGAATAGAAGTTGCGGTCCTCGGCGGCCAGCACGGCCCGGCGCACATGCACCGGCACCTGGTTGATGTTCACGTCGACCCGGTTGCCTTCGGGCGGAACAATTTTCGCCAGCTCGGTGCCGTCGCTGGCCAGGATCGTCGACACCTGGTTGGTGCGGATGTCGCCCGGCTTGGGCACGTCGACAATGAAGTAGGCCATCGCGAACGTGACGATCGGCAACAGCAGCAGCACCACCGCGGCCACGTAGAGCCCGCGGCGCACCCACAACCAGTTGATCCGCCGCAGCCAGCTCCAGTCCAGTTGGCGCAGCCAATCCCAGTTCGGTTGGCCGGGCTTGCGCGGCGGCGGACCGGGCGGGCCCCCGCCCGGCGGCCGACCGCCCAGCCCCAGTTCGCGGTCCCGACGCCGGGGCGGTGGCGTGGCATCGAGCGCGGCCTTGACCTGCTCGACCGGGTCGCGGCTGGGACGTCGCGGCGGTGGTGGTGGCGGCGGCGTGCCGTCCAGCGCGGCCTTGACCGCTTCGATCGGGTCGCGCAGCCGTTGCGATTGCTCGTCGACGACCGGCGGCAGGATCGTCGTCAGCCGGTCGTCGGGCGGCACCGGACGCCGATGCCGGGGCGGCGGGCCGGATGCCCGGCGAGTGCCGTTGTCGCTTTCTGACGGGCGTGTGCTGTCGCCGTCGGCCCGTGACCCGCCTGGGACGTCACTGGCCGACCGGTCTTGTCGCCCTTCGTTATTCACTGGCCGTGCGAGCGCCGTTGCGCGCCGTCCGCGTGCTGCGCGCCCCCTTGGACGGACGGGCCGGACGGGCCGGTCGCGGCGCGCCGAGCACATACGACTTGACCAGGTGATTCCAGCTGCAAGTCCGGCATACCTCCACCACGTGGACCGAGAACTCCTCGAAACGCGACGCCAGCATGACCAGCTCTTCGGCCGTGCGCGCCGATCCCGATACCGCACCCAAGTGGTCGCCGAACACCCACGACACCAGCGTGAGCTGCTCCTTGCGGCAGATCGGGCACATCACCGGGCTGGGCTTGCCGTGGAATTTCGCGGCACGCAGCAGGTAGGGGTTGGCGTCGCACACTTCGGACACCCCTGTCCTGCCCGAGTACACCTCGGCCAGCAGTGAGCGACGCCGAAGCGCGTAGTCCACCACCTGTCGCTGCAGTCGCACGTTGACCAGAGTACGTGCGGATCGCCGTTGCCGAGTGCTTGCCCGGCGGGTTAGGACGCGCTGACGTCTCCGAGCCCGCTGAGGAATGCCGACCGGACCGGTTCCGTGGGCGTCGCCGCGTTGTCCTCCAGCAACCCACGCTGCGCCAGGAGCGGCCGCACGCCCTCGCCGAACGTGTACGCCTCCTCCAGATGCGGATAGCCGGACAGGATGAAGTGCTGTAGGCCCAGCGCCGCGTATTCGGCGATGCGGTCGGCGACTTCTTGGTGGGAACCGACCAGTGCGGTGCCCGCGCCGCCGCGAACCAACCCCACCCCGGACCACAGGTTGGGATAGATCTCCAGACTGCGGGCGTCGGCGCCTACAGTGAAATCACCTCCGCCACCGTGTAATTGGCGCATCCGTTGCTGGCCCTCGGACTCCGAGCGGGCCAGCGACCGCTGTGCGGCCGCCACGGTGTGCGGGTCGAGCCCCGACAGCAGCCGGTTTGCCTCCGCCCAAGCCTGTTCGCTCGTGTCGCGGGAGATGACGTGCAGCCGGATTCCGTAGCCGAGGACGCGCCCTTGCGCCGACGCCAAGCCACGGATCCGGTCCAACTTGTGGCTGACCTGCTCGGGCGGCTCACCCCAGGTCAGGTAGGTGTCGGCGAATCGGGCCGCGACCCGGCCCGCCTCCGCCGACGAGCCGCCGAAGAAGACGGCCGGCAACGGCTCGGGACGTCGCGCCAGCGACGCCTGCTCGACCCGCAGATGCTCCCCGGTGAAAGTCACGGGGTCCTCCGAGGTCCACAGCCGGCGAACGATGTCGAGAAACTCCGCACACCGCTCGTATCGGGCCTCCTTTGTCAGGAAGTCGCCGAACGCCCGCTGCTCGATGCTCTCGCCGCCGGTGACCACGTTGAGCAGCAACCGCCCCTGCGATTGCCACTGAAAGGTGGCGGCCATCTGCGCGGCCAGCGTCGGGCTGATGAGCCCGGGCCGCAGCGCAACCAGGAATTTCAGCGATTGGGTGGCGTCGAGCAGCATCGCCGTGGACAGCCAGGCGTCTTCGCACCATTGACCGGTCGGCGTGAGGACGGCCTCGAAGCCGTTGATCTCGGCGGCCTGCGCGAGCTGGATCAGGTACCGCAAATCGGCGGGCCGGTCGCCGCGCATGGTGCTGCCATGCCCGCCGGCGATCAGGTTGCGGGAGTCTCCGTAGGTAGGAAGAAACCAATGCAGATGTATTGACACGCTATTCAGTTATGCCCGACGGCCGGCGCCGCGAAAAGGCTTCGGCCCAGCCTGATTAGAACTGCGGTTCCGCGATCACCGCCAGCATGGGCTTCTACGATCATCGCCGTGGCGACGACGGCGACCCGGGCCAAGGACAGCGACCGGCAGGACACCTGCCGCATTCTCGACGGGGCCCTCGACGAGGGCCAGCTGTCGATGGAGGAGCACCGCGAACGGGTCAGCGCGGCCACCAGCGCCGTCACTCTCGGCGATCTGCACGCGCTGGTCGCCGATCTGCAGACCGCCAGCGCGCCGGTGCAGCTGCCGTCGCTGAAATCGGCCCAGCCGAAGTTCGGCGGCGCCGGCATCGCGGCGGCCGCCCTCGTGGTGGCGGTGCTGCTCGGTGTCGGCATCGGCTGGGGGCTCTACGGCAACACCAGCTCGCCGCTGAGTTTCACCTCCGATCCCGGCGCCAAGCCGGACGGCGTCGCGCCGGTGGTGCTGACCCCGCCGCGCCAACTGCAGTCGCTGGGCGGCCTGACCGGCCTGCTGGAGCAGGCTCGCAAGAAATTCGGCGACACCAAGGGCTATCGGCTGGTCATCTACCCCGACTACGCGGTGATGGATCGCGCCGACCCCAAGGAAGATCGCCGGGTTCTGAGCTACACCTATCGCGGCGGGTGGGGCGATCCGAACAGCTCGTCCAAGAGCAGCGACGCCGTCCTGGTCGACTTGGGGCAGTTCCACCCGAAGGCGACGGTCGGCATTCTGCGTGGGGCGCCCGAAACGCTGGGCATCAAGCCCTCCGACGTCAAGACCACGTATCTGATCGTGGAGCCGTCGCGCGACCCGACCGCGCCCGAGACGGTGTCGCTGTCGGTGTATGTCTCCAGCGACTACGGCAGCGGCTACATCCAGTTCGCCGGCGACGGAACCGTCAACCGGGTGAACTATCCCTCCTGAGCGCCTGAACGGCGGGCGAATACCGGGTGTGGTGCTAAATATATCGGGGCGATACTATGTCGCGAGGCGTCGATATGTCCTAACGGTGCGAGCAAAGGAGGTGACTCGTTGCTGGAGCTTGCCATCCTCGGACTCCTGCTCGAGTCGCCCATGCATGGCTACGAACTGCGCAAACGCTTGACCGGCCTGCTCGGAGCGTTCAGGGCGTTTTCGTACGGCTCGCTGTACCCGGCGTTGCGCCGGATGCAGGCCGACGGGCTGATCGCCGAGGACGCCGCCCCGGCCGGGACCCCGGTGCGCCGGGCCCGGCGGGTGTACCAGTTGACCGAGGCCGGCCGCCAGCGCTTTTCCGAGCTGGTCGCCGACACCGGCCCGCAGAACTACACCGATGACGGCTTCGGAGTGCACCTGGCGTTCTTCAACCGCACTCCGGCCGAGGCGCGCATGCGCATCCTGGAAGGCCGCCGCCGCCAGGTCGAAGAGCGCCGCGAGGGCCTGCGTGAAGCAGTGGCGCGGGCCAGCAACTCGCTCGATCGCTACACCCGCCAGCTGCATCAACTGGGGCTGGAATCGAGCGAACGTGAAGTCAAGTGGCTGAACGAGCTGATCACAGCCGAACGCGTGGCGCAACGCCGCGCCGAGCAGTCCTAACCCAATCCAAGCAACGCACGACACAGGTAGAAGTAAGGAGAACGCCCCTATGACTGAGCAAACCGCGGCAGAGGCGCAGCCGGAAATCCGGGTCGCCATCGTCGGCGTCGGCAACTGCGCGTCCTCGCTGGTTCAGGGCGTCGAGTACTACCACAACGCCGACGAGACGGCGACGGTGCCGGGCTTGATGCACGTGCGGTTCGGGCCGTACCACGTCCGCGACGTCAAGTTCGTCGCGGCGTTCGACGTGGACGCCAAGAAGGTGGGCTTCGACCTGTCCGAGGCCATCTTCGCGTCCGAGAACAACACCATCAAGATCGCCGACGTGCCGCCCACCAACGTGGTGGTGCAGCGCGGCCCGACGCTGGACGGCATCGGCAAGTACTACGCCGACACCATCGAGGTCTCCGACGTCGAGGCCGTCGACGTGGTCAAGGTCCTGCGCGACGCCGAGGCCGACGTGCTGGTCTCCTACCTGCCGGTGGGTTCGGAAGAGGCCGACAAGTTCTACGCGCAGTGCGCGCTCGACGCCGGGGTGGCGTTCGTCAACGCGCTGCCGGTGTTCATCGCCTCGGACCCGGTGTGGGCGGCCAAGTTCACCGCCGCCGGGGTGCCGATCGTCGGCGACGACATCAAGAGCCAGGTCGGCGCGACGATCACCCACCGGGTGATGGCCAAGCTGTTCGAGGACCGCGGTGTGCAACTGGACCGCACCATGCAGCTCAACGTCGGCGGCAACATGGACTTCCTCAACATGCTCGAGCGTTCGCGGCTGGAGTCGAAGAAGATCTCCAAGACCCAGGCCGTCACATCCAACGTGCAGCGCGAGTTCAACACCAAAGACGTTCACATCGGACCGTCCGATCACGTCGCCTGGCTCGACGACCGCAAGTGGGCCTACGTGCGGCTGGAAGGTCGCGCTTTCGGCGATGCGCCGCTGAACCTGGAGTACAAGCTCGAGGTGTGGGACTCGCCGAACTCGGCAGGCGTCATCATCGACGCGATCCGGGCGGCCAAGATCGCCAAGGACCGCGGCATCGGCGGCCCCGTGATCCCGGCGTCCGCGTACCTGATGAAGAGCCCGCCGCAGCAGCTGCCCGACGACGTGGCGCGCGCCCAGCTCGAGCAGTTCATCATCGGCTCGTGAGTTCGGCGCGATAGTCGTCGCTGAGCGCACATAAGCGCGCCGAATTCGCATGAACGAGTTCGACTTCCTGCACGAGAACGCCGAACAGGCCGGCGTGGATACGGTGCCGGCCGTCGCGCGCGTCGAACATGGTCCCATCAGCGCGCTCACGTGGGGCGACGACGCACCCCGCGTCGTCTTCCTGCACGGCGGCGGGCAGAACGCGCACACCTGGGACACCGTGATCGTCGGGCTGGGCGAGCCGGCCGTCGCGGTCGACCTGCCGGGCCACGGGCATTCCGCGTGGCGCGACGACGGTGACTACTCGCCGCAGCGCAACGCTGCCGCGCTGGCCCCGGTGTTGAGCGACCTTGCGCCGCAAGCCGATCTGGTTGTCGGGATGTCGCTGGGCGGGCTCACCGCGATCCGGCTGGCAGCGATCGCACCCGAGCTCGTCAGCGAGCTCGTCCTGATCGACGTCACTCCGTCGGCACTGCAGCGGCACGCCGAAATGACCAAGGAACAGCTCGGCACTGTAGCGCTCATGCACGGCGAGCGGGAATTCCCGAGCTTCCAGGCCATGGTGGACCTGACTGTCGCCGCGGCACCGCACCGCGAGGTCAAGGCCTTGCGGCGCGGCGTATTCCACAACTCGCGCCAGCTCGACAACGGCAACTGGACGTGGCGGTACGACGCCATCCGCAGCTTCCCCGACTTCGCCTCGCTGTGGGACGACGTCGACGTCGTGTCCGCGCCCGTCACGCTGATCCGCGGCGGCGCGTCCGGCTTCGTCAACGATCAAGATGTTGCCGAATTAAGCCGTCGTGCAAAGCATTTCCGTGGCGCACACATCGTGGAAGGATCCGGGCATTCGGTGCAAAGTGATCAGCCGCGCGCGCTGACCGGCATTCTGCGGGCCGTTCTCGACGGCTAACGTGGGTGCCATGACTCGTCCCGTCCGCATCGGTGTTCAGCTTCAGCCGCAGCATGCCGCCCAGTACGCCCAGATCCGCGACGCCGTTCGCCGCTGCGAGGACATCGGCGTCGACATCGCCTTCAACTGGGATCACTTCTTTCCGCTCTACGGCGATCGCGACGGCCCGCACTTCGAATGCTGGACGATGCTGGGCGCCTGGGCCGAGCAGACGTCGCGCATCGAAATCGGCGCGCTGGTCAGCTGTAACTCCTACCGCAACCCGGAGTTGCTCGCCGACATGGCCCGCACTGTCGATCATATTTCGGACGGTCGGCTGATCCTGGGCATCGGGTCGGGTTGGAAACGCAGGGATTACGACGAGTACGGCTACGAGTTCGGCACCGCGGGCAGCCGTCTCGACGACTTGGCCGCGGCGCTGCCCCGGATCAAATCGCGGCTGGCCAAGCTCAATCCGCCGCCCACCCGCCAGATTCCGCTGCTGATCGGCGGCGAGGGAGAGAAGAAGACCCTGCGCCTGGTCGCCGAGCATGCCGACATGTGGCACAGCTTCGCCAGCGCCGATACCTATCCGGCGAAGGCCGACGTGCTGGCCCGGCACTGCGCCGCGGTCAGCCGCGACCCGGACGCCATCGAGCGGTCGGCCGCGGTGGGGGGTGAGACCGGCCGCGGTCGGGGCGCCGACGCGTTGATCGCCGAGGCCGAGGCGTTGACGGGCCTGGGCGTGACCCTGTTGACCGTCGGCTCGACCGGCCCGGACTATGACCTGAGTGCCGCCGAAACGCTGTGCCGGTGGCGCGATAAACGTTGAACCTCGACGTAAACCGGCGCGGGGTGCGAAACTCGAAAGGGACATGCCGAAGAAATACGGCGCGAAAGAGAAGGACCAGGTTGTTGGATACATCCTCAACCTGGTCCTGACCGGCAAGCTGCGCACCGGTGACCGGGTCGACCGCAACGAGATCGCCGAAGTGCTCGGGATGAGCCGCGTCCCCATTCAGGAGGCGCTCGTCCAACTCGAACACGACGGCGTGCTGTCCACCCGGTATCACCGCGGCGCGTTCGTCGAGAGATTCGACTCCGACACCATTCTCGAGCATCACGAATTGCACGGCGTGCTCAACGGAATCGCGTCGGCGCGTGCCGCCGCCAACCCCACGCCGCGGATCCTGGATCAGCTCGACGCCCTGATGCGCACGCTGCGCACCACGAAGGAGCCGCGCGCCTTCCAGCAGGCCGCCCGCGACTATCGCCGCGCCGTCGCCGACGAGTACGCCGGGCCGCGACTGCACGCGGCGATCCGCGCGTCGACCGCCCTGATTCCGCGCGCGTTCCTGCTGAGCTACCCCAACGTCATCGCCGAGATGCTGCCGTTCTACGAGGAGGAGACCGCCGCGATCCACCGCCGCGACACCGCCGCGGCCCGGGCCGCATGCGCCGGCTGCGCCGCGCTGATGGCCAGGATCATGGTGGCCGAACTCGTTCGACGCCGAGTGCTCGACCCGCCCGAACGGCCCGCCGTCGCGTTCTGAACCGGCCGGTACGTTGCGACTATGAACGTCCTCGCCGGAAAGCTCCTCGCGACGATCGCGGTGACCCTGATGGTGTCCGGCCTCGCGGCGGCACCACCCGCGGCGGCCGACATCAACCAGTGCGCGCCGTCCGGGGTGGAGAACGCGACGGCGTTGCCACCGAAGCTGGCCACCGCCAAACGCCCCCGCGAGGACAAGTACACGACCGCCGGCGTCGAGCCGCTCGATTCCGTCGACGTCCCGGCGCTGGGTCTGATCACGCCGGGCACCCTGACCGTCGGCACCGTCTCGGAGGCGCCGCCGAATGCCTGCATCAACCCCGCCGGGCACTACACCGGTTTCGACAACGAGCTGCTGCGGGCCATGGCCGCCAAGTTGGGTTTGCGGGTCCGCTTCGTCGGCACCGACTTCGCCGGCCTCCTGGCGCAGGTGTCGTCGCGGCGCTTCGACGTCGGCTCGGCGTCGATCATGGCCACCGACGCGCGGCGCCGCACGGTGGGCTTCACGAACGGCTATGACTTCGGTTACGCCTCGCTGGTGGTGCAGCCCGGCTCGCCGATCACCGGGTTCGACGACCTGGCCGCCGGACAGCGCATCGGCGTCGTCCAAGGCACGGTGCAGGACGCCTACGTCGTCGAGACCCTGCACCTGCAACCGGTGAAATTCCCCGACATCATCACCGCGTACACCAGCCTGAAGACCCACCAGATTGACGCGTGGGTGGCCGGCGGGCTGGAGGCGATGAACGCGGTGCGGCCGGGCGACCCGGCCGCGATCGTCGCCAACACGTTCAGCGAGGGCGACTTCGTGGCCTACGCCGTCGCGAAAGACAACCGGCCGCTGATCGATGCGCTCAACTCCGCGCTGGACGCCGTCATCGCCGACGCGACCTGGTCGGGGCTGTACTCCGACTGGGTGCCGCGGCCGCTGCCTCCGGACTGGAAACCGGGTTCCAAGGCAGCGCTGACGCCGCACCTGCCGGACTTCGCGAAGATCGCCGAAAAGCATCACCGACCGCAAACCGGGCCGCCTGCACCGACATCGACGCTGGCCCAGCTGCGGGATTCGTTCCTGGACTGGGACCTCTACAAGCAGGCCATCCCGGTGCTGCTCACGACGGGGCTGCCGAACACCCTGATCTTGACCGTCAGCGCCAGTGTCATCGGGTTGGTGGTCGGGATTGTGCTGGCCGTCGCCGGAATCTCCCACACGCGGTGGCTGCGCTGGCCGGCGCGGGTGTACACCGACATCTTTCGCGGCCTGCCCGAAGTGGTGATCATCCTGCTGATCGGCCTCGGAGTGGGACCGATCGTGGGCGGGTTGACCCACAACAACCCCTATCCGCTCGGTATCGCCGCGCTGGGGCTGACCGCCGCGGCGTATGTCGGCGAGATCTTCCGCGCGGGCATCCAAAGCGTCGACGCCGGCCAGCTCGAAGCGTCCCGGGCGCTGGGCCTCTCCTACCCCGCCTCGATGCGGCTGGTGGTTGTTCCCCAGGGCATCCGCCGGGTGTTGCCCGCGCTGGTCAACCAGTTCATCGCACTGCTGAAGGGATCGGCCCTGGTCTACTTCCTCGGGCTGATCGCCGGTCAGCGGGAGCTGTTCCAGGTCGGCCGTGACTTCAACGCCCAGACCGGCAGCTTGTCCCCGCTGGTGGCCGCGGGTGTCTTCTACCTGATACTGACCATCCCGCTGACCCATCTGGTGAACTACGTCGACAAGCGGCTTCGCCAAGGCCGCGCCGCGGTGGAGCCGCCCGACCAAGTCGACGCCCTCGCCTCGGCAACCGGACAGGAGATGCTATGACCGCTCCAGCGCCGGTATCGTTGGCGGCCAAGGACATTCACCTCTCCTTCGGGCACAACGTAGTACTGCGTGGCGTCGACCTCGACGTGCCCGCCGGCAGCACGGCGGCGATCATCGGCCCGTCGGGCTCTGGCAAGTCGACGTTGCTGCGCACCCTCAATCGGCTGCACGAGCCCGACCGCGGCGACGTCCTGCTCGACGGCCGCTCCGTGCTCGGCGACGACCCCAACCGGGTGCGCCAGCGCATCGGGATGGTGTTCCAGCACTTTAACCTCTTCCCACACCGCAGCGTGTTGGACAACGTGATGCTGGCGCCGCGCAAGCTCAAGCGATTGCCGGCCGACGCGGCACGCGAACTGGCGCTGGCGCAGCTGGACCGGGTCGGCATGAAACACAAGGCCGATGCCCGCCCGGGCGCGCTGTCGGGCGGTCAACAGCAACGTGTCGCGATCGCCCGCGCGCTGGCGATGGGCCCGCAGGTGATGCTCTTCGACGAGGCCACGTCGGCGCTGGACCCGGAGCTGGTGAAGGGCATCCTGGCGCTGATCGCCGAGCTGGGCGACGAGGGTATGACGATGGTTGTCGTCACCCACGAAATGGGTTTTGCCAGGTCGACAGCCGACGCCGTCGTGTTCATGGACCACGGCGCGGTGGTGGAAACCGGACCGCCCGAGCAGATCTTCGAGGCCGCCGAAACCGAGCGGCTGCAGCGGTTCTTATCACAAGTACTTTGACAGCAAAAGCGATTTTGGCGACTGGTTCGGAGCAATCCGGTTAGACTGGCGAATTATGGCGGAACGCGAAGCCACCGTGCCGGAAGTGACACAGCTGGCTGAGGGTCTACACCGCACGCTGTCCAAGCTTTTCTCCATTCTGCGCCGCGGCGACCCCAGTGCCGGCGCCGCAACCGCGGGCGAGCTGACCCTGGCCCAGCTGTCGATCCTGGTGACGCTGCTCGACCGGGGTCCGATCCGGATGACGGACCTGGCCGCACACGAGCGGGTGCGCACCCCCACCACCACCGTGGCCATTCGCCGGCTGGAGAAGATCGGTCTGGTGAAGCGGTCGCGCGACCCGTCCGATCTGCGGGCGGTGTTGGTTGACATCACGCCGCGTGGTCTGGCGGTTCACCGCGAGTCGCTGGCGAACCGGATTGCCGCGCTGGCCGGGATGCTCAGCAAACTCAGCGAATCCGAACTGGAAACCCTGACCAAGGCGCTTGCGCCGCTGGAACGCTTGGCGACTCTCGAGCCGGCCACCCCTGCCTGCCCCGGCGAGGCCGAGCAGGCGTGAAAGCCCTAGCGCCACAACTGTATTGACCGCATGCCCACTGCATTGATCACCGGCGCCAGCCGGGGTATCGGTTCGGCGATTGCCGCCGCACTGGCCCCGACGCACACCTTGCTGCTGGCCGGTCGGGCTTCGGCTGCGCTGGACGCCGCGACGCGGCGTCTCGGCGCGACCGCGCTTCCGCTGGATCTGGCCGACACCGACGCGATCCCGGCGGCCACCGAGTCGATCACCGAGCTCGACGTGCTGGTGCACAATGCCGGGGTCTCCATGCCGGGTCACGTCGCCGAGTCCACCGTCGAGCAATGGCGTACCACTTTCGACGTGAATGTCGTTGGCGCGGTGGCTGTTACGTTGGCGCTGCTGCCCGCGCTGCGGCGAGCCGGCGGCCAGGTGGTGTTCATCAACTCGGGCTCCGGTCGCAGGGTGTCGCCGGGGATGGCGTCCTATTCGGCGAGCAAGTTCGCGTTACGCGCGTTCGCCGATTCGCTGCGCGCCGACGAGCCCGCGTTGCGGGTCACCACGGTGTATCCCGGCCGGGTCGACACCGACATGCAGCGCGAGCTAGTGGCCTACGAGGGCGGCGACTACGACCCCGGCCGGTTTCTGCGGCCGGAGACCGTCGCCGCGGCGGTGGCCAATGTGGTGGCCACCCCGCCCGACGGGCACGTGCACGAAGTGGTGCTCCGCCCCCGTTGAGCGCTGACTAGACGACCAGGTTGACCAGGCGGCCGGGCACCACGATGACCTTGCGGACCGACGCGCCGTTCAGGAATGCCTGCACCTTCTCGTCGGCCAGCGCGGCGGCTTCCAGGGTGTCGTTGTCGGCGTCGGCGGCCACCACCACTTTTCCGCGCACCTTGCCGTTGACCTGCACCGGGTATTCGGCCGTCTCCTCGACCAGATAGGCGGGATCGGCCACCGGGAACGGGCCGTGCGCCAAAGAGGTGGCGTTGCCCAGCCGCTGCCAGAGCTCCTCGGCCACATGGGGGGCCAGCGGCGCCAGCATCAGCACCAGCGGCTCGACCGCGGCGCGCGCAGTGACGGCTTGCTTGGTCAGGTGATTGGTGTACTCGATCAGCTTGGCCACCGCAGTGTTATTGCGCAGCGCCGCATAGTCTTCGGACACGCCAGCGATGGTGCGGTGCAGCTGGCGCAGCGTGTCGACGTCGACCTTCGCATCGTTGTCGACCCGGTTGCGGCCGGTCTGCTCGTCGACCACCAGCCGCCACACCCGCTGCAAAAACCGGTGCGCGCCAACGACATCCTTGGTGGCCCATGGACGCGACGCCTCCAGTGGCCCCATCGACATCTCGTACACGCGCAGCGTGTCGGCGCCGTAGTCATCGCAGATCTCGTCGGGCGAGACCGAATTCTTCAGGCTCTTACCGATTTTGCCGAATTCCTGGAAGACCTCGACCTCGCCGTCCGGTCCTGAGTAGAAGAACTTACCGTCGCGTTCCACCACGTCGGCGGCCGGCACATAGGATCCGCGCGCGTCGGTATAGGCGAACGCCTGAATGTAGCCCTGGTTGACCAGGCGGCGGTACGGCTCGCGCGAAGTGACGTGGCCCAGGTCGTAGAGCACCTTGTGCCAGAACCTCGCATAGAGCAGGTGCAGCACCGCGTGCTCGACACCGCCGACGTAGAGGTCCACACCACCCGGGTCGTCCGGGCCGTGCTCGGCCGGTCGCGGACCCATCCAGTAGGCCTCGTTCTCCTTGGCGCAGAACCGCTCCGGGTTGTGCGGATCGGTGTAGCGCAGCTCGTACCACGAGCTGCCCGCCCACTGCGGCATCACGTTGGTGTCGCGGGTGTAGGGCTTTAGCCCGTCGCCGAGATCCAGTTCGACGTGCACCCAGTCGGTGGCCTTGGCCAGCGGCGGCTCGGGCTCGCTGTCGGCGTCGTCGGGGTCGAACAGCACCGGGGAGTAATCGGCTACGTCGGGCAACTCGACCGGCAACGCGGCTTCGTCCAGCGGGTGCGGGCGCCAGTCGCTGTCGTAGACGATCGGGAACGGCTCGCCCCAATACCGCTGCCGCGCGAAAAGCCAGTCCCGCAGCTTGTATTCGACCCGCGCCCAGCCGCGGCTGTCGGCTTCCAGCCGGGCGGTCATGGCCTTCTTGGCGGCGGCCACATCCATCCCGTCGAGAAAGCCGGAGTTCACGAGGACACCGTCACCGGTGTAGGCGTCCTGTGAAATGTCGCCGCCGGCAATCACTTCGACGATCGGCAGGCCGAGCTCGCGCGCGAACTCCCAGTCGCGGTGGTCATGGCCCGGGACGGCCATGATCGCCCCGGTGCCGTAGCCGACCAACACGTAGTCGGCGATGAAGATCGGGACTTGCTGGCCGTTGGCCGGGTTAGTCGCGTAAGTACCAAGGAAGACACCCGTTTTCGCCTTGTTCTCCTGGCGCTCCAGGTCGGACTTGGCGACGATCGACTGCCGGTAGGCCTTCACCGCCTCGGCGGGTGTGGCGGCGCCGAAAGTCCAGTGCGGGTCGACGCCGTCGGGCCACTCGGCGGCGACCAGCCGGTCGACCAACTCGTGCTCGGGCGCCAGCACCAGATAGGTGGCGCCGAACAGGGTGTCGGGCCGGGTGGTGAACACCTCGATGTCGCCGGCGTCGCTGCCGAACAGCGCCGCGGCACCGGTCGAGCGGCCGATCCAGTTGCGCTGCATGGTCTTGACCTTGTCCGGCCACTCCAGCAGGTCCAGGTCATCCAGCAGCCGGTCGGCGTAGGCGGTGATGCGCATCATCCACTGCCGCAACCGTTTGCGGAACACCGGAAAGTTGCCCCGGTCGCTGCGGCCGTCGGCGGTGACCTCTTCGTTGGCCAGCACGGTCCCCAATCCCGGGCACCAGTTGACCATCGAGTCGGCCCGGTAGACCAGCCGGTAGCCGTCGATCACGTCGGCGCGCTCACCGGCCGACAGCGTCGCCCAGTCCCGGCCGTCGTCCAAAGTGCGCTCGCCGGAATCGAATTCGTCGATGAGCTCGGCGATCGGCCGCGCCTTGTTGGCGGTGGTGTCGAACCACGCGTTGTAGATCTGCAGGAATATCCACTGCGTCCACTTGTAGAACTCGGGGTCGGTGGTGGCAAAGCTTCGCCGGGTGTCGTGGCCGAAGCCCAGCCGGCCCAACTGGCGCCGGAAGTTGACGATGTTGGCCTCGGTCCGGGTCCGCGGATGGGTCCCGGTTTGCACCGCATACTGTTCGGCAGGCAGCCCGAACGCGTCGAAACCCAACGCGTGCAACACGTTTCGGCCGGTCATCCGAAAGTAGCGGGCATAGACGTCGGTGGCGATGTAACCCAGCGGGTGACCGACGTGCAGGCCCTCGCCGGACGGATACGGGAACATGTCCTGGACGAACATCTTGTCGTCGGGCACCGGCGATCCGTCGGCCGGCGCCAGCGAGCCGACCGGGTTGGCCACGTTGAACGTCCCCCAGCGGGTCCAGTTGTCCTGCCAGGTCCGTTCGATGCGACCGGCCAGCTCCGCGGTGTAGCGGTACCGCGGCGCATCGGAGTCCGCCTCATCGGCGCCCGGGACGGCGCCGGCTGCTGCGGTCGGGGATTCGGTCACGTCACACAGGGTATAAGGAGCGCGCCGACCGCCTTCCGGCCACAGCTTGGTCTCGGTTTCGTCGCGTACCGATCAGGGGTTCATCCCAGGTCCGTCTCAAGCCTGTCCACAGCGGTTTCCGCTGGTTACAGTCGGCCTCTAACGCCGATCCGAGGGAAGGAGCGACTCTGATGACGCAGATTGCCCGCGGCCTGCGGGTACTGGCAGCCGGTGTCGTCGTCGGCGTCGCAGGTGTGATGTGCGTCGCCGCCACGGCCAGCGCAGACCCGATGTTTCCGCCCGGCCCCAACCCGGTGCCGGCCCCCGCCCCGCCCCTGACCCAAAACGCGCTCGGGGCCGTCGGCAACAGCACGCCGGGCACCGCCCCCTCGGTCGCCCCGCGGATCGCGGCACCGCAACCGGCCGCAGCGCCGCAACCTGCCGCAGCGCCGGCACCGGCTGCGCTGGTGCCGGCGGCCAGCGGGACACTGCGCGACTACTTCGCCGGCAAAGGCGTCAAGCTCGAACCGCAGCAGCCGCAGAACTTCAAGGCGCTCGACATCACCTTGCCGGTGCCGCCGCGCTGGACGCAGGTGCCCGACCCCAATGTGCCCGACGCGTTCGCCGTCATCGCAGACCGATCCGGCACCGGCAACAGCCTCTACACGTCCAACGCGCAGGTGGTGGTCTACAAACTGATCGGCGACTTCGACCCCCGCGAGGCCATCACCCACGGTTACGTCGACAGCCAGCAATTGCCGGCCTGGCAGACCACCAAGGGCGCGATGGGCGATTTCGGCGGATTTCCGTCGTCGGTCATCGAAGGCACCTACCGACAAAACGATATGACGCTCAACACATCTCGGCGCCACGTCATCGCCACGTCGGGGCCGGAGCGTTACCTGGTGTCGCTGGCGGTCACCACCGGCGTCACGCAGGCCGTCGCGGACGCGCCCGCCACCGACGCGATCATCAACGGCTTCCGGGTGACTGTGCCGGGCGCCAACCCGCCCGCCGCTGCGCCGGCTGTTGTTCCCGCGCCGACGCGCTGATCGTCAGGCGCGGGGGCCTCAGTATTGTGGCCCCATGCTGATCGCCGGACTCCTGTGCATGGGCATCGCGATCGCCTGCGCCGCACTCGGGTTGTGGTCGCTGTCACGTCCCCGGCCCGGCGACACCGCTGCGCAGGTGACGCGCTCGGTCGCGCCGACACAGCTGGCGGCCGCGGTCATGCTGGCGGCCGGCGGCGCGGTCGCCCTGGCCGGACCGCGTCCGGCGGGCGGTGTGCTGGTCGGCGTGTGCGTCGTCGGGGCGGTCGGCACCGTGGCCGCCGGATCGTGGCAGAGCGCCCGGTACGCGTTGCGCCGCCAAGCGACACCCGCCCTATGCGTTGGAGACTGCGCGGCCTGCACACTGTCTTGTCGCTGATGCGCCGGGCATGCTGAAGCGGCTGTCGGCGCTGCCCGTCGACACCTTCTTATTGGCGTTGCTGGTGACGGTGGCGCTAGCGGCGGTGTTCCCGGCGCGCGGTGCTGCGGCCGAGGTGGTGTCGATCGCGGCCAAGGTCGCGATCGCGGTGCTGTTCTGGCTCTACGGTGCCCGGCTCTCGCCGCAGCAGGCGTGGCACGGAATGCGGCAGTGGCGGCTGCACCTCTTGGTGTTGGCGACCACATTCGTGGTCTTCCCGGTGTTGGGGTTGGCGTGTCGTGTGCTGGTGCCGTGGCTGCTGACGCGCGACCTCTATCACGGTCTGCTGTTCCTGTGTCTGGTCCCGTCGACCGTGCAGTCCTCGATCGCATTCACTTCGATTGCGCGGGGCCATGTTTCGGCCGCCATCGTCAGCGCGTCGCTGTCCAACATCGTCGGCGTGGTCGTGACCCCGCTACTCGTCTTGCTGCTGATGCACACCAGCGGCGCACCGCGCGTAGATGCCACCGCGATACGTGACATCGTGCTGCAGTTGTTGTTGCCGTTCGTGGCGGGCCAGTTGATGCGGCCGTGGATCGCCGGCGTGATTGCCCGGCGCGGTGTGCTGACCAAGGTGGTCGACCGCGGGTCGATCCTGCTGGTGGTCTACACCGCGTTCTCGATGGGCATGGTCGAGCGAATCTGGCTCAGCGTCGGGGTGTGGAAGGTGGTCGCGGTCACGGTGGCCAGCGCCGTGTTGCTGGGATTGGTGCTGGCATTCACTTGGCTGATCGGCCGGCTGGCCGGGCTGGACCGCGGCGACGCGATCGTGCTGCTGTTCTGCGGCTCGAAAAAGAGTCTGGCGTCGGGGCTTCCGATGGCGCTGGTGCTGTTCCCGGCGGCGACCGTCGGCGTCATCATGTTGCCGCTGATGCTCTTTCACCAGATACAGCTGCTGGTGTGCGCGGTGATCGCCAGCAGGTTGTCGCGCGAACCGCTCAGTTGCGGCTGAGGTCGATCGGATGGGTGGCCAACAGCGACAGCGGCATCGGCTGACGTCGCAGTACCCGGCCCCACAGGTCCACCCTCGGCGGTACCAAGACGTCAGAAGGCAAGGCGGACAACACAATCCAGTCGTCGCGCTCGATCTCGCCCTCGAGCTGGCCGATGGTCCACCCGGAGTAGCCGGCGAAGATCCGCACCCCCTCCACCAGCGGGGCGATCGACTCGGGGTCGGCGTCCAGATCGACCATCGCCAGTCGCCCGGACACATGCCGCAGGCCGGGTACACCGTCGGGCTCTGCGCCGACCCGTAGCACCGACAAGCACAGTGCGGCGTCACGTTTCACCGGTCCGCCGATGAACATCGTCTTGGGTTTGGCGGCCAGCTTGGCCCATTGCGGCAGCACGTTGTAGACGGCGGTTTCGCTGGGCCGGTTCAGAACCACCCCGAGCGTGCCGCCGTCGTTGTGCTCGACGATGTAGATCACGCTGCGGCGAAACGTCGGCTCGAGCAGGTCGGTGTTGGCCAGCAGCAACGTGCCCGCACGCACACGATGCGCCGCGGGAGCGACGTAGTCCTCGGGGTCTTCATGCTGCGCCACCACACCATCATCGCATCAGCGCGCGGCCGTCGTGGCGAACAAACGGGGCGCCGCTTGATATTTGTAGGGTGGGTTGGTGGCTTGGCGCGGTGCCGGCTTGCCGGGCCACACCGTGGAAGTAGGTCTCGTGATTCACACCCGCCCGCCTGTGGCTGTCTGGCGCTCGGTGCGCAGCCTGCGCGACTTCCGGCGGCTGCTGGAGTTGCGTGCGGTCAGCCAATTCGGCGACGGGCTGTTCTCTGCGGGCCTGGCCGGGGCGCTGCTGTTCAATCCCGAGCGGGCGGCCAGTCCGCTGGCCATCGCGGGCGCGTTCGCGGTGCTGTTCTTGCCCTACTCGCTGCTGGGTCCGTTCGCCGGCGCGCTGATGGATCACTGGGATCGGCGGCTGGTGCTCGTCGGCGCCAACGTGGGCCGGCTGATATCGGCCGGTGCGGCGGGTGTGCTGCTGGCTGCCGGAGAGGGTGACCTGCCGGTGCTGTGCGGCGCGCTGATCGTCAACGGCTTCGGTCGCTTCGTTTCGTCCGGGCTCTCGGCGGCGCTGCCGCACGTGGTCCCCCGCGAGCAGGTGGTGACGATGAATTCGATCGCCACCGCGACCGGCGCGGTTGCGGCTTTCCTGGGCGCAAACTTCATGCTGGTGCCGCGCCGAATTTTCGGGTCCGGCGACTACGGCGCCGCGTCGATCATCTTTCTGGTTCTGGTTCCGGTGGCGATCGCGCTGGTGTTGTCGCTGCGATTCGGCGCCCACGTGCTCGGGCCCGACGACACCAAACGCGCGATCCACGGATCGGTGGTCTACCTCGTCGTCACCGGCTGGCTGCACGGGGCGCGCACGGTGCTGAACCGTCCGACCGTCGCGGGCACCCTTGCCGGGCTGGCTGCGCACCGGATGGTGTTCGGCATCAACACGCTGCTGGTGCTGTTGCTGGTGCGCCACGCCGGTGGCACGTCACCCGGCGGGTTGGGCACCGCGGTGCTGTTCGTCGCGGCCACCGGGACAGGCTCGTTTCTGGCCAACGTGCTGACGCCACCGGCGGTTCGCCGCTGGGGTCGCTATACGACGGCCAACGGCGCGCTGGCGATTGCGGCCGCCATTCAGCTTGTCGGGGTCGGTCTGCACCTGCCGGTGATGGTGGTCTGCGGGTTCTTCCTCGGCACCGCCGGGCAAGTGGTGAAGCTGTGCGCCGACACCGCCATGCAGATCGACGTCGACGACGCGCTGCGCGGGCACGTGTTCGCGGTGCAGGATTCGCTGTTTTGGGTGTCGTTCATCGCGGCGATCACCGGCGCGGCGGTCGTCATTCCCGACGACGGGCATGCGCCCGTGTTGGTGCTGACCGGGACGGTGCTGTATCTGGCCGGCCTAGCGGTGCATGCGCTGGTTGGTCGGCGGGCGATGAGCGCGTAGCGCGAAGAGAGCCGCCGCCCACAGGCCCGGTCGGCGGGCGATGAACGGTCGCTAAGGTAATCCCCGATGACCGGGCTTGATGCGATCGTGGCTGACTTACGCGCCGAGAGCGACGAACTCGACGCCTTGGTGGCGCCGCTTGCCGATGACCGGTGGGCCGAGCCGACACCCGCCCCGGGCTGGACCATCGCCCACCAGATCGGGCACCTGCTGTGGACCGACCGCGTGGCGTTGACATCGGTCACCGACGAGGCCGGCTTCGGCGAACTGCTGCAAGCCGCATCGGCCAACCCCGCCGGCTTCGTCGACGCCGGAGCCGAAGAGCTGGCGGCCACGAAACCTGGTGAGCTGCTTGCCGATTGGCGAACCACCCGCACCCGGCTGCACGACGCGCTGTTGACCGTTCCCGACGGCCGCAAACTGCCGTGGTTCGGTCCGCCGATGAGCGCGGCGTCGATGGCCACCGCGCGGCTGATGGAGACGTGGGCGCACGGCCTGGACGTGGCCGACACGCTCGGCCTCACTCGACCGCCCAGCGCACGCCTGCGATCGGTTGCGCACATCGGCGTGCGGGCCCGCGACTACGCCTTCGCCGTCAACGGATTGACCCCGCCGGCCGAGCCGTTCTTCGTCGAGCTGCGCGCACCCGACGGCGGGGTGTGGTCGTGGGGCCCGCCCGACGCGGCGCAGCGGGTCACCGGCAGCGCCGAGGACTTCTGTTTCCTGGTCACCCAACGCCGGCCGCGCCGCACACTGGACGTCACCGCCCACGGCGCCGACGCGGAGCGTTGGCTCGACATCGCGCAAGCCTTCGCCGGGCCGCCGGGGCCGGGGCGGAGCTAACCTTCCGGCGACTGTGAACGCTGCGACGGCTGTACGGCGCGTCGCGTCGCCAGGTTCACACTCGGCGCGGTGGTTAGAGCGTGGTAGCGCCGTCGGCGGCGCCGTCGCCGTCGCTATCGGTCAGCCGCACATCCCACCGGCCGTCGCCGTCGGTGTCCACAAATCCCGTCACGCCGCCGTCGCCAGCACACATCACCCGGTCGGCCAGCCCGCCGCCGTCGCTGTCGACCAGCCGGTCATCGACGGCGCCGTCACCGTCGAAGTCGACCAGCGGCCCGCCGGTGTGCTCGACGCCGTCGAGCCCGAACCAGCGCAGCTGCCCGCCCCGGTCGACGGCCACCGCCCAGGTGCCGGTCCCGTCATCGGTGAAATAGCTTTCCGGCGTCCCGTCGTTGTCGACATCCAGCACGGCGTGGTCGGCCAGCCCGTCGCCGTCGAGATCCGCCAGCGCGTCATCACGCAACCCGTCACCGTCGAAGTCCAGCCCGACCGCGTCGAGCCGGCCGTCGCCGTCGACGTCGAGATCGGGCTGGCCGGTCCACATCGCCGCCGTACCGTCGCCGGTGCCCAAGCAGTACTCCATGCCGGTCAGACGCGGCGCACCCGCTACCGGTTCCCCCGCGCCTTCCACCAGGCCAGCAGCTCGGCCGTCGCCTCCTCGTGCGACAGCGGCCCGCGCTCCAGCCGAAGCTCCTTCAGGTAGCGCCACGCCTCGCCGACCTGCGGCCCGGGCGGGATGTCCAGCAGCTTCATGATCTCGTTGCCGTCGAGGTCGGGCCGTACACGCTGCAGGTCTTCGGCCGCGGCCAGTTCGGCGATCCTCGCCTCGAGGTTGTCGTAGTTGGCCTGCAGCCGGGCGGCCCGCCGCTTGTTGCGGGTGGTGCAGTCGGCCCGCACCAGCTTGTGCAGCTTTCCCAGCAACGGACCGGCGTCGGTGACATAGCGGCGCACCGCCGAATCGGTCCACTTGCCGTCTCCGTAGCCGTGGAATCGCAGATGCAGGTACACCAGCTGCGAGATGTCGTCGACCATCTGTTTGGAGTACTTCAACGCCCGCAACCGCTTGCGGGCCATCTTGGCGCCGACCACCTCGTGATGGTGAAAACTCACCCCGCCGTCGGCCTCGTGTTTGCGGGTGGCCGGTTTGCCGATGTCGTGCAGCAGCGCCGCCCAGCGCAACACCAGATCCGGGCCCTCGTCCTCTAATTCCATGGCCTGCCGCAGCACTGTCAGCGAATGCTGGTAGACGTCCTTGTGCTGGTGGTGCTCGTCGATGGCCATCCGCATGCCGCCGACCTCGGGCAGCACCACGTCGCCCATGCCCGTCTGCACCAGCAGATCGATCCCGGCGGCCGGGTCGGCACCGAGCAGCAGCTTGTCCAGTTCGGCGGCCACCCGTTCGGCGGTGATGCGGCTCAGCTCGGGCGCCATCTCCTCGATCGCCGCGCGGACCCGCGGCGCCACGGTGAAGCCCAGCTGCGAGACGAACCGGGCGGCGCGCAGCATGCGCAGCGGGTCGTCGCCGAACGACACCTCCGGCGCTGCGGGGGTGTCGAGTGTCCCGGCGCGCAGCGCCGCCAAACCGCCTAGCGGATCGATGAATTCGCCCGGCCCGGTTGGCGTGACGCGCACCGCCATCGCGTTGACGGTGAAGTCGCGGCGGGACAGATCGGCTTCCAGGGAGTCCCCGAAACGCACCTGGGGGTTGCGCGACACCCGGTCGTAGCGGTCCGCGCGAAACGTGGTGATCTCCAGGCGGTGCCCGTCCTTGCCCACGCCGACGGTGCCGAACTCGATTCCGGTGTCCCACAAGGCATCCGCCCACGGCCGCATGATCTTCTGCACCTGTTCGGGGTGCGCGTCGGTGGCGAAATCCAGGTCGGGGCTAAGCCGCTGCAGCAGCGCGTCGCGCACGGACCCGCCCACCAGGTACAGCTCGTGACCGGCCGCAGCGAACGCCGCGCCGAGTTCGCGCAGCAGGTCGGCGTGCCTGTTCAACGCGACGGCGGCCGCGGTCAGCAGATCGGCGTCGTGGGCGGTTTCGGGCACGTTCGATGAGCCTAGTCGGGTGGTTAACGGCGAGTGTGCCCTGGAACGCTAAGGCGTGCCAGCTACTATCGCTTGGGTGTCGGACGGCGAACAAGCCAAACCCCGCCGGCGCCGCGGCAGGCGTCGGGGTCGCCGCGCCTCCGGGACAGCCGAAAACCGCGCCGACAAGGCGGCAGTCGACGGCGCGGTCCCGACCGCTGAGTCAGCTAAATCGGGTCGGGGACGCTCGACCCGGCGCGGCCCCGAGCGGCTGCGCACCGTGCACGAAACCTCCGCGGGCGGACTGGTCATCGACGGCATCGACGGGCCCCGCGAAGAGCAGGTCGCCGCACTCATCGGTCGCGTCGACCGCCGTGGCCGCATGCTGTGGTCTTTGCCCAAGGGCCACATCGAACTCGGCGAGACCGCCGAGCAGACTGCGATCCGGGAAGTCGCCGAGGAGACCGGCATTCAGGGCAGTGTGCTGGCCGCGTTGGGCAGCATCGACTACTGGTTCGTCACCGACGGCCGACGGGTGCACAAAACCGTGCACCACTATCTGATGCGGTGCGCGGGCGGTGAGCTGTCCGACGAGGACCTCGAAGTCGCCGAAGTGGCGTGGGTGCCGATCCGGGAGCTGCCGTCGCGGCTGGCCTACGCCGACGAGCGGCGCCTGGCCGAGGTGGCCGACGAACTGATCGACAAGTTGCAAGCCGACGGCCCGGCGGCGTTGCCGCCGCTGCCGCCCACCACACCGCGCCGACGCCCGCAGACGCATTCGCGCGCCCACCATCGTCAACCCGCGCCGGGCCGGAAGAACGGTCGCGGTCCCGGGCCGTGACCGGGCTCCGGCTGTTCCAAGCGGCGACCCGCTGCGCCCGGCTTCGCCGCACTTGCGATCGCCACGGGCTGTTCCAAGCGGCGACCCGTCCCCCTCGCCGCTCCGCGGCTGGGGGTGCCCCCAGCGCCCGGCTTCGCCGCACTTGCGATCGCCACGGGCGCGCCGCCCTGCTGCGCCTCGCCGCCGTGGCCGGCATCCTGGCCGGTCTGGCGGCCGTGCCCACGTTTCCGGCCGCCGCGCCCCGCGCCGTCGCGGGCGAGCCCGGTACGACTCCGTTCGTGCAGGTACGCGTCGACCAGGTGACCCCCGACGTGGTCACCACCACCAGCGAACCGGTCGTCACGGTCACCGGGATCGTGACCAACGTCGGCGACCGCCCGGTGCGTGACGTGATGGTTCGCCTCGAGCGGGCGGCGGCCGTCAGCTCGTCGGCGGGTCTGCGCACCAACCTCGACGGCGGCACCGACCAGTACGAGCCCGTCGGCGACTTCCTGACCGTGGCCAGCGAACTGCAACGCGGCCAGAACGCGGGATTCACCCTGTCGGCCCCGGTGCGCTCACTGACCCAGCCGTCGCTGGCGATCGACAAGCCGGGCGTCTACCCGTTGCTGGTCAACGTCAACGGGACACCCGACTACGGGGAACCGGCCCGCCTCGACAATGCCCGCTTCCTGCTGCCCGTGATGGGCGTGCCCGCCGACCCCGCCGACAAGTCCTCGGATGCGCTGAGTTCCGTCGTCGCGCCGGACACGTCCAAACCGGTGCAGGTGACCATGCTGTGGCCGCTGGCCGACCGGCCGCGGCTGGCCCCCGGCGTCCCCGGCGGCACGATCCCGGTGCGGCTGATCGACGACGAGCTGGCGACCTCCCTGGCCAGCGGCGGCCGGCTGGACATCCTGCTGTCCGCGGCCGAATTCGCCACCAGCCGCGACGTCGACCCCGACGGAGCCGTCGGCCGCTCGCTGTGCCTGGCCGTCGACCCGGACCTGCTCGTCACGGTCAATGCCATGACCCGCGGTTACGTTGTCTCGGACACCCCCGACAGCAGCGGTCCGGGGACGCCCGTACACCCCGGCACCGGCCAGGCCGCCGCGGTGAGCTGGCTGGACCGGTTGCGCGCGTTGGCGCACCGAATGTGCGTGGCGCCCACCCCATACGCCCAGGCCGACCTCGACGCAGTGCAACGGGTGGGCGACGCGGGGCTCGGCGACGCCGCCGGCATCGCGACCGCGGGCGACATCGTCGACCAGATCCTGGGCGTGGCCTCCATCCGCGGAGCCACCCTGATCGCCGACGGCTTGTTGACCCGACGCAGCGTGGACCTGCTCGGCGCCAGCCCCGGCACGGTGGCGGTCGCGGCGGCCGAGTTCTCCGGACAGGACTCCGCCACCGGCGAGCCGGCGACTGCGGACATCGCGCCGCGCCGGTTGTCGCCGCAGGTCGTGGCCGCGCCGTTCGACCCGACCGTCGGCGCCGCCCTGGCGGCGGCCGGCACCGATCCCGTCGCACCGACCTACCTGGATGCCTCGCTCGCGGTCCGGCTGCGGCATGACTCGGCCACCGCGCGCCGCCAGGACGCCCTGGGCTCGATGCTGTGGCGGAGCTTGCGGCCCGACGTCGCGCAGCGCGCCGAGATTCTGGTGCCGCCGCCGACCTGGACTCTGCAATCCGACGACGCGGGCGCCATCCTGACCACGCTGGCCGCCGCCGTTCGGTCGGGGCTGGCAGTGCCGCGGCCGTTGCCGGCTCTGATCGCCGACACCTCCGCAGTCAACGCCGCACCCCGGCCCGTCAGCAACGACATCGCCCCGCGCGGACGGTTCGACGACGTCGTCATCGCCCAGATCGCCGGCGAGCTGGGGCGGCTCGGCGGGCTGACGTCGGCGCTGACCACCGACGTGCGCACCGGGTTGACCGGCGCCGGCTACACCGCGCCGCTGCGTGAGGACATGCTGCGCGCGGTCAGTCAGTCGGAGCGACCGGACACCCGCAACGGGCTGGCGCACCGGCGCGTGCAGATCGTCGGCGCCACGATCGACGACCTCTACGGGTCGGTCACGATCGTCAACCCGGGCGGGTCCTACACCCTGGCCACCGAGCACAGCCCGCTGCCGCTGGCGCTGCACAACGGCCTGGCGGTCCCGATCCGGGTGCGGCTGCACGTCGACACCCCGCCCGGCATGACCGTGACCGACCTCGGTGAAATCGAGCTGCCGCCGGGATATCTGCCGCTGCGGGTGCCGATCGAGGTCAACTTCACCCAGCGGGTGGCCATCGACGTGTCGCTGCGCACCCCCGACGGTGTGCCGCTGGGCGAGCCGGTGCGGTTGTCGGTGCACTCCAACGCCTACGGCAAGGTGCTGTTCGCGATCACGCTGAGCGCGGCGGCGGTGCTGGTGACGCTGGCCGGGCGCCGGCTGTGGCACCGCTTCCGCGGTCAGCCCGACCGCGCCGACTTGGACCGTCCCGACCCTCGCGAAATGGAGCGGCCACCGGTGGTCGACCGCGTCGAGGAGGAGCACCCGGTATGAGCTCGGCCGGCCGGCGCGTGCCGCTGTCGGCGCGGCTGTCGTCGCCGACGCCGCTGGAGGCCACGGCACCTCAGCAGCGCGTCGAACTGTCCGACGCGGCGCTGGTGTCGCGGTCGTGGGGAATGGCGTTCGCGACGCTGGTCAGCAGGATCACCGGGTTCGCCCGGATCGTGCTGCTGGCCGCCATCCTTGGCGCGGCGCTGACCAGCGCCTTCTCGGTGGCCAACCAGCTGCCCAACCAGATCGCCGCGCTGGTGCTGGAGGCGACGTTCACCGCGATCTTCGTGCCGGTCCTCGCGCGCGCCGAACAGGACGACGCCGACGGCGGGCAGGCGTTCGTGCGGCGCCTGGTCACGCTGGCCACCACGCTGCTGCTGGTCACCACGCTGCTGTCGGTGGCCGGCGCGCCGCTGCTGGTGCGGCTGATGCTGGGCGCCAGCCCACAGGTCAACGAGCCGCTGACCACCGCGTTCGCCTACCTGCTGTTGCCGCAGGTGATCTTCTACGGGCTGTCCTCGGTGTTCATGGCAATCCTGAACACCCGCAACGTGTTCGGGCCGCCGGCCTGGGCGCCCGTCGTCAACAACGTCGTCGCGATCGCCACACTCGGCGTCTACCTGGCCGTGCCGGGGCAGCTGTCCGTCGATCCGGTCAAGATGGGCAACGCCAAGCTGCTGGTGCTCGGCGTCGGCACCACGCTCGGCGTGGTCGCGCAGACCGCGGTGCTGCTGGTGGCGATTTGGCGCCAGCACATCAGCCTGCGTCCGCTGTGGGGAATCGACCAGCGCCTCAAACGCTTCGGCGCGATGGCCGCCGCGATGGTGCTCTACGTGCTGATCAGCCAGCTCGGCTTCATCATCGGCAACCAGATCGCCAGCACCGCCGCCGCGTCCGGGCCGGCGATCTACAACTACGCCTGGCTGGTCCTGCAGCTGCCGTTCGGCATGATCGGGGTGACGGTGTTGACCGTGGTGATGCCGCGGCTGAGCCGCAACGCGGCCGCCGACGACACGCCCGCCGTGCTGGCCGACCTGTCGCTGGCCGCCCGCATGACGATGATCACGCTGATCCCGACGGTGGCGTTCATGACGGTCGGCGGTCCGGCGATCGGCAGCGCGCTGTTCGCCTACGGCCGGTTCGGCGAGGTCGACGCCGGCTACCTGGGTGCCGCGATCGCGCTGTCGGCGTTCACGCTGATCCCCTACGCGCTCGTGCTGTTGCAGTTGCGGGTCTTCTACGCCCGCGAGCAGCCCTGGACGCCGATCGTGATCATCGTCGTCATCACCACGGTCAAGGTCGCCGGGTCGCTGCTGGCGCCGTACGTCACCGCCGACCGCGAGCTGGTCGCCGGCTATCTGGGCCTGGCCAACGGGCTGGGGTTCCTGGCCGGTGCGATCGTCGGCTACTTTCTGCTGCGCAACGCGCTGCGGCCACCCAGCCGGCACCTCATCGGTGCCGCGGAAACGCGGACAATCCTGGTGACCATCGCCGCGTCGCTGCTGGCGGGCCTGGTCGCGCACGTGGTCGACCGGCTGCTTGGGCTGGAAACCCTGACAGCGCACGGCGGCGGGGCCGGCTCGCTGCTGCGCCTTTTCGTGCTCGCGGTCATCATGGTGCCGATCATGGCCGCGGTGATGCTGCGCGCGCAGGTGCCGGAGGCGCACGCCGCGGCGGCCGCTGCCCGTCGATGGCTCGGCGGGACAGGCGGAAAATTAGCCGCCGGCAAGGCCGCTGCGCCCGACCACCTGTCCGGGGTTGGCGCGGTCACGTACTCTGAGCAGAGGAATTCGTTGGCGCCGGGGGGGTATCCGGTCCGGGGACCCATCCGGCGAATGCCTCCCGAGCGGGTAGCCGGGACTGGGATGGGGAAAGGACCGGAGGTGACCGACGGCCCAACACACAGCACCTCATCCAAACCTGCATCCGAGACTGAACGGTCGCAACAGTCCGCCGACGACTTCCAGCCGGACATTCCGCCCGACGCCCAGGTCCGCACTGTCTCAGCGCCCCCGCCCAAAGACGCGGACGACCCGCTCGAGTTCGACGCGCCACGCGAGCCGGCGCCCGGGCCATCGCCGCGGGAGGACCTGCACCTGGTACCCGGTGCCAGCATCTCCGGTGGCCGCTACCGATTACTCGTATTCCACGGCGGCCGACCGGGATTGCAGTTTTGGCAGGCCCTTGACACCGCGCTGGACCGGCAGGTGGCGCTGACGTTCGTCGACCCGGACGGGACGCTGCCCGACGACGAACTGCGCGAAATCCTGTCTCGCACCCTGCGGCTCAGCCGCATCGACAAGCCCGGCGTCGCCCGGGTGCTCGACGTGGTGCACACCGGCCGCGGCGGGCTGGTGGTCGCCGAGTGGATCCGCGGCGGCTCACTGCAGGAGGTGGCCAACACGTCGCCGTCGGCGGTCGGAGCGGCCCGCGCGATGCAGACCCTGGCCGCCGCCGCCGAAGCCGCCCACCACGCCGGCGTCGCGCTGTCGATCGACCACCCCAGCCGCGTGCGGGTCAGCATCGAGGGCGATGTGGTGCTGGCTTTCCCGGCGACCATGCCCGACGCCACGCCCGACGCCGACATCCGCGGCATCGGCGGCGCACTGTATGCCCTGCTGGTCAACCGGTGGCCGCTGCCGGAGTCCGGGGTGCGCAGCGGCCTGGCGCCGGCCGAGCGCGATCCGTCCGGTCACCCGGTGGAACCGCGGCTGATCGATCACGAGATTCCGTTCCAGATCTCCGCGGCCGCCAGTCACGCCATTCAAGGTGACGGCGGGATACGCAGCGCGGCAACGCTTTTGAACCTACTGCAGCAGGCGACCGCGGTAGCCGACCGGACGGATCTGCTGGCGCCGATCGACGAAACGGCGCCGGGCGCCGGCCGGCCGGGGCCGTTCCGGCGCAGCGGACCGGAGGACGACGAGGTTCGGCTGCGGCGCCGACGCAACGTGATGATCGGGGTGGGTGCCGCGGTGGCCGTCATCGTGGTCGCGCTGCTGGTGCTGGCCACGGTGCTGGGCCGCATCTTCGGTGACCTCGGCGGCGGCCTCGACAAGGACCGGCTCGGCCTCAACGCGCCGTCGTCGAGCACCACGTCGACAACCGGCAGTCCGGCGGCGTCGGGCAGCATGGTCAAACCCTCGAAGGCGACCGTCTTCTCCCCCGAGGGCGAGGCCGACAACCCGGGCCAGGCCGGCCAGGCGATCGACGGTAACCCGGCCACCGCCTGGGCAACCGACACCTACACCGACGCCGCGCCGTTCCCCAGCTTCAAGAACGGCGTCGGGCTGTTGCTGCAGCTGCCCAAGCCCACCACCGTGGGCACGGTGACCGTCGACATCTCCAGCACCGGGACAAAGGTGCAGATTCGCTCGTCGCCGACGTCGTCTCCCGCCAAACTCGAGGACACCACGGCGCTGACCCAGCCGACGGCGTTGCACCCCGGGCACAACAGCATCCCGGTCAACGCGTCGGCGCCGACGTCGAACCTGCTGGTGTGGATCTCCACCCTGGGCACCACCAACGGCAAGAGCGAAGCCGACATCTCCGAAATCACCGTGCAGGCCGCCTCCTGACGTAGCGGTGATCGCAAGCGCGGCGAAGCCGTCGTTGCCATAGACATAGCCCACACGGGTGAAGTGCCGGGCTCGCGCTGGCTGGTTAGTGTCCGGCCGTGGATCTCGGCAACCGGGCGCGGCAGGAACGCAGCGACGCCGAACTGCTGGCCGACCACGTCGCCGGGGACCGCTACGCGTTCGAAGAGCTGTTCCACCGCCACCACCGCCAACTGCACCGCCTTGCCCGGCTCACCAGCCGTGACCCGGAGGACGCCGCCGACGCGCTGCAGGACGCGATGCTCTCGGTCCACCGCGGCGCCAAATCCTTCCGGCACGACGCCGCCGTCAGCAGCTGGCTGTACCGCATCGTGGTGAATGCGTGCTTGGATCGGTTGCGCCGCAACAGGTCTCACCCCACCGCCACGCTGGACGACGATCACGCGGTGGCCGACCGGACCGCGCAGGTGGAGACGGCGATCGCGGTACAGCGAGCGCTGATGCGGCTGCCCGTCGAGCAGCGTGCCGCGGTGGTGGCCGTCGACATGCACGGCTACTCCGTCGCCGACACCGCCCGGTTACTGGGCGTCGCCGAAGGGACCGTCAAGAGCCGGTGTGCCCGCGCGCGGGCCCGGCTCGCGGCGGCGCTGGGCCACCTCGACAGGGACACCGGGCCCGGGATGTCGCACACTGAGGCCGATGGCCGAGAATCACGACGACGCGGAGGCTGATCCGCCGCGCAAGCCCACACACGCCGCCCGCCCGGGCAGCCGGCCGCTGCGGGTGATGGCGGCGGTGGCCGGCCTGGCCGCGGCCGGCGTCGCCGTCGCGCTCGGGACAGCCGCGCTCGTCAGCGAGCCGGCGGGGACCCCCAGCAGCCCGATCACCGCCGAGCACATCACGGTGTCGCGGCCGCCTGCGGCGATTCCGTTGTCCGACACCCAGATCCTCGCGCTGCTCGACCGTCCGCCCGACTACGGCCCGCTCGACGATCCCCAGCGGCGCGGGTCGTGCCTGACCGGCCTGGGGTATGCCGCCTCGGTCCGGGTGCTCGGCGCCCGGCCCATCGAGATCACCGGTCGACCGGGCGTGCTGCTGGTGCTGCCCGGCGACACGCCCGACGCGGTGACGGCGCTGGCCGTGGCGCCGGCCTGCAGCGCGGCCGACACCGGGTTGCTGGCTGACAGGTCGGTTCCCCGTCCGTAGGATGCGGGACGATCCCGTGCGCCGGGCTCCGGGAACAGCGCCGCATACCCTGGCGTTCGAAGTGTCTGAACCCGGCCCCAAGCATCCGAAAGGCTCGTATGACCGCCAGCAGCCCTGTGCACAATGTGATCGTTATCGGATCCGGGCCGGCCGGATACACCGCCGCCCTCTACACCGCCCGCGCCCAGCTGGCGCCGCTGGTGTTCGAGGGCACATCCTTCGGCGGCGCGCTGATGACGACCACCGAGGTGGAGAACTACCCGGGTTTTCGCGACGGCATCACCGGCCCGGAGTTGATGGACCAGATGCGTGAGCAGGCGCTGCGGTTCGGCGCAGACCTGCGCATGGAAGACGTCGAATCGGTGTCGCTGGACGGCCCGGTGAAGTCGGTGGTGACCGCCGACGGCGAGACCCATCGGGCGCGGGCCGTCATCCTGGCGATGGGCGCCGCGGCGCGCTATCTGCACGTGCCCGGCGAGCAGGAGCTGCTGGGCCGGGGGGTGAGTTCCTGTGCCACCTGCGACGGGTTTTTCTTCCGCGACCAGGACATCGCCGTCATCGGCGGCGGCGACTCGGCGATGGAGGAAGCCACCTTCCTGACAAGGTTTGCCCGCAGCGTGACGATCGTGCACCGCCGCGAGGAGTTCCGCGCTTCCAAGATCATGCTGAACCGGGCCCGCGGCAACGAGAAGATCCGGTTCGTCACCAACAGCGTCGTGCAGGCGGTCGAAGGCGACACCACGGTCACCGGGCTGCGGCTGCGCGACACCACCACCGGCGCAGAGACCACCCTGGCCGTCACCGGGGTATTCGTCACGATCGGCCACGATCCCCGCTCGGAGTTGGTGCGCGGCGCCGTCGACCTCGACCCTGACGGGTACGTACTGGTCCAGGGCAACACCACCCACACCTCGCTCGACGGTGTGTTCGCCGCCGGTGACCTGGTGGACCGCAGCTACCGCCAGGCGGTCACCGCCGCGGGCACCGGCTGCGCCGCGGCCATCGACGCCGAGCGTTGGCTGGCCGAGCACGCGGACACCGCAGAGCCCGCCCCGGCCAAGGCCGCCGGTTCCGCCGGAACGATGATTGGAGTACCTCGATGACCGCCAACACCGGTACCCCCGTGGAAGTCTCCGACGCGACTTTCGCAACCTACGTGTTGTCCAGCAATACGCCTGTGCTGGTTGACTTTTGGGCCACTTGGTGCGGACCGTGCAAGATGGTGGCGCCCGTGTTGGCTGAAATCGCCGCCGAAAAGGCCGGGCAACTCACCGTTGCCAAACTCGACGTCGACGCCAATCCGGAGACCGCGCGTGATTTCCAGGTGGTTTCGATTCCCACGCTGATTTTGTTCAAAGACGGTCAGCCGGTGAAACGGATCGTCGGCGCCAAGGGCAAGGCGGCGCTGTTGCGGGAGCTCTCCGACGTGTAGTTGCGACACCGTCGCAATTTGCCTGGGGTTTTCCCGAAATCGAAGACCGTCTGAGACAATACCGCCAAGCCTGTCAAGCAATGGGCAGGGCCGATCACACTGGCTCACCGGAGGCCTTGGAATGTCGACTCCGCATCGCGGCGCCGGCGAAGCGCTGCGCTGTGGTGACCGCAGCGCAGCGGTCACTGAGATTCGCGCTGCGCTGGCCGCATTGGGCCATCTGAGCAGTCCGGACGAAGACCTCACCACCGGACGACATGTCGCCCTCGACCTGTTCGACGAGGAGCTCGACCACGCGGTTCGCGCTTTTCAGCAGCACCGCGGCCTGCTGGTGGACGGTGTCGTCGGCGAGGCCACCTACCGCGCGCTCAAAGAAGCGTCCTATCGGCTCGGTGCCCGCACACTGAGTCACCAGTTCGGTGCGCCGATGTACGGCGACGACGTCGCGACGCTGCAGGCCAGGCTGCAAGATCTGGGTTTCTACACCGGGCTGGTCGACGGATATTTCGGGCTGCAGACACACAACGCGCTGATGTCCTACCAGCGTGAGTACGGGCTGTATGCGGACGGCATCTGCGGCCCGGAGACGTTGCGCTCCTTGTACTTTCTCAGCGCGCGGGTCAGCGGCGGGTCTCCGCACGCCATCCGCGAAGAGGAGCTGGTGCGACGGTCCGGCCCGAAGCTGTCCGGGAAGCGAATCATCATCGACCCGGGCCGCGGCGGTGCGGACCACGGGCTGATCACACAAAACGCGAACGGTCCGATCAGTGAAGCAGATATCTTGTGGGACTTGGCAAGTCGCCTCGAAGGCCGGATGACTGCGATCGGCATGGAGACATTCCTGTCGCGGCCGACCAACCGCAGCCCGTCGGATGCCGAACGGGCCGCAACAGCCAACGCCGTCGGCGCCGACCTGATGATCAGCCTGCGCTGCGCAACCCTGGCCAGCCCGTCGGCCAACGGCGTGGCGTCTTTCCACTTCGGCAACTCGCACGGCTCGGTATCCACCATCGGGCGCATGCTGGCTGACTTCATTCAACGAGAAGTGGTGGCGCGCACTGGATTACGCGACTGCCGCACCCACGGCCGCACGTGGGATCTGTTGCGACTGACTCGTATGCCGACGGTTCAGGTCGACGTCGGTTACATCACCAACCCGCGCGACCGGGCCATGCTGGTTTCCACTCAGACCCGCGACGCGATCGCCGAGGGCATCCTCGCCGCGGTCAAGCGGTTGTATCTGCTGGGCAAAAACGACCGTCCCACAGGGACTTTCACCTTCGCCGAGCTACTGGCTCATGAGTTGTCGGTGGAGCAGGCCAGCCGGCTCAGTGGTTCGTAGCCGACGAGCCAGCCGCTACCGGCTGCTGCAGTTGCGCGCTTTCCAGTAGTCGCTCCAGGGCGGCTTCGACCTCGGCCTTCCACCCCAGCCCTTTGTCGAGTTCCAGCCGCAGCCGCGGGAAGTATCGGTGCGGCGCGACTTCGACGAACCCCACGTCGCGCAGAAAGTCGGCGCTGATCACGCAGTGGTCCACCGAACAGTCGCCGACCGATTCCAGCACCGGCCGCAACTCGGGGTCGACCGCGCGCGGATCGGCCAACTCGGCAACCTCCGCGGTGCGCCCGAAGGCCTCCAATGCCCGCACTCCGCGGCGGACCAGCTCGTCGACCACCCGGGAAATGAGGCTGTACGGCAGGTCGTCGGCACCGCGCCCCGGCTCCACGCCCATCGACGTGAGCAGGACCGCGTCGGCCGACACCGGGGCGGTCGGAAACCGGTGGGCCCGCGGCACCGCCCGCGGCGGCGCGTAGAGCACGTATCCCAGGCACGGCGGTTCGCTGGGCTCGCAGTCCGCCGGGGCGGCCGTGGCCACCTGGCCGCACGATCCCCACTCCAGCATCACCATCGACAGCCAGGCTTCCTTTTCGAATTCCGGGTCTGCGAGGTGGTCGCCCTTGCCGAGGATCGCGGGGTCCACTTCCCAGAAGACGCAGCGGCGCGCATGCTTGGGCAGCTGCTCGAAGGCCTCGAGCCGCAGCGGTGTGATTCGAGCAGTCACTAGACTTCTGCGCCTCCGTGCGGTGCTGCCATCGACCCGGCCGCTGATATTTGCTGACAGCCCTTCCAGGATAGGAGCATCGGGCCCCGCCGGGCCAGTAACGCCGTGTGGCCGGCCTCGCAGCCGTTCCGATTACGAAAAGTGCTGGGGCGCAGTATCTTTGGCAGATTTCGACGTTGGCCGGCCCGTTGGGGCGACGCCAGTGTCACAGTGACGTAATTACCCGGTGTGGATATTCAGGCCTTCGACGCGTTCATCAAGTCGACGATGCGCTGCAAATCGTCCACCGAAGCGAACTCGACGACGATCTTGCCCTTGCGTTTGCCGAGGCTGACCGTCACGCGGGTGTCGAAGGCGCTGGAGAGCCGCTCAGCAACGTCTTGCAGCCCGGGCATGTGGATCGGCTTGCGCTTGGGAGGGGCGGGCTTGCTCACATCGCCGCGATTGGCCAGGGTCACGGCCTCTTCGGTGGCCCGCACCGACAAGCCCTCCGCGACGATCCGGGCGGCGAGTTCTTCTTGAGCTTCCGGGCCCCCCTCCAACGACAGCAGGGCCCGGGCATGGCCCGCCGATAGCACCCCGGCGGCGACCCGGCGCTGGACCGCGATCGGCAGCCGGAGCAATCGGATCATGTTGGTGATCAGTGGCCGGGACCGCCCGATGCGGGCGGCCAGTTCGTCGTGGGTGACCCCGAACTCGTCGAGCAGTTGTTGGTAGGCTGCCGCTTCTTCCAACGGGTTCAGCTGGACCCGATGGATGTTCTCCAGCAGGGCGTCGCGGAGTAGGTTGTCGTCGCCGGTTTCGCGCACGATGGCAGGGATCGCCGTCATTCCGGCCTGCTGGGCGGCGCGCCAGCGCCGCTCCCCCATCACCAACTGGTAGCGCTGACCGTCCTGGCTTGCGCTCAGCGCTCGGACCACGATCGGTTGCATGAGACCGAATTCGCGGATCGAGTGCACCAGTTCGGCCATGGACTCGTCGTCGAACACCTGGCGCGGCTGGCGCGGATTGGGCTCGATCAGCGCCGGGTCGATCTCGCGGTAGACCGCGCCCATCCCGGCCGCTCCCGTCGCCGCCGGCCCGCCCAGTACCACGTCGGCGGCGGCGTCGCCCATCCGCGGGCCCAGGCCCTGCGAGCCGGCTTCGCCGTCTGCCGGTCCGGTCGGGATCAGCGAGGCCAGCCCGCGCCCGAGGCCGCCCTTCCTGCGCACCGGCTGAGTCATGGTTGCCCCTTTACTGGTCGGTCTCGTTCGGCGAGTTCGCGGCTGGCGTCCAGGTAACTCATCGCCCCGCGCGAACCGGGATCGTAGTCGATGATCGTCATGCTGTAGCCGGGCGCCTCGGACACCTTGACGCTGCGCGGGATGACCGTCCGCAGCACCTTGCCGCCGAAGTAGCGGCGGACCTCGTCGGCCACCTGATCGGCGAGCTTGGTCCGGCCGTCGTACATGGTCAGGATGACGGTGGTGACCTCGAGCTGTGGGTTCAGGTGGGCCTTGACCATCTCGATGTTGTTCATCAGCTGCGAGACGCCCTCCAGCGCGTAGTACTCGCACTGGATGGGGATCAGCACCTCCGGCGCGGCGACCAAGGCGTTGATGGTCAGCAGGCCGAGCGACGGCGGGCAGTCGATGAAGACGTAGTCGAAGTCCGACTGGTCCAGTTCGGCCAGCGCGGTCCGCAGCCGGTTCTCACGCGCCACCATGCTGACCAATTCGATCTCGGCGCCGGCCAGGTCGATGGTGGCCGGCACGCAGAACAGCCGCTCGCTGTGCGGGCTGCGACGAAGGGCGGCGTGCAACGGCATCTCACCCAGCAACACCTCATACGACGAGGGCGTACCGGAGTGGCGCTCGGTGATACCCAGTGCCGTGCTGGCGTTGCCCTGCGGGTCCAAGTCGATGACGAGCGTCTTGAGTCCCTGGATAGCCAGCGCCGCGGCGAGGTTGACCGCGGTCGTGGTTTTGCCGACCCCGCCCTTCTGGTTGGCGATCGTGAACAGCCGGCGGTGGCTGGGCCGGGCCAGCCGCTCATGCGTGGTGTGCAGCACCTGCATCGCCCGCTCGGCGGCCGCGCCGATCGGGGTGTCGTATTCGGCCGATGTTTCACGTGAAACATTCGGTGCGGGCATCTGGGGAGCTTCGGGCCCGGAGGCAACCGGCCCACGCGGCGCAGTCATAGGCTCTCCCTGTTCGATCGGCGGGCCCGCTGGCGCGGCCGGCGCGCCATTGGTACCGGCTTTCCGCGCCGTGCTACCACCACGGTTGCGGGCGGACTCAAGTAGTTCACGCCACATTTCACCACCCTGACATTGACGGCGCCTAACGCGGTCATCACACGCCGGTGTTCGCGCACTTCCTCTGTTGCTTGCTCGCCCTTGATCGCCAACATCCGGCCGCCGGGCCGCAGCAGCGGCAAGCTCCATCGGGTCAGCTTGTCGAGGGGGGCCACCGCACGCGAGACCACGGCGTCGGCGCCGCCTACTTGTTCGCGCACGGCGCGGTCCTCTGCCCGTCCCCGCATCACCTCGACGTCGAGGCCGAGCTCTGCGACGACATTCCGGAGGAACTCGGTTCGGCGCAGCAGCGACTCGACGAGGACCACTCGAAGGTCCGGCCGCGCGATTGCCAGCGGTAGCCCGGGCAGCCCGGCGCCGCTGCCGATGTCGACCAGCCGCTCCCCCGACTCCACCAGCTCGCCCACCACGGCGCAGTTGAGAAGATGCCGATCCCACAACCGGTCCACCTCATGCGGGCCCACCAGCCCCCATTCGACACCCGTGCCCGCCAACAGCTCCGCGTACCGCTGGGCGACGGCAAGCCGCTCTCCGAAGACCGCCGCGGCGGCATCCGGAGGAGAGGCCACCTCGACATGTTTCACGTGAAACATCCTCCGGTCTTCCGGCCGTCGCGAGAGTGCGAACTACAAACGTGTAACTCTGGCCGCAAGCGGTCAGTCGAGCAGCACGACCACCCTGCGCGCCGGTTCGACGCCCTCGCTCTCGCTGTGTACCCCTGGCACCACGGCGACGGCGTCGTGGACGATCTTGCGCTCGAACGGTGTCATCGGGGCGAGCTCTTCGCGCTCACCGGTCTCGAGGACACGGCGGGCGACTTTGTCGCCCAGCGCCGCCAGCTCTTCCCGGCGACGACGACGCCAGCTGGCGATGTCGAGCATCAGCCGGCTGCGCACGCCGGTCTTCTGGTGTACCGCCAGCCGGGTCAGCTCTTGCAGCGCGTCGAGCACTTCACCTTTGCGGCCCACCAACTTGTTCAAGTCGTCGCTGCCGTCGATGCTGACCACCGCGCGATTGCCTTCGACATCCAGGTCGATGTCACCGTCAAAGTCCAGCAGGTCGAGCAGCTCTTCCAGATAGTCGCCGGCGATCTCGCCCTCGGCGACCAACCGCTCCTCCAGATCGGCGTCCGCGCCGGGCTCGGCGTCCGTCGCCTGGTCCTCCACCGGTTCGTCGTTCGCGTCGCGTTCTGTTGTCTCGGCGTCCGTCATGGCTGTCTTTCCTCTTCCCGTCGTCGGGCTGCGTTGTGACCCAGCTATTGCGGACCGGCTTCCGCTCACGCGGGCCGCGTCCGCACACCGGTCACCGTTTACGTTTTTTCGGCCTTGCCCCGGGGCGCGGCGTCCGGTCGGCCGGATTGGCCTTCGACGCCGCCGGCGCCGTGGCCTGACCATCCGGTTCGGCGTTTGGCGCGCCGGGCTGGCCCGCCGGCGTCGACGCCCCGTTTCCTCCCGACGCCTTCTGTGTGCGTTTCGGCTTGGCACCGGGGGCCGGTGCATTGGCGGCGCGACGTTCCAGCGCTTCGCGTTTCTTGGCCTCTTCTTCTTTCTCGATCATGCCGAACACGTAGTGCTGCTGACCGAAGGTCCAGATGTTGTTGGAGAACCAGTACAAGATGATCGCCAACGGTAGGAACGGGCCGCCGACCACCACGCCGAGCGGAAATACATACAGCGCAAGCTTGTTCATCATCGCGGTCTGCGGGTTGGCGGCCGCCTCGGGGCTTTGCCGAGCAACCGAGGCCCGACTGTTGAAGTAGGTCGCGATGCCCGCCAGGATCATCACCGGCACGCCGACGGCGATCACGGCTGGGCGGCTGAACTCTGTGAACGCGTCCAATCCCGTGCGCTGAGTCATGAACGCGCCGATGGGTGCGCCGAACAGGTTCGCATCCAGGAAGTGCGCCACATCGGTCGGACTGAACACGTAGTTTCCCGTAGCACGGTTCTCGGCGACCGACATGTGCGGCTGCCCGAACCCACCCGTTGTGCGGTTGAACGACCGCAACACGTGGTAGAGCCCCAGAAATACCGGGATCTGCGCCAGCATCGGCAGGCATCCCAAGATTGGGTTGAAGCCGTGCTCGCGCTGAAGCTTTTGCATCTCCAGCGCCATCCGCTGGCGATCCTTACCGTACTTCTTCTGCAGCGCCTTGATCTGCGGCTGCAACTCCTGCATCTGGCGAGTGGTGCGGATCTGACGAACGAATGGCTTGTAGAGGATGGCCCGCAGCGTGAACACCAGGAACATCACCGACAGCGCCCAGGTGAAGAAGCTCGAGGGTCCCAGCAGGAAGCCAAATGCCTTGTACCACAACCACATAATGGCCGACACCGGGTAGTAGAAGATGTCCAGGCTGAACACATCAAACAACGGACTCGATCTCCCCTCGCTCGGCTGGGGGGTCCCAGACCTCTGGCACGCCGGCCGGCGCCGCCCCGCGCTCCGGTATCGGATCCCATCCTCCCCGATGCCACGGACCGCACTTGGCCAGCCGGACCGCGGCCAGCCAGCTGCCGCGCACCAACCCGTACTCGGTCAGCGCATCCACCGCGTACTGACTACAGGTCGGCATGAACCGACACGTTGCCGGCCGCAGCGGCGACACCATGTGGCGGTATAGCTGGATCACAAAAACGATGGCGCGCGCCGCGGCTGCCCCAGCGGTGCGCGCCCATCTCCCAGTCATCCTCGTGGTCCCATCAGCTGGCGGATCCGCCGCAGTCCGGCACGCAACTGTCGCTCCAGGCGGGCCGAAGCCGCGCCGCGACTGCTCGGCAGTGCCCGGATCACCACGTGATCGGAATCCAGTTCCGGCAACACCGACCGCGCCACATGTCGCAGCCGGCGGGCCACTCGGTGCCGCTCTACGGCGGAGCCGACTGACTTCGAAATGATCAACCCGACCTTCGGCGGCGACGCCTGCTCACCGCGGCGGGCATGGATGACGAGATCCGGCTGCGTCACCCGCAGCCCATGCTTGACCGTCGCATCGAAGTCGGTCGACCGCGTCATGCGGTTCTGCGCGGAAAGCACCGCTATGCCACCAGGAATGGATCAAGCAGTGAGTGAACGGCGCCCTTTACGACGCCGGTTGGACACGATCGCCCGTCCCGCCCGTGTGCGCATCCGCAGCCGAAAACCGTGGACGCGGGCTTGGCGCCGGTTGTTCGGCTGGAAGGTCCGCTTGCCCTTCGCCACGGCTCTCTCCTCGTTGCCTCTGGCATCGCACCCGGCCACGTATCGCGTACGGCCGGACACGATTGCCCGCACGAAGCCTCAGTTGGCTCTGTGTCTCGCTGGTAACCGGCGCGGGCCCCGAACGAAATCGCTCGGATCGCAGCCGTATCGCCGACTTTCGGGCGACTGTTCGAGGGTACTGATGCGGCTTCGCCGGGTCAAACCAGTCGCCGGGCGCTGCCTTGTAACTGGGCGACCCTTAACTGGTTTCACACCTGCCACGCGCCGTCAAACAATCTGTTTGACGCACGCCAGGAATGTTGCAGAACGGTTGGCACTCGCACGGAAAACTGTTAGCTTCGGGCCATGCCGTTTCAGACCGGAACGGCGCCCGACAACGAAGCGAGGATGGCGGACCGGCTCTCTCCCCAGGCAACCTACGGTGGCTGTCTCGGGCGCCGATCTCGTGCGCCGTCGTCGATAGACTGCGTCGCGATGACGACCGTCCTGTCCACACCTGTGGATAACCATGTGGACAGTTCGTCGTCGCTACTAGTGGCTGTACCGCGATTTCTAGCCAGGGGGATCCGTCGTTGACCGATGATCCCAGTTCAAGCTTCGCGACAGTGTGGAACGCGGTCGTCTCCGAACTCAACGGCGAGACGAACGGCGACGGTAACCCGAACAACGGCGAACAATACGTCGCGCCACTGACTCCCCAGCAAAGAGCCTGGTTGAACCTGGTTCAGCCCCTGACGATCGCCGAGGGGTTTGCTCTGCTGTCGGTGCCCAGCAGCTTCGTCCAAAACGAGATCGAGCGTCATTTGCGCACCCACATCACCGACGCGCTGAGCCGTCGACTCGGCCACCAGATCGAACTCGGCGTCCGCATCGCGCCTCCGCCCGCCGACGGGGCCGACACCGACAACAGCCCGTCTCCCGACGAAACCCCGGCCGACGCCGACGAGGTCGACGAAGACCGCGAGGCGCTCGCGAGCGCCCACGAAAGCTGGCCGACCTACTTCACGGAACGCCCCCACAGCAACGACGCGGCAACCGCCGGCGGCACCAGTCTCAACCGCCGGTACACGTTTGACACCTTCGTGATCGGCGCTTCGAATCGGTTCGCTCACGCCGCCGCGCTGGCGATTGCTGAGGCGCCGGCCCGGGCGTATAACCCGCTATTCATCTGGGGCGAGTCCGGGCTGGGCAAGACTCACCTTTTGCACGCAGCCGGAAACTACGCGCAACGCCTGTTTCCCGGAATGCGGGTCAAGTACGTCTCGACCGAAGAATTCACCAACGACTTCATCAACTCTCTGCGCGACGACCGCAAGGTCGCGTTCAAACGCAGCTACCGCGACGTGGACGTACTGCTGGTCGACGACATCCAGTTCATCGAGGGCAAAGAGGGCATCCAGGAAGAGTTCTTCCACACCTTCAATACGCTGCACAACGCCAACAAGCAGATCGTGATCTCCTCCGACCGCCCGCCCAAGCAACTGGCCACCCTCGAAGACCGGCTGCGAACCCGCTTCGAGTGGGGGCTCATTACCGACGTGCAGCCTCCCGAACTGGAAACGCGCATCGCGATCCTGCGTAAAAAAGCACAGATGGAACGCCTTGCCGTTCCCGACGAAGTTCTCGAGCTCATCGCGAGCAGCATCGAGCGCAACATCCGCGAACTCGAGGGTGCGCTGATCCGGGTAACGGCCTTCGCCTCGCTGAACAAAACGCCGATCGACAAGGCCCTGGCCGAAATTGTGTTGCGCGACCTCATCGCCGACGCCAGCACCATGCAAATCAGCGCGGCGACCATCATGGCGGCCACCGCCGAATACTTCGACACCACCGTCGAAGAACTCCGCGGGCCCGGTAAGACCCGCGCCCTGGCGCAATCCCGCCAGATCGCCATGTATCTCTGTCGTGAACTGACTGACCTGTCGCTACCGAAAATCGGGCAGGCATTCGGCCGTGACCACACCACCGTCATGTATGCCGAGCGCAAGGTCCGCGGCGAAATGGCCGAGCGTCGCGAAGTCTTCGATCACGTCAAGGAGCTGACGACCCGGATTCGGCAGCGCTCCAAGCGCTGATCTGCCCAAAAATTTTTGCCGTGGCCAGCTGTGCATACAGCTGTGAGCAACTGGCTCACACCTTCACCTCCACCCCACAGCCTCGTGCACACAAGCGCCCCATCCCCATACCGCGCACACAAACCCCACAGGCGCACAGAACTTCATCCACACCCCAATTCCGGTCCTTAGCTGCAGCGACGGTGCATTGTCCCCAGCATGCACAGCACTTATTACTGTTACGAGTATCTCTTCGTAGTTTCTTCTTCGAAAACACCGTTGGGGACACGCGGTTCCACATCCGCCGAACGCCTCGGCGGGCGCGGCTTGTCACTGCGATCGATTAGCTTTCAAGATGACGACGGAAGCTCTACGGTTGTTGTTCGACTGCCGTTACGGCCGTCGTGGCGGATTACAGGCACAGGCGTTCGTCAGCGGGGTTAGCCGCTGCAGATGAACCTTGCTGTTCGGGGTGATGAAGGGACGCTATGGACGTGGCGACGACCAAGGTCGGCTTGACTGACTTGAAATTCCGCTTGGTGCGTGAAGACTTCGCCGATGCCGTCGCGTGGGTGGCGAGGAATCTGCCCACCAGACCAACGGTGCCGGTCCTGGCCGGCGTGCTGCTGACAGGTTCCGACGACGGGCTGACCATTTCGGGATTCGATTACGAGGTGTCCGCCGAGGTGCGGCTTGCTGCCGAAATCGCTTCGCCTGGAACGGTTTTGGTATCTGGTCGGTTGCTGTCGGACATCACCCGCGCGCTGCCGGACAAACCGGTCGACGTCCACGTCGACGGCACCCGGGTGTCACTGACCTGCGGAAGTGCTCGCTTCTCGCTGCCGACGATGGCCGTCGAGGACTACCCCACACTGCCGGCACTTCCCGAGGAGACCGGTGCGTTGTCGGCCGACTTGTTCGCTGAGGCGATCAGCCAGGTTGCCGTCGCGGCCGGGCGCGACGACACCCTGCCGATGTTGACCGGCATTCGGGTGGAGATTTCCGGTGAGACGGTGGTGCTGGCCGCGACCGACCGTTTCCGGCTGGCGGTGCGCGAGCTCACCTGGTCGGCGGCGTCCCCAGACATCGAGGCCGCGGTGCTGGTGCCGGCAAAAACCTTGGCGGAGGCCGCCAAGACCGGCACCGACGGCTCGGAGGTGCGGTTGTCGTTGGGTGCGGGGTCCGCAGTGGGCAAGGACGGGTTGTTGGGTATCAGCGGCAACGGGAAGCGCAGCACGACACGTCTTCTCGACGCAGAATTTCCGAAGTTCCGTCAGCTGCTGCCGACCGAACACACCGCGGTGGCAACCATTGGTGTGGCCGAATTGACCGAGGCGATCAAGCGTGTGGCGCTGGTGGCCGACCGGGGCGCGCAGGTGCGGATGGAATTCTCCGACGACGTGTTGCGGCTTTCCGCGGGCGCCGACGACGTCGGCCGCGCCGAAGAGGATCTGCCGGTCGAATTCGCGGGCGAACCGCTGACGATCGCGTTCAACCCCACCTACCTGACCGACGGTCTGGGATCGCTGCATTCGGAGAAGGTGTCGTTCGGGTTCACCACGCCCAGCCGGCCGGCGGTGCTGCGTCCGACATCCGAAGACGACGCGCAGCCCACCGAGAGCGGTCCCTACCCCGCCGTCGCGACCGACTACGTCTATTTGTTGATGCCGGTCCGGTTGCCCGGTTAGCGGTTGGCGTGTACGTCCGTCACCTTGGGCTACGAGATTTCCGGTCGTGGGCGCACGCCGATTTGGAGCTGGCGCCGGGGCGCACCGTGTTCATCGGACCGAACGGCTACGGCAAGACGAATCTGGTTGAGGCTCTGTGGTATTCATCGACGCTGAGCTCACACCGGGTGGCCACGGATGCGCCGTTGATCCGGGTCGGCGCACCGCGGGCGGTGGTTTCTACGATCGTGGTCAACGAGGGTCGGGAATGCGCCGTCGACCTGGAGATCACCAGTGGGCGGGCGAACAAGGCCCGGCTGAACCGCTCCCCGGTGCGCAGCGCCCGTGAAGTGGTCGGCGTGCTGCGTGCCGTGTTGTTCGCGCCCGAGGATCTGGCGTTGGTCCGCGGAGATCCCGCCGACCGGCGCCGCTACCTCGACGACCTGGCCACGCTTCGACGGCCACGAACCGCGGCGATTCGGGCCGACTACGACAAAGTGCTGCGTCAGCGCACGGCGTTGCTCAAGACGGCGGCCGGAGGTCGGTTCCGGGGCGACCGCGGTGTGCTGGACACGCTGGACGTCTGGGACGGCCACTTGGCAGCCCACGGCGCCGAGTTGATGATGGCGCGGATGGGGTTGGTCAACGAATTGGCCCCAGAGGTGGTCAAGGCGTACGCCGTGTTGGCGCCGGGGTCGCGGACCGCATCGATCGGTTATCGCGCCAGCATCGACGTGTCGAGCGAGGATGCGGACGTGGAGTTCCTGGAAGCTGCGCTGTTGGCCGAGATGGCACGCCGACGCGACGCCGAACTGGAGCGAGGCGTGTGTCTGGTCGGCCCCCACCGAGACGATCTGGAATTACGCCTCGGCGATCAAGCCGCGAAAGGCTTTGCCAGCCATGGTGAATCGTGGTCAATGGCATTGGCGCTGCGCCTGGCGGCCTACGAATTGCTCCGCGCCGAGGGAGGTGATCCGGTGCTCTTGCTCGACGATGTGTTCGCCGAACTCGACGCGGCCCGCCGCCAAGCGCTCGCCACGGCTGCGGCGTCGGCCGAACAGGTCCTGGTGACCGCCGCGGTTGCTGACGACGTTCCCCGCGATTGGGACGCCACGCAGGTGATGATCGCGCTGCGCGAAGACGACAGCGGTCGGGTATCGGTGGTGCAGACATGAGAGACGACGAGGCGATGGACTTGGTCCGGCGCACGCTGGAAGAGGCCCGCGGCGCGGCGCGAAGTCAGGGCAAGGACGTCGGGCGCGGACGCCGACTCCTACCGCCCGGCCGTCGTGTCGCGGGGACGTCCGGTCGACGTCGCTGGTCCGGGCCGGGTCCCGACCATCGCGACCCGCAACCGCTCGGCACCGCCGCACGCGAAGTGGCCAAGAAGCACGGTTGGTCGCTGCGCGTCGCGGAGGGTGCTGTCTTCGGCCAGTGGCCCTCGGTGGTCGGTCAGCAGATTGCCGAACACGCCACCCCGACCGGCCTGCGCGACGGGGTGTTGAGCGTCGCCGCGGAATCCACGGCGTGGGCAACTCAGCTTCGGATCATGCAATCGCAGCTGATCGCAAAGATCGCCGCCGAGGTCGGCGACGGTGTCGTGACCTCGCTGAAGATCACCGGGCCCGCGGCGCCGTCGTGGCGCAAAGGACCCCTGCATATCGCCGGACGGGGACCTCGGGACACCTACGGTTGACCCGATCGGGCAATCCGCTTCAGCGCCGTCACAACGGCGCGGCGCGGGTCGTCAAGCGTCCTGACGCAGGCTACAGCGAAAAATTCCGCACACGGCGCAGATAGCTGTGCAGAAACACCCTCGCAGAGTCGGTGCGGGCGCTCGTTATAGGTAGACTGGCCTAGAACCAGCGCACAGTCCTGGAGACTACCTGCGCGCAACCCCAAGGAGAGCCTTCCGCCCGTGGCTGCCCAAAAGAAAAATGCGAAACAGTACGGCGCCGAGTCCATCACTGTCTTAGAAGGGCTAGAAGCAGTCCGCAAACGCCCGGGTATGTACATCGGCTCGACCGGGGAGCGCGGCCTGCACCATCTGATCTGGGAGGTCGTCGACAACTCGGTGGACGAGGCGATGGCCGGTTACGCCACCGAAGTCGACGTGAAGATTCTCGAGGACGGTGGCGTTCAAGTCACCGACAATGGCCGCGGTATCCCGGTCGCCATGCACGCCACGGGCATGCCGACGGTCGATGTCGTGATGACTCAACTCCATGCCGGCGGCAAGTTCGGCGGCGATGACAGCGCCTACGCGGTCTCGGGTGGTCTGCACGGCGTGGGCGTGTCGGTGGTCAACGCATTGTCGACTCGACTCGAGGTGGAGATCGCGACCGACGGGTACGAGTGGTTTCAGCATTACGACCGCTCTGTCCCCGGCACGCTCAAGCAAGGCGAGAAAACCAAAAAGACCGGCACCACGGTCCGCTTCTGGGCCGACCCGGACATCTTCGAGACGACGGATTACGACTTCGAGACGGTCGCACGCCGGCTGCAGGAAATGGCGTTCCTCAACAAAGGGCTGACCATCAACCTGACCGACGAGCGGGTGCGAAACGAAGAAGTCGTCGACGAGGTCGTCAGCGACACCGCCGACGCGCCGAAGTCGGCGCGCGAAGAGGCCGAAGAACGGACCACGCAGAAAGTCAAGCACCGCACGTTCCATTACCCCGGCGGCTTGGTCGATTTCGTCAAACACATCAACCGCACAAAGAACCCCATCCATTCGAGCATCGTCGACTTCTCCGGCAAGGGTCCCGGCCACGAGGTCGAGATCGCAATGCAGTGGAACGCCGGCTATTCGGAGTCGGTGCACACCTTCGCCAACACCATCAACACCCACGAGGGCGGCACCCACGAAGAAGGGTTCCGCGCGGCACTGACGTCCGTGGTGAACAAGTACGCCAAGGACCGAAAACTGCTGAAGGACAAGGACCCCAACCTCACCGGCGACGACATTCGTGAGGGCCTGGCGGCGGTCATCTCGGTCAAGGTCAGCGAGCCGCAGTTCGAGGGCCAGACCAAAACCAAACTCGGCAACACCGAAGTCAAGTCGTTTGTGCAGAAGGTCTGCAACGAACAGCTCACCCACTGGTTCGAGGCCAATCCCAGCGACGCCAAGACCGTCGTCAACAAAGCGGTGTCGTCGGCGCAGGCCCGCATTGCCGCCCGCAAAGCGCGAGAATTGGTGCGCCGCAAGAGCGCAACCGATCTTGGCGGGCTGCCGGGCAAGCTGGCTGACTGCCGCTCGACCGATCCACGCAAGTCCGAATTGTATGTGGTGGAGGGTGATTCGGCCGGCGGCTCGGCCAAGAGCGGCCGCGACTCGATGTTTCAGGCGATCCTGCCGTTGCGGGGCAAGATCATCAACGTGGAGAAGGCCCGCATCGACCGGGTGCTGAAGAACACTGAGGTGCAGGCGATCATCACCGCGCTGGGCACCGGGATTCACGACGAGTTCGACATCTCCAAGCTGCGCTACCACAAGATCGTGCTGATGGCCGACGCCGACGTGGACGGCCAGCACATTTCGACGCTGCTGCTGACTCTGCTGTTTCGGTTCATGCGGCCGCTGATCGAAAACGGTCACGTGTTCTTGGCGCAGCCGCCGCTGTACAAGCTGAAGTGGCAGCGCAGCGACCCGGAGTTCGCCTACTCCGACCGCGAGCGCGACGGCCTGCTCGAGGCGGGGCTCAAGGCGGGCAAGAAGATCAACAAGGACGACGGCATTCAGCGCTACAAGGGTCTTGGCGAGATGGACGCCAAGGAATTGTGGGAGACCACGATGGACCCGTCGGTGCGGGTGCTGCGTCAGGTCACCCTCGACGACGCTGCCGCGGCCGACGAGCTGTTCTCCATCCTGATGGGCGAGGACGTCGACGCCCGCCGCAGTTTTATTACCCGCAATGCCAAAGACGTTCGCTTCTTGGATGTTTAAGGGACTAAATGACTGACACCACGCTGCCTCCGGGCGGTGACGCCGCCGATCGCGTCGAGCCGGTCGACATTCAGCAGGAGATGCAGCGCAGCTACATCGACTACGCGATGAGCGTGATCGTGGGGCGTGCGCTGCCCGAGGTTCGCGACGGCCTCAAGCCGGTGCACCGCCGGGTGCTCTACGCGATGTTCGACTCGGGGTTCCGCCCGGACCGCAGCCACGCGAAATCGGCGCGCTCCGTTGCTGAAACGATGGGCAACTACCACCCGCACGGCGATGCGTCGATCTACGACACCCTGGTGCGGATGGCGCAGCCGTGGTCGCTGCGGTACCCGCTGGTCGACGGCCAGGGCAACTTCGGCTCGCCGGGCAACGACCCACCGGCCGCGATGAGGTACACCGAAGCCCGGCTGACGCCGCTGGCCATGGAGATGCTGCGCGAAATCGACGAGGAGACAGTCGATTTCATCCCCAACTACGACGGCCGGGTGCAGGAGCCGACCGTGCTGCCCAGCCGGTTCCCCAACCTGCTGGCCAACGGATCGGGCGGCATCGCGGTCGGCATGGCCACCAACATCCCGCCGCACAACCTGCGCGAGCTCGCCGAGGCGGTGTTCTGGTGCCTGGAGAACTTCGACGCCGACGAAGAGGCGACGCTCAAGGCCGTCACCAAAAAGGTCAAGGGCCCGGACTTCCCGACAGCCGGTTTGATCGTCGGCTCGCAAGGCATCGCCGACGCGTACGCCACCGGCCGCGGCTCCATCCGGATGCGCGGAGTCGCTGAGATAGAAGGAGATTCGCGCGGGCGCACCTCGCTGGTGATCACCGAGCTGCCGTATCAGGTCAACCACGACAACTTCATCACCTCGATCGCCGAGCAGGTCCGCGACGGCAAGCTCGCCGGCATCGCCAACATCGAAGACCAGTCCAGCGATCGCGTCGGGCTGCGCATCGTCATCGAGCTCAAGCGCGACGCCGTCGCCAAGGTGGTGTTGAACAACCTCTACAAGCACACTCAGCTGCAGACCAGCTTCGGCGCCAACATGCTGGCCATCGTCGACGGGGTGCCGCGCACGCTGCGGCTCGACCAGCTGATCCGCCACTACGTCGACCACCAGCTCGACGTCATCGTGCGTCGCACCACCTATCGACTGCGAAAAGCCAACGAGCGGGCCCACATTCTGCGCGGTCTGGTCAAGGCGCTCGACGCGCTCGACGAGGTGATCGCGTTGATCCGGGCGTCGGAAACCGTCGACATCGCGCGGCAGGGCTTGATCGAGCTGCTCGACATCGACGAGATCCAGGCGCAGGCCATCCTCGACATGCAGCTGCGCCGCCTGGCGGCGTTGGAGCGTCAGCGCATCATCGACGACCTGGCCAAGATCGAAGCCGAAATCGCCGATCTGGAAGACATTCTCGCGAAACCCGAGCGCCAGCGCGGCATCGTGCGCGACGAGCTCAAAGAGATCGTCGACAAGCACGGCGATGACCGCCGCACCCGCATCGTGGCCGCCGACGGCGATGTCAGCGACGAGGACCTGATCGCTCGCGAGGACGTCGTCGTCACCATCACCGAGACGGGCTACGCCAAGCGCACCAAGACTGACCTGTACCGCAGCCAGAAGCGCGGCGGCAAGGGCGTTCAGGGCGCGGGCCTCAAGCAGGACGACATCGTCGCGCATTTCTTCGTCTGCTCGACGCACGACTGGATCCTGTTCTTCACTACCCAGGGCCGGGTGTACCGGGCCAAGGCCTACGACCTGCCCGAGGCGTCGCGGACTGCGCGCGGCCAGCATGTGGCCAACCTGCTCGCGTTCCAGCCCGAGGAGCGCATCGCGCAGGTCATCCAGATCCGCAGCTACGAGGACGCGCCGTATCTGGTGCTGGCGACCCGCAACGGCCTGGTCAAGAAGACCAAGCTGACCGACTTCGACTCCAACCGCTCAGGCGGGATCGTCGCGATCAACCTGCGCGACGGCGACGAACTGGTCGGAGCGGTGCTGTGTTCGGCCGACGACGACCTTTTGCTGGTCTCGGCCAACGGCCAGTCCATCCGGTTCTCGGCCACCGACGAGGCGCTGCGCCCGATGGGCCGCGCCACCTCGGGTGTGCAGGGCATGCGGTTCAACGCCGACGACTACCTGCTGTCGCTGAACGTGGTCCGCGAAGGCACATACCTGCTGGTCGCGACGTCGGGAGGGTATGCCAAGCGCACCGCGATCGAGGAGTACACGACGCAGGGCCGCGGCGGTAAGGGCATCTTGACCATTCAGTACGACACCCGGCGTGGCAAGCTGGTTGGGGCGTTGATCGTCGACGACGACAGCGAGGTGTACGCCATCACCTCCGGCGGCGGGGTGATCCGCACCGCGGCGCGGCAAGTCCGCAAGGCCGGACGGCAAACCAAGGGCGTTCGGTTGATGAACTTGGGCGAGGGCGACACACTGTTAGCCATCGCACGTAATGCCGAAGAAGCCGCCGCAGCCGACGGCGAGTCGGGCACCGAACCCGGCGCATGAGCTACCGCCGGCCGCCGCCGCGGCCGGGACGCACAGGTAAGGAGCCCGTGGTGACGTCACCGAACGAGCCGGGATACCCCGGACTGGGCGACAGCCCCAACGGGAACGGCTCGCTCGACCGCGGGGGCGCGCACCGATCCGAGACACGCCCCACGCCGGACCGAGGCGCGGACACCAGCTCTGATTCGGGCGGTGCGCCGCCATGGCAGCGGGGCGGCCCCCGGCAGTCGCCGTCGCAGCATCGCCCGCCGCCGGACACATCGGGCCAACACGAGGGCCGGTCGGGCCACTCCCCCGGCGTCGAAGCGCGGCTCACCCGGTTCATCTCCGGCACCGCGGCGCCCGGGGCCACCGCCACACCGCAGGGTGGCCACGGGAAAACACACGAGGCCGATCCCGCGCCCGCCCGGGGCGAAAGCCGGCACAGCGAGGCCTATGCGAGCGAGCTGCCCGACCTGTCGGGAGTGGCGCCGCGACCGGCACCACGCAAGCCGATGCCCGACCGTGGGCCCGACACGTCGTCGACAGCCACGGCGGGCCGCCCGACAAGCCGCATCCACGTCAGCGGCCGGGCCCGGGGCCCGGTGCGGGCCAGCATGCAGATCCGGCGGATCGACCCGTGGAGCACGTTGAAGGTGTCTCTGGTGCTGTCGGTCGCGCTGTTCTTCGTCTGGATGATCGCGGTCGCGTTCCTGTATCTGGTGCTCGGCGGCATGGGCGTGTGGAGCAAGCTCAACAGCAACGTCGGCGATCTGCTGAACAACGCCAGCGGCAGCACCGAGCTCGTCTCCAGCGGCACCATCTTCGGCGGCGCGGTGCTGATCGGTCTGCTGAACATCGTGCTGCTCACGGCGATGGCCACGATCGGCGCGTTTGTCTACAACCTGACCACCGACCTGATCGGTGGCATCGAAGTGACACTGGCAGATCGGGATTAGCGCGGCAACGATGCAGAGCGCGGAGCGCGATGAGGAGGAGCCGCGCAATCGGGATTAGCAGCGGGGCGGTCGAGTGCGGTAATCTCGTCGCTCGGTCGTTCGCGTGCGGGCCTATAGCTCAGGCGGTTAGAGCGCTTCGCTGATAACGAAGAGGTCGGAGGTTCGAGTCCTCCTAGGCCCACAACCATGTGTTCGCCCAGACGCTCCGTGAGATTGCTGTTGCCGCTGGCCGCGCTCGCCGTGGCGGCGGCGGTGTTCCGGTCACGGCGGGGAGTCGAGGTCTGGCATGTGGCCGCTGACCCGACCGGGGACCGCGGCGAGGGGCCTTAGCTCAGTTGGTAGAGCGCTGCCTTTGCAAGGCAGAAGTCAGGGGTTCGAATCCCCTAGGCTCCACGGCTTTCACGGGCGTGGCTGGACATCGACGCTTGGCGGCCGCGGCGACGGCTCCGGGCGCGACGAGCGGCGGATGATCGAGAACGCGACCGCGCCACCGGCCAAGGCAGCCACCGCGATCCCGGCAATCACCCACGGACGCTTGCTGCGGCCCCGAGCCCGGCGCGCCTGTTGCAACGCTTCGGGCAGACCGGCAACTACCTCTTGCGCCGCGGCCAATTCCGCTGCGATGGTCTCCTGCGCGCTCTGCAGGTCCCGCGCGAGCCGGCCCTCCTGATAGCGGCGTCGCAGGTTCGACGCTCCCGCCTGCGCAGAGTGCACACCCAGGCCGACGACGCCGCGCGTGACGTCCACCGGCCCGACCGCCGTGTAGGCCAGCCCTCGGGTCAGTCGCTGCCGCGGGGTCAACCGGGTCTTCGTCGTCGCGCTCATCTGCCGCCTTCCTGCCGACCGTCGGTAAAGCTCCACCCTGCCATCATTGCCACGTCTGCGGGCCGGATGCACGGCTATCGGCACCGGCCGGCGGACGGCCGCAGCGATGATGGCAGACTGTGATGTCGTGACTACCAGCCCAATTCAGACTGCCACTGCCACGCTGCACACCAACCGCGGCGACATCAAGATCGCACTGTTCGGGAACCACGCTCCCAAGACCGTCGCCAACTTCGTGGGTCTGGCGCAGGGCACCAAGGACTATTCGACCGAGAACGCCTCCGGCGGCACCTCCGGGCCGTTTTACGACGGCGCGATCTTCCATCGGGTGATCAGCGGGTTCATGATCCAGGGCGGCGACCCGACGGGCACGGGTCGCGGCGGCCCGGGCTACAAGTTCGCCGACGAGTTCCATCCGGAGTTGCAGTTCGACAAGCCCTACCTGCTGGCGATGGCCAACGCCGGTCCGGGCACCAACGGCTCTCAGTTCTTCATCACCGTCGGCAAGACGCCCCACCTGAACCGGCGGCACACCATCTTCGGTGAGGTCGTCGACCCGGAGTCACAGAAGGTCGTCGACGCGATCGCGGCCACCCCCACTGACCACAGCGACCGACCCACTGAACCCGTCGTGATCGAATCGATCACCATCTCCTAAACCGGCGGCGCGTACCCGGCCTCGGTGAGCGCGTCGAGCACCTCCAACGGATTGGTGCCGAGGTCCCAGCGCGAGAAAATCAGCAGCCGGTCGTCGACGGTCTCGATCTCCAGCAGCCGGGTCTTGCGTCCGATGCGCCGGAACTCGGTGATCCGGAGGATCTTGATGTCGGGGCGCCGCAAAAGCTGCGTTCGCAACCACCCGCGAACTAACAGCCCCTCGGGGGTGATTGCCAGCTTCGGCCGCGCGCGCCACGAAACGCTTGCAAACAAGATCAACCCCGCCGCGGCAATACCTGTGAGGATCCGGCCCGGCGGGTCTGTGACCAGAGTCACACACGCGATAGCCATCGCCACGCCGACGAAGCCACAACCTGCGATTCCGGGCGTGGACGGTGCCCATTCGGTTTGCTGCACAGGCATGCTAGAGCGCCCTACCTTTGGCGATGCAGTTATCCACAAGCGCTATCAACAATGGGGATGAATCACATGCGTGTGATTGAGTAAACGGCGGGTTGCCAATACAGTAACGATCCCCACCCTAAATGAATTCATTACGGCACCGGCGACTGTTACCGCCACCGCATGGTGAGCAACAAACCACTGATCATGAAAGCAAACGCCACGGCGTAGTTCCACGGTCCCAGTTCGGCCATCCAGTCCAGCACCGAGGGCGCGTTGGGGCCGGTGGCGGCCAGCTGGAACACCATCAGCCAGATCAGCCCGATCAGCATCAAGCCGACGAACAGTGCGACGAACCAGACGCTGGACGGTCCGGCCTTGACCTTGACCGGCGTCCGGCTGACCGGACTCGCGGTGAAGTCGTTTTTCTTGCGGACCTTGGACTTGGGCATCGGTACCTCAGGACAGTCGAGCGGATGCAACGATAAAGACTAACCCACCCGAACACCTGCGACTGGGGACCCGATGGCCAAACCGACCACGCGCCGCGCGATGACCGCCCGCGCGCTGTGGCGCGTCGGTGTCCCCCTGGTGTGCCTGCTGGCCGGGTTGCTGCTGGGCGCGACGCACGGGGTGTCCCGGGGCGGCGAGATCCGGCGCAGCGACGCGCCGCGGCTGGTCGACTTGGTGCGCGAGGCGCAGTCGAACGTCGACGGGCTGTCCAGCGAGCGGGATCGGCTGGCCGCCGCGATCGACTCCACCCACGGCCGATCGGCGGATGCCGCGCTGGCGGCGATGCAGCGGCGGTCCGCGGAGCTGGCCGGCGATGCGGGCCTGGACCCAGTGCACGGACCCGGCCTGGTGGTGACTCTCACCGACGCGCAGCGCGACGCCAACGGCCGCTTCCCGCGCGACGCCTCCCCCGACGACCTCGTCGTGCATCAGCAAGACATCCAGGCCGTCCTCAACGCGCTGTGGAGCGCCGGCGCGGAGGCGATCCAGATGCAAGACCAGCGCATCATCGCCACCTCGGCGCCGCGTTGTGTCGGAAACACGTTGCTGCTCAACGGACGTACGTACAGCCCGCCGTACACGATCACCGCCGTCGGCGATCCCGGCGCCATGCAGGCCGCGTTGGCCGCCGCTCCCCTGGTGACGCTGTACAAGCAGTACGTGGTGCGGTTCGGACTCGGCTACACCGAACAGGTCATGCCCGACGTCCGCATCGCCGGGCACACCGAGCCGGTGCGGATGCACTTCGCCCAACCGGCCGGGCCGGTCAGCTACTGAGCCGAAGGTAGCCTGACACGATGCGGATCCTGGTCGTCGACAACTACGACAGCTTCGTCTTCAACCTGGTGCAGTACCTCGGGCAGCTCGGTGTCGAGGCGCAGGTATGGCGAAACGACGACGCGCGGCTGTCCGACCACGCCGCGGTAGCGGCCGAGTTCGACGGCGTACTGCTCAGCCCCGGACCAGGCACGCCGGAACGCGCCGGCGCCTCGATCGGCCTGGTGCATGCCTGCGCGGCGGCGCGCACCCCGCTGCTGGGCGTGTGCCTGGGGCATCAGGCCATCGGCGTGGCGTTCGGCGCCACCGTGGACCGCGCCCCCGAATTGCTGCACGGCAAGACCAGCAGCGTCTTCCACACGAATGTCGGTGTGTTGCAAGGACTTCCGGATCCGTTCACGGCAACCCGGTATCACTCGCTGACGATTCTGCCGGAGACCCTGCCGACCGAGCTCGAGGTGACCGCCCGTACCCGCAGCGGCGTGATCATGGGAGTACGGCATATCGAGCTGCCCATTCACGGGGTGCAGTTCCACCCCGAGTCGATCCTCACCGAGGGCGGTCATCGGATGCTGGCCAATTGGCTGGCCTACTGCGGACACCCCCGGGACGACGCGTTGGTGCGCCGGCTGGAGAACGAGATCGTGAAAAGCACTGCCGCGCTGCCGGCTACTGACCGAACTTCAGCGTGATCGGGCCGTCCTTGTTCACGCCTTGTCCCGCCGCCGGGCTCTGGTAGACGATCCGGTTGTGCTTGTCGCCGCCGGCGTCGACGTCGGCGCCTTTGACCAGCACCCCGGTCCAGCCCAGCGCCCGTAGCTGCGGTTCGGCGTCCGTCCAGAACATGCCGGACAGGTCGGGCATCGTGAACTGGTTGCCCTTGGATACCTGCAGCTCGATCACTGAGTCCACCGGCACCGTCGCGTCGGCGGGCGGATTGGTGCCGACCACCTCGCCGGCCGGCCGGGAGCTGTCCACGGCGGCCTCGGTGAACTTGGTGAAGCCGTACACCGTGAGGTTCTTTTGCGCGAGCTCGACGGTCTGCCCGGCGACGGCCGGGACCTGTTTGGTCGCCGGACCCGACCCGACGATGACGGTGATCTCGTTGGTGATCGCCGAGGTCTGGTTGGCCGGCGGGTTGGTTCCGATGACCCGGTCTTTCATCTCAGGCGTCGACGGCGAATTGACTTGCTTGAATCGTCCGAAGCCCGCGGCCTTCAGCTTCTTCACCGCCGACGCGTAGCTCAGCGACGACACGTCGGGCACTTCACGCTGCTCGGGCCCGGTAGAGACGTTGATCGTGATCTCGTCGCCGGCACCCACCGACGAGTTGGCGCTGGGGTCGGTGCCGATGACATGGTCGGGCGGGACGGTCGAATCGGGCTTTTGTTGCGTGCGGGTCTTGAAGCCGCGATTCTGCAGCGCCGCAATCGCATCGGCGGATGCCTGACCGCGCACATCGGGCACCTGCACATTGCGCATGTTGCCGCCGAACGTGTTGATCACAATCGTCACGACCACGGTCAGCACGGCCAGCACCGCCACCGCGATCAGCCAGCGGCCCACCGAACCGACATTGCGGTCCTTGGCGAAGTCGAGTTGCTGGCGCGGCAGCGGGTCGGTCTGCGGCCCCACCGGGCCGGTGGGGTGCGCCGCCATCATCGAGGTGCGCTCGGCATCGGTGAGCACCTTGGGCGCTTCGGGCTGCTCGCCGTTGTGCACCCGAATCAGGTCAGCGCGCATCTCCGCGGCGGTCTGATACCGGTTGTCGGGGTTCTTGGCCAACGCCTTGAGCACCACGGCGTCGAGCTCCGGAGGAATGCCCTCGTGCCGCTGCGACGGCGGAACGGGATCCTCGCGGACATGCTGATAGGCCACCGCAACCGGCGAGTCACCAACGAAAGGTGGCTCGCCGCAAAGTATTTCGTAGAGCACACAACCCAACGAGTAGACGTCGGAGCGGGCGTCCACCGGCTCGCCGCGGGCCTGTTCGGGAGACAGGTACTGGGCCGTCCCGATCACCGCCGCGGTCTGGGTGACCCGGTTGCCGCCACTGTCGGCGATCGCCCGGGCGATGCCGAAGTCCATCACCTTGACCGCGTTGTTGTTGCTGATCATGATGTTGGCCGGCTTGACGTCGCGGTGGATGATGCCGTGCTGGTGAGAGAAGTTCAGCGCCTGGCAAGCGTCGGCGATGACCTCGATGGCCCGCTTCGGCGGCATTGGGCCATCGGTGTGCACGATGTCGCGCAACGTGACCCCGTTGACGTACTCCATCACGATGTACGGCAGCGGCCCGGCGTCCGTCTCGGCCTCGCCGGTGTCGTACACCGCGACGATCGCCGGGTGATTCAGCGCCGCGGCGTTTTGCGCCTCACGCCGGAATCGCAGATAGAAGCTCGGGTCGCGGGCCAGGTCTGCGCGCAACACCTTGACCGCGACGTCGCGGTGCAACCGGACGTCGCGGGCGAGGTGAACCTCGGACATGCCGCCGAAGCCGAGGATTTCGCCCAGCTCGTAGCGGTCGGACAGGTGCTGCGGGGTGGTCATTACCGTATCTCGTGTCGGTCCAGCGACGCGTACGCCAACGCGACAGCCGCCGGCTGCCGGTTTTGGTGTCCAGAATTACCTGTCACCCCGCGATCCGTCCAATTCGACGGCTGTACGGTCGACGACTTGCTGGGCGTTCCGGTGTCGGTGACGGTCGGCGCCGACGGTTGGGGCTGCGTGTTCTCGTCGCGGGAGTTGATGACGATGAGCACCGCGATGATGATCGCCAGCGCGCCCAGCACCCCGGCCGCCCACAACAGTGCGCGCTGACCCGAGGAGAAGGTGCGCCGGGGTGGCGGTGGGCGGTGCCCGCCCGTCGTCGGCCGTGATCGGCGCGCCGCCGGTGTGCGGCCACTGGGGTTGGCGACGGCCCTCGCCTTGGCGCCCGACGGGATGGAGGCGGGGGTGGCCCGCCCGGCCGTCGCCGCCTGGTTGGGCCGCGGAGGTCGGCGGCCGGCGCGGACGGCAGCGACGGCGTCGGCGAACGGTCCGCCGCTGCGGTAGCGCATGCCGGGGTTTTTGACCAGCGTGATCTCGATGAGTTCGCGCACGTTGGGCGGCAGCTCACTGGGCAGCGGCGGCGGCGGCTCCTTGATGTGCTTCATCGCCACAGTCAGCGCCCCGTCACCGGTGAAGGGGCGGCGACCCGAAACACATTCGTAGCCAACAACTCCCAGCGAGTAGACGTCACTGGCCGGGGTGGCGTCGTGGCCCAGCGCCTGTTCGGGGGCGATGTATTGGGCGGTGCCCATCACCATTCCGGTCTGGGTGACCGGCGCCGCGTCGACGGCCTTGGCGATACCGAAGTCGGTGATCTTCACCTGACCAGTCGGGGTGATCAGGATGTTGCCGGGTTTGACGTCGCGGTGCACCAAGCCGGCCGCGTGCGCAACCTGCAGCGCACGTCCGGTCTGCTCGAGCAGGTCCAGCGCGTGGCGCAGCGACAGCTTGCCCATGCGCTTGAGGACGGAGTTGAGCGGCTCCCCGTTGACCAGCTCCATCACCAGGTAGGCGGTGCGGCCCTCGCCGTTCATCTGGGTTTCGCCGTAGTCGTGGACGCTGGCGATCCCGGGGTGATTGAGCATCGCGGTGGTACGTGCCTCGGCCCGGAACCGCTCGATGAATTCGGGGTCGGACGAGAACTCGCTCTTGAGAACCTTGACCGCGACGCGGCGGCCCAGCCGGCTGTCGACCGCCTCCCACACCTGGCCCATGCCGCCGGTGGCGATGAGGCGCTGCAGGCGATACCGGCCAGACAGCGTCACACCTACTCGCGGGCTCATGGTCCTCCCTGTAGCGCGGCCTCGATCACCGCCCGCCCGATGGGCGCGGCGAGGGCACCCCCTGTGGCGGACAGTCGGTCGGCGCCATCCTCCACCAGCACGGCGACGGCCACCTTCGGGGTCTGTGCCGGCGCGAAGGCGATGTACCACGCGTGCGGTGGAGTGTTGCGCGGGTCGGTGCCGTGCTCTGCGGTACCCGTTTTGGATGCGATCTGCACGCCGGGGATCGCCCCTTTCTGCTGTGTGACTTGCTCGGCGCCGACCATCAACTCTGTTAGCTTAGCCGCGACCTGCGGCGACACCGCACGGCGCTGTTCCTGCGGGGTGGCCCTGCCGATGTTGGCCAGGTCGGGTCCCTTGAGGCTATCGACCAGGTACGGCCGCATGGTGACACCGGCATTGGCGATGGTCGCGGCCACCAGCGCGTTCTCCAACGGCGTGACCGCGACGTCCTTTTGCCCGATGCTCGACATGCCCAGCGCGGCCGCATCCGGGATCGGGCCCAGGGTGGACTCGGCGACCTGCAGCGGAATGGGGTCCGGCCCGGTGTCGAGGCCGAACGACTGCGCGGTGCTGCGCAGGGCGTCGGCGCCGGTGAGCATCCCGAGTTGAACGAACGCGGTGTTACACGAATGCGCGAAGGCTTCGCGCAGCGACACCGTCGGCTCCTGGCCGCAGGACGCGCCGCCGTAGTTCTCGAGGGTGGCGCTGCTGTCGGGCAGCGGAATCTTCGGCGCCGCGGTCAGCTGCTCGTCCTCGGTGGCTCCGGACTGCAGCGCGGCGGCGGTGGTGATCACTTTGAATGTCGAACCGGGCGGGTAGGTTTCGGCGATCGCGCGGTTGCTCAGCGGCGAGGCGGGGTCGTCGCGCAACCGTTGCCAGGCCTGCGACTGCTCCGCCGCGTTATGTGAGGCCAGCAGGTTGGGGTCATAGGACGGCGACGACACCAGCGCCAGGATCTTGCCGGTGGACGGCTCCAGTGCGACCACCGCGCCCTTGCACGGTCCCCCACAGCCCTGCTGCATCGCGTCCCAGCCGGCCTGCTGGACGTGCGGGTTGATCGTGGTGTCGACGTTGCCGCCGCGGGGGTCGCGGCCGGTAAAGAAGTCGGCGAGCCGGCGGCCGAACAGCCGCTGGTCGGAGCCGTTGAGCAGCGGGTCCTCGGCGCGCTCGAGCCCCGCGCTGGAGTAGCGCAGCGAATAGAAGCCGGTCACCGGCGCATACACCGCCGGATCCGGATAGACGCGCAGGAAACGAAAGCGGTTGTCGGTGGCCACCGAATAGGCCAGCAGTTGCCCGCCGGCGGTGATCTGACCGCGTTGGCGCGAGTACTCGTCGAGCAGGACCCGCTGGTTACGAGGGTCGGAGCGCAGCCCGTCGGCGGTGAACACCTGCGTGAGGGTGGCATTGAACAGCAGCAAGACGATCAGCGCCATCACGGTCAGCGAGATCCGGCGCAGGGAGGCGTTCATACCCGCTCGATCACCTCGGTGCTGGCCGCCGCGATCGGCGACGTGTTGCGAGGCCGGGCACGGAACGGGCGCCGCGCCGCGTGCGAGATGCGCACCACAATGGCCAGCAGCACATAGTTGGCCAGCAGCGACGAGCCGCCGTAAGACATCCACGGCGTGGTCAGGCCGGTCAGCGGAATCAGCTTGGTGACGCCGCCCACCACGATGAACAACTGGATGGCCAGCGTCGAGGACAGGCCCGCGGCCAGCAGCTTGCCGAAGCTGTCACGCACCGCGATCGCGGTGCGCATCCCGCGAATGATCACGATGGTGTAGAGCATGAGAATTCCTGCCAGACCGACTAATCCGAGCTCCTCGCCAAACGCGGCGACGATGAAGTCGGTCGATGCGGCAGGCACGGTATCGGGTTGCCCGTTGCCCAGCCCGGTTCCGAAGATGCCGCCGGTGGCGAAGCTGAACAGCGACTGCACCATCTGGTAGCCGTTGCCGTCCGGGTCGGCGAACGGGTCCAGCCAGGTCTGGACCCGCACCCGCACGTGGTCGAAAACGTAGTACGCCGCAACACTTCCCAGCGCGAACAACGTCAGCCCGATGACAACCCAACTGAACCGCTGGGTGGCAAGGTAAACGACCACCAAAAACGACGCGTACAGCAATAGCGAAGTGCCCAAGTCCTTTTCGAAGACCATCACCCCGACAGAGATCACCCAGGCCGCCAGCAACGGCGCGAGATCACGGGGCCGGGGCAGGTCCATGCCCAGGACATGTTTGCCGGCGCTGGTGAACAGCCCCCGTTTGGCCACCAGCACTGCCGAAAAAAAGATAAGCAGCAGGATCTTGGAGAACTCGGCGGGCTGAATGGAAAAGCCCGGCAACCGAATCCAGATCTTGGCACCGTTCTGTTCGGAGAACGACGCCGGCAACATCGCGGGAATCGCCAGCAGCACCAGCCCGGTCAACCCGCTGAGGTAGCCGTAGCGGGCCAGTTGCCGGTGATCCTTCAGCGAGCTCACCACGAACGCGAACGCGGCCACCCCGACCACCGTCCACAGCATCTGCTGGTTGGCACTGGGGCCACTGTGGTGGCCGGGGCCGGCGAGGTCGAGGCGGTGAATCATCACCAGACCCAGGCCGTTGAGCAGGGCCACCACCGGGAGCAGCAGCGGATCCGCGTAGGGCGCAAAACGCCGGATGGCCAGGTGCGCGCCGACGAAAACTGCCAAAAACGCGGCGGCGTAAGTCACCAAGTCCCAACGCAACCCGCGATCCTGGTTGGCCTGGACGATCGTCAGCGCCGCCGCGGTGATGACAGTGGCGAAGCACAGCAACAGCAATTCGGCGTTGCGCCGAGTCGGAAGCGGAGGTGTCACCGCGACCGGGGGCTGCGGCGCGGTGCTCAACGCGCGCGTCGCCTCGTCGTCGTCGGCCCGGGTCATGCCGCCGCCCGGCAATTGGTTCCTGGCTCGGGCGGCGGCGGGGGAAGTGCAGTCACGGTGGGCGCGGTGGTCGTCGGCGACGAACCTTGCGCGGGTTCTTCGGGGCCCGACGTGCTGCTCGGCGGTGCGCCCGGTTCAGGTGTGCGGCTGGTGGTCGGCGGGGTCTGCGGCGCGGTCGAGGGCGGCGAGGTAGCTCGCGGCGGCGGGCATGGCGGCAGCAACGAGCCGGCGGACAGTTGATGAAGTTGCGCGATGGCATCCTCGAGAGTTCCGGCAGGCAGTCCGGCTGCGACCTGGGCGCGTTCCGACGGGCGCAGGTCGGACAGCCTCATCGGCCGGCAGTTCAGCGTGCCCTGGGACTGGCCATAGCTGATCTGCGATAGCTCGTTGCGGCCGTTGAGGCACCCCACCAGATATGGCTCGTGCAGGCGAAAGCCCAGGATCGAACCCTGGATGCCACGCATGATGGACACGTTGCCGTTGTAGGCGGCAACGTAGTAGTTGCTGCGGATCACCGTGCGCCCCACCGCAAGCCCGGACAGGATCAGCAGCACCACCAGCGCGACGCCGATCGCCATCCGCCGCCGCGACCGGCGCGGGCGCGGGAACGTATCTATTTGCGGCAGAACACGTTTGACGACGCCCTTGCGGGGACTGATGGCCGATGCCCGCCCGGCGGCAGTGTTGGGCCGGGTGAGTTGGTCCTGATCATCGAAGTCGCCCGATACCGCGCCGGCGATGATCGGCTGGGTCGGGCCGTAATTGTCGTCGACGACGTCGGCGACCACGACCGTCACATTGTCGGGTCCTCCGCCACGCAGGGCTAGTTCGATGAGGCGGTCGGCGGCCTCGACAACGTCCGGAATCTTCAACGCCTCGAGGATGGTCTCGTCGCTGACCGGGTCGGAGAGCCCGTCCGAGCACAGTAAGTAACGGTCGCCGGCGTGTACCTCGCGCATGGTCAGGGTCGGCTCGACCTCGTGGCCGGTCAATGCCCGCATGATCAACGAGCGCTGCGGATGACTGTGCGCCTCTTCCCGGGTGATCCGGCCCTCGTCGACCAGGGTTTGGACAAACGTGTCGTCCTTGGTGATCTGCGTCAGCTCTCCGTCGCGCAGCAGGTACCCACGTGAGTCGCCGATGTGCACCAAGCCAAGTCGGTTGCCCGCGAACAGAATTGCAGTGAGGGTGGTGCCCATTCCCTCGAGGTCGGGGTCCATCTCGACCTGGGCCGCAATGGCCGAGTTGCCGGCGCGCACCGCTGCGTCGAGCTTGGCCAGCAGATCACCGCCGGGTTCGTCGTCGTCCAGGTGGGCCAGCGCAGCGATCACCAGCTGCGACGCAACTTCGCCGGCCGCGTGGCCACCCATGCCGTCGGCCAGAGCTAACAACCGCGCACCGGCATAGACCGAGTCTTCGTTGTTGGAGCGCACCAGGCCGACGTCGCTGCGCGCCGCATAGCGCAAGACCAGGGTCACGGCCGCAACTCGATTACCGTTTTGCCGATGCGAACCGGCGTGCCAATGGGAACCCGTACCGCCGTCGTCACTTTCGCCCTGTCAAGGTAAGTACCGTTGGTCGATCCTAAGTCCTCGACGTACCATTCCGAGCCTCGCTGAGATAGCCGCGCGTGGCGCGTCGAAGCGTAATCATCGGTAAGCACCAAGGTCGAATCGTCGGCCCGGCCGATCAGCACCGGTTGGCCGCTCAACGTGATCCGCGCGCCCACCAGCGAGCCTTCGGTCACCACCAGGTAGCGGGCGGTGGTACGCCGTTGTCGCGACGGCAATAACGTGCCGCGCAACGCCAAGCCGCGCCGTACCATGACCGCGCCGGTCGGCGCGTAGATGTCGGTCCGCAAGATTCGCAACACCGACCAAATGAATAGCCATAGCAGCATCAAGAATCCGGCGCGCGTCAGCTGCAGTACCAATCCCTGCATCTGGCGTCCTCTCCGTCCTGGCACCGCACGCTCCCCCGCGACACCGAGCACATCAGCAACGTCACGATACTTGGACAGCGCTCGAAGCTGGGTTAGCTTGGTCCGGCTGTGAGCTCAGTGAATATGGACGATGATCTCCGAGTGGCCCAGCCGGATCACGTCGCCGTCGGCAAGCTGCCATTCCTGCACGGGCGCGTTGTTGACGGTGGTGCCGTTGGTGGAGTTGAGGTCGGAAAGTAACGCGACCTGTCCATCCCAGCGGATTTCCAGGTGCCGACGCGACACCCCGGTGTCAGGCAACCGGAACTGTGCGTCCTGCCCGCGGCCGATGATGTTGGCGCCTTCACGCAGTTGGTACGTCCGCCCGCTGCCGTCGTCAAGCTGCAACGTGACGGTGGTGCCGGTGGAACCGTAAGCACCCTGGCCGTAGGCGCCGTAACCGCCGGCCCCCGCTTGGCCGTAGTCGTAGTCGCCGCCCGCGGGTTCGGCGTAACCGCCGGCTGCCGGGGCGTAGCCGCCTCCGGCCGGACCGGCGTCCGGGTAGCGGCCGTAATCGGGCTGGCCGTAGTCCTGGCGCCCGTAACCCGGGGCGCCTTGGTAGCCCTGGTCGTAGCCGCCCTGGTCCGGATACGGCGCGCGCTGGCCGGGTTGCGCATAGCCGCCCTCGTCGTGGCGGGCCGGGCCGCGCCCGTAGTCGTAGTCGCCGTAACCCGCGCCGGCGGGTTGGCCGCCGTAGCCGCCTTGTCGATAGCCGGCGTCGTAGCCACCCGACGGGCGCTGTTCGTACGGTTGGTAGCCCCCCTGCTCCGGGTAGCTGCCTTGCTCGGGGTAGCCGCGCTGCTCGGGATAGCCACCTTGGTCTGGGTAGCTGCCTTGGTCTGGGTAGCCCCGCTGCTCGGGGTAGCCGCCCTGTTCGGGGTAGCCCCGCTGCTCGGGGTAGCCGCGCTGCTCGGGGTAGGCGCCTTGCTCGGGGTAGGCGCCTTGGTCTGGGTAGCCGCCTTGCTCGGGGTAGGCGCCCTGGTCCGGCTGCCTGGGCGGATAACCGCGCTGGTCCGGATAACCACCAGACTCTGGTGGATAGGGGCCCCGCGGATCCTGGCCGCCCCTGGGCTCCTCGGGACCGCGCCCGTAGGGGTCGTCGTAATAGTCGTCACCGGGCCGCCCCTGCCCCTGGCTGCCGTGATAGCTCGAATTCTCAGTCATCGGTGGTACTCCTGGTTCTGCGCTGAACGCATGATCTGATTGTGGCGGGGCGAAATCGCTGGCGGTCGGGTGGGGCTCCACGTCGGGGTTGACAGCGCCGCGGGCGCGGAACTGTCCGGTGTGCAGGTTCGATGACTGCTCGAACCGGACGACCACATCACCATACGTTTGCCACCCCTGTTCGCTGATATATGCCGCCAAGTGCTTAGCGAAAGCGTTGGAAGTGAGAGCCGGGTCGGTGCCCACTTTCTGGTAGTCGTGCATACCGAGGGTAATGATGTATTCGTTCGGAGCCAAAAGGCGATCGCCCTGCAGCGGCCGAATACCGTCGGCCGCCTCCCGGCGCAGCATGGCCTCGAGCTCTTGCGGGACGATGGAACCACCGAACACCCGAGCAAATGCGTCGCCGACGGTGGCTTCGAGTTTGCGCTCGATGCGTTGAACTAGCCCCTTCTGGCTGCTCATGTCCAGCGCTGCCTCACTCTTTTGCTGCCTCGCCGCTGTAGGGCGGACGACCTCCCTCGCGTCGCATCACCCGTGTTCTTCCCAAATGGTATCGGGCCAGCGCAGGTCGGCGGCACCTTTAGAACTCTGAGAATCGCATCTCGGCAGGTCACGAGGATTGGCCTATGCCACCACCGACCCGTGCGGGGCACTGGCACGATTGGGGAAGCCAACTATTACAGTGGTAGTCTCCACCGGTTGTTTAGGGCGAGTGGCGGAATGGCAGACGCGCTGGCTTCAGGTGCCAGTGTCCTTCGGGACGTGGGGGTTCAAGTCCCCCTTCGCCCACCCATCTTGATCGAGACGTCTCCTCGTAGACTGCGGCGTCTGCGACCGAATGTAAACGGCACCAACGACTTCCAGAACCCTGCCGTGACGCCGTGAGCAATGCGGTAGCCAGTTAAGCCGCTCCCACCGAGCGGAATCGCCTCAACCCATGGATATGAGGGCGCCCGCCGTATCAGATCCCAACTAGGGCTAAGAGGCGGAGTCATTATGATGCTCGCTTACGAGCAGCGTGGGGCCCGATGCGGCCGCGCCAGCGGAAGGTGGAGTCAGTGGGGTGGATTAGCGGCCGATGGCATGACCTGAGCGGCGTCAGTTCCACCGCCTGGCTGGGCCTTGCGCTGTGGGTGATTGTCGTCGTCGCTCTGGCCGCGCTGGTCTATGTGCGTTACCACCTCGCCCGGATGCGCAAGTTGAGTTTCGAAGACCACCGGCCGCAGGTCACGATGTTCATGGAGCCGCATGCCGCGGACTGGCATCTGGTGGAATTGGTAGTGAGGAACTTCGGTCAGCGAACGGCGTATGACGTCCGGTTCCAATTCAACAACCCACCCACAGTTGCCGAGTACGAGAACGCGTACGAGGGCATGGTCGACATCACCGAATTGCATCTGCCCGAGGAGCTGCCGGAGCTGGCCCCCGGCCAGGAATGGCGCACAGTGTGGGATTCCGCTCTGGATCGTCATCAACTGGGCGGCGCTATTGCTTCGCGTTTCACCGGAACGGTGACCTATTACGACAGTCCGGTGCCGGAAGGCCGGTGGAGCAATGTCAAGTCGCGCCGGCGCAAGCCGATTGAAACGAAGGTGGTACTGGATTGGGGCACCCTGCCGCCGGTGCAGCGGATCGAATTGATGACGTCGCACGATTTGGCCAAGCGGGAGAAGCAGAAGCTGGAGCTGTTGCGCTGCCTGCTGACCTACTTCCAGGTCGCCAGTCAGGAAACCAGGCCAGAAGACGTCCGTAGCGAGATAGACCGGATCAAGCACGCGACGCAGGAAATCCGGAACCGGTGGCGCAGCAGGCAGCTCGAAGAACCGACTGACGTCAGGATGCGCCGGCCTCATTCGGGGCATCCGCCGATCCGTGACGGGGAACCGGAACTGGAGCCCAGCCGACGTCACGGGCAGCCGACCGAACGGCTCCCGTAGACTTTATCTGCCCGACTGGCGCCGACTTGACGTGCTAACTAACCGCCGAGTAGCCCCCTTAGGGGGCTGCTACGGTAACCGTGTGACCAAAGTGCCGAGGAATTACCGTCGTAGTTGACGCACCCTGGCGTCGCGGTCGGCGGGTTTGCCGGAAGATCGTCTCGCCGCTGCCGGTGGGGTCGTGGGTTGACTTAAGGAGTCGGCGATGAGCGACACCGCGCAGGGTTCGCGCGTGGGGTCACAATTTGGGCGCTATCGCCTCACGCGCCTGCTTGGTCGTGGCGGTATGGGTGAGGTCTATGAGGCCGAGGACACGGTAAAAGAACGGGTCGTCGCGCTGAAGGTGCTCTCGCCTGCGCTGTGTCAGGATCCGGTGTTCCGGGAACGACTGCAGCGCGAAGCACGGACCGCGGGCCGCTTGCAAGAGCCACACGTGGTGCCTGTCCACGACTACGGCGAGATCGACGGCCAGCTGTATCTCGATATGCGCCTGATTCAAGGCACCGACTTGGCCACGTTATTGAAAGAGTCTGGTGCATTGACGCCACCGCGCGCGGTGGCAATTGTGCGCCAGGCCGCTTCGGCATTGGATGCCGCTCATGCCGCCGGGGTGATACATCGCGATATCAAGCCGGAAAATATTCTCGTCACTCGCGACGATTTCGCTTATCTGGTCGATTTCGGTATCGCAAGTGCCACCACCGACGAGAGGCTGACTCAGGCGGGCAGCGCGGTGGGCACGTGGAAATACGCGGCGCCAGAGCGTTTCACAAATGCCGAGGTGACCCACAGCGTCGATGTATATGCATTGGCTTGTGTGCTGCACGAGTGCCTGACCGGCTCGCCGCCATACCGGGCCGACAGTGCGGGAATGCTGATCACCGCGCATTTAATGGAACCCATTCCGCACCCGAGTCAACTGCACCCGGGTATTCCGGGTGCATTCGACAAGGTGATTGCTCGCGGGATGGCCAAAGACCCCAAGGACCGTTATGCCAGTGCCGGGGAACTGGCGCAGGCAGCTCTCGAGGCGCTCAGCGCGCGGGATCAGGATCGCGCGGGCGACATCATCGAACGCAGCGAGGAAGCCACTCTGCCGGACCTCGAAGCACGACCGCTTCCGACGCCTCCCCCACCTCCGCCACCAGCCACACCGCCTCCGCCGCCAGGACCCTCGCCTCGCCAGGCGGGCGGGACGGAGGCGCCGCCGCGGCCGGCACCACCGCAGCACGGCCCGGGCTGGGGTGGCGGCGCGGGACCGGTCCATGCGGGCCCCGCCCCCGGCGAAGCACCACGTTCCGCTCCCTCCTTCACCCCGACCGGGAGTAGCTGGCCGGGCCAATTCGGTGCTCCCCCAATAGGAATCCCCCCGCGCCGGCCAGCGCCCCGTAAGCCCCGTAAACAGAGCCGGCGGCTTCCCCTGGTGGTGGCCGCGGTGGCCGTGATCGCGATCGGCGGCTTAGTGTGGTTACTGCTGCCCTCAAACTCGTCACCGGGCCCGTCGCCCACCACCGAGCCGACGTCCACCCCCACCGCTGCAGCGCCGTCGGTGTCGACACCGCCACCCGCCGAATCCCAAGCTCGGTTGTTCGGCATGCTGCCGCCGGGTTACCCGCCCGACGTCTGCAAACCGATTACTCCGCCAAAAGATGCGTTCGCCAAGGTGTCATGCGGCAGAAATGTCGATCCTGACGGGCCGCCGTCGGCAACTTACGCACTATTTCCGGATAAGGCCACAGCGCGGGCGGCCTTCGACAGAATCGTCAAGACTTCCGCCCCGGTCGACTGCCCGGGCCGAATCCAATCACCGGGTCCATGGCACCGAAACGCCACACCGGATCAGGTCAGCGGCATGCTGCTATGCGCGATGCAACAGGGCTACCCGGCGGTGGTATGGACCAATGACGACGCACAACTGGTCAGCGTTGTCCAGGGCGAGCCGCAGGGGCCGACGCTTGAGCAGCTATATATGTGGTGGAGCACGCATTCATAACTTCCGGGCCTGCCGTTAAATGCGGAAGCCGCATACACGCGTCGTGCGATGCCACCGGGAGGGTGGTACAACAGGGGTGTTAATTACCGCTCGCGACATCTAGGCTCCACAGAATCGGCATAATGTGCCGGCGTTGGCAGCAATCCGTCGCAGCGAAGCCGCCACCGAAGACGATTGAAGACGAAAAGGAGTGAGCGATCTTGAAGATCAGAACAACCGCAATGGCAGCAGCGGCAGCCGCCGCAGCTGGTGCGATCGGCGTCGCAGGCGCAGCGTTCGCATCGGCCGATGAGGGCGCGACTACCAGCAGCCAGAGCTTGGGCAGCCAGGCGAAGATCGTTAACGGCACCAATGTTCAGGGCTGGACCGTCACTGACCTGAAGCAGAGCTCGGACACTATCCCTTACCAGCCGCACGGCACGCTGTGGGAAGCCACCGCCACCGACGAGGCCATCCAGGGCGGGGCCACGCCGATCGTGTCGAACTTCAACGCGGTCTCGCCAAGTGGCCAGACATACCGCGTCTTGTACCAGGTCGCCACGCCCCAGGGTGTCAACCCGGCCGGCCTTGGCCAGGGTCAAAAGACCAGCGGCAAGATCTATTTCGACGTCACAGGCGACAACCCGAACTCGGTTGTATACACCGACGGTGGCGGCAACCAGCTCGCATCCTGGGTGCAGTCGTCGCAGCCGCAGGGCCGAACGGGCGGACGGGCGACACCGTCTCCGGCCGGCAACACCACCACACCTGCGCAGACCGGAACGCCGGGGACGGCCACTCCGGCCGGCAACCCGGCGGCACCTGCGGCCACCGGTAGCCAAGGGACGCCGATTCCCGCCGGTAGTCAGGGAACGCCGCCGGCGGCTGGCGGCGCCGCCACCACGCCGGCCGTGAGCCCGTCTGCACCCGGGGCGGCCGGTACCCCCGCGGCACCTGCCGGGCCTGCAGCTCCTGGCGCGGCCGGTAGCCCGGCAGCCCCAGCTCAGGGGGCGGCAGGTGCGCCGGCGGCTCCGGCTCCGGCCAACAGTCCCGAAGCACCGGCCACGTCCGGTAGCCCCGAGACGTCGCCCGGTGGGCAGCCGACTGGCAGCCAGGGGACGCCCACCTCGGCAGGCACCCAAGAGGCACCCGGTACTGCTAGCAGCCCCGACACGACGGCCGGCAGCCCAGCGGCACCATCACCTGGGGCAAGCCAGGCGACCCCCGCGGGCAGCCAGGGCCAGAACGGGTCGAGCCACAACGGCTAAGCCACCCGCTGCCTGACCCAGACAGAATCCGACCCCTGCGGTGATCCGCAGGGGTCGGTTTCATTATGCGACGCATCGCTGCCACCCCCTCGTTTGGCGGCGGGGCGTCGGCTTGGCTATGCGGGGACCGGGCAGGCCTTGCGATCCCTCACGGGGTAACCGTTGCGCTCGGCCAGTGAACGCAATTGGCGCAGTGCAAAGTTTCGTGCCCGGCCCGTTTCAGGGACCACCACTCCGGCCCAAAGGCCTTCGACTCCAGGCAGTTCGCACGCTTCGCGAGCACACAGCCAGCGACGTGGGCACGATCGGCAAATCATCTTGGCCTCGTCGTCGGCAATCGTCGTCCAGCGCTCCGGGTCTCGTGTGCACGCACCCAGCGGTAGTTCGTAGAGAGCTGTTGCGGTCATGGTGTCCGGTTCCTTCGTTAAGTGCCGCGGTTTCGCGGCCGATGGTTCAGAAGCGTATAGCACAAACCGTAGCAGTGCAACAGTTAGCGCTACATTCTCGGCAGCGGTCGATGCAACACTTTACGAAGCAGGTCCCGAACGTCACGCCCTTTCTGGAGTCCCCGTCCCCCGGCCGTATGGCGTAGGGATGCCGGGTCGTCGCGGTCGCGGCGCGGACGGTGTTCTAGCAGGTTGTATGCCAGATAGCGCCAGTGCGGACGGCATCGGGAGGCCAGCGCGATGCACCACCCGGCTGCATTGGCCAGCGTGGCATATCGGGTCCTTGCCGTGGCGAAGGTGCGCGCCGGTTTTGCGCAGTAAGCCGTAGCGCTGAGATGGTTTTACGGTCTGCCGCACCCATTCTTGAGAGAAGCGGGTCGGCCGACAAACGTAGCTGTGGCCATAGCGCACAGCAGGGTGCAACGGCTACCATCGAAGTGGCGGCCAAAGCCCACCGAATCCAAGGAATCCCCGCAGATGACCAACGTCGAGCCGACTGCCGACTCAACCCTGTTGATCGTGCAGGACGGCGAGAAATCCCATGCGATCGAGGCCGGTCGTGGGGTTGCGACGATCGGTAGGAACCCCGAGGACCGGGTGCAGATCAACGATCCGCGGGTCGCTCTCAAGGTCGAATCCATCGACGGGCAGTGGCGGGTGGTCGACAGCAGTCCGTACGGGATGTTCGTCGACGGATTGCGGACGAGCTCGGTGGCCGTTAAGGGCAGGACGACCGTGCGCTTGGGCGATCCGACTCAAGGCAGGCCGTTGACGTTCGAGGTGGTCGAGCCGAACAGGCCCAATGACCAGCGGCGCTCCAGCGAGCCCGAAGACCTCGACGTCACCGGAACGTGGCAAATCGATGACCTGGACCCCGGTGTGGTCCGCGCAGGCGCGGCGGCTGCAGCGCGTCGCCGCGAGCTCGACATCAGTCAACGCAGCCTTGCCGCCGACGGGGTCATCAACGCGGGAGCGCTGATCGCCTTCGAAAAGGGCCGCAGCTGGCCGCGGGAACGCACCCGCGCCAAGCTCGAGGAGGTGTTGCGCTGGCCGCCCGGCGCTATTGCCCGCATCCGCGAAGGCGGCCCGGTTCCCGGCGAAGAGGTCACCGAGATTCTGTCCGGCGACGACCAGGTTCCGTTGATCGCGCAGGCCGTCATCGCCGCGGTAGATAGCTGCAGCCTGGCTATCTCTGCCTTGCCGCCGGTGCAGGATCCCGAGTTCACCCCAGGGGTGACGTCGATCCTGGCGGACCTGCGTCGGCTCGAGGCCGTTGCCGTTCGGGCAACGCAGACTTTGTTCATCGGCTTGAGATAGCGCGGCGGGCGCAGATCCGTCATGTCATGCCTCCCTCGTGAATAGGCCGCGCCGCTCGGCGACCCACTGAGCAAACGTGACCGCCGGGTGGCCGACGATCTTCTCCACTTCATGGGTGACCAGCGCCGGCTTGTCGGCGGTCTCGGCGAGCAGCGCGATGTACGCGTCGGCGAACCCGGCGCCCAACCCGATCCGAATAAACTGCTCTCGCACCACATCTGAGGGCACGTCGCGGTAAGTCAGCGGCCGGCCCAGGACAGCACCGATGATTTCCACCAACTCGGAATTGGTGAACGCCTGCGGCCCGGTCAACGGGACCTTACGGCCGTCCAGCTCGTCGCTCAGCAGCGCCCGCGCCGCGACCGCGGCGATGTCACTGTCGACGATCGGCGCAGTCGACGCCCCGGCACACGGGCCGCTGACCACGTCACCGGCCCGGATCTGCGCCGCCCACATACCGGCGAAATTCGACGCGAACACCCCGGGCCGCAGGCTCACCCACGCCAGGCCGGACTCGACCGCGAACTGCTCGACTTCCTTGTTGCGGTCCCCGCGAAACCGCGACGGCTGCCGCGAGAAGTCGTCGTCGGCGTTGAGCGCGGACAACGCCACCAGCTTGGTGACCCTGCCGCGCTGCGCGCGGGCCACCACGTCGGCCAGCTGCACACCCAACGCCCGGGAGTTCAGGAAAACCGCCGACGCTCCTTCGAGCGCATCGAAGGGCGAGGTCACCACCTCGACACCCGCGGGGAAGACGGCGCCGGGATTGCGGGTGACGGCCCGCACCCGGCAGCCGGCTGATGCCAATTCGTTCACAAGGGGCCGGCCGACATTGCCGGTCGCTCCGGTCACGACGATCGTCATGGTGTGCTCCTTCGCGCAATCGAGAAAGTCCTTTTCACCAAGGACGGGTCGAAGCGTGGGAAAGTTACAGCCGAGATGTGTAACTTCGCGGGCCGCCATATCGTCGTCGTCACATGACCGTTTCACAGTCAGAACGGCTCGCCGAAGCATGGCGGTGCCATCGCCCGTATCTGATCAACCTCGCCTACCAGATGCTCGGCGACATCGGCGACATCGGCGACGCCGAAGACGTTGCGCAAGAAGCGTTTCTGCGGCTGTCCCGTGCCGACCTGAGCCAGATCGACGACGTCCGCGGCTGGCTGACGGTGGTAGCCGGCCGGCTGTGCCTCGACCAGGTCCGTTCGGCCCGGGCCCGCCGTGAGAGGCCGGAAGACATTGGTCCAGATGTGGCCGCGCTCAACCAATCTCGGCGCGCAGACCCCGCGGATCGGGTCACCCTCGACGACGAGGTCCGCACCGCACTGCTGGAAGTGTTGCAACGACTCAGCCCCGGTGAGCGAGTGTCGTTCGTGTTGCACGACGTGTTCGGGGTTCCGTTCGACGCCATCGCCGAAACGGTGGGCCGACCAGTCGGGACCTGCCGGCAGCTGGCCCGTCGCGCGCGGGCGAAGTTCACCGACGAGCGGCCGAAGCTGACCGAGGTACCGACGGCCGAACACCAGCTCGTCACCGAGAAATTCATCACCGCCTGCGCCAACGGCGACCTGCAGGGGCTGGCCGCGGTGCTGGATCCGACGGTGTGGGGGAGTGGGACGTTGCTCGTCGAGCCCGCGCTCCCGCCGCAGGTCAATCACGGCCCGCAGGACGTCGCCACGAACCTGCTGCGCTACCTGGGGCCGGGCGTGACCCTGGTCAGCGGGCCGGCCGGGCAGCCGGTGGTGCTGGCCTTCGCCAACCGGCGGCTCTTCGCCGTCATCGTGTTGAGCATCGGCGACGGTCGGATCACCAAGATCGCGGCGACCGCCGATCCGGCCGCGCGTGCTGCGGCATTCTGAGCCCAGCCGCGACCGGCTAGCGGACGCGACGTTCCCGCGCGCGCTCGGGCTCCGTCGCGAAAAACCCCGCGATCGCCGCAGCGATCTCGAGAAAGCTACGCCGCGTCGCGGGCGCCATCTCGTGGCTGACGTCGATCACGCCGCCGGGCCGCAGGTGTGGATCGAAGGGCACCTCGACCACCATCTGGCCGCGGTCGAGGAACTGGCGGGCCAACACTGACCGGGTGCGCTTGTCGGCGTGCCCGTCGGAATCGTTGAGCACCACGACGCTGCGGCGCAGCAAACCGGTTCGGCCGTGCGCCGACAGCCACTCCATGGTCTGCGCGGCGGCCGAGGCCCCGTCGGCCCACGGCGAGGACACCACGATCAGCGCATCCATGTCGCTCAGCGCCTCCTGTGTGACCGGCGCGTCCATCGTCGAACCGCAGTCCACGATCGAGATGGTGAAATGCCGGTCGAGCCGCAGGGTGGCTTCCCGGTAGATCGCCGGATCGAGCACCCGCCGCGGACCGGCCGGCGGCTCCCCGGCCAGCACGTACAGGCCGGCGGAATTGCTGCCCACCCGGGCGCTGACATCGGCGAACGACTGAATGTTCTTGTCGGCGGTCAATTCCCAATACGAGCCACTGCCCTGCGGGTCGATTCTGCTGCCGAGCCGGCCGAAGGCGGTATCGGCGTCGATCGCCACAATGCGGTCCTGCCGGCGCAGTTCGGCGAAGATCGACCCGACGCTCGCGGCAACCGTGGTTTTGCCGACGCCGCCCTTGCCCAACACGCCGACCTTGTAGTTGCCGTGCAGCACCGACTTGATGACCGCTTCGAATTCGGCCTCCCGGCGTTCCAGCGGCGACGGGCCGAGGTTGATCAGGCCGCGGGAGGCTTTCCAAAGCATGCGTCGCCAGCCGCGGCCGGGAACCGGCCGTTGCGGCGGCGCGGCAGCCGGGGGCCCGACCTCGATGCCAGACCAGCGATCCGGTTGTGGCACGTCGACAGGACGTGCGGGAGGGGGCTGAGGCGTGTGCAACGGCTGGTGCGGGCGAGGCGGCTGGTGGGGCTGGGGCACCACGCGAGGGATTCGGGCCGACGGGTACGACGGGCGTGCCTCCGGCGGCGCGGGCCGCAGACGGTCCCGCAGGAAGTCGTCGCGATCGCTCATGAGCTCCCTAGCTCCATCCGGCAATTGCAGGCATGGAATCAGTATCAGCCACCGCGCTGGCTGAAAAGCCCCGGCGCCGGTGCGGCGACCGCGCGCAAACTCGCCTCGACCCAGCTCGTCGGCGGGCGTCTGCCGTGCAGCACCAGGAGCAAGCCGCCGTGACAGCGCCGCTGCCACACCTTATTGGTGAGTTTCGTCACCGGCCGGCGGCCGACCTGCGACCTCGCCGATAACGATCACAGCAAATTGACCCTGGACTGCCCCGACCGGCAGCCGCGGCCTATCCCGGCGCGGTCCATGCAAATACTCAGCGACGCAACCGGACCCGGCAAATTCGCTGTCAGCGAGGGCTGCGTCGGCGCAACGTACCCAACCGGCGGGTTACTATTGACCAAGTTGGCATGTCAGGCGGGTTTTGTCATATCGTTTTACGACTTGTCGAGACCGGGTAAACAGGGCCACCGTTCAGCGCTGCACGGACGTTCCCCTGTCCGGACTATCGCCAGTTGGCGACCAGCATATCGACAAGACCGAAGGAGCCCAGCCCGCATCGTAAAGGGCGCGGCGCCGACGGAGCCGCAAATGAATGCCGCGCAGAAAGTTTTCTGGAAGGTCAGGTGGGAATGGCGCCCAACCGCGTCGGGCTGTACAACCCCGCGTTCGAGCATGACTCGTGCGGGGTGGCCATGGTCGTCGACATGCATGGCCGCCGCAGCCGCGACATCGTGGACAAGGCGATCACCGCGCTGCTCAACCTCGAGCATCGCGGTGCTCAGGGTGCCGAGCCGCACAGCGGTGACGGCGCCGGCATTCTGATCCAGGTTCCCGACGAGTTCCTGCGTTCGGTTGTCGACTTCGAGCTGCCGCCGGCGGGCAGCTACGCCACCGGCATCGCGTTTTTGCCGCAATCGTCCAAAGACGCCGCCGCGGCATGTGCGGCGGTGGAGAAGATCGTGTCCTCCGAGGGTTTGCAGGTGCTCGGCTGGCGCGACGTGCCCACCGACGACTCGTCGCTGGGCGCGTTGTCCCGTGACGCGATGCCCACCTTCCGCCAGCTGTTCATCGCCGGCGCCGAGGGCATGACGCTGGAGCGGCGCGCCTACGTGATCCGCAAGCGCGCCGAACACGAACTGGGCACCAAGGGCCCCGGACAGGACGGCCCCGGACGCGAAACCGTTTATTTCCCAAGCCTTTCCGGTCAGACCCTGGTCTACAAGGGCATGTTGACCACGCCGCAGCTCAAGGCCTTCTACCTGGACCTGCAGGACGATCGGCTGACCAGTGCGCTGGGCATCGTGCACTCGCGGTTCTCGACCAACACCTTCCCGTCCTGGCCGCTGGCCCATCCGTTCCGGCGTATTGCCCACAACGGCGAGATCAACACCGTTACCGGCAACGAGAATTGGATGCGCGCCCGGGAGGCGTTGATCCACACCGACATCTTCGGCTCCTACGACGACGTCGACAAGCTGTTCCCGATCTGCACCCCGGGCGCCTCCGACACCGCACGCTTTGACGAGGTGCTCGAACTGCTGCACCTCGGCGGCCGCAGCCTTGCGCACGCGGTGCTGATGATGATCCCCGAGGCGTGGGAGCGCCACGAGTCGATGGACCCCGCGCGCCGGGCGTTCTACGCCTACCACGCATCGCTGATGGAGCCATGGGACGGCCCGGCATCGATGACGTTCACCGACGGCACCATCGTGGGTGCGGTGCTGGACCGCAACGGCCTTCGGCCGTCGCGGATTTGGGTGACCGACGACGGGCTGGTGGTGATGGCCTCCGAGGCCGGGGTGCTCGACCTCGACCCGTCGAAGGTGGTGCGCCGGATGCGGCTACAGCCCGGGCGGATGTTCCTGGTGGACACCGCGCAAGGCCGCATCGTCGACGACGAGGAGATCAAGGCCGAGCTGGCCGCCGAGCACCCGTATCAGGAATGGCTGGAGCGCGGCCTGATCCCGCTCGACGAGTTGCCGCAGGGCAACTACGTGCGGATGCCGCACCACCGGGTTGTGTTGCGGCAGTTGGTTTTCGGTTACACGTACGAGGAGCTCAACCTGCTGGTGGCGCCGATGGTGCGCACCGGCGCCGAGCCGATCGGCTCGATGGGCACCGACACCCCAGTCGCGGTGCTGTCGGCGCGGCCGCGGATGCTGTTCGACTACTTCCACCAACTCTTCGCGCAGGTGACCAACCCGCCGCTGGACGCCATCCGTGAAGAGGTAGTGACCAGCCTGCACGGCACCCTCGGACCGGAGGGCGACCTGCTCAACCCGGACGAGAACTCTTGTCACCAGATCGTGTTGCCGCAGCCGATTCTGCGCAACCACGAGCTGGCCAAGCTGATCAACCTTGACCCCGACGTGGAGGTCAACGGCCGCCGACACGGATTGCGGTCCAAGGTGATTCGCTGCCTGTACCCGGTTGCCGACGGCGGCGTCGGCCTGAAGGAGGCGCTCGACGAGGTGCGCGCACAGACGTCGGCGGCAATTGCCGACGGCGCGCGGATCATCATCTTGAGCGACCGCGAGTCCGACGAGACCATGGCGCCGATCCCGTCGCTGCTGGCGGTGTCGGCCGTGCATCACCACCTGGTGCGGGAACGCAGCCGCACCAAGGTCGGCCTCGTCGTCGAGTCCGGCGATGCCCGCGAGGTGCACCACATGGCCATGCTGTGTGGATTCGGGGCCGCGGCGATCAACCCGTACATGGCGTTCGAATCCATCGCGGACATGCTCGACCGTGGCGTGATCACCGGGATCGACCGTGAGAAGGCGCTGCAGAACTACATCAAGGCCGCCGGCAAGGGTGTGCTGAAAGTGATGTCCAAGATGGGCATTTCGACGCTGGCGTCCTACACCGGTGCGCAACTTTTCCAGGCCGTCGGGGTCTCCGAGGACTTACTCGACGAGTACTTCACCGGATTGACCTGCCCCACCGGCGGCATCACGCTCGACGACATCGCCGCCGACGTCGCCGCCCGCCACGCGCTGGCGTTTCTGGACCGGCCCAACGAGCGGGCGCACCGCGAACTCGAGGTGGGCGGGGAATACCAGTGGCGCCGCGAGGGCGAGTACCACCTGTTCAACCCGGACACGGTGTTCAAGCTGCAGCACTCGACCCGCACCGGTCAGTACAAGATCTTCAAGGAATACACGAAGCTGGTCGACGACCAAAGCGAGCGGATGGCGTCGCTGCGCGGCCTGCTGAAGTTCCGTCAGGGGCTGCGGCCGCCGGTCCCGCTCGACGAGGTGGAGCCGGCCAGCGAGATCGTCAAACGCTTTGCGACCGGCGCGATGAGCTACGGCTCGATCTCGGCCGAGGCGCACGAGACGCTGGCCATCGCGATGAACCGGCTGGGCGGCCGGTCCAACTGCGGTGAGGGCGGCGAGCACGTCAGCCGCTACGAACGCGATCCCAACGGCGACTGGCGCCGCAGCGCGATCAAGCAGGTCGCCTCGGCCCGGTTCGGGGTGACGTCGCACTACCTGACCAACTGCACCGACATCCAGATCAAGATGGCCCAGGGCGCGAAACCCGGTGAGGGCGGCCAGCTTCCGGGCGGCAAGGTGTATCCGTGGATTGCCGAGGTTCGCCACTCCACCCCCGGCGTCGGTCTGATCTCGCCGCCGCCGCACCACGACATCTACTCGATCGAGGACCTGGCGCAGCTGATCCACGACTTGAAGAACGCCAACCCGGCCGCGCGGATCCACGTCAAGCTGGTCTCCGAGAACGGGGTGGGCACCGTGGCGGCGGGTGTATCGAAGGCGCACGCCGACGTGGTGCTGATCTCCGGGCACGACGGCGGCACCGGCGCCACGCCGCTGACGTCGATGAAACACGCCGGCGCGCCATGGGAGTTGGGGCTGGCCGAGACGCAGCAGACGTTGCTGCTCAACGGGTTACGCGACCGGATCGTGGTCCAGGTGGACGGTCAGCTGAAGACCGGCCGCGACGTGATGATCGCCGCGCTGCTGGGTGCCGAGGAGTTCGGCTTTGCCACCGCGCCGCTGGTGGTGTCCGGCTGCATCATGATGCGGGTGTGCCACCTCGACACCTGCCCGGTCGGGGTGGCCACTCAGAACCCGGTGCTTCGGCAGCGGTTCACCGGCAAGCCGGAGTTCGTCGAGAACTTCTTCCTCTTCATCGCCGAAGAAGTGCGGGAATACATGGCGCAGCTCGGGTTCCGCACGCTCAACGAGGCTGTCGGTCAGGTCGGGTCGCTGGACACCACGCTGGCCCGCGCGCATTGGAAGGCGCACAAACTCGACCTGACGCCGGTGCTGCACGAGCCGGAGTCGGCGTTCATGAACCAGGACCTGTACTGCAGCTCCAGCCAGGACCACGGCCTGGACAAGGCGCTGGACCAGCAGCTGATCGTGATGAGCCGCGAGGCGCTGGATTCCGGGACGCCGGTGAGGTTCTCCACCACGATCGCCAACGTCAACCGCACCGTCGGCACCATGCTCGGACACGAGGTGACGAAAGCCTATGGCGGCCAAGGCCTGCCGGACGGCACCATCGACATCACGTTCGACGGGTCGGCCGGCAACAGCTTCGGCGCATTTGTCCCCAAGGGCATCACGCTGCGGGTCTACGGCGACGCCAACGACTACGTCGGCAAGGGTCTGTCCGGCGGCCGGATCGTGGTGCGCCCGTCCGACGATGCACCGGAGGACTATGTCGCCGAGGACAACATCATCGGCGGCAACGTGATCCTGTTCGGCGCCACCAGCGGTGAGGCGTTCCTGCGGGGAGTGGTCGGCGAGCGCTTCGCCGTGCGCAACTCGGGAGCCCACGCCGTGGTCGAAGGTGTCGGCGACCATGGCTGCGAGTACATGACCGGAGGCAAGGTGGTCATCCTCGGCCAGACCGGACGCAACTTCGCGGCCGGCATGTCCGGCGGTGTGGCCTATGTGTACGACCCCGACACCGTGTTCCCCGACCACCTCAACACCGAGATGGTGGAATTGGAGAGCCTCGACGAGGATGACCTGGAGTGGCTGCATGACATGATCCAGGCCCACGTCGACAACACCGATTCCACTGTCGGTCAGCGCATTCTGGCCGACTGGGCGACGCAGCAGCGGTGCTTTGTCAAGGTGATGCCCCGCGACTACAAGCAGGTTCTAAAGGCGATTGCCGAGGCCGAGCGCAGCGGCACCGATGTCGACGAGGCGATCATGGCGGCAGCGCATGGCTGATCCGAAGGGCTTTCTGAAATACACCCACCGCGAGACACCCAAACGTCGACCGGTGGAACTGCGGCTGCGCGACTGGAAGGAAGTCTACGAGGACTTCTCGCACGAGACGCTGCAGCAGCAGGCGACCCGCTGCATGGACTGCGGAATTCCGTTCTGCCACAACGGCTGCCCACTGGGCAACCTGATCCCGGAATGGAACGACCTGACCCGCACCGGCCGGTGGCGCGACGCGATCGAACGACTGCACGCCACCAACAACTTTCCCGACTTCACCGGTCGGCTCTGCCCGGCCCCGTGTGAGTCGTCGTGTGTGCTGGGCATCAACCAGGACCCGGTGACCATCAAGCAGATCGAGTTGGAGATCATCGACAACGCCTTCGACGAGGGCTGGGTGGTGCCGCTGCCACCGGATCGGCTGACCGGCAAGACGGTTGCTGTGGTGGGGTCCGGTCCGGCCGGTCTGGCCGCTGCGCAGCAACTGACCCGGGCCGGGCACCGCGTGACCGTGTTCGAGCGTGCCGACCGGATCGGTGGGCTGCTGCGCTACGGGATCCCCGAGTTCAAGATGGAAAAGCGGCACCTGAATCGGCGGCTGGACCAGATGAAGGCCGAGGGCACCGAGTTTCGTGCCGGGGTCAACGTCGGGGTCGACATCACCGCCGACCAACTGCGCGCCGACTTCGACGCGGTGGTGCTGGCCGGCGGCGCAACCGCCTGGCGCGATCTGCCCATCCCTGGCCGCGAACTCGACGGCATCCATCAGGCCATGGAATTCCTGCCGTGGGCCAATCGGGTGCAAGAAGGCGACGACGTTCTGGGGCCGGACGGGCAGCCGCCGATCACCGCCAAGGGCAAGAAGGTCATCATCATCGGGGGCGGCGACACCGGCGCCGACTGCCTGGGCACCGTGCACCGCCAGGGCGCGGTCAGCGTGCACCAGTTCGAGATCATGCCGCGCCCGCCGGACACCCGCGCCCCGTCGACGCCGTGGCCGATGTACGAGCTGATGTTCCGGGTGTCCGCCGCCCACGAAGAAGGCGGTGAGCGGGTGTTCTCGGTCAACACCGAGGAATTCGTCGGCCGCGACGGGCACGTCACCGCGCTCAAGGTGCACGAGGTGACGATGCAGGACGGCAAGTTCGTCAAGGTCGAGGGCAGCGACTTCGAAATCGAAGCCGACCTGGTGTTGCTGGCGATGGGCTTTGTCGGGCCGGAGAAGTCCGGCCTGCTGACCGATCTCGGGGTGGAGTTCACCGAGCGCGGCAACGTCGCGCGCGGGGACGACTACGAAACCTCGGTGCCGGGCGTCTACGTTGCCGGTGACATGGGACGCGGCCAGTCACTGATCGTCTGGGCGATTGCCGAGGGCCGCGCCGCCGCGGCGGCGGTGGATCGCTTCCTGATGGGCCAAAGCGCGCTGCCGGCGCCCATCAAACCCACCGCAGCACCACAACGCTAGTCACTTCTGACTCAGCCAAAACATTTGATAAATAGCTCGGCGCGTCTTACTCTGTTTGCCAGACGTTGGGTGTGTAATAGCCCGATGTGGGCGCCACCGAGCGTGGCGCCTCGGTTTGGTTGACCGACCGCAGGAGTGATCACTGTGCATATCAACCCAGTGCCCCGGTCGCGGGTGGGGCGAATCGCCTGGTCATGGTTTCGGCATCCGGTTAAGAGCCGTGAGTTTCCCGCGCGTCACGAACGTCTGGTAACCGCGGAAGAACTCCTGCGTTTTGGCGTTTGATGCCTTCCCGCTAGCCGGTCCGAGGATCTCGCGGGTTTGCTCTACTTGATCAAGCTGTTATCTGGCGTCGTCGGCTTTGTGACCGGGCTCACGTGGTCAACCCTGAATCCCGGATCGCTTCGGCCAGCGGTTCGAGCACGGCTGGGTCGTGCGGCGGAGTGATGTACACGATCCCCAGATCCAGCCCCTCGGCGGCCAGCGCGGCGGCGTCGTCGACGACCTTCTGGTAATTGCGGTCCGGGTCCAGGCGCAGGTGTGCCGACAGCATGATTTCTTTCGGATCGCGCCCGATGTCGGCGCAATGTGACGCCAGCACGTCGCGCTTGCGCGCGAACTCCTCGGGCGGGCCGCCGACGAAATTCCAGTGCTGGGCATATCTGGCGGTGATCCGCAGCGTGCGCTTCTCGCCGCTGCCGCCGATGCAGATGGGCGGGTGCGGGCGCTGCGGGCCCTTGGGCTCGTTGCGGGCGGCTTTGAGCTGGTAGTACTTGCCGTCGAAGTCGGTCGTTTCCTGACTGAGCAGGCTGGTCAGCACCTCACAAGCCTCTTCGAACCGGTCGAATCGTTCCTTGAGGCTGCCCAGCTCGATGCCGTAGGCGCCGGACTCCTCCTCGTTCCAGCCGGCGCCGATGCCCAGCTCCAGCCGGCCGTCGGAGATGATGTCGAGCGCGGCGGCCATGTTGGCCAGCACCGCGGGGTGGCGGTAGTGGATGCCGGTGACCAGCGTGCCTAGCCGCAGCCGGGTGGTGGCCTGGGCGAGGGCGGTGAGCGTGGTCCAGCCCTCCAAGCAGGGTCCGGTGGAATCGGAAAAGATCGGGTAGAAGTGGTCGAACGTCCAGCCGGACTCGTAGACGTCGATGTCGTCGGCCGCTTTCCAGACGGCCAACATCTGTGCCCACGTGGTGTCTTGCGGTGAGGTCTTGAACGCGAATCGCATTGTCCGACCGTAGCTACACTCGACCGCACCATGGAACTCGGTATCGACACCAAGATCACGCTGCTGGCGGCCGGTCTGATCTTTCTGCTGGCGCTGTGCCTCGGTGTCTGGAAGTACCGGCAGATCATGACCGCCGAGGATCATCGCGCGCACCCGTACGTCGACATCGCGCATCGCGCGGCTCTGCTGTATTCGTTTGCCACTCTGCTGGCGGCGGTCTTCGTCGAGCTGAGCGCCTGGCCGACGTGGGTGAACCTGGTCGCGGCGATGGTGCTGGTGTTCTTCTTCGTCGGCGCGATCCTGAGCTACATCGTGCATGGGGCGCGACGGGACACCACCAACCAGTTCGACCATGCCGATCGCGGGTTGGTCGTGTCGATGGCGTTTTTGATACTCGGTGAGATCGGTGGCTTCGGGGTGTTGCTGGCCGGGTTCGTCGCGGGGCAGCTGGTGAGCTGAGCCATGGATCCGGTAGCGGCGCTGCGGCAGATCGCCTACTACAAGGACAGGGCGCGCGAGGACCCGCGTCGTGTGATGGCCTACCGCAATGCCGCCGACATCGTCGAAGCCCTCAGCGACGAAGAGCGCGAGCGGCACGGGCAGGCAAACAGCTGGCAGTCGCTGCCGGGCATCGGGCCGAAGACCGCCAAGGTGATCGACCAGGCCTGGTCCGGCCGCGAACCGGACTACCTCGTCGAATTGCGTGCTGCTGCAACCGATCTCGGTGGCGGCGACATCCGGGCCGCGCTGCGCGGCGATCTGCACCTGCACTCGAACTGGTCGGACGGATCGGCGCGGATCGACGAGATGATGGCCACTGCGGTAGCGCTGGGCCACGAGTACTGCGCGCTCACCGATCACTCGCCGCGGCTGACGATCGCCAACGGGCTGTCGCCGGAACGGCTTCGAAAGCAGCTCGACGTGATCGACGGGCTGCGTGAGCAGTTCGCGCCGATGCGCATCCTCACCGGGATCGAAGTCGACATCCTCGAGGACGGCAGCCTGGATCAGGAACCCGAACTGTTGGAACGCCTCGACATCGTGGTGGCCAGCGTGCACTCGAAACTGTCGATGGATTCGGCGTCGATGACGCGCCGCATGGTGCGAGCCGTCAGCAACGAGCACACAGACGTCCTCGGCCATTGCACCGGTCGGCTGGTCGCGGGCAATCGCGGCATCCGCCCGGAGTCCAAGTTCGACGCCGAGGCGGTGTTCACCGCCTGCCGGGATCACGGCACCGCGGTGGAGATCAACTCACGGCCCGAGCGGCGCGATCCGCCGAGCCGCTTACTGAACCTTGCGCTGGAAATCGGCTGCGATTTCAGCATCGACACCGATGCGCACGCTCCGGGCCAGCTCGACTTCCTCGGCTACGGCGCGCAGCGGGCCATGGACGCCGGCGTGCCCGTCGACCGGATCGTCAACACCTGGCCGGTCGACAAGCTGCTCGCGTGGACGGGGTCAGTCCGGTAGGTGGGGCATCTCCAGACCGGGATCGCGGCCGACCGAGACGCCACGCGTCAGCGCGGCCTTGCCGTAGCGGTCGCGCACCCGGTCGACCGCCGCGTCGATGGCCGGTGGCCGCGCATCGGCCGTGGTGAACGGCAGCAGTAACTGCTCGGCGCCACTGCGGTCGATCTCGGCCACCGCGAACCCGACCAGGGTCAGTCCGCGCTCGGCGATCAGCGGCGCCGCCGACGCGACGAGGTGCCGGGCGGCGGCCAGGATGATCGGTGTCGACGAGGTGGCCCACGGCAACGTGTGCGACCGGCTGGCCCGGGTGAAGTCGTCGAACCGCAGGCGCAGCACCACCGTGCGGCCGGTGCGGCCGGCCTTGCGCATCCGACCGGCGATCCGGTCGATCAGGGTGATGACGACGGCGTCGATCTCCGCCGCCGACATGCTGTTGCCGGCCCGGCCCAATGCTCGCTGGGCGCCGATCGAGCGACGGCGCACGGCGGTGCTGACCCGGCGACGGTCGAGATTGCGGGAGAGCGCATACAGCTGGTGACCCATCGCCCTGCCGATCAGCGAGGCCAGCATCGACTCGCTGAGCTCGGCGACGTCGGCGACGGTTTCGAGGCCGTGGGCACGCAACTTCTCCGCGGTTACCGCGCCCACGCCCCACAGCCGGCGCACCGGCAGCGGATGCAGGAACGCGAGCTCGCGTTCGGGCGGCACAAGCAGCAACCCGTCGGGTTTGGCTTCGCGGCTGGCGACCTTCGCCAAGAACTTCGTCCGGGCGATCCCGACCGTGATCGGCAGTCCGACGCGCTCGCGCACGTCGTCGCGTAACCGGGCCGCGATCTGGACCGGTGAGCCCGAAACTCGTTGCAGCCCAGACACATCCAGGAACGCTTCGTCCACCGAGATCGGCTCCACCCACGGAGTGGTATCGCGGAAAACGTCGAACACCGCGTCGCTGGCCCGCATGTAGGCGCTCATCCGCGGCGGCACGACTATCGCATGCGGGCACAGCCGCCGCGCCTGTCCGCCGCCCATCGCGGTGCGCACGCCGTAGGCCTTGGCCTCATAGCTGGCGGCCAGCACCACCCCGCCGCCGACGATCACCGGTCGGCCGCGCAGCGCGGGGTCGTCGCGCTGTTCGACCGACGCGTAGAACGAGTCCAGGTCCGCATGCAGAATCGATGCCTCCGAGGGCACGAACATATGTTCGCATACGGGGCCGACAGGTTAGCTGGGTTCGTTGTAGATGCTGGTGACCCAGATGTGGACCAGCGTGTCGAGCAACTGCTCGTCGGGCACCGACGGACGCTCCCGGGCGAACGAGGTCAGCATCACCTTCTCGTTGAGCAGGTTGAGCGCCGCGGACAGGTCGCGGGCCGGCAGCGTCACCGGCGCGGCGCCGCGGGAACGTTCGGCTTCGATCACCACGGCGATGTGGTCGACCCACTTCTGCATGAACTTCGACCACAAGTCGCCGATGTCCTTGTTGGTGCGCGCCGCGTCTGCAGCCAGCGACACCGCGCGGTGCGACCCGAACGTCTCGACGAAGAGGTTGATGCCGGTGCGCCACAACGTCTTGATGTCGGCCGGCGGATTGGCGACCATCCCCTCCAGCGCCGAGTCGGCCTCCACGATCACCCGCTCGAACAGGGTGAGCAGAACGGCGTCCTTGGACGGGAAATAGAAGTAGAAGGTCGGACGGGACAACCCGGCGCCTTTAGCCAGGTCATCCACCGAAATCTCGGCCAGCGGACGCTCGGCCAGCAGCCGCTCGGCGGTAGCCAGAATCGCGAACTCACGGTCGTCGCCCGACGGGCGGGTGGAACGCCGCGCGCGGGGCGCGCGCGCCGGACTGGTGGTGGTCACGACCGCTACTTTACACGGCGTTGAGAAACTCAACAGTGTGTTGACGAAATCAACACTGCGTTGATACCGTCGGTTACATGACCGAACACCTTGACGTTGTCATCGTCGGCGCCGGCATCTCCGGCATCAGCGCGGCCTGGCACCTGCAGGACCGCTGCCCGAACAAGAGCTACGCGATCCTCGAGCGCCGCGACGACCTCGGCGGCACGTGGGACCTGTTCAAGTACCCGGGCATCCGCTCCGACTCCGACATGTTCACGCTGGGATTCCGGTTCAAGCCGTGGCGCTCGGCCCAGTCGATCGCCGACGGCGCCTCGATCAAGGCCTACATCAAGGAGGCCGCGGCGGAGAACGGCATCGACCGGCACATCCGCTACCGCCAGAAGGTGATGGCCGCCGACTGGTCCGATGCCGACAACCGCTGGACCCTCACCGTCGAGCACGACGGCCAGCAGAGCACGATCAGCTGTTCCTTCCTGTTCGCCTGCAGCGGCTACTACAACTACGACGAGGGCTACTCGCCGAAGTTCGAGGGCGCCGACGACTTCGAGGGCACGATCGTGCACCCGCAGCACTGGCCGGAGGATCTGGACTACGCGGGCAAGAAGATCGTCGTGATCGGATCCGGCGCGACGGCGGTGACTCTCATTCCGGCCCTGGTGAATTCGGGGGCCGGGCATGTGACCATGTTGCAGCGCTCGCCGACCTACATCGGCTCGTTGCCCGCGGTCGACCCGTTCGCCGAGCGCGCCAACCGGCTGCTGCCGGCCAAAGCCGCGCACTTCGCCAACCGGTGGAAGGCGATCGCGTTCAGCACCGGCCAGTACCAGTTTTCGCGGCGGTTCCCGCAAGCGATGCGCAAGACGCTGCTGACGATGGCCAAGCGGCGGCTGCCCGAGGGATATGACGTCGAGAAGCACTTCGGCCCGCGGTACAAGCCATGGGACCAGCGGCTGTGCCTGGCGCCCAACGGGGATCTGTTCCGCACCATCCGCCGCGGCCAGGCCGACGTCGTCACCGACACCATCGACCGGTTCACCAAGACCGGCATCAAGCTGTCCTCCGGCGAGGAGTTGCAAGCCGACATCATCGTCACCGCAACGGGTTTGAACCTGCAGCTGTTCGGCGGCGCGCAGATCCGGCGCAACGGCGTGCCGATCGAGCTCAACGACACCATGGCCTACAAGGGCATGATGCTGACCGGCATGCCGAACTTGGCGTTCACCATCGGCTACACCAATGCGTCGTGGACGCTCAAGGCCGACCTGGTATCGGAGTTCGTCTGCCGGGTGCTCAACTACATGGACTCCCGCGGATACGACACCGTCGTGCCGCAGCACCCCGGCGACTCGGTGGACGAGCGCCCGTTGATGGACTTCACCCCGGGCTACGTGTTACGGGCACTGGACTACCTGCCGAAGGCCGGGTCGCGCACCCCGTGGCGGCTCAAGCAGAACTATCTGCTGGACCTGCGGCTGATTCGGCGCGGCCGAGTCGACGACGAGGCGCTGAGCTTCAGCACGCAGCAGGTCGCGGTCGCGGCCTAGGCCGCGCCGACGACCACGATGCCGTCGTCGTCGCTGTAGGCGACGTCACCGGGCACGAAGGTGACGCCGCCCAACTCGACCGGCACATCCCGCTCGCCGGCGCCGGTCTTACTGCTCTTGCGCGGGTTGGTGCCCAGCGCCTTGATGCCGAGGTCGATGCCGCGCAGCGCCGCCGCGTCCCGGACCGCGCCGTGCACCACCAGCCCGGCCCAGCCGTTGGAGCGGGCGAGTTCGGCGATGACGTCACCGACCAGGGCGGTGTGCAGGGAGCCCGCTCCATCGATGACCAGCACCCCGCCGTCGCCGGGCTCCGAGAGCACCGACTTCAGCAGGGCATTGTCTTGAAAGCAGCGCACGGTGCTGATCGGCCCGGCGAATTGCGCGCGGGCGCCGAATTGGCGGAATTGGGTGTCGCAGCTGCGGACGTCGGGCCCGATGTCGTCGACGAGGTCGGCGGTGGGCCGGAAAGTCACCGGCACGTTCAGCTGCCGCGCCGACGTAGTTGGCGCACCAGTAGCAACGCCAGCAGACTGACTGCGATGGCAACCGCCAGCGGCAGCGGCGAGCGACCCGCGGATGTGAGCGGTGATGCGGCCGCCACCGGGTTATTGGCGGATGCCACGGTTGACTTCGCTTGTGCGGCAGCCTCTTTGGCGCCAGCGGCGAGTTGGCCGTTGGTCTCGATCCGCGGCTGTTCGGCAGGTTTGAGGGGGGCCGGCTCGGCTTTCTTGGCAGGCGCCTTCTTGGCGGGCGCTTTCTTCGCGGGCGACTTTTTGGCCGGTGATTTTTTGGCCGGCGCTTGCTGAGCCTTCTTCGCCGGCGCCTTCTTGGCGGCCGCCTTTTTGGCCGCCTTCTCGGGTGGCTTGTCCGGTGCCTTCTCCGCGGGGGCCTTGTCGGCGGCGGGCGCCGGGGGCGACGGCGGGGTAGGGCCCGTCCCGGGAGCGTCTTCTGGTGCGTGGTCCGGTTGATCCTGCGGGTCTGCCATGCGGCCGCTCCTTTGCAGTTTCTCGTCGCGTACACCGGTCGACACCGACGGTCGAACCCCATCATGCCAGGACCGTCGCAGCGCCCGTCCCGGCCAGTGGCTAGGACCGGTGCCGCAGCGCCCACAGCGCCGCGCCGGCCACCAGCGCCACCGCGCCGACCGCGAACGGCCACACCGGGACGCCGTCGTTGCCGTTGTCCTCGGGGTGTGCCGTCGAGCCGGGCGTTCCGGTGCCCGCAACGGCCAGCCGAAACGACCACGAACCGGTCACCACATGCCCGTCCGCGGAGGTGACCCGGTAGTTCACCGTGTAGGTGCCGGCCGGACCCAGCGGCCGCAACGCGACGCTGACGACGGCGCCCTGCACCTGCGCGTCCCCGGTGGACCACAGGTTGCCGTCCGGCCCGACGACCGCCATGGCCGCGAACGTGGTTTGCAGCCGCTCGTTGAACGTGGCGCTGACCCGCGCCGGGCCCGCGTCGACGACGGCGTTCTCGGCAGGGTCGGCGGCCACCCGGACGGCGTGGGCGGCGGCGGGTCGGGCGGTCAGGGTGACGACGGCGGCCAGCATCGCCAGCAGCAGGCTCAGCGCCGCGGCGCGCGCCGCGCCGCTCATGTCCGTCGCCGGATGAGCGTCACCGCGATCCCGAGGGCGGCGACCAGCAGGGCGGTCCCGGCAAGCAGCCGGGCGGTGTTGTCGGGCGGCGGCTTGGGCTGACCGGCTTGCGCCGGGTCCGTCAGCGGGCCGGGATGCGGCGTGGCGTGGTGGTGTTGCGGCGGCGCGGCCGGTCCCGATGTCAATGCCAGGATGGGCGCCGGATGCTCCGGCTCGCCGCCGCCGGGCAAGGGCGGCTGGTCCCACTTGACCACCGACCCGTCGGCATAGGTTTGGGTGGCCGGGAAGCTGACGGTGTCCGCGTCGGGCAGCTGCACCGATATCCGGAACAGGGCAAACTGATCCGGCGGGATACCGCTATTGGGCGCGGCGGTCCACGTAACCGAGTGCACGGTGCCCGACGCGGTGTCGCGGTCGAGGCTGACCGTCCAGCCGGGCATGGTTTCGGTGCGTGCGGAGCCCACGTTGGGCAGCGCAACCGACAGCGCGGTGGTCGCCGCGCCGGTCGGGGATTCGTTGGGCACCGAAAACGTGACGATGGCATGACCACCGCGGACGGGGTTGTCGCTACTGGCGTGGACATGGGCCGACGCCTGCGCGATGCCAAGCGTGGAGGCGCAGTAGAGCCCCGTCGCGGCTGCGGCCGCCAAGAGCGGGCGTGACCGCATGCTCAGGCCAACCCGAGCCGCGCCATCAGGTCGGCCTCGATTTCGTCGAGCTGTTTGGCGATTGCGGCGTGGGCGGACCGCCGCCGCGAGGCGGGCATGTTCTCGGCGGCCGTGATGGCCGCCGAGAGGTCAACGAGCCGATCGGAGATGGCCGCTGCGAACTGCTTGGTTTCGGCGTCTTTGGGCTTCTTCTCCTGAACCGCTCGCAGCGACTGCTCGGCTCCGGCGATGCGGGCCGACAACCGTGCGCCGTGTCCGGAGAACTGTCCGATTTGGGCTAGCGGAACGCCGAGTTGATCCGCGCGGTGTTGGTCCATCAGCCCGCGCGCGGCGATCGCAGCCCGGTACACCAGCGGCACCACGATCGGGGCGAGCAACCGTGAGACGGTCAGCACTCGACGAATCCGCGTGGGCGACAACAGTTTGCCCTCTCGCACCGCCTTGAGTTCGGCCTCCGCGACCTTCAGCGCCGACCGGTCACTGTCGCGTTGGGCCTTCAGCTGTGCCTTGAGCGCCTTGGTCTCGGCTCGCTGTTCGGCCTTGAACCTGCGCGCCTCGTTCTTGGCGGCCAGCTTGGCCTCCAGCTTGGCGCGGGCCTTGATCGCACGAGCCTCGGCACGACGCACTGCGCGGCTTTTTCGCTTGCGGAACAGGCCCATTCCCGGCCGCCTCCCCGGTTTCTCGTTGGCTGTCGCGATACGGGATCGCTGGGCCAACCCTAACCGGAACGCGGCGTCGCGAGGTCGTCAGGTCGGGACAGCTAGGCGTCGAGGTGTTCTTTGCGCCGCAGCTCGTCAACCCGCTGCAGGATGTCCTGCTGCGCCTCGGGAGACAATCCACTGGCGCGCAACGCAATTCGGCGAATGCCTTCGTCGCGCATCGTGGCCAGGAAGGCCAGCTCCTTGTCGAGTTTTTCGTAATACTCGTCGTCGGTGAAGTAGGCCGGCTTGATGCGGAAGAAATTCGCCAGGGCCGCCATCGTCGCCGCCGAGGGGTTGGTGCGGTTGCCTGAGCGCAGTTGTGACAGGTAGGGAGCAGACATCGTGATGCCCTCCGCCTTGAGCGCCGCGATCACCTCAGCGGACGTGTGCGGTCCTCGTCCGGGTGGGTAAACCGTGTCGAACAGGCGGTTCAGGCGCGCAGCGAACGTCGTGCTCATCGATATGACCTCCACCAGGGTTGGTAGGACGAATGATTCCAGGCACGTATTTGCTGATCATCGTAGCGACACTTATCGCATCAACCAAGTGCAAACCTGGAGCGAATTGACTCCGGCGTCCTGCGCCGCCGTCGGCGACGCCGTCGAAGCGCTGCGCGTGCGTTGTACAGCGGATTCTCATGATGCACCAAGCGAATTGTGACGCGTTGCGTTGTTGTCGCAGCGGCTGGGAGCACGCGACGGCGTCGGCGAGCGAAAAGAACGCCCGCCGGGCAACCCGCCAGCTACGCCGGCACGGCGAAAAGCGGATTTGCTGACGGGGGGCTGGCGCCGCTCAGGCCGCGCCCGGGGACGCCTCCCCGACGGGTGCGGCCGACCGGGCGCGCACAAGTCGCACCGCCGCGGCGATCGTCGCGGCGAGCACCGTGGCCGCCGTCGCGCCGACGGCTACCCACCGCCAGCCCAGCGCGCCGTCGAAAAGCATCCACACTCCGAACACCAAAAACAGCAGGCTGGCCAATACGTGCAACACCCCTTCGGGCAGGCGCCGGTGCAGCACGATCCCCGCGGCGATGGCCAACCCGTCGGCGACGATCATTGCGACCGTCGTGCCGATCCACACGCCGGCCCAGTCGTGATCGCTGGCCAACGCGACTGTGGCCAGCGTCGTCTTGTCGCCGAGCTCGGCCAGCAAGAACGACGACACCACGGCGAGCAGCGCGAAACGGGGCTCCCGGACGGGGCGCACGGCGTCGTCGTCGCTGTTGGTGCCCTCCCGCCAGGTCCACACCGCGAAAACGAAGAACGCGATCGCCGCCGCGAAGGCCATCGGCTGGGCCGGCAGCGTCAACCCGAGAAAATGCCCGATTGCCACCGAAACCCCGTGTGCCACGCAGGCCGCGATGCCGACCCCGGTCAGCACCACCCACCAGCGATACCGCAGCGCGTAGGTCATGGTGATCAGTTGCGACCGGTCGCCGAGCTCGGCGAGGAAAACCACTCCGAAGCTCAAAAGTGCGGCTGCGAGCATGCGTGGCGACCTTTCGACGCGTCGTCGGAGAACCGCTGGTCCGCCGAACATCGGGCCGAAGGTCTCGCCCACCGACGGATCCGTCGGTTCGCCGGCCGGGCTGGTCGCCAGTATGTCGACTCGACGATTGCGGGCTACTCCCCTTCGATAATCGATGCCCAGGCTAGCGGCCGTAATCGATCGGCACCAGCGTGCACGACGAGTTCGGCTGGCCGTATTTATCGATTCGCCAAGTGCTGTCTTGCGATTCGACCTCGTCACAACCGAGGCATCGGAAATGCGTTATGCGGCAAGCAGCATCGCCAGAATCGCGGTGTCGGGGTGGCTGATGGGGTCGACACCGACGCGGCTCACCATCGAGGTGACGGTGCCGTCGGCTTCAGCTTCCACCCACGCTGCCCGGTGTTCGAGTCCCAGATAGGGCAAGCCGGGCAGCAGTACGCAGCCCGACGCGGCACCCGTGCATTCCGGCAGCGACGGCATGGTCTCCGACGGCGGATGCAACATCAACAGCGCCGGCGGTTGACGATCGGCGAAATACCCTGGCTGGATTGCCGATTCGCCGACGACGGGTCCCTCAGCCAGTACCAGGCCGACGCTGCCCGGCGGCGCCGGAGACTCCGGCAGCTCCTCACGGGCGCCGAATACCGTTGTGGTGGAAAGTAATCCAGGTAGCGATGCGACTCTGACCGCAACCATCAGCAGCTGCGCCCATTCCTTTGTCGAATCAGGCCAGCGGCCGAAGATCACGAAGCCCTTCAGGACGCCGTGTGAATGGAACGGGGCGACTTCGACGGCCCTGCCTGACCCAGTTTCCATATGGCCCTCCGCGATACCTCACTGCACAACACCCCGGTGGGTCGGTGAGCACAGCATGCGCCAGGTAGGGAATACCCGCAAGCGGACACGGCCAACCGCGGCTGAAGGGCAGAAAGGCGACGGGGCGCCGCGCGAACCGCGCGACGCCCCGATTGCCGAAGCCCGCTAAAGTCAGCCGGCGATGAGCCCCTTGGTCTTCGAGGTCGCGGCGGCGTAACGCGACTGCACGTCGGCCCAGTTGACGACGTTCCAGAACGCCTTGGCGAAGTCGGCTTTGACGTTTTTGTACTGCAGGTAGAAGGCGTGCTCCCACATGTCGAGCACCAGCAACGGGACGATGCCGAGCGGGAAGTTCGTCTGGTGGTCGTACACCTGGAACACCAGCAACTTCTCGCCGAGGCTGTCCCAGCCGAGTGCCGCCCACCCCGACCCCTGCACGGTGGTGGCCGCCGCCGTGAACTGGGCGCGGAACTTGTCGAACGACCCGAACGCGTCGTCGATGGCGGCGGCGAGCTCGCCGGTCGGCTTGTCGCCACCGTCGGGCGACAGGTTCTTCCACCACAGGCTGTGGTTGACGTGGCCCGCCAGGTTGAACGCCAAGTTCTTTTCGTTCAGCAGGATCGTCGACTGGTCATCGTTGGCGCGCGCCTCCTCGAGCTTGGCGAGCGCGTCGTTGGCACCCTTGACGTAGGTCGCATGGTGTTTGCTGTGGTGAAGCTCGTTGATCTGACCCGAGATGTGCGGTTCCAGCGCGCCGTAGTCCCAGTCCAAATCGGGCAACGTGTATACAGCCACTGAAGATTCCTTCCTTCGATGATCGTTGGTGATCTACTTCTGATGCTCCACTCGCCATGCGGCGACCTAGCCTAATCAACCCTGCTCCATGACTGCGCGCGCCGCAACAACGGGTGCGATGGGTGCATACCCCGACAGGCGCGACTTCAGACCAGCACGATGACGGCGAGGACCGCCAGCAAAATCAGGGCGATCAATCCGGCGCGCACACCGGCGAGCAGGTAGGAGCGGTTACAGGCAGGGGAACTGCCGTACCAATGCGAGGACGACGTCGACTGCGGCCCGACTGGTTGTGTCGTCATCGAAGGACCCTGACCTGCACGTCCAACTCTCCCCCAGTGAGATGAGTCACAAATAACTTCGGTGGTCGCGATCATAACGTCTTATGAACCGCCGGAAAAATTGAACCCGCGCCAGCCCGCTGACCAGCGATTGCCGGGGTCGCTGGCGGCAATCTGTGCGGGCGCTGCGCGCGCCGTCGAGAATCGGGTGGATGGTTCGCCGCCAGCGTCTGGCGGTCGCGGGATGCTTAGCGCGGCGATGAATTTCGCTCGCGGCGTTCTCGGCCTGTCGATTGGCGGGCGGGTTATCGCGCCGTTATCCACAGCCGCCGTCCCGCCCGGGGTATTGACGCGCCGTCAATGGCGATCCGCTGCACGCCGATGCTGTGCATAAACCTGTGGAAACTGTGGATAGCCGTTGGTAGCTGGCGGCGGCTTCTGCGCTGCCGGGGGGCGCGTGCCAAGATCGACCTCATGCCCGGTGAACCGGTGGTTGCTCAAACGGACGTCGCCGCCCTGCCGGCCGAATTCGGCTCGGCGGCGGTGTTGCTGGACGTGCGCGAGAACGACGAGTGGAAATGCGGCCACGCCCCCGGCGCGCAACACATCCCGATGGCCGAAGTCCCGGCACGGCTTGGCGAGATCGACCGCCAAGCCGAGCTGTACGTCATTTGCCATGCGGGTGGGCGGTCCCTGCGGGTAGCGCAATATCTGCAGCAAAACGGTTACCGGGCAATCAACGTCAGCGGCGGGATGCTGGCATGGGCGGGCGCCGGGCGTTCGGTGATCACCGACGACGGCGGCCCCGGCAACGTCTGAGGACCGAGCCGCGGGCCCCGACACGCTTTAAGCTGGTGCGGTGATCCGCGCCAGCGACGATTTGACACTGAGCGATGAGGTGGGGGCACCTCCCGCTTGCGGGGGAGAGCGGCGCTCATGATTCAAGCGTGCTCACAGTGCGGCACACGCTGGAACGTGCGTGATCGCCAGCGGGTGTGGTGTCCGCGCTGCCGCGGGACGCTGCTGCCGCCGTCCACCGAGGGACAGGCGGTCGACCCGCGGTGGAGTGCTCGCAGCGCCGCACCCACCACCGGCCCACGGATGCCGCCGCGGCTGCCGCCGGGTTACCGATGGATCGCCGTGCGGCCCGGCGCACCACCGCCGCCGCGGCGCCGGCGCCGGCCCCTGGGACCCACCCCGCGTTACGCGGTCACCCCGCGATGGGGACTGGTGGATCGCGTCGAGCCGGGCGCAGCGGCGCCGACCGCGGCCGCGCGGCCGGGCCCGTCGGCGGCGCGAGTGCGCACCACGTTGTTCGCGAGCGTCGTGGTGTTCGGCATTGCGGCGCTGGTGCATTTCGTGCGCTATCTGCTGCTGATCATCAACCGCGGCACCCTGCTCAACCCGTGGGTGGCGGGCGCCGCGCTCTGGCTTGGCGTGTTGGCCAGTGCCGCCGCCATCGCGATGGTGATCACCTGTGCTGTGGTGCTGATCCGATGGCTGATCGCCCGCCGCGCCGCCGCGTTCGCGCAGTACGGCCTGCCCGAGCCGCGTTCGGCCCGTGCGCTGTGGGCCGGGTGCTTCATACCCGTGGCGAACCTGCTGTGGGCGCCGGTGTACGTCATCGAGCTGGCCGCCACCGAAGGCGTCCTGGCCCGGCTGCGCAAACCCATCCTGCTGTGGTGGATCGTCTGGGCCACCAGCACGGCGGTTTCGCTCTTCGCTATCGCGACCAGCCGCGCGCACGATGCCCAAGGCATTGCCGACAACACCGTGACCACGACGTTTGCCTACCTGGTGGCGGCGGCCGCGGTGGCCGCCGCCGGGCGGGTGTTCGAGGGCTTCGAGCGCAAACCGGTCGAACGGCCCGCGCATCGCTGGGTGGTGGTCGCCGACGATCGCGGCGACGCGCCGGAATCCGCTCCGGCTGTTGAGTCGGACGGCGAGGAACCGGCAGCATAGGGATATGACGCGGGCCGACGAGGTGCTCGCCCGGCACCCACATGTGGTAGCCCATCGCGGCGCCTCGGCTGCCCGGCCGGAACATACTCTGGCCGCATACGATCTCGCGCTCAAGGAAGGCGCCGACGGCGTCGAATGCGATGTCCGGCTCACTCGCGACGGCCATTTGGTCTGTGTGCACGACCGCCGGCTGGACCGCACGTCCACCGGTGCCGGCCTGGTCAGCACGATGACGCTCGCGGAGTTACGTGAGCTGGAGTACGGGGCCTGGCACGACAGCTGGCGTCCCGACGGCACCCACGGCGACAGCGGCCTGCTGACCCTCGACTCGCTCGTCGCGCTGGTGCTGGACTGGAACCGGCCGGTGAAGATCTTCATCGAAACCAAGCACCCGGTGCGCTATGGGGCGCTGGTGGAAAGCAAGGTTTTGGCGCTGCTGCAACGCTTCCGGATCGCCACGCCCGCTTCCGCGGACCGCTCTCGGGCGGTCGTGATGTCGTTTTCGGCAGCCGCGATGTGGCGCATCCGGCGCGCCGCGCCGCTGCTGCCCACGGTGCTGCTCGGCAAGGCGGCCCGATATCTGGGCAGCAGCGCGGCCACCGCCGTCGGCGCCACCGCCGTCGGGCCGTCGATCGCGACCCTGCGTGAGCATCCCGAGCTCGTCGACCGCGCCGCCGCCCAGGGGCGGGCGCTGTACTGCTGGAACGTCGACCACTACGACGACGTCAGATTCTGCCGGGAAGTGGGGGTGGCGTGGCTGGCCACCCGTCACCCCGGCCGCGTCAAAGCGTGGCTGCAGGACGGCCTGACCGGCGCAGGTTTGGACTAGTCGCTACGGTTGCCCGGCCGACGGTGCGGGAGCATCGGCGGCCAGCGCGTCGAACAGGTGGGCCGCCGCGTCGTGATCCCAGACCACGACCGAACCGGCGTCGTTGCCGGTGAACTCGCCGATCGGCACCGTCAGCGCGCTCGTCGAACCGTGCAGTGACCAGCCCAACCGGGCAAGGTCCCACACGTGGTCGCCTGCATCGACGGTCAGGGCGTCGGCGGCCGCATGCGGCACCGAATACCACCGCCACGGGTTGAGCCACACGGCCGGGCTGGCGGCGCGGTGCAGCAGCGCCGACATGAACTGCCGCTGGTTGGCCATCCGGTCGAGGTCGGCCCGCGGTGTCGCGCGCGTGCGGACGTAGCCGAGCGCGTTGGGCCCGTCGAGCCTCTGGCAACCGGCCGGCAGGCTGATGCCGGCCAGCGGATCGTCGATCGGCGTGGCGGGGCAGGCGGTGACTCCGCCGAGCGCGTCGACGAGACCGGCGAACCCGCTGAAACCGACTTCGACGTAGTGGTCGAGCCGCAGTCCGGTGGCCTGCTCGACCGTCTGCGCCAACAAGGGCGCACCGCCCATCGCGAAGGCCGCGTTGATCTTGTCGCGGCCGTACCCCGGGACCGGCACATAGGAGTCGCGCGGAATCGACACCATCGTCGTCGGAGTGGGCGAGCCGATGGCCGGCACGTGGACCAGCAGGATGGTGTCGGTGCGGCCGTTGCCGATGTCGCCGCCGGTGGCCAACGCCTGCTGCTGCTCGACGGTGAGACCCTGGCGGCTGTCCGACCCGACCAGCAACCAGGTCGTGCCGCGCCCGGCGGCTGGCCGGCCCGGATAGTCGGCCAGCACCGGCTGGCGGTGCAGGGCGGTGTCCATCCACAGCGCACCGCCGAGGACGCCGGCGGAAAACAGCAGGACCACGATCAGCAGGCTCAGCGAAACCATTTGACCCCAGGCGCGTTTGCGACGCGGGCGTGGCCTGGCCGGTTGCGCGGGTGGCCGGGGCGCCGGTGGCGGGGGAGGCGGCCGGCGGTAGCCGGGATCGCGGTGGATCACCGGCGGCGGTTCCCGGCGGGGACGCTGAGCGGTCATCAGTGCAACCACCCGAGGTGACCGCGAAGCAGGGCGTAGCCGACGAACGCCACGCTGTCGATCAGGCCGTGGGCGATCACCAGCGGCCACAGCCGACCGGTGCGCTGCCAGACATAGCCGAACACCAGCCCCATCGCCAGGTTGCCCAGGCCCGCGCCGAAACCCTGGTAGAGGTGGTAGGCGCCGCGCAACAGGCTCGAGTACACCAGCGCCGCCCCAGCGGACACATCCAGCTGCCGCAGCCGGGTGATCAGGTAGCCGACGACGACGACCTCCTCGGCCCAGCCGTTGGCGAACGCGGCGGCCACCAGCATCGGGATGCGCCACCAGGTGTCGCTCAGACTCGACGGGATCACCGAAGCGTTGAGGCCCAGCATCCGCGCCACCACGTAGAGCCCGAGCCCGGGCAGCCCGATCAACGCTGCCAGGCCGACGCCGCCGCCCAGATCGGCGCGCCAGGCAAACCGCCCCAGGCCGATCGCGGCGGGGCGTAAACCGCCACGCCACAGCAGGTACAGCCCGAGGCCGCCCCAGGCGATAAGCTGCGCGACGAACGCCGCGTTCAGTCCGAGGTCGACCAGGTCGAAGTAGGACCGGCGCGGGTTGAGCGGAATCCGCTGGGCGCTCAGATTGCGCAGGACCGCGTCGGTGAGTTCCAGGATCGCGGTGATCGCGCTGACGCCGAAGGTGACGCCCAGGACGACGACGACCTCGATGCGCAGCGCTCGTCGCTGCACCAACTGGTCCTCGGGCGCGGTCACCTCGACACGGTAACCGGACCTCGGCGGCTAGTCGCGGCGCGCTCGCAGGCCGTTGACGAACGGGCAGCCCATCAGCACCCGGATGGCCTGGCTGAGGCCCACCACGTCGTCGACCGGCTTACGGAACGGCAGCCGCACGTCCCTGTCGCCGTCGGCGGATTCGATGCGCAGCCGCACGCCGTAGCGGTCGATGCCCAGCGGCCGCACGTCCCCGCGACGCAGCCGGGCGGGCAGCCGCGAGGCCAGCCGGGCGACGACATCGCGATGCGCGCTGTCCAGGTGACGAATCCAGCACGACTCGAGCGCGCAGAACGGGTCCGGCCGGGCGGCCAGCAGGGCCGCCACCCCGACGGACTCGGCGCCGGTGGCATCGGTCACCACCACCGAGTCGACCTCGAGGCGCAGCAGCGCATAACGGGTATCGCCGTCGACGGGCGGGCCCGACGCCGCCGTCTGCACTTGCAGCAGCGCCGGATTCGGGTCCTCGGTGGCGATCAGGTCGAGCATGGCGGGCACTGCGGGCATCGGCACCTGCTGGAGTCGCCCACGGATCCACACCAGTGAGCGCACCGGCTCACGCAGCGGCAGCGGCGCATAGTCGGCCAGTTCCAGCACCGCCTGCGCCCCCGACGGCGCGGCCGCGTCGAGCGGGGCCGCGACGGCGAACGACCCGTCTCTCAGCAGGTGATGCAGCGGCGTGGTGACCGGCTCGGCACCCTCGATCGCCAGCAGCGCGCCGTCGGCCCGGATGCAGGTGCTGCGGATCCGCTCGGCGGTCGTCGGCGCGGCGCAAGGAGCGAGGGTCATCGATCACCATCCTTCTAGTGAGGTAAGCCTAACTTAACTAGATCGCGGCGAACGGCGCAAGCCTCGGCACCCGATAGGGTTTTGGTCGTGGCCCGCATCGCGTATCTCGGTCCTGAAGGGACGTTCACCGAGGCGGCGCTGTTGCGGATGGCCGACGCCGGCATGATTCCGCAGCGCGGCACGGACGCCGTCGAGCCGTTACCGACGGAGAGCACGCCGGCGGCTCTGGATGCCGTGCGGGGCGGCGAGGTCGACTACGCGTGCGTGCCGATCGAGAACTCGATCGACGGCTCGGTGATGCCGACACTGGACAGCCTCGCGATGGGATCGCCGCTGCAGGTGTTCGCCGAGATCACGTTGGACGTGGCGTTTTCCATCGTGGTCAAACCCGGCCGCAGTGCCGACGAGGTGCGCACGCTGGCCGCCTTCCCGGTCGCGGCCGCGCAGGTGCGACGGTGGGTCGCCGCGCATCTGCCCGGCGTCGAGCTGCGCCCGGCCAACTCCAACGCCGACGCCGCGCAACAGGTCGCCGACGGCGTGGTGGACGCCGCCGTGAGCTCGCCGCTGGCCGCCGCCTATCGCGGGCTGGCGACGTTGGCCGACGGTGTCGTCGACGAAGCCAACGCCCGCACTCGCTTCGTCCTGGCCGGCCCACCGGGCCCGCCGCCGGCCCGCACGGGCGCCGACCGCACGTCGGTGATCTTGCGGATCGACAACGCGCCGGGGGCGCTGGTGGCCGCGCTGTCCGAAGTGGGGATCCGCGACATCGACCTGACCCGGATCGAATCACGGCCCACCCGAACGGAGTTGGGCACCTACGTATTTTTCCTGGACTGGGTCGGCCACATCGACGACGACGCGATCGCCGAGGCACTCAAGGCGCTTTACCGTCGTTGTGCGGATGTGCGCTATCTGGGTTCCTGGCCGACGGGAGTGGCCGCCGGCGTGCCCCCGCCGCAATTGGACGAGGCCTCGCGTTGGCTGGCGCAGTTGCGGGAGCCGCGGCGATGAGCGGTCGGCTGATTTTGGTGCGGCACGGCCAGTCCTACGGCAACGTCGACCGCCGGTTGGACACGCGCCCGCCCGGAACCGAGTTGACCCCGTTGGGCCGCGATCAGGCCCGGGCGTTCGGCCGTAACGGTCTGCGCCGGCCCGGGCTCCTTGTGCATTCGGTGGCCTTGCGGGCGGCTCAGACCGCGGCCGAGATCAGCACCGAGGTCAATGTGCCGGCCCAGGAAGTCGCGGGCATCCACGAAGTTCAGGTCGGCGATCTGGAAGACCGCAGCGACGACGACGCCGTTGCCGCATTCAACGCAATCTACGAGCGCTGGCACAAGGGCGAGCTCGACGTGCCGCTGCCGGGCGGGGAGAGCGCCGAGCAGGTGCTGGACCGCTACGTGCCGGTGCTGACCGACCTGCGGATGCGCTATCTCGACAACGACGACTGGACCAGCGACATCGTCGTCGTCAGCCACGGCGCGGCCATCCGGCTGACCGCGGCGGTGCTGGCCGGGGTCGACGGCAGCTTCGTCGTGGACCACCACCTGGGCAACGCCGAGTCGGTGGTGCTGACGCCGGTCACCGACGGACGCTGGAGCTGCGTGCAGTGGGGCACGCTGACACCGCCGTTCTACCCGGAGCCGGGGGCCACCCCCGTCGCCGACGCCGTGGAATCCGACACCGACCCGATGGGCTGACTCAGACTGCGAGCGCCGTGGCCTCGGCGCATCCGCAGCCGACCGCGTCGCAGTCGACGACGAAGACGTGCGGCAGCAGCTCTGGGCTGGTGCAGCCGTCCTCGGTGCACTCCGACCGGCGCAGCGAATGGCGGATGACGCTGCCGTGGCAGTGATCCAAGCCTGCCCGGCAGTCGCGGCAGCTTGTGTCCATGGCCTGTTCTTAGCACCCGGCCCCGACAGATCCGGGCTGACACGCTCGCGTGCTCGCGGCGTAATCGGTTCGACCGTGCATCCTGACGACCGCCTTCGCCGAACGTGCATCCTGGGCGGGAAAATCGCCAAAATCCCGCCCCCAGTGCACACTCGATGCAACGCCTGCCCGGCGCCTATCAGGCCCAGCCCAATTCGTGCAGCCGATGGTCGTCGATGCCGAAATGATGGGCGATCTCGTGGATCACGGTGACCTTCACCTCGTCGACGACCTCGTCGTCGGAGTCGCAGATGTCCAGCAGCGCGTCCCGGTAGATCGTGATGGTGTCCGGCAGCGACCCGGCGTAGTTGGAGTCCCGCTCGGTCAGCGCGACACCTTCGTACAGTCCGAGCAGATCGGCGTCGTCGGGATGACGGTCGGAAACCAGCACGACGACGTTGTCCATCACCGCGGCCAGCTCGGGCGGAATGAGGTCCAGCGCGTCGGAGACCAGCTCGTCGAACCGCTGCGGATCCATCCGCACGGCCATCCGGCTAGCCCGCCGGCGGCGGTGGCGGTGGTGCCGGGGCTTCGGGCGGCGGGGGCGGCGGCGCCTCGGGGGCCGGCGGAGCTGGCGGCGGCGGTGCCGGGGCTTCCGGTGGTGGGGGCGGCGCGGCCGGTTGCTGGGGTGCGGGCGCGGCCGGCTGCTGCTGTTGCGGGGCAGGGGGGCCCGGCTGCTGCGGCAAGTGCTCGTTGCCCTGTCGTTGCTGCGAGGTGCTCGACCCGCCCGACGAGCCACCCGACGACCCCGACGACGAGGCGGCGCTGCCGGCGTTGGGTGCGGGCATCGGGATCGGCGGCAGGTTGAGCCGCTCCTCCGGAATGTCGGGCGGCGGAACCGGCGGCTGGCCGTTGATCAGCAGCGGTCCTTTGGCGCTGTTCAGCAGCGTCGCCCAGCCGCCGTTGCCCAGGGTCGCTCCGATGCTGCAGGCGACCTCGCGGCTGCCGGCCGACCAGCTGGGCAGCGACAGCGTGTTGTAGATCAGCGTCAGCGTCGTGCTGCGCAACTGGACGGGCGCCAGGTAGGCATCGGTGAGCCGGGTGCAGGACTCCTTGATGAACGCGTCCTGTTCGGGGTCGGGCGGTAGCCCCTCGGGGAACTTGGCCATCAGGTTGACCGTGCCGGTGACCTCCATCGCGTGCGGCACGACGCAGTCGACCGGGACGTCGGTGGGCTGGTTGGTCGACGGGTCGATCCCCAGGCAGGTGCCGTCCGGCCACACCCGCGATTGGTCGAGGTCGGCGACCTTGCCCTTGAAGGCCTGCTGCTGGTTGCCGGCACCCGGCAGCTGCAGGCCGCACAGCATCCGGCGCTCACCGTGCTGGCGCCACGCCTTGTCGCCGGACCACAGCATGCTGATGGTGAACTTGCTGCTCGGATCGAATTTGGTGCCCAGGTAGCGGTGCACGGCCGACTCGCACTGCTCCTGGCTGATCTGCTCGATGCGCGCGGCCGAAGGTGGCGCGGCGTCGGGCCCGTACTCCGAGCCGGGGAAGGTCCGCATGTCGACCGACTCGGCGACCTCGAAGCGGTGCTCCTCCTTGCAGTCGACAATGGTCGCGGCCTCCGGCGTGCGATCCGGCCACATCAGACAATCGCCGCTGCCGGCGTGGTTGAAGGCGTCGTTGCCCTTGGCGCCGGTACTGGGCACCGGGTCGATGTAGCCGGACAGTCGCCCGCGGTCGCCGGAGATCGGCAGCGCGACGACGATGCCGGCGATCAGCAGCCCACCCAGCGCGGTCAGCAACAACGCGCGCCGCGTCGCCGTGGCATGCAAAGTGTGCAGCCACCCGAACCGGGCCAGCCGGGATTCCGGCCGTCCGGCGGGCGAATCGTGCTGCTCGGGTGCGTCCAACATTGGCTCTATTCTGACAGGCCCGACGCACCCCGTGACACTTGATGCAGATGTTGCTTACCGGGGTGCGGGCGGCGGGCCGGCCGCGAGCAAAAGTAGGGTCGTAGGCCGTGATCGACCTGAAGCTGCTGCGCGAAGACCCGGACGCCGTTCGCCGCTCCCAGATCAGCCGCGGCGAGGATCCCGCACTGGTCGACACGCTGCTGGCCGCCGACGCCGCCCGGCGCAAGGCCATCGCGACCGCGGATTCACTGCGCGCCGAGCAGAAGGCGGCCAGCAAGAAGGTGGGCGCCGCATCGCCCGACGAGCGGCCGGCACTGCTCCAACGGGCCAAGGAGCTGGCCGAGCGGGTCAAGGCCGCCGAGGCCGAGCAGTCCGAGGCCGAGGCGGCATTCACCGCGGCGTACATGGCGATCTCCAACGTCATCCTCGACGGGGTGCCGGCCGGCGGCGAGGACGACTACGCCGTCCTCGATGTCGTCGGCGAGCCGGCCGCGATCGAAAACCCAAGGGACCATTTGGAACTGGGCGAGTCGCTGGGCCTGATCGACATGGAGCGCGGCGCCAAGGTGTCGGGTTCGCGGTTTTATTTCCTGACCGGCCGTGGTGCGCTGCTGCAACTCGGGCTGCTGCAACTTGCCGTGCGGCTGGCCGTCGACAACGGCTTCATCCCGATGATCCCGCCGGTGCTGGTCCGCCCGGATGTCATGTCCGGCACCGGCTTTCTCGGCGCGCACGCCGAGGAGGTGTATCACCTCGACGCCGACGACCTCTACCTCGTCGGCACCTCCGAGGTGCCGCTGGCCGGTTATCACGCCGACGAGATCCTCGACTTGTCCGGCGGGCCGCTGCGCTACGCCGGCTGGTCGTCGTGCTTTCGCCGGGAAGCCGGCAGCCACGGCAAAGACACCCGCGGCATCATCCGCGTGCACCAGTTCGACAAGGTCGAGGGGTTCGTCTACTGCACACCCGCCGAGGCCGAAGCCGAGCATCAGCGGCTGCTCGGCTGGCAGCGCGAGATGCTGGCCCGCATCGAGGTGCCGTATCGCGTGATCGACGTCGCCGCAGGGGATCTCGGCTCGTCGGCGGCCCGCAAATTCGACTGCGAGGCATGGATTCCCACCCAAGGCGCCTACCGCGAGCTGACCTCGACGTCGAACTGCACCACGTTCCAGGCCCGCCGGCTCGCCACCCGCTACCGGGACGAGAACGGCAAGCCGCAGATCGCCGCCACCCTCAACGGCACCTTGGCCACCACCCGCTGGCTTGTCGCCATCCTGGAAAACCACCAGCGGCCCGACGGCAGCGTGCGGGTCCCCGACGCGCTGGTGCCGTTCGTGGGCGCCGAGGTGTTCGAGCCAGTCGGCTAGACCGCCTTTCCGGGGGTATGCCCGAAGGCCCGCCGGTAGGTGTCGATGAAGGCGCTCGGCGTGGCCCAACCGCATTGCAGCGCAACGGAAGTGACGTTGTCGTGCTCGGCGAGCAACATCAGCGCGTGTTGCAGGCGCACCTGGGTGCGCCATTGCGGAAACGTCATGGCCAGCTCGTCGCGGAACAGGCGGCTCAGCGTGCGCTGGCCGACGCCGACCCGGTCGCCGATCTGCCGCAGTGTCAACGGCTCGCGCAGGTTATCGGTGATCAGCGCACACGCTTGCCGCAGCCTGGGGTCGACCGGGGTGGGAATCCACAGGGGCTCGCGGACGCTGGTGGCCTGCAGTTGGTCGTGCAGCACGGCGAGCATCCGGTGGTGCTCGTCGCTGTCGGTGCCGTCGGCCTGCGAACACGCGATGATCAGCTCGCGCATCAACGGGCTGACCGCCAGCACGGTCGGTGCATCGGGTCCGCGGCGGTAGCGACGGGGGTCCAGCGCGACGCCGTGAAACTGCGTGTGGCCGTGGAACTTGTGTTCATGCCAGCAGCCCGCCGGTATCCATATGGCCCGATTGGCGGGGGTGATCCAGGTCCCCGCCGGGGTGGTTACCGAGACGGCGCCCGAGGACGGGTAGACGATCTGATGTTGCGGATGGCGGTGCCGCTCGATCCGCGCTCCCGGTGGCAGCGTCTGCGACGAGGTCACCAGCCCCTGGTGGCTGATTTCCGACATAACACGGCAGAATATCGGAAGCCCGCAGCGCACGTGTCCGCCTAGCGTTTCCGGCATGGCGATGAATCTCTTGCACCGACGACGGTGCAGCTCGGCGGGTTGGGAAAAGGCGGTGGCCGATCAGCTGTTGCCGTGGGCGCTGCGGGACGTCGAATTGGGCGCGCGCACATTGGAAATCGGCCCCGGATACGGCGCGACGCTGCGGGCCCTGCTGGATCGGGCAGCCACGCTCACCGCGGTCGAGGTCGACGGCGCGATGGCCGATCGCCTGCAGCGCCGCTACGGCGACCGGGCGCGCATCATCCACGCCAGCGGCGCCGAAACCGGGCTGCCCGCAGATCATTTCACCTCGGTGGTGTGTTTCACCATGCTGCACCACGTGCCCAGCGCCGAGTTGCAGGACCAGCTTTTCGCCGAGGCGTACCGAGTGCTGCAGCCCGGCGGGGTGTTCGCCGGCAGCGACGGCGTGCCGTCCCTGCCGTTCCGGCTGCTGCACGTGGCCGACACCTACAACCCGATCGCGCCGAAGGACCTCCCCGGGAGGCTTCGCGCGGCCGGATTCACCGATGTCCACACCGACGTCAAGGGTGGCCGGCAGAAATGGCGGGCCACCAAGCAGGTCTAGGTGTGCACGGTTTCTCGCGACTGCGCCTGCCGGTGCTGCCGCTCGACGGTGGCGAAGTAAAACGCGAGTGCGAAGGCGCAGCTGGTGAACAAGCTGGACACGAAGTACAGCCACGGTCGTCGTAGCCCGCGCCGGTAGCCGTCGATGATGGTAAACAACGGCAGCAGAACGACATTGATGATTGTGTAGTCCTGGCTGGCCGAGCTGGAGGCGGGATTGGTGAACATCAGCCGGATGTAGTCCGACCAACTGCCCGGTCCCCAAAGGGGATTGCCCGACCCGGTGGCGTACTCACGCACGAAGCGGATGTTGAAATACCAGCCGATCACGACCGACGCGACGCCGACGACGTAGTACAGGCATTCAAGCGCCGAAAAGCGCGGCCCGCGGGACGGCCGCGAGAAAACCTGTGGGTTCGACGCGACGATCCATCCGATCACCGTCAGTCCCAGGATTGCGTGCACTAGAAGTGAGACCATGTCGGCAGTCTCGGCACCACCCGAACTTTTGTCAAGATTGACGAAACGTCGCGAGGTACCGTACTGGCATGGTCAGACCCGCCCGGACGGCGCGCAGCGAGCGCACTCGCGAGGCCCTCATTCAAGCCGCGCAGGTGCGATTCCTGGCCCAGGGCGTCGAAGACACGTCGGCCGAGCAGATCGCGGCGGACGCCGGGGTGTCGCTGCGGACCTTCTATCGGCACTTCACGTCCAAGCACGATCTGCTGTTTGCCGACTACACCGGGTTGAAGTGGTTCCGCGCCGCGCTGGACGCCCGGCCGGCCGACGAACCGATCATCGAGTCCGTCCAAACCGCCATCTTCTCGTTTCCCTATGACGTTGAGGCCGTGACCAAAGTCGCCGCCCTTCGGGGTGGCGAGCTCGACCCTGGCCGCATCGTCCGCCACATGCGAGAGGTCCAGGCCGACTTCGCCGACGCCATCGCTGAACAGCTGCACCGGCGTAGCTGTACCGCGGAGATGACGGCGGATGCGCGGTTGCACGCGATGGTGACCGCTCGCTGCATCGCGGCCGCGGTGTTCGGCGCGATGGAGTTCTGGATGCTCGGCGACGACCGGTCGTTGGGCGAGCTGGCCCGGATGTGTCATGCGGCGCTGGAGTCGCTGCGAACCGGCCTAGCCGAAGTTTCGTCATAATTGACAAAACCTTGCGCAGATGCCAACCTGCATCATGGACTACGACGCGATCGTGATTGGTGCCGGGCACAACGGATTAGCGGCGGCAGTGATCCTGCAACGCGCCGGACTGCGCACGGTGTGCCTGGAATCCAAGCTCTACGCCGGTGGCATGGCGTCGACGGTCGAGTTGTTCGACGGCTACCATTTCGAGATCGCCGGCTCGGTGCAGTTCCCGACGGCGCCGGTGGTCGCCGACGAGTTGGGACTGGGCAACCTGCCGACCGTTGACCTCGACGTGATGTCGGTGGCGGTGCGCGGGGTCGGCGACGATCCGCTGGTCCAGTACAGCGACCCGATCAAGCTGTTCACCCACCTGAACGAGGTGCACGGCGCCGACGCTGTCAACGGCATGGCGGGGTTGATGGCCTGGAGCCAGGCGCCCACCCGTGCCCTGGGCCGGTTCGACGCCGGCGCGCCGCCCAAGACGCTCGACGAGATGTATGCCTGTGCCACAAACGAATTCGAACGCGCAGCGATCAACGAGATGCTGTTCGGGTCGGTCACCGACGTGCTGGACCGCTATCTGCCCGACCGTGAGAAACACGGCGCGCTGCGCGGCTCGATGACCGTGCTGGCCGTCAACACCCTGTATCGGGGGCCGGCCACACCTGGTAGCGCGGCCGCGCTCGCCTTCGGCCTCGGCGTGCCCGACGGCGACACGATGCAGATGAAAAAACTGCGCGGCGGCATCGGCGCGTTGACGTCGCATCTGCGCAACCAACTGGAGAGCGAAGGCGGCGAAGTCCGGTTGCGCACCAAGGTGGCCGAAATCCTCGTCGCTGACGGGCGGGTACGCGGCGTGCGCACCGAAGCCGGCGACACGGTGACGGCCCCTGTCGTCATCTCCGGAATCGCGCCCGATCTCACGGTGGGTGAGTTGGTCGATCCCGCCGCGCTGCCCGCCGATATTCGGGAGCGCTACGGCCGCATCGACCACCGCGGCAGTTACCTGCAGATGCACTTCGCGCTGGACGAGGCCCCGGCCTTCGCCGCGCCCTACCAGCCGCTCAACGACCCGGCCATGCAGGCGTCGATCGGCTTGTTCTGCACCCCGGAGGAAGTCCAGAAGCAATGGGAGGATTGCCGGCGCGGAATCGTCCCGGCCGACCCCACCGTGGTGCTACAGATTCCGTCGCAGAACGACCCGGACTTGGCGCCGGACGGAAAGCACGCCGCGTCGGCGTTCGCGTTGTGGTTCCCGATCGAGGGCGGGGCGGACTACGGCCGGGCCAAGGTCGAGATGGGCCAGCGGGTGATCGACAAGATCACCAGGCTGGCACCGAATTTCGAGCGCAGCATCATCCGCCACACCACCTTTACGCCCAAGCACATGGGCACCATGTTCGGCGCGCCGGGGGGCGACTACTGCCATGGGCTGTTGAATCCCGACCAGATCGGTCCCAACCGGCCGGGCCCGAAAGGTTTTCTCGGACAGCCGATCCCGATCGACGGGCTCTACCTCGGCAGCGCCGGCTGCCACGGCGGACCCGGGATCACGTTCATCCCGGGCTACAACGCCGCCCATCAAGCATTGGCGGACGCCGGACGTTGAGATTGCGTGTAGGGCTGTGGATGGCTGCTTTGCACGACCCTGCGTGCAATCTCAACGCACGGACAGCAGCTCGTCGAGCAGCGCGGTGAACTCTTCCGGGTGCTCCGGCGTGAACGCGGGGCTGGGCCGGGTTCCCGGCACGTCGAGCGTGATCAACGTCGACTTGAACGGCCGACGCACGTCCAGCGGCAACCAGCGGCGCAAATCCGAGCTGCCCCAGATCCGGAACCGGTGCAGAAGAAGCCCCAGCGGCTCCGCCTTGTATCCACGGATCGTGCTCAGCGCGATCACCTTCGAGGTGCCCGACGGGAAGTGGTAGCGGCGCAAGGTGATTGCCTCGCGATCCAACTGGACCAGGCCGTCGTCGTAGTACTGCTGCGCGCTCACAGCCGCGAACACCGGAGCTCGTGGCCGCGCGCGGTCAGGCAGCGACCGTTCTCCAGGTTCCACTGCCAACCGTGCAGGTTGCAGGTCAGCGTATTGCCTTCCACCACACCGAACTTGGACAGGTCGGCCTTCAAATGCGGGCAACGTCGCTGCATCTGCCAGCCGTCCAGCGTGATCGACGCGGTGTCGTCGTGGGTTTCGGCGAACCAGCCGTCGGCGTAGGCGATGCGCTCGTCGGTCAGGCATTTGAAGAACGTGTACAGGTACTCGTTGTAACCGCCGACCCGCCAGGCCTTGAACCGGGTGGACAAGAAGATGGTGTTGACCCAGTCGGGTTCGTTGTCGCGCAGCACAGTGCGCACCAGCTCCGGCGGGATCTCGAAGCCGTAGCGGAACTTCTCGTCGGGAACCGGTTCGCGCACAGTGCGTTTCGGGAAGTCAAGCACGACGGTCTGCGGGCCGAGCCTCAGCTCGACGGGATAGCCGATGCCGTCGCAGATCTCGTCGCTGGCCAGCATGATCGGCTCGAGCGCCGCGCGCAGCGGCTCGAGCAACGACTCCCCGGCGGCGGGTGCCCAGTGCGCTTTCTCCGCCGCCAGCACCGGCGCCATCCGCGCCGCGTAGTCGGCGATGTAGTCGGCCTTAGCAGTGGTGAAGATCGCTTCGACTTGCTCGGTTGGCAGCGGGTGGCGAAGCGAATGCAATTGCGTGCCAGAGAATTCCGCAGTCGAACCGGGCATCATCAACAGCCCGCGGTCGTGGCCGTGCGCGCGCATCTGGTCGAGGAATACCACCTGGTCCGGGAAGATGTTGGCCGGATCGCCGTGGTCGTCGTTGAGGTGGCGCAGTTCGGGATCCAGAAAGCACGGCGGACCGGCGGACGGGATCACCCAGGTGGCGCCGACCTGCGCGATGTACTGGCGGGCGCGGTCCATCTGGCGTTGCCGCTTCTGGGTGCCGAACGCTTCCTTGGCCCGCGCGGGCATGTCGTAGACCATCGGGTACCAGATCGCGCCGGAGTACTGCAGCATGTGCACATCGACGTGGCCGAACGCCGAATGCAGCACGTCGAGGTCCACCGGCCGGGCGTCGTTCATGTTGAACACCGTGGTGTCGCCGTCGGAGACCACCAGCGCCGAGTCGCCGATCGGTCCGTCGGCGGGTGCCCGCAGGGCGATGATCATGATGTCGAGTTCGCCCTTCGGCCCGCTGACCCGATGCTTGACAGAGTCGGTGGTTTCGAAGAACCGGTGAAAACCGAGTTTTGCCAACTCATCTCGCAAGTCCGGCACCGGATACTCGGGCAGCAGCACCACGGCGTCCTTGTTGACATGCTTGGCGAGCAGCTTGGCGTCGAAGTGGTCCTTGTGCAGATGCGAGACGTAGAGATAGTCGCAATCACCGAGCGCGTCCCAGTCCAGGCCGCTGTTGTCGGGGAACGGGAACCACGATGCGAAGTAGGCAGGGTTGACCCACGGGTCGCAAAGAATGCTGCCCGCACGGGTCTCGATCCGGAAGCCGGCGTGGCCGACGCTGGTGACCTGCATCGGGGAACAGCCTAACGGGAGGACACGTCTTCGCTGTTCCACAGCCGCCGGTAGTAAGCGATGCGCTCAGGATCCGGTTCGACGTCGTACGCGGCGAAGAGGCAGACCACCAACTTGTCGACGGGCGGCGGCTCGCCCAGGCCGGCCCGCTGCCCGGAACGTGATACCACCAAGCTCGTTGATCCAGACCGGATGGACCGGCAGGCCAGGCGCGGGAACCGTCACGGTCCAACATCTTTTTGCGGCAGTGGGTGCGCCCGCAACCGAAAATATTAGGGTTGACGGCGTGGAGCCGGTGTACGGGACGGTCATTCAGCTTGCACGCCTGACGTGGCGATTGCAGGGTTTGCGGTTCACCGTCAGCGGGGTGGAGCACCTGCCCGAGACCGGCGGAGCCGTCATCGCGATCAACCACACCAGCTACTTCGACTTCACCTTCGCCGGGCTGCCCGCATACAAGCAGGGCCTGGGCCGCAAGGTGCGGTTCATGGCCAAGCAGGAAGTGTTCGACCACAAGGTGTCCGGGCCGATCATGCGCGGCTGCCGGCACATTCCAGTGGACCGGGAAAGCGGCGCGGCCTCCTTCGAGGCGGCAGTCGCCGCACTCAAGGCGGGTGAGCTGGTCGGGGTGTACCCGGAGGCGACGATCAGCCGAAGCTTCGAGATCAAAGAGCTCAAGTCCGGCGCCGCCCGGATGGCCATCGCGGCAGGCGTGCCGATCATCCCGCACATCGTGTGGGGCGCCCAGCGGATCTGGACCAAGGACCACCCGAAGAAGCTGCTCCGCCCCAAGGTGCCGATCGCGGTGGCGGTCGGCGAGCCGATCCAGCCCACCCTGGCCGCGCCGGAGCTGACGAAGTTGCTGCATTCACGGATGCAGCATTTGCTGGAGCGGGTGCAAGACGCGTACGGGCCGCACCCCGCCGGCGAGTTCTGGGTTCCGCACCGGCTGGGCGGCGGCGCCCCGTCGCTCGCCGAGGCCGCCCGGCTCGATGCCGAAGAAGCCACCCGGCGCGCCGCCGCCCGGGCGGCCCGTCTGCGGCCCGATGCGGAGGCCGCGCCGGAGTAGCCGTATGGAACCGGTTTTCCGCGCCCTCGAGATCACCGCCAAAGCGGTCGTCAAGGCCGTCGGCAGCCCGATCTCCTTCGAGGGGCTCGAGAACATTCCGGCGGACGGCGGTGCTGTCATCGCGATCAACCACACCAGCTACGTCGACTTCCTGCCGGCCGGGCTGGCCGTGCATCACCGCGGCCGCCGGATCCGCTTCCTGATCAAGGCCGAGATGCAGCAGGTGAAGGTCGTCGACTTTCTGATCAGGCACACCAAGACCATCCCGGTGAACCGCGCGGCCGGCGGGGACGCGTATGCGGTCGCGTTGCAGCGGTTGCGCGAGGGCGAGGTGGTCGGCGTCTATCCGGAGGCGACGATCAGCCGAAGCTTCGAGCTCAAGGAATTCAAAACCGGCGCGGCCCGGATGGCCATGGAGGCGCAGGTGCCGATCGTGCCGCTGATCGTGTGGGGTGCGCACCGCATCTGGACCAAGGACCACCCGCGAAACCTCGGCCGCAAGAAGATCCCGATCACGGTGGCCGCCGGTGTCCCGCTCGCGCCGCGCGGCGACGTCGAGCAACTCGAAGCCCGGTTGCACGACGAGATGACGGGTTTGCTGCACCGGGTGCAGGAGGAATATCCGCATCCGCCGGGCGCGTTCTGGGTGCCGCATCGGCTCGGCGGCGGCGCGCCTACCCTGGCGGAGGCCAAAGTTCGCGAGGAGGCCGAGCGGGCCGCGCGCGCCCGCAGTCGTGCGGAGCAGGAGCCGTGACAGCTGGTGTCGGGGAGCAGGAGCAGGAGATGGCAGAACCGTTCTTCCGCATGATGGAGATCGTCGTCCCGCCACTGGTCGCGGTGAACGGCACCAAGATCACCTACCAGGGCCTGCAGAACATTCCCGAACGTGGCGGCGCGCTGGTGGCGCTCAACCACACCAGCTATGTCGACTGGCTGCCGGCGTCGATGGCCGCGTACCAACGTCGACGCCGGCTGCGGTTCATGATCAAGGCCGAGATGCAGGACGTGGCGGCGGTCAACTACGTCATCAAGCACGCCAAGCTCATCCCGGTGGACCGCAGCCACGGATCCGACGCCTACGCGGTGGCGGTGCGCGAGCTGAAGCGCGGCGAACTCGTCGGGCTCCACCCGGAGGCCACGATCAGCCGCAGCTTCGAATTGCGGCCGTTCAAGACCGGGGCGGCCCGCCTGGCGCTGGAGGCGCAGGTGCCGATCATTCCGATGATCGTCTGGGGCGCACAGCGGATCTGGCCCAAAGACCATCCGCGGCGCCTGTTTCGCAACAAGGTTCCGATCACCGTCGCCGTGGGCGCGCCGCTGGCAGCGCGAGGCAGCGTCGACGAGCTCAATGCGCGGCTGCGCGACACGATGAAGTCGATGCTGTATCGGGTGCAGGAGGAGTACCCGCATCCCGAAGGCGCCTACTGGGTGCCGCGCCGGCTCGGCGGCAGCGCCCCGACGCCCGACGAGTCGAAGGCGCTCCGGATCGCCGAATTGATGGAGCGGGCCCGCAAGCAGGGCGTGAGCCGGCTGTGACGCCGCCTTCATGACCCTTCCCGCGCTCATCGCCTGCGACGTGGACGGCACGCTGATCGACGACCATGAACGGATCAGCCCGCGCACCCGGCACGTCGTCCATGCCGCCGTCGACGCGGGGGCCACGTTCATCCTGGCCACCGGACGACCGCCGCGCTGGGTGCAACCGGTGGTCGACGAGCTCGGATTCGCGCCGATGGCGGTGTGCGCCAACGGCGCCGTCATCTACGACGCGGCGGCCGACCGGGTGATCTCGGCGCACACCCTGGCCGTCGACACCCTCGCGCAGCTGGCCGAGATCGCGACGCGCGTCATTCCGGGCGCCGGGCTGGCCGTCGAGCGCATCGGCCGGCGCGCCCACGACACCGCGACGCCGCAATTCATCAGCTCACCAGGCTACGAGCACGCCTGGCTCAACCCGGACAACACCGAGGTGTCGATCGAAGATCTGCTCAGTGCGCCCGCGGTCAAGCTGCTGATCCGCAAGGCCGGGGCCAGCAGCGCCGACATGGCCGCCGAACTGTCCAAGCACATCGGCATCGAGGGTGACATCACCTACTCGACCAACAACGGGCTGGTCGAGATCGTGCCGTTGGGCTTCAGCAAGGCCACCGGTATCGACGAGATCGCCCGGCCGCTGGGCATCACTGACGACGACGTGGTCGCGTTCGGTGACATGCCCAACGACGTGCCGATGCTGTTGCGGGCCGGCCACGGCGTGGCGATGGGCAATGCGCATCCCGAGGCGGTGGCCGCCGCCAACGAGGTCACCGCGCCCAACACCGACGACGGGGTAGCGCGGGTGCTGGAACGCTGGTGGCTGTAGCCGCCCTCGCTACGCGGCCGGGTGGACGGGGGAGAACCGCTCGAGTTGCACCGGCGGCCCGTCGGGGGCGGGCGGCGGCAGTTCCTGCGCGACGCCGTCGATGACTCGGGTGACGTGGCCGGTTTCCCGGTCGAAGTTCAGCGTGCCGTGCTGGAAGTTCTGTGTGATCCATTGCGGCTGCTGGATTTCCCCGCTGGTCGGCAGTCCGAGGGCGCCGCGTTCATAGCCGAGAAAAGCCCAGGCTTCGTAGATCGCGCCGGTGACCGGTTGGGCGCCGGTCTCCGGTGACCAGTAGACGGCGCCCTTGTCGAAGGTGGCGTAACGCGCTGAGCCGGCCGCGGTGGCCTCCGGTGAGGTCGGCACGCCCAGGGGACTTTTCATCCCGCCCATCGCCTGCCAGCGCTCGTAGATCGCGCCGCCTTGCAGCGCCGCCGCCAAGTCTTGCGGCCCGGGCGGATCGTTGAATCGGGCTGCGATATCACGGATCTCGTCCATCCGTGCGTAGGCGACGTTGCCGGGGCACAGGGTGGCGCCGACGTCGCGGTGACTGAATATGTTCGGCAGCGTCGGTGTGGCGCCGGCCGGGAAGTGCGTGTTGGGACCGCCGGCCGAAGTCAGCGTCACGGTGCCGTGCGGGTCGACGTGGTCGATACCCAGCCGCCAGCCGAGCAGCCGGCCGACGGTGCGCAGCTGGATCGGGGTCGGCGGCTCGTCGTCGAAGTTTCCGATCATCGCCACACCCCAGGTGTCGCGGTTGAACCCGCCGGTGTGCGAACCCTCGACGGCTCGGCTGATCCCGCCGGCCCGGCCCTCGAACACCTGGCCGTACTTGTCGACCAGCGCGTTGTAGGCGATGTCGCACCAGCCCAGGGTTTGGGTGTGGTAGGCGTAGATGGACCGCACGATCGCGGCCGAATCCTGCGGCTCGTAGTCGTTGCTCTCCGCAGTGTGGTGAACCACGGCAGCGCGAACAGCGTTGTCGTACAAGGTGTTTCCGCACCGTATCGACTCGTCGGCGCCCCACTGCGAGCGGCTGATGATGTTGGGCGGTTGACCCGGCGCGAGCACCGCCGACGGCGGCGTCCACTGCGTGTCGGCCGGTGCCTCCGGCGGGGAGATCAGCACCGCCGAAATGTTCTGCGGCAACGGCTGTTCGACGGTCGCCGGCCGATAGCCGAGGGCAGCCGGCGCGATGTGAGGTGGCGCCGACGTCAGCGGTGCGCCGGCGGGCCGGGTGACGGCGATCTGCACGATCGTAGTTTTTCCGACGAATACCGGCTCGGTGCCGCGCGGAACAGTCGACGCTTCATCGGAGCCCTCGGACTCGAGTGCCTCGGCGTCTCGCCACGGGCTCCAGGAGCCGTCGGCGCGCTTGGCGCGCACCCGTGCCGACGTGCCGGTCAGATCCCCACCGGTCAGTGCGACCATGGAAAACGGTGTGGGCTGGCTGATCTCGCGGATGGTTTCACCGCCGCCCAGGCCGATCAACGGCTGCTGCGTCAGTTGGGTATCGCCCGCCGCGGTCGGCCGATCCCGATGCTCGGTGGCCGCCCAGGGCACGATGACGACGGTCGCCGCGAGGGCGGTGAACAACATTGCCGGCGGGCGACGGCTGCGCAACACAAGGCGATGTTACTTACGTGGTCTATGTTGCTTATGTTGCGACACGGTACTACTGGGGACAAAGTTAACCCAGCCGGTAACGGCACCGCAGAGTGTCGGCGCTGGATCAACCAGCTCCCACTTCTGCGGTGCCGTTGGGTAGCAGGATCTACATACCGGTTAGGTGACAGGTGCCGGTGGCGCCGCCGCGGCGGCCGCCGGCGCAGCGGCACCCGCGGCGCCACCCTGGATCGCCTGGGTGATCGACGGCATCACCAGGCCCTTGAGCAGGTCGATCGCCTGGCTGGCGCCGAGCTGGTTGGCGGTGCTCATCAGGTCGTTGACGATCCCGCCGCTACCGCCCGACGTCGCCGGCGCGGCACCCAGCGACGGGTCACCCAGGATCGGGTAGGTGCCGCCGGCGCCCGGGTCCAACCCGATCGGTGTGCTGATCGGCACCTCGCCCGGGCTGTAGCCCGGGGTCATCGCGCCGGGGTTGATCAGCGACGGGTCGATACCCGCCGGGCTGGTGACGCCCGGCGTGGTGCCGGCCGCCGGGTTGGTCAGGCCCGGTGTGGTGGTGCCGGCCGCCGGGTTGGTCAGGCTGGGGTCCGTCAGGCCCGGGTTGGTCAGGCTGGGGTCGGTCAGCCCCGGGGTCGTACCGGGGGTGGTCAGGCCGGGCGTCGCACCCGGCGTCGCACCCGGAGTGGTCAGGCCGGGCGTGGTCAGACCGGGCGTCGCACCCGGAGTGGTCAGGCCGGGCGTGGTGAGCCCCGGCGTGGCTCCCGGTGTCGTCAGGCCGGGCGTGGTGAGCCCCGGCGTGGCACCCGGCGTCGTCAGACCTGGCGTCGTCAACCCGGGCGAGGTCAACCCCGGACTGGTCAGCCCCGGCGTAGCCGCCGCCCCGCCGCCCGCCAGGCTCGGCACCGGCGGCATGTTGATCCCGAATTGCGACAACCCCTGGGTCAGGGCAGACATCAGCTCGTTGGGCAAGTCCGCCATCACCGCGGCCCGGACGAACTCGTGATGCTCGGGGGCCCGCGTGCTGTCGGCGGCCAACTGGCTGACAGTGAGATAGGCAAAAGGACTCGCGACCGCCAGAGCGGCGACTGCGCTCATGGCTGTCGAGAGCCTGCGTCGACGTCGGTTCGGCACGGAAGTCTCCTCAATCTGGGCTATATGGTCCTCGGTCGTCCTGCCTCTGCAGCACAGCAAGATGCCGACGTGATCGATGGTACTGGCGTGACTGCTGTGACTAGTGTGGCGATATCGAATCGTGAACCAATCGCGACATTCGTCACTCGCGGCCACGCATTCGCCACGCCGTGCGCTGGTATCCGGTATCCCGGCGCAGCCGACGCGGGTGCAACCGCCTCGCCAAACAGGCGGCGGGCGTGCGGTCGGATACCCTGTTCAACCGATGACTTCTCGTTTCGACCTTTTCGTCGTCGGCTCCGGATTTTTCGGCCTGACGATCGCTGAGCGCGTGGCCAGCCAGCTCGACAAGCGTGTGCTGGTCGTCGAGAAGCGCCCGCACATCGGCGGCAATGCCTACTCCGAGCCGGAGCCGCAGACCGGCATCGAGGTGCACAAGTACGGGGCCCACCTGTTCCACACCTCCAACAAGCGGGTGTGGGACTACGTGCGGCAGTTCACCGAGTTCACCGGCTACCAGCATCGCGTGTTCGCGCTGCACGACGGCCAGGCATACCCGATGCCGATGGGGCTGGGCCTGGTGTCGCAGTTCTTCGGCCGCTACTTCAGCCCGGATGAGGCACGCGCACTGATCGCCGAGCAGTCCGCCGAGATCAAGACCGAGGACGCGCAGAACCTCGAGGAGAAGGCCATCTCGCTGATCGGCCGGCCGCTGTATGAGGCGTTCATCAAGAACTACACCGCCAAGCAGTGGCAGACCGACCCCAAAGAGTTGCCGGCGTCCACCATCACCCGGTTGCCGGTGCGCTACACCTTCGACAACCGCTACTTCAACGACACCTACGAAGGGCTGCCCGCCGACGGCTACACCGCGTGGCTGAAGAACATGGCGGCCGACGAGCGCATCGAGGTTCGGCTGGAAACCGACTGGTTCGACGTGCGCGACGAACTGCGTGCAGCCAGCCCGGAGGCGCCCGTGGTCTACACCGGCCCGCTGGATCGTTACTTCGACTACGCCGAGGGCCACTTGGGTTGGCGCACATTGGATTTCGAGGTCGAGGTGCTGCCAACCGGCGATTTCCAGGGCACGCCGGTGATGAACTACAACGACTTCGACGTGGCCTATACCCGCATCCACGAGTTCCGCCATTTCCACCCCGAGCGGCCTTACCCGACCGACAAGACGGTGATCATGCGCGAGTTCTCGCGGTTCGCCAACGATGACGACGAGCCCTACTACCCGATCAACACCGAAGCCGACCGCGCTGTGCTGGCCGCCTATCGGACCCGGGCCAAAGCCGAGACCGAGTCGTCGAAGGTGTTGTTCGGCGGCCGCCTGGGCACTTACCAATATCTGGACATGCACATGGCCATCGCCAGCGCGCTGAACATGTACGACAACGTGCTGGCGCCGCACCTGCGCGAGGGCGTGCCGTTGACGAAAGCATCCGCGGATGAGTGACACCGCTGTGAGCCTGCTGGCCCGCGTGATCCTGCCCCGCCCGGGCGAGCCGCTCGACGTCCGCAAGCTCTACTTAGAGGAGTCGATCACCAACGCCCGGCGCGCGCACGCGACAACCCGCACGTCGCTGCAGATCGGCGCCGAGTCCGAGGTGTCGTTCGCGACCTATTTCAACGCCTTCCCGGCCAGCTACTGGCGGCGCTGGACGACGCTGACCTCGGTGGTGTTGCGCGCCGAATTGACCGGCGCCGGCCGCGTCGACGTCTACCGGACCAAGGCCACCGGTGCCCGTATCTACATCGACGGCCGCAACTTCGCCGGCAGCGCGCAGGTCGTCGAATTAGAGGTGGGGCTAGCGCCTTTCGAAGACGGCGGGTGGATCTGGTTCGACATCACCACAGACAGCGACGTCACGCTGCACAACGCCGGCTGGTACGCGCCGGTGCCGGCGCCGGGCGTCGCCAACATCGCGGTCGGCATCCCGACCTTCAACCGGCCCAGCGACTGCGTGAACGCGTTGCGCGATCTGACCTCGGATCCGTTGGTGGACGAGGTGATCGGTGCGGTGATCGTCCCCGACCAGGGCACCGCCAAGGTGCGTGACCACCCCGACTTCGCCGAGGCCGCCGCGCCGCTGGGCAACCGGCTGTCCATCCACGACCAACCCAACCTGGGCGGTTCCGGCGGATACAGCCGCGTGATGTACGAGGCGCTGAAAAACACTGACTGCCAGCAGATCCTGTTCATGGACGACGACATCCGCATCGAGCCCGACTCGATCCTGCGGGTGCTGGCGCTGCATCGCTTCGCCAAGTCGCCGATGCTGGTCGGCGGTCAGATGCTCAACCTGCAGGAGCCGTCGCACCTGCACATCATGGGCGAGGTGGTGGACCGGTCGATCTTCATGTGGACCGCCGCGCCGCACGCCGAATACGACCACGACTTCGCGAAATTCCCGTTGAGCGACAACAACCCTCGCAGCAACCTGCTGCACCGCCGCATCGACGTCGACTTCAACGGCTGGTGGACCTGCATGATCCCGCGGCAGGTGGCCGAGGAGCTGGGCCAGCCGCTGCCGCTGTTCATCAAATGGGACGACGCCGACTACGGGCTGCGCGCCGCCGAGCGCGGCTACCCGACCGCGACCCTGCCCGGCGCCGCGATCTGGCACATGGCCTGGAGCGACAAGGACGACGCCATCGACTGGCAGGCCTACTTCCACCTGCGCAACCGGTTGGTGGTGGCGGCCATGCACTGGGACGGCGACATCATCGGCCTGCTGCGCAGCCACCTCAAGGCGACGCTGAAACACCTTGCCTGCCTTGAATATTCGACTGTTGCGATTCAGAACAAGGCGATCGACGACTTCCTTGCCGGCCCGGAGCACATCTTCTCGATCCTGGAAACCGCGCTGCCGGAAGTGCACCGCATCCGCAAGGCGTACCCGGACGCCGTCGTGCTGCCGGCGGCCAGCGAGCTGCCGGCGCCGTCGCGCAAGAACACCGAGATGAAGCCGCCGGTGCACCCGTTGGCGATCGGCTACCGGCTGGCCCGCGGGATCCTGCACAACGCCACCAAGGCCGATCCGGCGCATCATCAACGCCCCCAACTGAATGTGCCGACTCAGGACGCCCGCTGGTTCAAGCTGTGCACGCTCGACGGCGCCACCGTCACCACCGCCGACGGGCGCGGTGTGGTGTATCGGCAGCGCGACCGGTCCAAGATGTTCTCGCTGCTGTGGCAGTCGCTGCGCCGCCAGCGGCAGCTCGCCAGCCGGTTCGACGAGATGCGCCGCGTCTATCGCGGGGCGCTGCCGGTGCTCTCCAGCAAGCAGAAGTGGGAGACCGTCCTGCTGTCCGTAGAAGACAATGGCTGAAACTGCCGCGCCGCGTGGCGAACTGGCCGCGCTGGTCGCGATTCAATCGGCCTTGGCCGACCGGCCCGGGATGTTGGCCGCGGCGCGGGGGTTGTCGTACTTCGGCGAGCACAGCATCGGGTGGTTGGCGGTCTCGGCGCTGGGCGCGCTGCTACAACCGCAACGCTGGCGGGCCTGGTTGCTGGTCGGGGCCGGGGCGTTCACCGCCCATGCGACGGCCGTGCTGATCAAGCGGCTGGCACGCCGCGAACGCCCGCGTCATCCCGCCGTCGCGGTGAACGTCGGTACTCCGAGCCGGTTGAGCTTCCCGTCGGCGCATGCCACCTCGACCACGGCGGCGGCCATCCTGCTGGCGCGGGCCACCGGGTCGCGGCTGCCGGCCCTGCTGGTACCGCCGATGGCGCTGTCGCGGATGTTGCTGGGCGTGCACTATCCCAGCGATGTGGCGGTCGGCGTGGCGGTGGGCGCGGCGGTCGCCGGCGTAGCGGTCCGGGTCGAAGGCAGGAGGTGACGGTGAGTGAAGACGTGGTGCCGGTGACAGGACCTCCGGCGAACCTGGTCGTCGGCATCGTCAAGGCGATTCGTCCCCGGCAATGGGTGAAAAACATCCTGGTGCTGGCCGCGCCATTGGCCGCGTGGGGCACCGATGTCCGGTACGACTACGCCGACGTGCTGGGCAAGGAGGCCGTCGCGTTCGTGGTGTTCTGCCTGGCCGCGTCCTCGATCTATCTGATCAACGACGTCCGCGACGTCGAGGCCGACCGCGAGCACCCCACCAAGCGGTTCCGGCCGATCGCCGCCGGAGTGGTGCCCGAGTGGCTGGCCTACGTCATCGCCGCGGTGCTCGGGGTGGCGTCGTTGGTCATCTCCTGGTGGCTGACCCCGAATCTGGCGGTGGTGATCGCCGTCTACCTGGGCATGCAACTGGCGTACTGCTTCGGCCTGAAACACCAAGCGGTGATCGACATCTGCATCCTTTCGTCGGCGTATCTCATCCGGGCCATCGGCGGGGGTGCGGCCGCCGATATCTATCTGTCGCAATGGTTTTTGCTCGGAATCGCATTCGCTTCGCTGTTTATGGGGGCCGGAAAGCGCTACGCCGAACTGCAGGTGGCCGAGCGCACCGGCGCCAAGATCCGTAAATCGCTGGAGAGCTACACCAGCACCTATCTTCGGTTCGTCTGGACCATGTCGGCCACCGCTGTGGTGGTGTGTTACGGGCTTTGGGCGTTCGAACGCGACCGGTATACGGGCACCTGGTTCGCAGTATCGATGATCCCGTTCACGATCGCGATCCTGCGCTACGCGGTCGACGTCGACGGCGGACTGGCGGGCGAGCCCGAAGACATCGCGCTGCGTGACCGCGTGCTGCAGCTGTTGTTCGTGGCCTGGATCGGAACCATTGGTGCTGCGGTTATCCTCGGCTAGCCCGCCCGTCGTCTCGTCCCGCCGGCCGGCGCCCGTATCCATTGGGCGACCGGCGTTTCCGTACGAGATCACCGTGCGGGTCAGCCTGTGGGTCAGCGCCGCGGTGATTGCCGTCTTGTTCGGCTGGGGCGCCTGGCAGCGGCGCTGGATCGCCGACGACGGCCTGATCGTCTTGCGCACGGTGCGAAACCTGTTGGCCGGCAACGGACCAGTGTTCAACGCGGGCGAGCGGGTAGAGGCCAACACCTCGGTGGTGTGGACCTATCTGGTCTATCTGGGCAGCTGGCTGGCCGGGCCGATGCGCCTGGAGTATGTGGCGCTGGTGCTGGCGCTGGTGCTCAGTCTGGCGGGCGTGGTGCTGCTGATGCTGGGCACCGGGCGGCTGTACGCACCGAGCCTGCTGGGACGACGCGCGATCATGCTGCCCGCCGGCGCGCTCGTCTACATCGCGGTGCCGCCAGCGCGCGACTTCGCGACCTCCGGCCTGGAAAGCGGTTTGGTGCTGGCGTATCTCGGACTGCTGTGGTGGACGATGGTCTGCTGGTCGCAGGCGTTGCGGTCGCGGCCGTCCGGCCGGGTATTCATCGGCGCGCTGGCGTTTGTCGCGGGATGCAGCGTGCTGGTCCGCCCCGAGCTGGCGCTGATCGGCGGGCTGGCGCTGATCATGATGCTGGTCGCCGCGCGGGGCTGGCGGCAACGGCTGCTGATCGTGGTGGCCGGTGGCCTGCTTCCGGTGGGTTACGAGATTTTCCGAATGGGCTACTACGGGTTGCTGTTTCCCGGGACGGCGCTGGCCAAGGACGCTGCCGGCGACAAGTGGCCGCAGGGCCTGCTGTACCTGTCGAATTTCAACCGGCCCTACGCGGTGTGGGTGCCGATCCTGTTGCTGCTGGGGCTGGGACTGGTGCTGATGGCCACCCGTGCCAGGCCATGGTGGATACGGCACACGCCGCCGCCAGGCTATGGCCGGTGGGCCCGCACGGTCCAAAGTCCCGCAGCCGTGGTGGCTTTCATCATGGTCAGCGGCCTGCTGCAGGGGCTGTATTGGACCCGGCAGGGCGGCGACTTCATGCACGGCCGAGTTCTGCTGGTACCCCTGTTCTGTTTGCTGGCGCCGGTAGCCGTGGTGCCTGTGGTGTTTCCCGACGGCAACAGGTTCTCCCGGGAAACCGGTTATTGGTTGGCGGGCGCGGTTGCCGCGTTGTGGCTGGCGGTGGCGGGTTGGTCACTGTGGGCGGCGAATTCGCCCGGCATGGGCGACGACGCCACCCGGGTCACCTACTCGGGAATCGTCGACGAGCGCCGGTTCTACGCGCAGGCGACCGGACACGCTCATCCGCTGACCGCAGCCGACTATCTGGACTACCCGCGGATGCGCGCGGTGCTGGTGGCGCTCAACAACACCCCGGAGGGGGCGTTGTTGCTGCCGTCGGGCAACTACAACCAGTGGGACCTGGTGCCGGTGATTCCGCCGAAACAGCCGCCGGACCCGAGCAAGCCGCAAAAAGGCCCGCACGCAGTGTTTTTCACCAACCTCGGCATGCTGGGAATGAACGTCGGCCTGGACATCCGGGTGCTCGACCAAATCGGATTGGCCAATCCGCTGGCCGCGCACACGGCGCGTCTGCAGCACGGCCGGATCGGACATGACAAGAACCTGTTCCCGGACTGGGTGATCGCCGACGGACCGTGGGTGAAGTGGTATCCGGGCGTCCCGGGCTACCTCGACGACAAGTGGGTCGCGCAAGCCGTGGCGGCGTTGCAATGCCCGGCGACCCAGGCGGTGCTGAACTCGGTGCGCAGCCCGATGACACCGCACCGGTTCGTCTCGAACCTGCTGCATTCCTATGAATTCACCAAGTACCGCATCGACCGGGTTCCGCTGTATGAGTTGATCCGGTGCGGCCTGGAGATCCCCGAATCCAGCGGCACGCCTTACACCGGGTTGCCCGCCTCGGGGCCGTAGCGTCGGGGCCGCGGCGATCGCCGGCGAGAAATCGACGGAAAATTTTCCTCGCACAGCCCGACACAGCAACGCCGTGACAACCCTGTGCCGACAGCAACACGGAACCAGACGGCTTACCGGCGAGAAATCGGCCGTGAGCACATTCACAGCGTGGCCTGCTCGCGCCTGATCGCGGCCGGGCACAGCGAACCGCCGACGGCTTTCAGGGGACTCTCGATGAGAGAGTTCGCACCAAGATGTGGTTGACTACACGGGCACTGGTGCGCCCAGCCCGGGGACGACGCAAACCGCAACGGAGCCGGGCACGTGGACGCAGCGCACGCAGTCCGACCCGAAAGATTGGGCCAACAAAGGATGGGAAAGCACGGATGAAGCTTGTTGACAGGTTTCGTGGCGCGGCGAAGGGGATGCCGCGCCGCCTCGCGTTAGGGGCAGCCGCAGCGGCCCTGGTGCCGGGGCTGGTCGGCGTCGCCGGGGGTTCGGCGACCGCCGGGGCATTCTCCCGGCCAGGTCTGCCGGTCGAATACCTGCAGGTGCCGTCGGCCGCGATGGGCCGCGAGATTAAGGTGCAGTTCCAAAGCGGCGGCGCCAACTCGCCGGCGATCTACATGCTCGACGGTCTGCGCGCCCAGGACGACTTCAACGGCTGGGACATCAACACGCCGGCCTTCGAGTGGTACTACCAGTCCGGTCTGTCGATGGTCATGCCGGTCGGCGGCCAGTCCAGCTGGTACACCGACTGGTACAAGCCCGCCTGCGGTAAGGCCGGCTGCTCGACCTACAAGTGGGAGACGTTCCTGACCAGCGAGCTCCCGCAGTACCTGCAGGCCAACAAGCAGGTCAAGCCCAACGGCGGCGCCGCGGTCGGCCTGTCGATGGCGGGTGCGTCGGCGCTGAACCTGGCGAACTACCACCCCGACCAGTTCATCTACGCCGGCGCAATGTCGGGCCTGATGGACCCCTCGCAGGGCATGGGACCGTCGCTGATCAACCTGGCCATGGGTGACGCCGGCGGCTACAAGGCCGCCGACATGTGGGGCCCGAAGGAAGACCCGGCCTGGCAGCGCAACGACCCGCTGCTCAACGTCGGGAAGACCATCGCCAACAACACCCGCCTGTGGATCTACTGCGGTAACGGCAAGCCGTCCGAGCTGGGTGGCGACAACCTGCCGGCCAAGTTCCTCGAGGGCTTCGTGCGGACCAGCAACATCAAGTTCCAGGACGCCTACAACGCCGGCGGCGGTCACAACGCGGTGTTCAACTTCCCGGAAAGCGGTACGCACAGCTGGGAATACTGGGGTGCGCAGCTGAACGCCATGAAGCCCGACCTGCAGCGGACGCTGGGCGCCACGCCCGGTGGCGGTGGCGGCGAGGCCACCCAGGCCAGCCCGGCTGCCCAGAACAACCCGGCCAGCCAGACCGCGCCGGCCACCCAGGGCAGCCAGGGAACTCCGGTGAGCCAGGGCGCCCCGGCGGCGCCGGCCGCTCCGGCCAGCCCGGGCAGCCAGGGCACCCCGGCTGCCGCACAGGCCGGCCGGTAGGCCCAAGCAGCAACGACAGACGGCGGCGACCTCTACAGGTCGCCGCCGTTAGTCGTTTCCACCCCTTCCGCCGGGCCCGGTGTGGTTCACTACCTTGCGGGACGGGGGTGCGGGGGATGGCGAATCGATACCGAGTGAGGTGGACATGAGGGCCGTGTCGTTGCTGCTACGGGTGCTGTGCGCTGCCGTGCTGGCAGCCGGGTTAGGTGGTGTCAGCCGACCCGCCCACGCGGCCGGCTACGAAACCCTGATGGTCCCGTCGGCGGCAATGGGCCGCGACATCCCGGTGGCCTTCCTGGCCGGCGGCCCGCACGCGGTATACCTGCTCGACCCGTTCAACGCCGGCCCGGACGTCAGCAACTGGGTCACCGCGGGCAACGCGATGAACACGCTGGCGGGCAAGGGCATTTCGGTGGCCGCGCCCGCAGGCGGCGCGTTCAGCATGTACACCAACTGGGAGCAGGACGGCAGCAAGCAGTGGGAGACGTTTTTGTCCAGTGAGCTGCCCGACTGGCTGGCCGCCAACAAGGGCTTGGCGCCCGGTGGTCACGCCGTCGTCGGCGCTTCGCAGGGCGGTTACGGGGCGATGGCGCTGGCCTGCTTCCACCCGGACCGGTTCGGCTTCGCCGGTTCGCTGTCGGGATTCTTGTACCCGTCGAACACCACCGAGAACGGCGCCATCACCGCCGGCATGGCACAGTTCGGCGGCGTCGACACCCAAGGCATGTGGGGCGCAGCGCAATTGGGCCGGTGGAAGTGGCACGACCCGTACGTGCACGCCGGCATGCTGGCGGCCAACAACACCCGGGTTTGGGTGGTCAACCCCACCGGCGGCGCGAGCGACCCGGCGGCGATGATCGGCCAGGAGGCCGAGGCGACCGGAAGCGGCCACTTCTTCTACCAGCAGTACCGCAACGTCGGCGGCCACAACGGGCACTTCGAGTTCCCGGGCGGCGACAACGGCTGGGGGTCGTGGGGCTCGGAGCTCGGCGCGATGTCCGGCGACATCGTCGGCGCCATCCGCTAGCGATCGCCCGCGGGGGACGGTGCCGGCAACCGGTACCGTAAAGCAGGGTGCGACGGGCGCTGCACGGCGTCGACCGTGCGACGACAAACTCTGCTGGCAGGAGACATGGCTGTGAAGAAGGGCGCCAAATCGCGGCGCAGGCGGCACCGCATCCTGGCGTTGATCGCCGCCGGCGCAACGGCGCTCGTGGTGGCCCTGGTTCTGGTGTTCGTGGTGACATACCTGCGGAAACCGGAGACCCCGCCCAGCGCGGTGCCGCCCAGCATCGTGCCGCCGACCAGCAGCTCGGCCCGCCCGCACAAGCCGCGCCCGGCGTTCCAAGACGCCAGCTGCCCCGACGTGCAACTCGTCTCGATACCCGGCACCTGGGAGTCGTCGCTGCAGGACAACCCGCTCAACCCGGTCGAGTTTCCGAAAGCCTTGCTGCTCAACGTCACCCGCCCGATCAGCCAGCAGTTCGACGCCAGCCGGGTCGAGGTCTACACCGTTCCCTACACCGCGCAGTTCCACAATCCGCTCTCCGGCGACAACCAGATGTCGTACAACCAGAGCCGCAAAGAAGGCACCGAGGGCGCAGTCAAGGCGATCACCGACATGAACGCCAAGTGCCCGCTGACCAGCTATGTGCTGATCGGTTTCTCGCAGGGCGCGGTGATCGCCGGCGACATCGCCAGCGACATCGGGAACGGCCGCGGACCGGTCGACGAGGACCTGGTCCTCGGTGTGACCTTGATCGCCGACGGCCGCCGCCAGGAAGGGGTGGGCCAAGACATCGGGCCCAACCCGCCGGGCCAGGGCGCCGAGATCACCCTGCATGAGGTGCCGGTGCTCTCGACCATGGGTTTGACCATGACCGGCAAGCGGCCGGGCGGATTCGGCGACCTCAACAACCGGACCAACGAGATCTGCGGCCAGGGCGACCTGATCTGCGCCGCGCCGCAGGAAGCATTCAGCATCACCAACCTGCCCACCACGCTCGACACCCTCGCCGGCGGCGCCGGCCAACCGGTGCACGCGCTGTACGCCACCACCCAGTTCTGGAGCCTGGACGGACAGTCGGCCACCGAGTGGACCCTCAATTGGGCCCGCGGCCTGATCGACAACGCGCCGCATCCCAAGCACGGATAACGGTTCCGTCAAGCAGTCCGTTCTGATTTGGTCCGCGACACAGCGGCCCTTAACATTAAGAAAAAAATAAGAACGGCTGTGGTTGGCCCGCCGGGTCGATGCAGTGCCGGATGTCGTGCGCGCTTCTGTACGATCTGTGAGGTTTAGGGTTCGCGACGAACGGCGCAGGCGAAAGTTCCCGGCGTGCCGCCGACCGACCCGAGTCGGGCGCAGCCGTCGGCGGAGCTCTACAGATTTGACCTTCAGACATGTGGTGACAGGAGACAGTGGCAATGGCGTACCACAACCCGTTCGTCGTGAACGGAAAGATCAGGTTCCCGGAAAACGCTAACCTGGTCCGTCACGTCGAGCGGTGGGCGGCGGTGCGCGGCGACAAGCTCGCCTACCGGTTCCTGGACTTCTCGACCGAGCGCGACGGCATCGCCCGCGACATTTCCTGGGCCGAGTTCGGCGCGCGCAACCGCGCGATCGGCGCCCGTCTGCAGCAGGTCACCCAGCCGGGCGACCGGGTCGCCATCCTGTGCCCGCAGAACCTCGACTACCTGACCGGGTTTTTCGGCATCCTCTACTCCGGGCGGATCGCGGTGCCGTTGTTCGACCCGAGCGAGCCCGGCCACGTCGGTCGGCTGCACGCGGTGCTCGACGACTGCACCCCGACGGCGATCCTGACCACCACCGACTCCGCCGAGGGGGTCCGCAAGTTCTTCCGCAGCCGCCCCGCCAAGGAGCGGCCGCGTGTCATCGCCGTCGACGCGGTGCCCAACGAAGTCGCCGCCACCTGGGAAATGCCCGTCGAAACCCCGGACACCATCGCCTACCTGCAATACACCTCGGGCTCGACCCGCACCCCGACCGGTGTGGAGATCACCGCGCTGAACCTGGCCCACAACGTGGTTCAGGTGCTCAATGCCTTCGAGGGCAAGGAGGGCGACCGCGGGGTCACCTGGCTGCCGTTCTTCCACGACATGGGCCTGATCGCGATCATGCTGTCGCCGGTGCTTGGGTACCACAACACCTTCATGACGCCGGCGGCGTTCGTGCGCCGGCCGATCCGCTGGATCCGGGAGATGGCGCGCAAACCCGGGGAAACCGGGGAGGTCTACTCGGTGGCGCCGAACTTCGCCTACGAGCACGCGGCGGTGCGCGGTGTCCCCAGAGACGACGAGGAGCCGCTGGACCTGTCGAATGTCAAGGCGCTGCTCAACGGCAGTGAGCCGGTGTCGGTGGCCTCGATGCGCAAATTCCACGACTCGTTCCGTCCGTTCGGGTTGCGCGACACCGTGATGAAGCCGTGCTACGGGCTGGCCGAAGCGACACTGTTCGTCTCCATCACCCCGATGTCCGAGGGGCCGACGGTGATTCACGTCGACCGTGAGGCGCTGAACAACCATCGGTTCGTCGAGGTGGCCCCGGATGCACCCAACGCGGTCACGCAGGTGTCCGCCGGCCTGATCGGTGTCGACGAGTGGGCGGTCATCGTCGACCCCGAGTCGGCCTCCGAACTGCCCGACGGGCAGATCGGCGAGATCTGGCTGCACGGCACGAACATGGGGATGGGCTACTGGAACCGCGAAGAGGAGACGCAGGAGACCTTTAAGAACATCCTCAAGTCGCGGACCAGCCCGTCGCACGCCGAAGGCGCTCCCGACGACGGACTGTGGGTACGCACCGGCGACTACGGCACCTATTACAAGGGCCACCTCTACATCACCGGCCGGGTCAAGGATCTCGTCATCATCGACGGCCGCAATCACTACCCGCAGGACCTGGAGTACTCGGCGCAGGAGGCCAGCCGCGCGCTGCGCACCGGTTATGTGGCCGCGTTCTCGGTGCCCGCCAATCAGCTGCCCCGCGAGGTGTTCGACAACCCGCACGCCGGGCTGAAGTACGACCCCGACGACACCTCCGAACAGCTGGTGATCGTCGCCGAGCGGGCGCCGGGCGCGCACAAGCTGGACTACCAGCCCATCGCCGACGACATCCGGGCGGCCATCGCCGTCCGGCACGGGGTCACCGTGCGCGACGTGCTGCTGGTGCAGGCGGGGTCGGTGCCCCGCACCTCCAGCGGCAAGATCGGCCGCCGGGCCTGCCGCACCGCCTACCTCGACGGCAGCCTGCGCAGCGGCACTGCTTCCCCCAACGCCTTCCCCGACCAGGTGGATTGATGACTGACACGGACACTGCCACTGAGTCCCTCAAGCCTGCCCGCACCGACATGACCGTCGCCGAGGTGCGGCAGTGGCTGCGCGAGTGGGTCGCCAAGGCCACCGGACGGTCGCCCGACGCGGTCGACGAGGCCACCCCGCTGGTGGAGCTGGGCCTGTCCTCGCGCGACGCCGTCGCGATGGCCGCCGACATCGAGGACCGCACCGGCGTGACGGTGTCGATTGCCGCGGCCTTCGAGCACCCGACCATCGAGTCGCTGGCCACCTGGATCGTCGAGGGCGACCCCGAAGTAGACACCTCCGGTGCAGACGACATCGACTGGACGCGAAGCGGTCCCGTCGAACGGGTCGACATCGCGGTCGTGGGCCTGGCCACCCGCTTCCCCGGCGACATGAACACCCCGGAGGAGACCTGGCAGGCGCTGCTGGAGGGCCGCGACGGGATCACCGATCTGCCCGAGGGCCGCTGGTCGGAGTTCATGGAGGAGCCGCGGATCGCCGAGCGGGTCAACAAGGCCCGCACTCGCGGGGGCTACCTCAAGGACATCAAGGGCTTCGATTCGGAGTTCTTCGCGCTCTCCAAGACCGAGGCCGACAACATCGACCCGCAGCAGCGGATGGCGCTCGAGCTGACCTGGGAGGCGCTCGAGCATGCCCGCATCCCGGCGTCGAGCCTGCGCGGTGAGGCCGTCGGCGTCTACATCGGCACCTCGGTCGCCGACTACAGCTTCCTGGCGATGTCGGACCCGACCGTCGCGCACCCGTACGCGATCACCGGCACCGCGAGTTCGATTGTCGCCAACCGGGTTTCGTACTTCTACGACTTTCACGGCCCGTCGGTGGCTGTCGACACCGCGTGCTCGAGCTCGCTGGTCGCCACGCACCAGGCGGTGCAGGCGCTGCGCAGCGGCGAGTGCGACGTGGCGGTCGCCGGCGGCGTCAACGCGCTGATCACCCCGGTGGTCACCCTCGGGTTCGACGAGATCGGCCAGGTGCTGGCGCCCGACGGCCGGATCAAGTCGTTCTCCTCCGACGCCGACGGCTACACCCGCTCGGAGGGCGGCGGCATGCTGGTGCTCAAGCGGGTCGACGACGCCCGCCGTGACGGCGACCAGATCCTGGCCGTGATCGCCGGCAGCGCCGTCAACCACGACGGCCGGTCCAACGGGCTGATCGCCCCCAACCCGGACGCGCAGGCCGACGTGCTGCGCCGCGCCTACAAGGACGCCGGCATCAACCCGCGCACCGTCGACTACATCGAGGCCCACGGCACCGGCACCGTGCTGGGCGACCCGATCGAGGCGCAGGCGCTGGGCCGCGTCGTCGGCCGGGGCCGACCCGCCGACAAGCCGGCGCTGCTGGGCGCGATCAAGACCAACATCGGCCACCTCGAGTCGGCGGCCGGCGCCGCCAGCCTGGCCAAGATGGTGCTGGCTCTGCAGCACGACAAGCTGCCGCCGTCGATCAACTACGCCGGGCCCAACCCGTACATCGACTTCGACGCAGCGCACCTGAAAGTGCTTGACACCGTTGCCGATTGGCCGCGCTACAGCGGTTACGCGGTGGCCGGGGTGTCCAGCTTCGGCTTCGGCGGCGCCAACGCACACGTGGTGCTGCGCGAGGTATTGCCGCGCGACGTCGTCGAGCGGGAGCCGGAGCCCGTGGAGGAAGCGACGTCCACCGAGGAGCAGCCCGTCGAGCATGTGCGCTTCGACGAGTACGGCGAGTTCATCGGTGACAACGGCGCGCCGGCCGTCGAAGAAGAACCCGAACTGCCCGGCCTCACCGAGGAAGCCAAGCGGCTCAAAGAGGTTGCGCTGCAAGAGCTCGCGGCGTCCGAGCAGCAGGCTCCGCTGGTGCCGCTGGCCGTGTCGGCGTTTTTGACATCGCGCAAGAAAGCAGCCGCCGCCGAGCTGGCCGACTGGATGGAAAGCCCGGAGGGGCAGGCGTCGTCGCTGGAATCGATCGGGCGGTCGCTGTCGCGGCGCAACCACGGCCGTTCCCGCGCAGTGGTTTTGGCCCGTGACCACGACGAGGCCATCAAGGGCCTGCGCGCGATCGCCGAGGGCAAGCAGCGGCCCAACGTCTTCTCCGCCGACGGGCCGGTGACCAACGGCCCGGTGTGGGTACTCGCCGGTTTCGGTGCGCAGCACCGCAAGATGGGCAAGAACCTCTATCTGCGCAACCCGGTCTTCGCCGAGTGGATCGACAAGATCGACGCGCTGATCCAAGAAGAGCGTGGCGTGTCGATTCTCGAGATGATTCTCGACGACGCCGTCGACTACACCGGCGACACCGTCGAATACCCCATCGAAGCCGTCCAACTGGTGATCTTCGCAATCCAAATCGCGCTCGGCGAGGTGCTCAAAGCGTACGGCGCCAAGCCCGCCGCGGTGATCGGCCAGTCGCTGGGCGAGCCGGGCGCCGCCTACTTCGCCGGCGGGCTCTCGCTGCGCGACACCGTGCGAATCATCGTCCCGCGCGCCCGGCTGATGGGCGAGGGCGAGGCGATGCTGTTCGGTGAGTACATCCGGCTGATGGCGCTGGTGGAGTATTCCGCCGACGAGATCAAGACGGTTTTCGCCGACTTCCCCGACCTGGAGGTCTGCGTCTACGCCGCGCCCACCCAGACCGTGATCGGCGGTCCGCCCGAGCAGGTCGACGCGATCATCGCCCGCGCTGAAGCCGAGGGCCGCTTCGCCCGCAAGTTCCAGACCAAGGGCGCCAGCCACACCGCGCAGATGGATCCCCTGCTCGGCGAGTTCACCGCGGAACTGCAGGGCATCCACCCCATGCCGCTGGGCTGCGGCTACTTCTCCACCGTGCACGAGGGCACCTACATCAAGCCCGGCAGCGAGCCGATCCACGACGTGGATTACTGGAAGAAGGGGCTGCGCCATTCGGTCTACTTCACCCAGGGTGTGCGCAACGCCGTCGACAGCGGTTACACCACATTTTTGGAGCTAGCGCCCAACCCGGTGGCGCTGATGCAAGTTGGCTTGACCACGGCCGCTGCCGGATTGCCTGACGCGCAACTGATTTCGACATTGGCGCGCAAGGTCGACGAGGTCGACGCGATGACCACCGCAATGGCGCAGCTGTTCGTCTACGGCCACGACCTCGACATCCGCACGTTGTTCACCCGTGCCGCGGGACCCCAGGACTACGCCAACATCCCGCCGACCCGGTTCCGCCGCAAGGAGCACTGGCTCGACGCGCACTTCTCCGGCGACGCGTCGGTGATGATGCCGGGCAACCACGTGGCGTTGCCCGACGGTCGGCACGTGTGGGAGTACGCGCCGCGGGGCGAGACCGACCTGGCTGCTCTGGTGAAAGCCGCTGCGGCGGCGGTCATTCCGGATGCGCAGCTGACGGCCTCCGAGCAGCGGGCGGTGCCCGCCGAGAACGCCCGGCTGGTGACGACGCTGACCCGCCATCCCGGTGGCGCGGCGGTTCAGGTGCATGCGCGTATCGACGAGTCGTTCACGTTGGTGTACGACGCGTTGGTGTCGCGGGGCGGGCAAGCCGCGGTGTTGCCGACGGCGGTCGGCGCCGGTGCCGCAGTCGCCGCGCCGGTCACCGCCACGCCGACCAACGGCGCACCGGCTGTTGAGGCCGAACCCGACGCCGATACCCTGCACGACAGCCTCACCGCGCGGCAAATCAGTAGCGGCTTGCAGCGGTGGTCGCCGGATTCCGGTGAGACCGTGCATGACCGGCTGGCGACGATCGTGTCGATGGCGATGGGCTATGAGCCCGAGGACCTGCCGTGGGAGGTGCCGCTGATCGAGCTCGGCTTGGACTCGATGATGGCGGTGCGGATCAAGAACCGCGTCGAGTACGACTTCGACCTGCCGCCGATCCAGCTGCAGGCGGTCCGCGATGCCAACCTCTACAACATCGAGGAACTCATCAAGTACGCGATCGAGCATCGCGACGAGGTGCAGCAACTGCACGAGCACCAGAAGACGCTGACGGCCGAGGAGATCGCCAAGGAGCAGGCGGCATTGCTGTCCGGCGCGACGCCGTCCACCGTGACTCAGGCCGCCGATCCGCAGGCGGAGCCGGAAACCCAAGCGGCGCCGCCGGTTTCCGATGTGCCGGTCCCGCCGCCGCCGACCAATCCCTCCGGTCCGTCGGCGCAGCCCAACCTGGCGGGGGCCGCGCAGGCCCTCAACCAGCAGGCGGTGGCCGAGGCGCTGGGTTCGGATGTGCCGCCGCGGGATGCATCCGAGCGGGTCACGTTCGCCACCTGGGCGATCGTCACCGGCAAGTCGCCGGGCGGCATCTTCAACCCGTTGCCCAAGCTGGACGACGACGCGGCCGCCAAGATGGCCCAACGGCTTTCGGAACGCGCCGAGGGCCCGATCAGCGCCGAGGATGTCAAGTCCGCGCAGACCATCGAGGAGCTGGCCACCACGGTGCGGGAGTACCTGGAAGCCGGTCAGATCGACGGCTTCGTGCGCACCCTTCGGGCCCGGCCCGAAGGCTCCACCAGGCCGCCCGTATTCGTGTTCCATCCGGCGGGCGGCTCGACGGTGGTGTACGAGCCGCTGTTGAACCGTCTGCCGCCGGACACCCCGATGTACGGATTCGAGCGCGTCGAGGGCACCATCGAGGAGCGGGCTCGCCAGTACGTGCCCAAGCTGCGCGAGTTGCAGGGCGACGGGCCCTTCATCCTGGTCGGCTGGTCGTTGGGCGGGGTGCTGGCTTACGCCTGTGCGATCGGGCTGAAGCAGCAGGGCTGCGACGTGCCGTTCGTCGGGCTGATCGACGCGGTGCGCGCCGGCGAGGAGATCCCGCAGACGAAGGAGGAGATCCGCAAGCGCTGGGAGCGCTACGCCCGCTTCGCCGAGCGGACCTTCAACGTCGAGATCCCCGAAATTCCTTACGAGCAACTGGAACAACTCGACGACGAGGGCCAGGTCAAGTTCGTCCTGGAGGCCGTCAAGCAAAGCGGCGTGCAGATCCCCGGCGGGATCATCGAACACCAGCGCACGTCGTATCTGGACAACCGAGCGATCGACACCGCCGAGATCCAGCCCTACGACGGACATGTCACCCTCTACATGGCCGACCGCTACCACGACGACGCGATCATGTTCGAGCCGCGATATGCCACCCGCAAGCCCGACGGCGGTTGGGGCGAGTACGTCTCGGATCTCGAGGTGGTCCACATCGGCGGGGAGCACATCCAGGCCATCGACGAGCCGATCATCGCCAAGGTCGGCGCGCATATGACCGAGGCACTCAACAAGATTCAAGCTGAGAGCGAGCCTAAGTGACCACCAAGACCACCGCGGAGCTGCTGGCCGAACTTCGGGAAAAGCTGGAACTGGCAAAGGAACCCGGCGATCCGAAATCCATCGCCAGGCGCGACAAGAAAGGCCTCCCCAGCGCGCGCTCCCGCGTCTACGAGCTGCTGGACCCGGGCAGCTTTCTGGAGACCGGTGCGCTGGCCCGCACTCCGGGTGATCCCAACGCGCCCTACAGCGACGGCGTGGTCACCGGCCGCGGCACCATCAACGGCCGGCCGGTCGGGGTGTTCTCCCACGACCAGACCGTGTTCGGCGGCTCGGTCGGTGAGATGTTCGGCCGCAAGGTCGCCGACCTCATGGAGTGGTGCGCGATGGTGGCCTGCCCCATCATCGGCATCAACGACTCCGGCGGTGCCCGCATCCAGGACGCGGTGACCTCGCTGGCCTGGTATGCCGAACTGGGCCGGCGCCACGAGGCGCTGTCCGGACTGGTGCCGCAGATCTCCATCATCCTCGGCAAATGTGCTGGGGGAGCGGTGTATTCGCCAATCCAGGATGACTTGTTGGTCGCGGTGCGCGATCAGGGCTACTTCTTTGTCACCGGGCCCGACGTGATCCAGGAAGTCACCGGCGAAGAGGTCAGCCTCGACGAGCTCGGCGGCGCCGACGCCCAGGCCCGCTACGGCAACCTGCACCAGGTCGTCGACTCCGAGGCGGCGGCATTCCAGTACGTGCGCGACTTCCTGTCGTTTTTGCCGTCGAACTGCTTCGACAAGCCGCCGATCGTCAACCCCGGCCTGGAGCCGGAGGTCACGCCGACCGACCTGGAGCTCGACTCGATCGTGCCGGACTCGGACAACATGGCCTACGACATGCACGAGATTCTGCTGCGGATCTTCGACGACGGCGACTTCCTCGACGTCGCCGCGCAGGCCGGGCCGGCGATCATCACCGGATTCGCCCGGGTCGACGGGCGGCCCGTCGGGGTGGTGGCCAACCAGCCGATGCACCTGTCCGGCTCGATCGACAACGAGGCATCCGACAAGGCCGCGCGGTTCATCCGCTTCTGCGACGCATTCGACATCCCGCTGGTGTTCGTCGTCGACACCCCGGGCTTTTTGCCCGGCGCCGAGCAGGAGAAGAACGGCATCATCAAGCGCGGCGGTCGGTTCCTGTATGCGGTGGTGGAAGCCGACGTGCCGAAGGTGACGATCACGGTCCGCAAGTCCTACGGCGGCGCCTACGCCGTGATGGGCTCGCGGCAGCTGACCGCGGACTTCAACTACGCGTGGCCCACCGCGCGCATCGCGGTGATCGGTGCCGAGGGCGCCGCGCAACTGCTGATGAAGCGGTTCCCCGACCCGCACACGCCCGAAGCACAGGCGATCAAGAAGTCCTTCATCGACAACTACAACCTCAACATGGCGATCCCGTGGATCGCCGCCGAGCGCGGATTCATCGACGCGGTGATCGAACCGCACGACACCCGGCTGCTGCTGCGCAAGTCGCTGCACCTACTGCGCGACAAGCAGATCTACCGCCGGGTAGGCCGCAAGCACGGCCTGATCCCGGTCTAGTCCTCCCGCGACCAGACGCAGAATCGCACGATAGCGGCCGCCATTGTGCGATCCCCTGTCTGCTCGTGGGTTGAATTATGAACGATCGTTCGTATAGTCTTGCCCCGTGGCTGCCAAGACCGACGGACGGCTCGCCCGGGGCGAACGGGCACGATCGACGATCTTGGCGTCGGCCGCCGATATCGCGTCGGCCGACGGCCTGGAAGGCCTGTCCATCGGCCGCCTCGCCCAGGAGTGCGGCACCAGCAAGAGCAACGTCGCGGCGCATTTCGGCTCCAAGGCGCAGCTGCAACTGGCCGCCATCGGCTACGCCGGTGACGTCTTCACCCGACATGTGATCAGGCCGGCTCTGCGCACCGGTAAAGGCTTGCCACGTCTGGTGGCGCTTTATCAGCACTGGATGGACTATTCGCGGCGACGGGTGTTTTCCGGTGGCTGTTTCTTCGCTGCCGTCACCGCCGAGTATGACGCGCGTGACGGAGTCATCCGCGACGCGATCCGCGAACACCACACCGGTTGGCTGGGGTTGCAAGAACGGCTGGTGCGGGAAGCGCAGGCAACCGGCGAGATCCGCGCCGACGTCGATCCGGCGCAGCTTGCCTTTGAGTTGGACGCATTCGCGCGCGCCGCGAACTCCGAAGCGGTCCTCTTCGACGACGACAGTGCATACGACCGCGCCGCCGCGGCGATCACTGCCCGCATCGACAGCGTCAAGCAGACTGGAAAGGGTTGATTGGCATGAGGATTCGACGTCTGGGCTGGGCAGGGATCGAAGTGATCGCCGAGGATGTGTCATTGGTCGTGGACTACGTGCACGATTTTCGGGTGCTGAGTTCGGTTCTGCCGAACGAGCAATTCGTGGCGCCGACCCGGCCCGGCGAGGCGTCGGCGGCACTGGTCACCCACCTGCATGGTGACCACACCGACGTCGCGGCCATCCAGACAGCTGTTGGCCCCCGAGGCCTAGTGCTGCGCCCGCCGCCCTTCGTCGGATCCGATGAGGAAGCGGTCGGGACGGCCCGCCAAGAGGCCGACATTGCGGCTAGCAGTCTGCAGGCCCGGGTCGTAACCGACTGGGAGCAAATCGAATTGGGGCCGTTCACCATCACCGCGGTGCCCGCCGTGGACGGCTTGGGTGACCCCCAGCTGGGCTGGGTCGTTCAAGCGGAGGGCCAGCGAATCTTCCACGGCGGCGACACGATGTTCCACGGCTACTGGTGGCTCATCGCCCACCGAACGGGGCCCATCGACGTCGCCGTCCTGCCGGTCAACGGCGCGAAAGTGAACTTCCCGGTACCACATTTGCAGCCTGCGAGTGAACTGCCGGCCGACCTGACACCCGAACAAGCCGCCCAGGCCGCCGTGATCCTCGGGGCAAATACATTGGTGCCCATGCACTTTGGTGTTCACCGCCCGCCGTACTATGTCGAGGAGGACGATCCCTTGGCAAAACTGGCCATCGCCGCCCGGGCCAAGTCGCTGCGGGTCGTCAACCTCGAGCCGGGTGAGACGCTGGACGTCGCGGCTGTTCCGGTCTAGCGGCGGGCCAGCCAGTCAGCAAGAGCATTGCCTACCGCGGCGGCGCCCATCGCGTTAGGGTGCAGCGGCGCAGCAGGATTGGCGGCTGCAAACCCTTCGACATAGCGCTCGTCGGGTGGGGCACACATGTCGTGGCCGACGGACAGCGGCCGGGTGTCGAAGTAGTCGATCCGTTTGTCGGCCGCCAACCGCCGTTGCGTGTCGTCGAGCTCGTTGACCTTAGCCTCGAAGTAGTCGGCATCCCTGGGCAGCACCGGCTGCTCGGGAAAACAGCCGCCAGGCCGGATATAGGTCAGGTAGCCGACCAGGACGATGCGCGCCGCCGGCACCTTGGCGCGGACGTCGTCGACCATCGCAGCCCACACCGGCACGTGCGCGTTGATTGCCGCCGAGATGCTGTCCACGCCGTTGGTCACGAACCGCTCCACACACGGCGGGGATTCCAGCGACGCTGCCCGGCATTGTGCCGCGTCGCCGGCCAGCCCGACGTCGTTGCCGCCGATGGTGATTGTGATCAGCGAAGTGTCGGCCTCAACCGCCTCGATTTGCGGCGGCACCGGCCCGCTGGGGGTCGGTTGTGCCCGCGCGATGATGTCGTCGGTCGTTGCGCCGCTGCAGGTGACGTCGGCGAAGCTCGTCGCACCCAAGCGGCGGGCAAGCACCGACGGATAGTCGTTGGTCGACTTGTCGCAGCCCGGCGGTGGCGCGGGGTCCGGCACGCCGGGGGCGGCGGCGGCCGAGTCGCCCATTGCGACATAGTTCGACAGTGGTCGTGCCCCGGTGGGCGAAGACGGGCTGCAGGCCACCGCGCATGCGCTCAACAGCGACGCCAGAGCGGCCAGTCTCACCGATGCTTGTCGGAGTCTTCGGACTCCTGCTGCACCTTCTTGCCCGTCGCGGTGGACTCCCTGAGCTCCTTTTTGGCCTCGCCGGCCTCGTCGGCCATCTCCTTGACGGTTTCGTCGCCTTCTTCAGCACGCATGGCCCCGGAATACCCACCATCGGCCGCCGCCAATCGCGAACGCGGAGTTGTTGCACGCAAATCGCAAAAACCGTGCAACAACGCCACTTTCGGGGCTACGGCTTGATACGGATCTGGCCCGGCGACCACCATCCGCTGCGGGTCGCGGTACCCAGGTCGAGCTGGGCCGGCTGCGCGTCGACGATCGTGTCGAATTTACGCAGAGAACCCCAGTCGCGGCCCCAGTCCCGCGACAGGTAGGTGGCCATCACATGCGCACGCAGCAGCACGTCGGTGATGCCCAGCAGGCCGCCGTTGACGCCGTCCTCCCAGGTGTCGGTGTCCTGCTTCTTGGCCATGTAGTCCGGGGTGATGCGGAACTTCGGGATCTCGGTGACGCCGTTGGCGTGCAGCATCGGGTGCTGGCACGGGAAGGCCAGCCCCACCGCCCAGTCCATCAGCACCGGCTGCGACGAGCCGACGTACTCCTGCAGCGAGCGCAGCTCGGGTACCCGCGGCGGGGTGACCGCGATCCAGTCCTCCGGGGTCAGCGACAGATCGTCGGCCACCACCCGGACGGCCACCGCGTCGCCGGGAATCTTGTCACGGGCGAACCGCAGGTTGCGCCACGCCTTGGGCTGTTCGCCGTACAGGTCGTCGGGCACTAGCCGCCCGGCCGGCGCCAGGTCGGCACGGGCATACTCCAGCACCACGGTCTGCCCGTCGGTGTGCCCGTGCAACACGCTGTTGCCGGCGATCTTGCCCGCTGCGGTCACGACTACCAGCGGATGCCCGTCGTCACGCTTGGGCAGTTGATACCAGGCCGAGGCGAGCCGGCTCTCCTGCTGCGGGCCCGTCGTGTAACTGCCGGCCACCGGCACCCGGGCGGGGTCAAGGCCGTAGGGCAGCGGCACCGTCGAGCCGTTGAGGCCCGGCGTCTTCAGCTTGGTGGGGGCATCCCAGTCGTAGTCGACGCCGGGCTGCGGCGGTGACGCCATCCGAATCGCCTCGGCCACAGTGTGTTCCGGCACGCCGTCGGGGCTGAAGCCGACGGGGTTCACGCCACCCAAGGAACCCAGCGAACCGTAGTCGCCGGGCAGCGCGGGCATGAAGCCGGCGTTGGTGTCGGGTTCGACCAGGACGTCGTCGGCCAGCCCACAGCCACCGGTGAACGCGCGCAGGTTGGCCCAGCCGTTGGAGTAAGTGGGATATTGGCGCACGATCCCGGCCACCATCGACGCGACGAACACGCACACCATGAAACCCGCCGCGATCGGCACCGGCGCGGCTGTCAGCGCGCGGCCCAGCCGGCCCTCGCCACGGTCTCGGGGCGCGAAGTGCAGCCAGGTGGCATACAGCGCAGTCAGCGCAAACAGCACGAAAAATATTGTGCTGATGGTGATTCCGTCGATCTTGGGCATCGCGCTGTTGAACGGCACGCCGTAGCTGGACACGTACCACCAGCCGTTGGTGGTGGCGAAGCACAACGCCAGCATGAAAAACACCGCCGCCACGAACGCCATCCGGTTGCGCGACCAGCGCAACACCTTCGGCGAAACCAGCACCGTGGTCAGCGCCGCCATGGCCGCACCGACCGCGGCGAACAGGCCGAAGTGGTGCACCCACTTGGTGGGGGTGAACATCAAGAAGAACATCGTGCCGAATATGACACCCATCAGCCGCCAGGCCGGCCCGCGGGCCACACCCGGAACCCGCTTGCGGCGCAACATGATAAAGAGTGCCCCGAGCAGGCACAGGAAGGTGACGAGGAAGCCGAACCGCCGCGACAGCGACCCGTCGACGGTGGGCAGGATCAGGTAGTAGTAGCGCAGGTTCTCGGTGTACCAGGCCTGGCTGGGTCCGATCGCACTGCGAATCCTGGTGGCCTCGAACACGGTTGACAGCGTCTGGTCGGCGAACACGACCGGCAGGATCACGAAGCCGGCTGCCAGCAGCGGGGCCACCAGCGGCCAGGTGCCGACCAGTCGATGCCGTCGCACCAGGATCCGCAGGATCGGGCGACCACCGGCGACCAACGCCGCCACCGCGATCAGTCCGGTCGGCTGGATGCCGAGTGTGAACGCGGCGGCGACGATCGCCAGCGCCGCGGGCGTCATCCGGCCCGAGTACATCGACCGCTCGATCAGCACGTAGGTGATCAGCGACCCGACCGCGATGATGCCCTCGGGCCGCAGACCGTTGTTGAACGGCATCCACGCCGCCAGCAGCACCAGGCCCGCGGCCCACAGCGCGGCCTTGCTCGACGCCACCGCCGGACCCAGTCGGGGCAGCACCTCACGGGACAGCAGCAGCCAGCACACCAGCCCGGCGACCAAGTCCGGCAACCGAATCCAGATGCTCTGGTCGCTGACATGGGTCATCAGCGCCAGCAGGTTGTAGTACCAGCCGAACGGGTCTTCGGGGCTGCCGAACCAGCGGAAGTAGTTGGACATGTAGCCGGCGTGGTCGGCGACGCGGGCCATCCCCAGGATGTAGCCGTCGTCGGAAGAGTTGGCCCCGATCACGTGCCAGAGCAGGAACGCGAAGATCACCGTCGCGTCGGCCAGACTGAAACCGTGCCAGCGGCCCGGGATCAACCGGCGCATCCGGCGCCCGTCCATCCGGTCCAGTCGCCACAGCGCAATCAGCGCGACGACGGTCGATGCGATCGCGAGCACAATCGCCGTCAGCTTCAAAACCGTTGGCTTGGTGGAGAATCGGGTGTCGATGGTCGCTGAGAGCCGCAGCCCGGGCGGCGCCGGGCCGGTCAGGTCGGTGAACACCCCGACGATCTGCGGGCGCAGGTTGGGATCCGGGAAGCCCGACGGCTGCCCGGGTGGCCCGGGCAGGCCGACAAACGTGGCGAAGGTGCCGGCATGCGTGGAGGTGATCTCGATCCGCTGACACTGGGCACCGGCCACCAGATTGCGTGGTGCGCTGGCGATCACCACGTTGCGGTCGGTGACGTCGACGCGTTGGCTGCTGACGTTGACGAACAGCCCCTGCAGCGAGGCGTCCTTGCCCTGTTTGGGTGCGGTGCCCAACACCAGCCCGCCCTTCGGCGGCAGCGTGTTCACCACGTCGCACGGCACGGTCACTGTCACCGCGACCGGGGTCTGCGAAATCAGCGGTGCCGTAACGTTTGTGAACTGCCCCTGTTGAGGCCAGTTCAGCGTGGCGGTGGTCTGCACGACGGGCAACAGCGGTGTCGCCACCGACAGCACGAAGCCGATCAGGCCGGCGATCGTCGCCACCCAGCGCGCCACCTGCACCTCGCGGTCGGCGGTCTCGGTAACAGTGGATTCCTGCGTCACGGTCATGGCAGTGCTCGAATCGGTCCTTGTCGGCTCCAGCCGTAGACGGTGGTGACGCCCTGCTCGATCACGGCATTCGGCGCCCGATCAGTCGGCACGAAGCGGTGATACGCCTCCACCGACCCCCAGTCCCGGTACCAGTCGTCGCGCAGGTACGTCGGGATGGTCGACGTCCACAGCATCGCCGTGGTGAACAGGAACGGCCCGCCGTCCTCGGCCGACTGCCACAGGTTCGACGACGCGGCGGTCTGCTTGTGGTCGGGCAGAATCCGGTAGTCCGGAAGTTCCGCAACGCCAAGGTGTTCGGAGAACGGCCGCTGGCAGGGGAAGTTCGCGGCGGTCGCGATGTCGAGCAGCACCGGCGCCTGGGACCCGATCAATTGCTGCAGGGTCTCCAGCACCGGAACCCGCGGCGGGGTGAACGCAAACCACTGCTCGGAACTCAAGTTAGGGTCGTAGGCGACGATGCGCGCCGCGTTGGCCTGCGCCGGGGCCGTCCTCAACGGGAACCGCAAGTTCCGCCACGCCGGCTGCGGACCCAGGTCGATCGGATACACCTGGCCCAGCGGTTGCGTTGTGCCGTCAGGGTTTCGGACACCCCACTCCAGTTTCAGCTGTTGGCCGTAGCTGAAGTCGCCGTCCTCTTTGTAGGACCAGATCGCGCCGGCGGCCGAGACGACCACAAGTGGCCGGTCCTGGGTGCGCGGCGGCAGCTGATACCACGCCGAGGTGGCGGTGGCGGCCAGGCTGTTCTCCCCGTAGCTGCCCATCACCGGGGTGCGAGCCGGGTCCAGGCCGAACGGCAGCGCCGCCCGCGAACCGTTCACCCCGACCGCGCCGTAGCCGCCGGCGGTGCCCGCCGAGTCGCTGATCGCGGCGTTGGGCTTGTTGGGCGAGGCGTCGGAGTTGACCAGCCCCGGCTTGGACACCACCGGATCCGACTGCAGGTCTTTGCCGACGCCGTTGGGGCTGAAGCCGACCGGGTTCACGCCGCCCAGCGGACCCGCCGGACCGTATGCCTGTCCCGGAAAAGGTTGCAGCAGACCGGCATTGGTGTCCGGCTCGGCCAGCACGTCGTCGGCCATCGCGCAACTGCGCTCCGACAGGCCGGATTTCAGCGCGGCGAGATTGGCCTTGGCGGTGGTGTACATCGGGTAGCGGACGGCGGCGGCCTTGGCCATCGAGCCGACCTCGGCGAGCACCATGATCGCCGCCACCACCAGCAGCGGGGTGGAGGCCAGGATGCGGTTGCGGCGGGTGGGCTTGATCTCGGTGTGCCCGGCGTAGTCCATCCGGAAGTGCTGCCAGGCGGCCAGCAGTCCGGTCGCGATCGAGGCCGCCAGGAACATCGACGTCACCGGGTGGCTGGCGATGACCGGCTGGATGTCGAACCACGGCACCCCGTAGTTGCCGACGTAGAACCAGCCGTTGATTCCCGAAGTCGCCCAGGCCAGCACGAACAGCAGCCCGGTGATGTACAGGGTCAGGTTGCGGCGGCTGTGCAGCCCGACTCGCGCGAACGCGAACCCGGTGACCGCGCCCAGCGCGCCGGCCAGTCCCGCGAACGCACCGAACTGCACCGCCCATTTCGTCGGCGTGAACGTCAGCAGCAGCAGACCCGCCGCGGTGGTGCCGATCAGCCGCCACACCGCCCCGCTGGCCAGACCCGCCACCCGGCCGCGCCGCAGGAGCACCACCAGGGCGCCGAAAAGGCAGAAGAACAGCACCAGCCACGCGAAGCGCCGGGTCATCGAGCCGTCCGCGTTGCTCTCGACCGTGACGAAGTAGTAGCGCAGCCACTCCTGATACCAGGCGATCGTCGGGCCGACCTTGTATTTGATGCGCGCCGACTCGCCGACCGTGGCCAGCGTCTGCGACCGGAACACCACGACGGTGATCAGCGACAGCGACGCCGTCAACACCGCAAGCGGCGCCAACAGCCCGTCGGCCGGTCGGCGCGTCGCGATCATCCGGGCGATCGCCCGGGCGCCGGTCAGCAGCGCAGCTACCGCGATCAGCCCCTGCGGCGCCAGCGTCGCGGTCAGCATCGCGACGATGATCGCCACCGCCGCCGGCACCAGCCGCCGGGTGGCGATCGCGCTCTCCACCAGTGCCCAGGTGGCGATCACGCCCAGCGCGATCAGCGGCTCGGGCCGCAGACCGTTGTTGAACGGCAGCCAGGCGGCCAGGAACACCGCGCCGGCAGTCCACACCGCGACCCGGTTGGACGCCAGGCCGCCCTTGCCGGGGCCCAGCCGCCGCAGCGCGTAGCGGCTGATGATCAGCCAGCAGACGATCCCGGCCAGTGTGGCCGGCAGCCGCATCCACACCCCGGCCGTGCTCACTGTCGCCAGGTGCGCCAATACCGCCGGATACCAGTCGAACGGGGCCTCGGTGGTCCCGAAGAACCGGTAGTAGTTGGCCAGGTAGCCGGCCTGCCGGGAGACCCGGGCGATGGTCAGGTTGTAGCCGTCGTCCGAGGAGGTGGCGCCGATGACGTGCCACAGCAGCAGGGTGCCGACGACGCCGACGTCGGCGAGCCAGGTCGCGAGTCCCGCCCGCCAGATGTGCCGCCAGTTGCGGGGTGCGCGGCGGCCGGAGCGCCGGTCCAGGATCCCCAGCGCGACGATCGCGGCCAGCACTGACAGTGTGCCCAGGCCCATCACGGCCTTCTTCAGCATGGTGGGGGCGGTGATGAACCGGGTGTCGATGTCGACGCGGACGGACAGCCCCGGTTGGGCGGGCACTTTGAGGTCGGTGAAGACGCCGCCGACCTGAGGCTTCTTCTCGGGTGCGAGTTTGCCGGCCGCTCCGGGGATCCCGACGAAATCCGCGTTTGCTCCGCCGGCGTCGGCCCAGATGTGCAGCACGCTGCAGGCGCCGGCGGCGATCGCGGAGCGGGGTGCGACGGTGGCCACCGTGTCGCGGAACGCGACGACGACGGTGTCTTTGTTGGCGCGCACGAACAGCCCGTTCTTGCCGGTCTCGAAACCGTCGGACGGCAGGGTCGACAGCACCAGGCCACCGGCCGTGGGCAGGCTGGCGATCGCCGGGCAGGGGATGGAGATGTCCAGAGCCCGCGGCGCCCCGGACACCAGCGGCGCGGTGATGTCGGTGACGTGGCCGTCTTTGCTGCCCTGCGGCCAGAGAATCGTCGCGGTGGTCTGCTTGACCGGTAGCAACGGAACGATGCCGCACAGCAGCACCCCCGCGATTCCCGCGATGACGGCGATGAGGCGCTCGATCCGCTGCGTCGATCGCTCGTCGTCGTGGGGCACGAGGGTCGATCGTAGGCGACCGTCCTGCGACGATGCTCGCCGCCGCGCGGCGCGCTGAGGACCCGGACAAATGGGACGGTGCTTAGGCTGCTGACGATGCTGCCCGGAACGGCGGATCACCGGCGATAAACTCCGACCGTGACCGACCCGCACGCGAGTCATGTTTCGCCGGCCGACCAAGAAAGCGACCGAGCCAGGCAAAACAAAATACTGAGAAGGCTTGCTCTTTCTTTGTCGGGCGGCACTGCGGTGTTCTGTGCGGGAGCAGCAATTGTTGCTGTGCTATATGGCCGCTATTTGCTGACAGCCTTGCTGGTCGGTGCGACGACGTTGTGCGTCATCCCGTTCGTTCAGTGGCTGTACATCGCGAGGTTTGTGCCACGCGCAATGGCGGACTCGTCCGGTACAACGCTGCGTCTCGATCGGCGTCTCGACGTGCTTAGTGCGGTCCTGATGCTCGACGCGGCCGTGGACTTGGGATCCTGGGCAGTCCTCGGACACCTGCACATAGTGACTGTGCCTTTTCCTGAAGAACTCCATCGCGATTACTTGATCATGTTCGGTGGCCCCGCGGTGGTATGCGCCGTATTGGTGTGGCTGATGATCAAACGCCGGGGCGGGGGCTATGTACGACTGACCCCGGAGGGATTTGTTTTCGCGGAAGGCCTCGTTGCCAAGAGAGGTACGTGGTCCGACGTCACCGCAGTCACCGACGTGGCTCCGAAGCGTTCCTATGGTTGGGGTCCGTTCAAGCTCACTTTCTCGCATGCTTACGCGTTGTGCCCCATCACCATCGCGATGGCTAACGGGAAACTGATGACCGTGAAGCAGGCGGGCCTTTACGCGACCGATGGCGATGCGCTGAGAGAGGTGGTGCGGTTCTATTGGCAGCACCCCGGTTACCGGGTCGAGCTGACGGACGGCCGAGCATTACAGCGATTGCGGGATGCGCAATTCGAGGCTTGACTGACTGGCATTTTCGTGTGAGGCAACCCATCCGAGGATTGGTAGCCTGAGCGGTAGTTGCGCTAGCCAGGTGCTTCGGCGAGGGGATTTTGCGTGGGCGACCTCAGGGACATCTACGAGAGTTTCAATTTTTGGAAGGGTCTTGCCTACGACCACCCAAAAGGCGTCGAGAAGGACACCGCGTGGTCGCTGACAGGAATCGGTGCTGACTTTGTCGGTTTCACCCACACCTTGGGGACGCAACTCGGCAAAAAGCTGGGCGCGACCATCCCCGAAGCCGCAGAACTGCCCGTGATCGAAAACGGGCTGCTGGCAATGATGGCCATGGCCAACATGCTCGGATTTGGAGACCCGGAGACGGGAAACGGATTTGCGAAGGGCGCCAACGCATTCAATCGGATCGGCGAAACGCTGGGATCTACCCACCCGCCGGACAGCTGGGAGGGGTCCGCGTCGGAAACATACGGCGAGCGAAACAAAGAGCAGCAGCAGCGCGCGGCCGAGATGGCGGAAAATGACAAGACGGTGAAAGAAGTCCTGCACCGCGAGTCCGAGCAGGTCGAGAAGACAAGGGAAACAATCGACCACAACTCGACCGTCCTCACGCTGTCCATCATCCCGGCATTGACCGCGATGCTTTGGAATATCCCGCCGGGCAGCGGCGAAGCAGTCTCGCTCGGCATCCAAGTCGCTGCCGTCGCCGGCACCTTGCCTCCCTGCCTTCAAGCGTTTGAGCGCATGACGTCCGACGCCGCGCACAATGCGACCTTGATCCGACGGGCTGGAGCCGGATACGACCGCATCGCGGCAGACGCGCATCCAACCGGCGCCCAATAGTCCACCGCAGAAAGGAATTACGCATGGGCGGCGAATTACAGGTAAGTCCTGGCGATTTGCGCAAACTGTCGACTCAGCATCGCCAGGTCGCCAGCGATATTGCCGCGGCCGATATGGCGACCCGGGACACCGGCGTGAATGTCGGCAGCTCACACGGCCTGGTGTGCTCGTTGACCACTGCGGCGGTATTGGCCGCTGAACAGTCCCGTACCAAGGCGGCTAAGGGGATGCAAGCGGTGTCGCATGACCTTGCCGGGAAACTGGATTCAGCCGCTTCCCAGTACGAGGGCACCGACCGGCAAGAAGGCGGCCACCTCGACGGGCAGATGCATCCGGGCTAATGCCAAGCGCGTCATCACTTCTTGCTGGGAATGACGATGACGACGATGAGCGTGATGATGCTGAAGAACAGACCCAGGATGCCCCAGCCGAACGGGTTGCGTCCCTTCATGCCGGCAATCAGCGCGCACACGATCGCGGCGATGATGCTTCCGATGGCAACGAATATCCCCTTGATACCCCGCAAAATGAGGCCCGCGGCTTGAGGGTCTGCCTGGGCGGCGAGAATCAGCGAATGCAACATTGCGAACCTTCTTTCAGGGTGATCAGCCGTGCGGCGCCTCGGAGATCTTGCTGTCTTGCTTGCCGACTGTTTGACAATAGGTCGTCACGGACAGGCGAGTCGTCGAGATCTGGAGTTCGCCGGGCTCAGATCCGTTCTTGTCCTTGAGCATCTTGCTGACCTCTTCGTTCTGTTTTTTCTCGTCCTGGCTGGTGAAGTCCTTGCACTTGGTGTCGCCGCCGGTGTTCACGACTTCTGAGGCTGAGCATCCGCTGAACAGCCACATGGTGACCGCGATCGCCGCGCATGCAATGGGTTTCATCGTTGACCTTCCTGTGGTCGGTGTTGATCGAAAGCACCTGTGGGAATTTGGGCGGCTTGCAGCACGACCATCGCGCGGGACTGCACCGGCACAATCGTGCCGCATTCGCGCGGATTGTCGTTGTCGAGATCGGTCGTCGCAGTGTCGAGCACTACCTGCCACGCCGGGCTGAATTCCCGTGCAGGCAGAACGAAATCGATCGGCTCATGGTGGGCGCTGAAGCACAGGAAGAACGAGTCGTCACTCACCCGCTCGCCGCGAGCATCGCGGTCGGGAATTCCTAAGCCATTGAGGTAAACCGCGATCGCCTTGCCGAAACCGGCGTCCCAGTCGTCGTCGCCCATCTCCGATCCGTCTGGCTTGAACCAGGAAATGTCCGGCAGGCCCGCTGCGCCGCGGCGGCGCACCGGCCGTCCGTCGAAGAAGCGGCGGCGGCGAAAGACCGGATGCGCGGCACGAAGCGCCGACACCGTCGCCGTGAAGTCGATGAGTTCAGCGTCGGCCTTGTCCCACTGAATCCATGTCGTCTCGTTGTCCTGGCAGAAACCGTTGTTGTTGCCGCCTTGCGAGCGGCCCAGTTCATCGCCGTGGCAGATCATTGGAACGCCTTGCGACAACAGCAGCGTGGCCAGGAAGTTACGTTGCTGACGCGACCGCAGCGCGTTGATGTCGGAGTCGTCCGTCGGTCCCTCCACCCCACAGTTCCACGATCTGTTGTGGGATTCACCGTCCTGGTTGTCCTCGCCGTTGGCCTCGTTATGTTTTTCGTTGTACGACACCAGGTCTCGTAGCGTGAACCCGTCATGGGCGGTGACGAAGTTGATCGACGCCACCGGCCGGCGCGCGGTGCGTTCGTAGAGGTCCGCCGAGCCGGTCAACCGAGAGGCGTATTCACCCAGGGTGGCCGGTTCCCCGCGCCAGTAGTCGCGCACGGTATCGCGATACTTGCCGTTCCATTCGGTCCACTGCGGCGGGAAGTTGCCGACTTGGTAGCCGCCGGGGCCGACGTCCCACGGTTCGGCGATCAGCTTGACCTGGCTGACGGTCGGATCTTGTTGCACCAGCTCGAAAAAGGTGGACAGCCGGTCGACGTCGTAGAACTCGCGGGCTAGCGTCGAGGCCAGATCGAAGCGGAACCCGTCGACGTGCATCTCGGTTATCCAGTACCGCAACGAGTCCATGATCAGTTGCAGGCAGTGTGGGTGGCGGACGTTGAGGCTGTTGCCGCAGCCGGTGTAGTCCATGTAGTAACGCGGATCGTCATCGACCAGGCGGTAGTAGGCGGCGTTGTCAATCCCGCGCATACAGATCGTGGGCCCCAGGTTGTTGCCCTCGGCGGTGTGGTTGTAGACAACGTCCAGGATGACCTCGATGCCGGCTTCGTGCAGCGTGCGCACCATGGTCTTGAACTCGTTCACCTGACTGCCGGGGCTGCTGCCCGAGCCGTACTTGAAGTCGGGGGCGAAGAACCCAATGCTGTTGTAGCCCCAGTAGTTCGACAATCCCTTGTCGAGCAGCGTGGAATCGTTGGCGAAGTGGTGCACGGGCATCAGTTCGATCGCAGTGATGCCCAATTTCTGCAGGTGCTCGATGATCACCGGATGAGCGATGCCGGCGTATGTTCCGCGAAGCGGCGCCGGGATGTCGGGATGGCTTTGGGTCAGGCCCTTGACGTGTGCCTCGTAAATGACGGTATCCGCGTAGGCGTGGCGGGGCGGACGGTCGGCGTCCCAGTCGAAAAAGGGGTTGATCACTACCGATTTCGGCATGTGCGCCGCCGAGTCCTCGTCGTTGCGGCTGTCCGGATCGCCAAAGGTGTAACCGAACAGCGACTGATCCCACTCGAAGTTGCCGTCGATCGCGCGGGCGTAGGGATCCAGCAACAACTTGTTCGGATTGCACCGGTGGCCTGCCGCTGGATCGTAGGGCCCGTGCACCCGGTATCCGTACCGCTGGCCGGGCGCAACGTCGGGCAGAAAGGCATGCCAGACGAACCCATCGACTTCGGTCAGTGCCACCCTGGTGTCTTCGCCGTCGTCGCCGAAAAGACACAGCTCCACACCTTCTGCTATCTCGCTGAAGATCGCGAAGTTGGTGCCCGAGCCGTCATACGTCGCACCCAGCGGGTAGGCCTCCCCGGGCCAGCGCCGCACCGCCTGGTCGACTGCCGAGCTGGTCAGTTCGCTCATCGATGAATCCCGATTCTCCCTAGCGTCGCCACAACAGCCGGGACCGAATACCCCGCTGGGACGTCCGCAAACCGGCTAGCTACCGAACTTTGCCGGTGAGCTGCGACATTGCCGCCTCGAGCGTTGTCTCGACGGGCAGCAACTCATCCAGTCCGCAGGCAGCAACGGCTCGCGTGGTTTCCGGCCGATCGCTGACCAGGCACAAGCGCACCCCGCGGTGTTTAGACCGCTCCGCCTCGCGAGCCAACATGGCATAAGCGCCGGCGCCAATGAAGTCGAGGTCACAGACGTCGACCACCAGCGGCCCCGGCGCGACGGCGCAGGCCGCCATATTGGTCAGCAGGTGCTGCCACTCTGCCTCATTGCTGGCGTCCACTTCGCCGCCGACGCAGACGATTACAGCCGAGCCGTTGCGCTCGCCGGTCGCTCGCAACCTGCGTTGTGTACAACGAGAACTGTCACTATCGGGGCCCATGGTGCCTTCTTGGTAGTGCGGGTCATGAACAATGCCCGTCCTACACGTCTGAAGACAGGACCAAGGTCTCGTGCTGGCTGAGGTCCGGATAACCACCGACAGTTTAGAGGGTCGGATCGCCGCAAGGGCAAGCGTTCCGGATCAGGTCTTGCGCAGCGGCGCGGGACTCCACAGCCCGCTGCGGGTGGCCGTGCCCAAGTCCAGGCGGGCCGGCGTCGCATCCGGGTAGTACGGGGTCAACTGCTGCAGCGCGCCCCAATCACGGAACCAGTCGTCCTTCAAATAGGTCGACACGGTGGTGGCGCGGTCCAGCAGCTCGGTGACACCCAGCGGCCCACCGCCGTTGTTGTCCATCACCGGCGAGTTGGCCTCGGCACCGAACCGGTCCGGCAGGATCCGCCACTTGGGCGCCTCGATGACGCCGTTTTGATGACCGAACGGCCGCTGGCAAGGAAACGCCAGACCGACCAGCCAGTCCAGCAGCACCGGATCGGTCGAGCCGACCACCTGCTGCAGCGTGCGCAGCCGCGGAATGCGTGGCGGCGTCACCGCAATCCAATGCTGCGGCGCCAAGTCGTCGTCGGTGGCGACCACCCGCACCTGGGTGGCGCTCTCCGGGAGCGCCGCCAACGGGGCCCGCAGGTTGCGCCACGCCGGCGCCGCCCCCACGTCGGCGAATCCCGTTGAACCGGCCGGTTTTCCGTCGTCGCCGGCCCACTGCACCTGCACCTCGCCGGGATCGAACCGGCCTGCCGCCGACACCACCAACAGCGGCCCCACCTCGTTGCGAGGGGGTAGCCGATACCAGGCCGAGCGCAGCAGCGCCGGCACCTGTACGCCGGAGCGCCAGCTGCCCAGCACCGGGGTGCGGGCCGAGTCGAGGTTGTACGGCAGTCGTGCCCGTGACCCGTTGATCCCCGGCGCGGCGGTGGTCCCGCCTTCGGTGCCGGCCTCGCTGCTGGTGACCATGCCGTCGTCGCTCACGAAACTGCGGTCGCCGGGGCGTTCCATCACCGGGTCGGCGGACACGTCGGCGGGAATGCCGTTGGGGTCGAAGCCTTCGGCGAAGGCCGCGCCCAACGAGTCCTTGAGCGCCACCCCGACCGGCGTGAGCATGCCGGCGTTGGGATCCTGCTCGACGAGCACGTCGTCGGCCATCCCGCAGGTCTTGCCTGTCAGCGCTTGCAGATTGGAGCGGCCCACCGACCACGCCGGGTATTGGTCGGTCATCCCGAGTGTCAGCGACAACACCTCGAAGAGGACCAAGAACCAGGCAGCAATCCCCAACGGAGACTGCATAATTCGCGGCAGGCGGCGCTCAGAGGACTCGCTGTTGTTGACGAAGTGGAACCAAGCGGCCAGCAGCAGCACCACTACCGTCAGCCCGAGCAGCACGGTGGTGAAGCCAAAGTGCCACTCCGGGAAAGCATTCGACCATGGCACGCCGAAATTCGAGACGTACCACCAGCCGTTCACACTGGCGAACGACAGCGCCACCACGAAGAGCACCAGGGCGGCGAACATGGTGCGGTTGCGTCGCGAGCGCATCGCCGCCGCGGTTACCGCGACGGCAGCCAGCGCGCCCAGCGAGCCGGCCAGCCCGGCGAACACGCCGAAGTGGTGCGTCCACTTGGTGGGGGTGAACATCATCGCGATGAACGAGATGATCGTGATCCCGATGATGCGACGGCTGGGCCCTGCGGCGGTGCCCGGAATTCTGCCCTTGCGCAACGACATTGCCACCGACACCGTCAGCGCGACCAGCAGCGCCAGCACCGCGAAGCGACGGGCCACCGACCCGTCGGGGCTGGCCATGAACAGCCGCTCGTAGCGGATGTGCTCGTCGAACCAGGAGAGGCTGGGCCCGACGGCGGATTTGAGCATGCTGGCCTGGATCTCGCCGGCGAATGTCTGGTCCCGGAAGATCAGGATCACGGTGACGCTCACCGCGGCCAGGATCGGCGCGACCAGCGGCAGCACGCCGAAGCGTTTGGTGCGGCGGTGCAGGATCGTGCGCAGCGGCCCGATGGCCACCAGCAGCGCGCCGATCGACGCGATGCCCGTCGGCCCGGAGAACAGGGTCAGCGCGCCGATGATGCACGCGACCGCCACCGGCAAAAGCCGGCTGGTGGCCACCGCCCGCTCCACCGAGCACCAGGTCAGCAGGATGCCCAGCGCGATGATCGGCTCGGGCCGCAGCCCGTTGTTCAGCGGCAGCCAGAACGCCAGGAATACACCGGCCGCGGTCCACGCCGCGGCGCGGCTGTGCTTGACGGCATCGCCGAGCCGGGGGATGACTTCGCGGCTGATCACCCACCAGCAGGCCAGCGCCATCAGCAAGGTGGGCAGCCGCATCCAGATGCTGGCGGTGGTGACGTGCGCCCACAGCGCCAGCAGGTCGTAGTACCAGCCGAACGGCGCCTCGGGAGTGCCGAACCAGCGGTAGTAGTTGGCCATGTATCCGGCATGCTCGGATACCCGGGCCATGGTCAGGATGTAGCCGTCGTCGGCGGTGTTGGCCCCGACGAAATGCCACCACACCAGCACCGCGGTGACCAGGGCGTCGAGCCCGCTGATCGACCACCAGCGCGGCGGCAGGAAGCGGCGGTGCCGGGTGGAGTCGGAGGTGTCCAGGATGTGCAGCGCCACCAGCGCGGCGATCGTCAGGGCGACTCCGAGGATCATCGCGCCCAGCTTGAGCGGTGTCGGGGCGCTGCTGTAGCGGGTGTCGATCGTCGCCGAGAACGTCAGGCCGGGCGGCGCAGGTCCGGACAGGTCGGTGAAGACGCCGACGATCTGCGGCCGGAAGTCGTAGCCGCCGCGCTCGCCGCGCAGTGCCTGGCCGGGATGTTCGGCGTTGGGGCCTTGCCGGAGCCCGACGAATTCGCCGGTGACCTTGTCGGCGTGCGCGGTGAAGGTCAGCTTCTGGCAGGCCGGGCTGAGCACCTGGCTCAGCGGCGCCACCACCACCGGTGTGTTGCGGACGATGACCAACAGATCGTCGTTGACCCGCTCGATCAACAGCCCGCGGTCGACGGCTTTCGGGGCCTGCTTGGGGACCGTGGACAACAGCACCGTCTTGGTCTTGCTCAGCTCGGCGGCGGCCTGGCACGGGACGGTGATGTTGAGATCGGTGGCGACGTAGCCGATCAGTGGCGCTTCGACGCTGGCCAGCACACCGTTTTGCGGCCAGTTCAGTTCGGCGGTGGTCTGTTTGACCGGCAGCAGCGGGGTGGCGATGGCCAGCAATGTCCCGAGCAGACCGGCGACGACGGCGACGACACGGGCGGCCCGATAGTTTGCTCCCGTGTCGCTCACGGGCCTAGATGCTAGTTGCCCGGTCTGTGCGGTTTCGGTGGCCATTAGGTTGCGGTCCGGACGGCCAGCACGAACGGGCCGATGTGTTTGACGGTGAAGCGCGGGTCGGCGAACAGGGCGGCCTTGAAGTCCACCGTGTAGCGACGGACGTTGGGCTGGTTGGGGTAGACGTCTTCGGCCAGCCGCAGCGTGTAGCTGTCGTTGGCGCCGCGGCGCATCAGGAACACGGTCGGCGGCTGCCACGGGAGCGTGTCGAGGGCGTGCACAAGTTGGTCGGCGGCCTTGAGTTTCGACCAGGCCTTGATCGCTGCGGCCCGCTTGTCGAACTGGGCCAGCGGGTTGGCGTAGTGCGACGTCAAACCCTGAAAACCCCAGTACGGGTAGTAGGACAGGAAGCTGTAATCGGCTGTCAGCACGATGGTTTCGTCTCGCGGCCTGCCGGTGAGCTGGGTGATCGTGGCGTCGATGGCGGGATAGTACTTCTCGGCGCTGGGCGGGCGGCGATCGCCGCGGTGGCCGTGGCCGTCGGTGTCGGTGTAGGCGATGGTGATGTCGGGGCGCAGCACGCCGGGAATGTCCTGGCTGAATCCGATCGCGCCGGCCAGCCCGAGGGCAACCGCCACCGGCAGCACGCTGCGGCTGCGCCCGGCCAGCGCGCGGGCGGCTTCGACGAAGCCGAATGCCCCGGCGGCGGCCAGTAGCACGGTCAGCGTCGGCTGCAGCCGGAACGACAGCAGCGTGGTGCGCGCCAGCGTGGTGAGCATCGACAGCAATGACCACAGGTAGACGGCGACGACGCCGATCGCCAGTGCCCCGGCCCGTGTCGACGTGCGGGCCCGTACCACCAGCCACAGCGTGCCCAGCATGCATAGCGCGCCGAGCAGCGTGAACTGCAGCATCGGGAAGGTCAGTTCGGCACCGTCGGCCGGCAGGTAGTGCTGCGCGCTGCCGGTGTTGCTGACCGGTTCACGGGCTGCGCGCAGCACGAACGGCAGCCAGGTGGTCGACCCGATGGCCGCCGCGATGACGGCGATGACGGCCAGCCGGATCAGTGGCTCCACACGTCGCCGGGACGCGGCCACGAGTACCGCCATCAGCGTCACGGTGAACGCACTGTAGGCCGACAGCAGCGTGTAGAAGGTGGCGGTGAAGCCGAGGAAGATCCCGGCGCCGATCACCGCGGCCCAGCCCTTGCCCGCGAGTGTGAAACCTGCGACGGGTTCCGCGGCGTGTCCGTCGTCGGATTCACACTCGCCGGAGGGAAGGCGGCCGCCAGCGCGCAGCCCTGACCACGTCAGCACCAGCACCGGCGGCAGCAGCACCGTGATCATCGCCGAGTAGGGCTCGGGCGAGCTGTAGGCCAGCGTCACCGCGGCAGTGGCGGCGACCACGATCAGCGCATATTCGAAGCGGATCATCCGCCACCACAACACCAATGCCACCGCGACGGCAATCGTGATCGAGGTGATCGCCCACGGCTTGTACATCTCCCAGGCCGGTGTTCCGGTCAGCGCGGCGACGCGGCCACCGATCCAGAACCAGCCAGGCGGATAGAACGGCGGCAGTCCTTTGTAGGTCATGTCGGCCAGCGCGGAACTGTCGGTGAGCCGGGTCAGGTATTCGGTGCGGAATTGCTGGTCGACGGAGATGCCGTGCAGGTAGAGCCTGGTGGCGCCCAGCGGCATACCCAGCGTCACCACCGAAAACGCCGAGACGAACACCAGCCCGCCCAGCTGTGCCAGCCGGGCCCAGCCGCGTCGCCACAGCCAGCCTGCGGCCAGGAGTCCGGCGAGGCAGCCGACCTGCCCCACTGTCGTGAGTGCGTGCAGTTGGTTCGACGACGGGTAGGCCGGCCAGTTCACGCTCGCGATGGCTCGCAGCGAGACAACCGAGACCGCAACGGCCACCGCGGCGGCGAGCAGCATCTGGCCGACGGTGGCCAGCGCGTTCCGCATGCTCAGATGGGTAGCTTGCGGAAGATGGGCCGCGGGATGTGTCGCAACACCATCATCACATAGCGGAATGCTCCTGGCGCCCAAACTAATTCCTTACCTTTCGCGGCTGCGGTGACCGCGAGGTTGGCGACGTACTCTTTGTCGACGGTCAATGGCGCTTCTTTGATGTGCGCGCTCATCCTGGTGCGCACCTGGCCGGGCCGGATCACCAGAACCCGAACGCCGTACTCGCGCAACGCTTCACCAAGGCCGAGGTAGAAACCGTCCAGTCCGGCTTTGGTGGAGCCGTAGACGAAGTTGGAGCGCCGGACCCGTTCACCGGCGGCCGAGCTCATCGCGATGATCTGGCCGAAGCCCTGAGCACGCATCTTCTCGCCGAGCAGCACCCCCACCGAAACCGCTGCCGTGTAGTTGACTTCGGCGATCTGCACCGCTTTGCGCTGGTTCTGCCACAGTTCTTCGGCGTCGCCGAGTAGCCCGAACGCGACGATCGCGACGTCCACATCGCCGTCGGCGAAGGCCTGCTCGATCACCTTGGGGTGACTGTCGGTGTCAACCGCGTCGAAGTCGATCACCTCGACGGCCTTAGCGCCCGCGACCTTCATCTGCGCGACGGCGTCGTTGCGACCCGGGTCGTCGGGCATGCAGGCCAAGACGATCCGGGCGTGCGCATTCTGCAGGTAGCGCTCGCAGATCGCGAGACCGATTTCGGAGGTTCCCCCGAGCAGCAGGATGGTCTGAGGATTACCGACGGCGTCAAAGACCATCTACAGCAGCTCCAAACGTCGGGCCATGTCGGATACGAACACTCCGGTCGGATCGACCTTGCGGCGCACCGCAATCCACTCGTCGATGCGCGGATACATGGCGTGGAACATCTCCGCGGTGGTGCGGGAATCCTTGGCGGTGTAGACCCGGCCACCGAATTCCAGGACGCGGCGGTCGAGTTCATTGAGAAACTCCCCCAGCCCGGGCTTGATCTGGAAGTCGACGCAGACGTTCCACCCGGGGATCGGAAAGCTCAGCGGTGCTTGGTTCCCCGGCCCGAAAAGCTTGAACACATTCAGAAACGAGTAGTGGCCCGACTTCTGGATGTCGTACATGATGCCCTTGAACTCCTCGACGGCGTCCGTGGGCACTACGAATTGGTACTGGCCGAAACCCGCTGGGCCGTAAGCACGGTTCCACTCTCCGACCATGTCGAGCGGATGGTAGAACTGCGTGAGGTTTTGGGCTTTGCCACGATACGTGCCGGACTTTCGGTACCAGAGCTCGGTCATTGTGCCGAAGATCAGCTTGTTGCCCAGGCCGCTAGGAAAGATGTCTGGCGTCGTAAAGTATTGCGGCGCATCGAATTTCAATGGGTCGCGCTGAAGCTTCTTGGGCAGCTGGTCAAGCCGGGCCAGCGAGCCACGCGATATGACGGCGCGCCCGAGCTTGGGCGGCGGGCTTATTGCGTCGAACCAGGCGGACGAGTAGGTGTAGTTAGCTTCGCTGCCGTCGCTGTGGAAGGCGATGGTTTCGTCGAGGTTGGCGGTGACATCGCCGTCGGCAATGAAATACGCCGTTTCGGTCGGGGTCATTTCGATGGTGGCCCGCAGGACGATGCCGGTCAGGCCGTTGCCGCCGACGCTGGCCCAGAACAGTTCGGCGTCGTCCCCATCCGGGGTCAAGCGGCGAATCTCGCCGTCGGCCATCAGCAGATCCATGGACCGCACATGCTGGCCGAAGCTGCCGGCGCTGTGGTGGTTCTTGCCGTGGATATCGCAGGCGATGGCGCCGCCGATGGTGACCTGCCGCGTGCCCGGCAGCACCGGCACCCACAGCCCGAAGGGCAGCGCGGCCTTCATCAGCTGGTCGAGGTTGACCCCGGCGTCGACGTCGACCAGTCGCGTGTCCGCGCTGATCGAGTGAATGCGGTTGCACGCCGTCATGTCGATGACCAGCCCGCCGCCGTTTTGCGCGTTGTCGCCGTAGGAGCGCCCGAGCCCGCGGGCGATCACGCCGCGGTCGCCGGCGTTGGCCACCGCCTTGGCGATTTCGTCCGTGTCACGGGTGGAAAGCACGGTGGCCACCGAGGGCGCGGTGCGGCCCCAGCCGGTGAGCCGTTTGGTCGTCAACATCGTCAAAGAGGGTACCGCCTGGGCGGGCGACGTCAGCGCAGCCGGAAGATCACCGAGCGCTGCACGACGAAGTTGATCACCGACGCAGTGCCCTGCGCAATGACGAACGCGACGGGTACCGCCCACGCGCGGTAGTCCAGCACCGCCAGGCACAGGTGGTTGAGCCCGACCTGCACGGCGAAGGTGACCCCGTAGAGGGCCATGACGACCAGGAACCGGGCGGTGCTGGGCTCGGCCTGGAACGTCCATCGGCGGTTGATCAGGTAGGCGGTGATTGTGCCGGCAACGAAGCTGGTCGCTTTCGCCAGGTCCACCTGCAGGCCCACCGCCTTGTAGAGCAGTACGTAGAGCCCGAAGTCGACGATCGCCGACAGCCCGCCGGTGACGACGAACCGCCACACCTGCGTGCTCAAACTCAGGTGCGTGCGCGGTGGGGCGATCTCGGCCATCGCGGGGAGTCTACGGGTCGGGTCGCCTACGTCGGGTATTTGACGTCGAGCAGCTCGACCTGGCTTTCGCCCTGCGGCGTCGTGTAGGTGACCTTGTCACCGGGCTTGCGACCAGACAGTGCCATACCCAACGGGCTGCCTGCCGTCAGCGTCTCGGCCTCACGGCCGACGGGGGTCTCTTCGACGACGGAGATCACGTGCATCGTCACCACCGAACCGTCGTCGAACCGCACGGTCACCTCGGTGCCGCCGGGCAGTGTGCCGGTTCCGTTCGACGGCGACGGTCCGGTCCGCAGCAGCCTGTCGAGCTCGATGATCCGCTCGTCGAGCCCGGCCAGCTCGTCGGCGCGCTGGATGGCGTCGGCGGCGTCGGCGTGATCGCTGACCGCGCCGCGGTCGTTTCTGACCTCGACTTCGAGCCGTTCACGTCGTTCCCGCAGCCGATCCAACTCCGCGGTAATGCGTTCGCGTGACTTATCGGAAAGCCCCGTGGATTCGACTTCCTCGCTCACCCTTCGCACCTGTCCTCAGGGCGCAGCGGCGATGGCAAGCCCGGAGCGCCTCGATTGTTGTCTGTCGTTCGTCCCCGATTATTCCTATGGCGAATCGGTGTGGTGGCGTTTCGCGATCAAGAGTGGCGACGGCCTCCGCGTCCGCGAAAGGCGTCCTTGACCTTTTCGCCGGCATCCTTCAGGTCCGATTTGACCCGCTCACCTATGCCTCGATTTTCGAGGTTGCGGTCACCGGTGGCCCGGCCAATGGTTTCCTTGGCTCTACCACCGAGCTTCTGCAGCTTGTTTCTCGCCTTGTCGGTCGCACCCACCGTGAGCCCTCCCTTCGTCGGGTCCATCGGATACCCGCAGAAGGATGCATTCAACCGGCGCCGAGATTGTCCAGAACCACAGCCCGGGCGGCAATCTCAGGTGCTCGCCTCGGCGACCAGCTGGGCCAGTGCCGCCGGGTCACGCAGCAGTAGCCGCCGGACTATTTCCAGATGGTGTCGCGCAGCTGGTGGAAGGCGCCCCAGACCAACAGGCCGGCCTGAAAGCCGAGCGCGATGGAAATCATCGATGTCAGCGTCCCGGTGAACACGGCGCCGCGATCGGTCCCCATGAACTGCGTCACGCCGACCAGACCGAGTGCCCCGGGAATCAACAACCAGAATCCCGGCAGCAACAGCGCGGCCGTCGGCGGGCTGCTGGGTAGCTGCGAGATAGCCAATGCGCAGAGCATGAGTGTGAATCCACCACCGAACCCGCTTGCGTAGCTGCCCAATACGGCGTTGGCGGCCACTTGGCCCGCGTACGCGACGAACAAGATGCCCAACAGCCACGGCGTGAACTTACGCGGCGGACCCAGATAGAGCCGGATGCCGATGCCATACACCGCGACGCCGAGCCAAGGGGCCCACGGGCCGAATTTGTTCACCGGCCCGACGATGAGCTCGGCAGCAGTCACGCCGAGCATTTGAGCGGCAATAAGAATGCCGAAAGCGAGCTGGGCCAGCTGCATGAAACCGGCGATCAGCCGGACCGCACCCGACACCATTTCGCGGACGGTCAGTTCGATGACCGCGAGGGTGATCGGGACGCCCGGGAGGAACAACGCTAGTGGCGCGGCCTCTACCCGCAGGTTGTTCGGGCCGAGATGCAACAGCCGGTCCAGGCTAAAGGCGCTGGCGGCTACCAGGAATGCACTGATGGCAGGCAGCAGTTGGCCGATCGCGGCGCTGACTCGATCAAGTAGTTCCAAGACGCCGACGAGCAGGCCGAACCCGGTTGCCGCTATCAACGCGATCGGAGTCGGCTGCAGCACCAACGCGAATCCCGCGCTCTGCACGGCATAGCCGATGACGCTGACCCAGGCCGGGAACCGGCGCGGCAGAGCGCGGATCCGGTCGAGTTCAGCCAAGCCGTCCGCGGCGGCAATGTCACCGCTTTCGGCTTGGTCAACGAGGTCAGCCAACGGGAAGGTCTGGTCGTAGCGCAGTTCGCGCCCGGCTCGCACCACCCGCAGCACGGCGCCCCCGGCTTGGTCCGAGCCGCTCAGCTGGACGTAGTTGGGCAGCACCAGAAAATGGTGGGCCAGTCCGTAGCGGTGGGCTGTTCGGATAAGCGTGCGCCGCACCAGGTTCACCGGGTAGTTGGCAGCAGTCATCGCTGCGCCGAGTCGGACGAGGAAGTCGACGGCCACCGTCTCGCTGCGGTCAGGCGCGGTCATGCCAGCGGGCCTGATGTGCGGCGTGGGTGGGCAGGTAAGCGCCCGGCGCGAACAACTCGTCGTAGAAGTCGGTGTCGATGTGCTGGGCCTGCAGATACATCAGCACATGCACCGTGGGCACCGTGCCAGGCAGCTTGCCGAAGGTGTCATAGATGTACGACGCCTCGATGGTGACCAATTCCTGGATGCCGTCGGGCGGCAGCGCCGAGGAGCGCATTTTGCGGGTGTCCGCCCAGGGACCCGGAGGGTCGGGGTGAAACGGCCCGCCCGGTCCGTATCGCCGCGCGACCAACTTTTCGACGCCGGCGGCCACGGACGACACATGCGGCGGGCTGAGCGTTTCGAAAAAGCCCGGCAGCCCGGTGGCGTTCGGAAATGGCCAGCGCTCGTCGGTGTCGGAGACAAAGCCCAACCCGGGTGCCCGCGGGTCGCCGGATCCGCCCAGGACCGACAGCCGGTCCAGGCCGTCGTAAATCCAGCCGCCCAAACCCATCGCCTGCAACATCAGCACCCCGTTGTTGGCGGCGATCGACAGTTCGGCGCTGGCCTCGCTAAGGGTGTATTCCTCGGCAAAGGACAACGGCACCGGCTGGTCGGCGTGCGGCAGCGACGAAAACGCTTGGGTGCCTGGGATATTGCACTTGTGGATGTCGTCGTACACCAGATAGCCGTTGGCCGCGTAGAACCACAGGATGCTCATCAGATGTTCGGCCAGGTCGGCCACCGGAAAGGCCAGCAGACTGCCCGGATGATTGGCGATCCACACGTTGTGGCCCGCCATATAGGGCTCTTCGCGCGGCAGTTCTAAGCGATGCTCCGAAATCCGCACGATGGAGTCGGCGGTACAGGTGACCCACTCTTCAAAGGTGGTGAAGTCGCGTGGCGGCTGGTCGCGAGTGGGCAGCAGATACGTTCCGGTGTCGTCGGTGAAAAACAGTTGACTGGTGTGGAACCCGGCCGGCGACGGAAAGGTGCGTCCGGTAGCGCTGCCCGAGTAGTTCGGCAGCATTGGGGCATAGGTCGGGTTGTAGGTGATGCCGTAGTGCCAGCCGGTGACACCGCCGGTGACTGCCAGGACCAGTGCCCGTTCGACTTCCGACAGCGGTTGCACTGGCCTGCGGCTGGCGAACGCCAATGCGCCGCTGGGGATTTGCCCACCGACAGGGAATCGGCGGGACCGCCGACCGGTGATTGCCGCCAGCAACGGGTACCGAGCCACCTCGGCCAGCGCGGCCCTCTCGTGGGCGGATATCTGCAAACTCATCGCCTAGTCCAGTTGTGTCGGGCACGCCGCGCGGCGCGGCTGCCCAGACCGGATTGTCATGCCGACAATCATCTGCCGCCGGGCGCTCCATCCGGCGCGAATCGCAATTTCTGCCTATTCGCCGGGTTGGGGCGGCATGTCGTTCAGTACACAAAGGGAACGAGGCGCGACGTCCGTCGCCGGTAGTCCTCGTAGCGCTGCCCAAACACGCTGCCCAACAGCGCTTCCTCGGTGTGCACCCGGTAGGCGTAGGCGGCGACGACGAGTGCGCCCACCACGAGTACGGCCACCCAGCCGGCCGCCGCTAGGGCATACCCGCACCACACGAGAATCGTTCCGGCATAACCGGGATGGCGTATCACGGCGTAGGGCCCTGACGTGACGAGCTGATGTTCGTCGACCTCGCGCACGGTCCGGGTGTAGTGCCGACCGAGCGCCACCATGCCCCATGCCCGGACGGCTAGCCCCAGCCCGAGTGCCGCAATACCCAACCAGCGCCACAGCGGCGAGGCCCATCCGATGCCCGTGACGGCGAGCCCGATGACAACAGCTGCGCTGACGATGAAGCAGCACACCAGGATTCGGGTGCTGCCGCGGTCGGTCCCGGCATCGGCCCAGCTAGCGGTCTGGGCATCCTCGCGGCGGCGCAGCACGAATTCGAAGCCCGCCCACACCGCGAGCCCGGCAAGAGCCAACCACGACGTCAGCACCATGACGTCACAGCTCGAGGTGCAGACGCAGCGCGTCGTCTAGTTGGGCAAGCTCGACCGGTGAGAGCCGACCAATCCGTCGCTGAAGACGTTGTGTCGCAACAGATCTGATCTGTTCGGCCTGCGCTTTGGAATCGACCGCGAGACCCGTGCCGGCCGCCGGCAACAACACCTGAAACGGATAGACCTTGGCGATATTGCTCGTGACCGGCACCACGGTCACTACGCCACGGCCAAGTCGGGCAGCTGTCGCGTTGGCCCGGTCGTTGCTGACGATCACCGCCGGCCGATGCTTGTTGGCTTCGCTGCCGCGAGCAGGGTCGAAGTCGACCTGCCAGATCTCACCGCGGCGCATCACCGAGCCCGTCGTCCGCAGCGGCCTCCCACACGTCGTCCTCGGCGGCAGCCGACCACTCCGTCCAAGCCTCGTCATAGTCGTCTTCCAACGTGGGGTAGCGAAGCATCCGAATTGCTCGTTGCAGACCTGCCGACCGTGACGGTAATCCCGCCCGCTCGACATAGGCGTCCAGCACGTGGACGTCTTCCTCGGGCAGGCTGACACTCAGCTTCATACTCAAATGCTACCGAGGTAATACTCGAGCATCAACGGCTACACCCAGTACGGCACGCGGGCGCGGTACTGCCGCATGGCAAACGCCGCGAAAACCCACCCCACGACCGTCAGCACCAGCACCACGGCCCAGTGCCGCAGCTCCTGATGGGCGCCCAGCAGCGGCGCTCGCACGATGTCGAGGTAGTGCAGCAGCGGGTTGAGCTCCACGATCTTGCCCCACCGGCCGGCCCCCTGCTGCCGCAGCGTGTCGTCGTTCCAGATGATCGGCGTCATGAAGAACAGCAACTGCACGACCGAAAACAGCAGGGGGCCGATGTCGCGGTAACGCGTCGCCAGGATGCCGAAACACAGTGACACCCACACCGCATTGAGCACGATCAACCCCAGCGCGGGGATCACCGACAGGTCGGCCCACGACCACGGTTTCGGATAGAGGATCGCGATCACGACATAGATGACGATGTTGTGCGCGAACAGGATTACCTGCCGCCACACCAGCCGGTAGACGTGCAGACTCAGCGGCGCCGGCAACTGCTTGATCAGGCCCTCGTTGGCGACGAACACGTCGGCGCCTTCCATGATCGCGGCGTTGATCAGGTTCCAGACGATCAGCCCGAGCGTCACGTAGGGCAGGTGCACCGCCAACTCGAGATGAAACAGCTTGGAGTACAAGCCGCCCATCGCGACGGCGGTGGTGCCGGTGGCGATCGTGATCCAGAAGGGGCCGAGCACCGAGCGGCGATACCGCTGCTTGATGTCCTGCCAGCCGAGGTGCAGCCACAGCTCGCGACGAGCGAACCCGTCGACCAAATCCCGCCAGGCCCGGGTCAACGTCTTGGACTCCGACGCGACATCCGTGATCGTCATGGCCTGCCGAACCTTTCTCGACGGCCCAAGCGCCGCAAGCGAATCCACTCCACCAGGCCGGCAACGTCGCGGCGGGACACCAGGAAGAACCAGCCGAACCGCAGCCACTCCTGGGCAAGGAGTCGACGCAGGCCCGGCTGTGAAAGCAGGTAGCCGCGGTTGCGGTAGGTGAAGAACCGCTTGGCCGGGTCTTCCGGATACTGGGTATGCATCCGCCCGCCCAGGATCGGCTTGAATTCCTCGGACCCGCACGGATGCAGATACACCGCGTCAAGGCAGGTGCCGAACGGCAGGCCGGAGCGCACCAGTCGGCGGTGGATCTCCACCTCGTCGCCGCGGATGAAGAGCCGCAGGTCGGGAACACCGATCGCGTCGAACGCCCAGGCCCGAAACAGCGCACCGTTGAACAACGACGCGATGCCAGGCAGCAGGTCCTGCCCTTCGGTCGTGCGCAGCTCGGCTGCGAACCGCCGCCACACCAACCCGCGGCGCAGCGGAAACGCCAGCCGCGCCGGGTCGTCGGCGTTGCACACCATCGGCGACACCTCGGCCAGGCCGTGCTTGTCGGCGCACGCCAGCAGCGTGGCCAGGACCTGGCTGTCGGCCGGGTGGCCGTCGTCGTCGGCGAGCCACACCCAGTCGGCGCCCAATGCCAACGCATGCAGGATGCCGAGCGCGAAACCGCCTGCGCCGCCGAGGTTTCGGCGAGACCCCAGATACGTCGTCGGGATCGGCTGGCCGGTTACCAGTTCGCGGGCCCGCTCCTCGTTGCCGTTGTCGACCACGATCAGGTGATCGGGCAGCCGGGTCTGCGTGACAAGAACATCGAGCGACTTGGCCAGCGTGTCGGGTCGCCGGTGGGTGACGACGACGGCGCAGATCATCCGGGCACCTCGTCGAGCACCTCGCGCACGTGCCGGGCGGCGTCCTCGCCCTCATAGGCGCGCACGACGTCTTCGATGCCGCCGGTCATCCGGATGGTGCCGTGGTCGATCCACATCGCGGTCTTGCACAGCCGCGCCAGAAATTCGTTGGAATGACTTGCGAAAACCAGGATTCCGGAGCGCTCGACTAGGCGCTGCAGCCGGGTCTGAGCCTTCTTCAGAAAGTCGGCGTCGACGGCGCCGATGCCCTCGTCGAGCAACAGGATCTCGGGGTCAATGCTGGTGACCACACCCATCGCGAGCCGCACCCGCATCCCGGTGGAATAGGTGCGCAGCGGCATCGACAGGTAGTCGCCGAGTTCGGTGAACTCGGCGATCTCGTCGACCTTGGCCAGCATCTGGCGGCGCGTCTGCCCGAGGAACAGCCCGCGGATGATGATGTTCTCGTAGCCGGAGATCTCCGGGTCCATGCCCACACCGAGATCGAAGACCGGCGCCACCCGGCCGGTGACCGACGCCGACCCGCGGGTGGGTTCGTAGATACCCGAAAGTAGCCGCAGCAGAGTCGATTTCCCGGCGCCGTTGTGCCCGACAAGGCCCACCCGGTCGCCCAGCTCCAGTGACAGCGTGATGTCGCGCAGCGCCTCGATGACGACGACGTTGGAGGTGTTGCGCCCGATCGTGCCGCCGGCCTTGCCCAGGAACGCCTTCTTCAGCGAGCGCGACTTGGCGTCGAAGATGGGAAACTCCACCCACGCGTTGCGCGTCTCGATGTGGGGTGCTGCCACGGACGTCTGCTTACAGGTACTGCCCGGTGCCCGACTGACCGTGTCCGCCGCGGCTGACCCCCGGCGGCAGGGCGCCGTGGCGCATCTGCTCGAGCTGCGCGCGGGCGGCCATCTGCTGGGCGAACAACGCGGTCTGGATTCCGTGGAACAGGCCTTCCAGCCAGCCGACCAGCTGAGCCTGCGCGATCCGCAGCTCGGCGTCCGACGGCGTGTTGTTGCTGAACGGCAGCGTCAACCGGTCGAGTTCTTCGCGCAGCTCCGGCGCCAGGCCCTCTTCGAGCTCGCGGATGCTGGTGGCGTGGATCTCGCGCAGCCGGTTGCGGCTGGCGTCGTCGAGCGGTGCGGCGCGGACCTCCTCGAGAAGCTGCTTGATCATCGTCCCGATCCGCATCACCTTGGCGGGCTGCTCGACCAGGTCGGTCAGCGACTGGTCATCGTCGTCGTCGGTCCGCTCGGCCATCAGCCGCGGGTCCACGCCGATGATCTCGACGTTGTCGTCGCTGTTGTCGGTACTCAATGCAGTCACCATCCTCGTCATGATTCAGAAGTCGCCGGGGTGCCGCGCCACTCGTAGATCCGGGCTTCGCCGTTGTCATAGATCTTCACCCACGACTTGGACTTCTCGAGTGAGACTAGCCCGTCGGGCATCGCGAACCCGCGGACCGTCGGCGTGCTGGTCAGGACGTAGCGGATATTGAGTACCCGGATCGCCTCGGCCGCTCGCGGATCGGTGTCGGCGTCGTCGGCATAGGCCCAGAAGTTGAACCGGTGGTAGCCGGGGCCCTGCTGCTGTGGGTAGTCGTAGTGCGTCCACAGCGGGTGCAGGCCGGCCACCGCGTACATCCAGGCGGTGCCGTCGGTGTTGCCGTTGCCGATCAGGGTGTTGCGGGCGCCGGGCAGCCGGGCCAGATATGCCATCGCCTCCAGATCGCGCTGGTCGATGATCACCGAGTCGTACTTGTCGCCGAACAAAAACCGGTGCCGCGGAAAGTAATGCCAGGTGCTGACGAGGATGGCTGCCAGCAGCAGCGCCGCGGTGACCGAGGCCAGCGCCGGGGCCGGCAGCCGCCGGCCCGCCAGCAGCCGGACCAACAATGTGACCACGGTGAACAGCCCGACACCCGCCATCAGCATCAGCAGCAGCGTCGTCGCCGCCGCGATCCGGCGCGGATCTTTGTAGAAGAACTCGCCGAACCCGCCGGCCAGCCGCCCGATCGGGCCGCCCAAGGGTGTTCCGGCGTCGACGTTCACCACGATCAGCAGCAGCCACACCGCCAGCGGCCACCAGATCCTGCGGACCAGCAGCACGAACCCGCCGACCGCCGTTACCAGGATCAGCGCGTACTGCACCGGGAAGTCGTTGAGGTGGCGAGAATGCTGGAACACCGCGTCGAACAGCCCGCGCTTCTTGGACAGGTAGGTCAGAAAGGAGTGCCCCGCGATGATGTCCTCCTGCTGCCTGACCGCCCAGAACTGCGGCAGCAGCACCAGCGCCGTCGGCACCGCGACGGCGGCCAGAGTCCACACGTCGGCGAGCCGGCCGCGCACCGGCTGCCACAGCGTCTCCAGCAGCCACCACGCCGCCAGCAACAGCACGACGACGACGCCGCCGGTGATGTGCACCGAAAAGACACCGACGAGCGCCAGCACCGCCAGCGGGATGCGGTCGCGGTGCCGCAGCGTGGAGGTGATCAGCGCGAACGCGGGCACCGCGAGTCCGTAGGCGGTCAGGTTGGGCATCGCGGCGGTGTCGAACTCCACGTAGGGCACCGCAGTGAACGACGCCGACAGCGCCGCCGCGGTGGCGGCCGCCCCGGCGGTGCGCCATTCGCTGGTGTGGGTGCGCAGCACCCGCCAGGTGAGCACGGCCGCGCTGATCGGAAACAGCCAGATCGCCGCCGCCAGCGAGCTCAGCGTGTAGCCGGTGGTGGCGGCCACACCGGTCAGCTGGCAGTCCACCGCGGCCAGCGCGTGAAACGCCGACGGGTAGTACAGCAGCGCGTGGGTTTCCACGTTGCGCAACTCACCCATGTGGGTCGACGAGGCCTGCCCGGTGTCGAGGATGAACCTGACGGTGTTGGCGTGCCAGACGGCGTCCCAGGTGCTGGGGATCGATTGCCAGTGCGGGATGCCGCGCAGCGCCGCGTACCAGATCAACAGCACGCCCAGCAGCACACCGGCCGCCACAGTGGCGGCCGGCCAGCCCGTCACGGCCCGCGATTCGCCTTCGGTATCGCGGTAGCGGGCCAGCAGCACCCGCAAACCTGCCACCACCACGGTGACGACGACCAGAGCCGCGAGCGCTGTCCAAGCGTTCCAAGGGATTCCGACGGCGCCGAACGGGATGATGGCCAGCGCCACAACGCCGTAGGTCAAGGCGGGGCCAACCGCGATCGAGATGGGCCAAGTTAGCTGAGCGCTGCGTGCGACGATTGCCCCCGGCACTATCAGCAAAAACAAGGCGATTAGCGTTCCGAAGGTCAGCCCCACTCGACTAGTATGGCTGGCCGGGTGACCTGGCTCGGGACGGCGGGGACGTATCTGGGCGCCCCGCTACTGTCGCGGTTTGCGGAATTGCGGGAACTCTAAGGTGGCTGGCATGGCATACGACGTCGCCCGGGTGCGCGGACTACACCCCTCGCTGGGTGATGGTTGGGTGCACTTCGACGCGCCGGCCGGGATGCTGATCCCGGACTCGGTGGCCACCACCGTGTCGACGGCTTTTCGCGGCTCGTTCCCCAGCCCCGCCGGCCCGCATCCGTCGGCGCAGCGCAGCGCCGCCGTGTTGGAGGCGGCACGCCAGGCGGTGGCCGATCTGGTCAACGCCGACCCGGGCGCAGTGGTGCTCGGGGCCGATCGCGCGGTTTTGCTGTCGTCGTTGGCCGACGCGTCGTCTTCGCGAGCAGGGCTGGGTTACGAGGTGATTGTCACCCGCCTCGACGACGAGGCGAATATCGCGCCGTGGCTGCGCGCAGCAAACCGATTCGGCGCCAAGGTGAAGTGGGCCGAGGTCGACATCGAGACCGGTGAGCTGCCGACGTGGCAGTGGGAGAGCCTGATCGGCAAGTCGACGCGCCTGGTTGCGTTGACGTCGGCGTCGGGGACGCTGGGCACCATCACCGATCTGCGCCCGGTGACCAAGCTGATCCACGACGTCGGTGGTTTGGTGGTGGTCGACCACTCGGCGGCCGCACCGTATCGACTGATCGACATCAACGAGATCGACGCCGACGTGGTGGCCGTCAACGCGGTGGGGTGGGGCGGTCCGCCCATCGGGGCGTTGGTGTTTCGCGAACCGGCGCTGATCAATTCGTTCGGCTCGGTGTCGACGAATCCGCACGCCACGGGGCCGGCGCGACTCGAACTCGGCGTGCACCAGTACGGCTTGCTGGGCGGGTTGGTCCGCAGCATCGAATACCTGGCCTCGCTGGACGAGTCGGCACACGGCACCCGGCGCGAAAGACTCGTCGTGTCAATGGAATCCGCCGCTGCCTACATGAGCCAGATATTCGACTACTTGATGACGTCACTGCGGTCGCTGCCGTTGGTGGTGGTCATCGGTCAGCCCGAGTCGCGCATACCGGTGGTCAGCTTCGCCGTGCACGAGGTACCCGCCGAGCGGGTGGTACAGCGGTTGGCGGACAACGGGATTCTGGCGATCGCCAATGCCAGCTCGAGGGTGCTCGACGTGATCGGGGTCAACGATGTCGGTGGCGCGGTGACCGTGGGGCTGGCGCACTACTCGACGATGTCCGAGGTCGACCAATTGGTACGCGCGCTGGCCTCACTGGGCTAGCGTCAGCACGATCTTCCCGGTCACCCGCCCCGACGACAGCATCCGGTGGGCCTCCGCGGCTTGCTGGATCGGCATGCGCGCGCCGATGACGGGCCGAACGCGGCCGTCGGCAATCATCGGCCACACCGACTCCACCACCGCGGCCACGATGGCACTCTTGCCGTGCGGGCCGTCGACGGGACGGCCCCGCAACGCCGTTCCGATGACCCGTGCCCGTTTGCTGACCAGCTTGCCGAGGTTGAGCTCGCCCTTGACGCCGCCCTGCATGCCGATGACCACCAGCTGGCCGTCGCTGGCCAGTGCATCGATATTGCGGTCCAGATAGGCGGCGCCGATGATGTCCAGGATCACGTCGGCGCCCGCGCCATCGGTCGCGTCTTTCACCCGGGACACGAAGTCCTCGTCGCGGTAGGCGATGGTCACCTCGGCACCAAGTTCGCGGCAGAGTTCCAGCTTGGGCGGCGAACCTGCGGTGATCGCGACCCGAGCCCCCAGCTCCCGGGCGATCTGGATGGCGTGTGTGCCCACGCCGCTGGCCCCGCCATGGATCAGGATCAGCTGGCCCTCGCCCAGGTGTGCCGTCAACACCAGGTTCGACCACACCGTGCACGTCACTTCCGGCAGCCCCGCGGCGTCGAGCAGATCGACACCGTCCGGAATCGGCAGAAGCTGACCAGCGGGAACGGCGACGTATTCGGCGTAGCCGCCGCCCGCCAGCAAAGCGCAGACTTCTTGCCCGACCGACCATCCGGTGACGCCGTCGCCTACCTCGGCGACCACCCCCGAGACCTCCAGGCCCAGCAGCTCGCTGGCGCCCGGCGGTGGCGGGTAATGGCCGGCGGCTTGCAGCACGTCCGCCCGATTGACGCCGACGGCGCTGACCTTGACCAGCACCTCGCCACGGTCCGGCTTGACGTCGGGGACCTCCTGCCACAGGAGTTGATCGGCGGATTCGGCAACGATCGCATGCATGGCCGCCACGCTACTACCTGCGTATTCCGGCTGTTCCAAAAGCCATGTGTCGCATAGCATGACGTAATGGGCGGCCTGATCGACGGCCGGACAGCCAGTGAGATGCCCGGGCTGGATATCGCTGAACAGAAGTCGTGGCAGAACTTCTTGGATTCGGCGTTGCGGTTGTATGCGACGCTCAATCGCCGGCTGACCGAGGCGCACCAGCTGTCGCTGTTTGATGTCCGGGTGCTCGAGATGCTCGAAAACGCGCCCGCCGGGTCAGCGCGGATGGGGGACTTGGCCGAGGCGTTGTCGTCGCTGCCGAGCCGGCTGACCCGGCAGATCCGTCGCCTGGAGGTCCAGGGCTTGGTGCGGCGTGAGGCCAGCCGCGACGATCGGCGCGGGGTAGTGGCCAGCATCACCGATGAGGGGCGAACGGCGGCACACGAGGCCATGGTCACTTACGCCCAAGGCGTACGGACCCATTTCCTGGGCCAGTTGTCGCGGTCGCAGATCACCGCGATGGGCGAGAACTGCCGGCGCATCAGCACCGCGCTGAAGTTGTCCGGCCGGTCGTCGAAGCTCTGACCCCCGTTACGCTTGTCGGCGGTGGCGTGGCAGAGCGGCCTAATGCACTCGCCTTGAAAGCGAGAGACGGCTAAAACCGTCCGGGGGTTCAAATCCCTCCGCCACCGCTGAATCCGGTCAGACCTGGTCGGCTGTGTATGAGACTCAGCGATCCCGCGGGATCTCGGCGGCAATGAGGTCCATCAGCGCGGTGTAACGCTTGGGCGCTACATCCTTGCCGGGCTTGCCGCTGCTGACCAGGCCCGCCGCCAGCTTGCGCTCGGGGTCGGCCCAGATGGCGCAGTTGACCAGGCCCAGGTGGCCGAACGCCGCCGGCGCGTTACGACCGAACGGCCCGAACCTGGTGGAGCCCAACATGAATCCGCTACCCCAGCGCAGCGGCGCCCCTCCGGTCGCGACATCAGGTCGCAGCCGACGGCATTCGCGCACCGCGCCGTGCAATGTCTCGGGCTGCATGACCCGCACGCCGTCGAGTTCGCCGCCGCGGCGCCAGATCTCGGCGAAGCGGGAGAGCTCGTAGGCGTTCGACACGGTGTTCGACGACGGGACAACCGTGGTGAGGAACAACGGTGTGTTGGTGAGCGGGATGATCTGGTGGACGGTTCCGCCGATCGCCTTGCGGAAGGCTACCGCGATCGGGGCGGGTAGTTGCCTGCCGGTGGCGTGGCTGGGTGCGACGAGCGGCAGATCTTGTTCTGCCACACCGAAATTGGTCCATCGGAAGCCCAGCGGATCGAGGATCTCGGTGGCCAGAATCTCGCGGATGTCCTTGCCTGCGGCGGCATAGACGATCTCGCGCATCAGCGGACCCCACGTCAGCGCGTGGTAGATGTGGATCAGCCCCGGCCGGTACAGCGGCCGCAGCTTGCCCAGCTGTTCCTGCGCGTACTCGTGGTCGTCTGCCCGGTTGAGGTCCGGCCTGGGTCCGGTGGGGAACGGGACTCCGGCGCTGTGCGTCAGCACGTGCCGGATCGTGGTGCGGTCCTTGCCGTGGCTGGTGTAGGTCGGAATGTAGTCGCACACGCGGTCGTCGAGCGAGAACTGGCCACGTTCGACCAGCATGTGCACCACGGTGGCGGTGATCGCCTTGGCCGTCGAGTACACGCAGAACGGGGTATCGGTCCTGACGGGAGTCTTCTCGGCGTCGGGCGGATCGGTCGGGGCGTTGCCCCACGCGTGCCCGATCGCGCGGTTGAGCACCACCTTGCCGTCGTGCCACAGGCACAGCTGGATCGCGGGATGCATCCCCGCCTGGTACCAGTAGCGGGCCGCCTGCCAGATGCGCTCGACTGCCGCGGGATCGATCCCGGACTTGTCCTCGTCACCGATCGCGGTGACCGCGTCGAGGTCGGCCGGGACGCGGATCCTGCCGTCGTCAGTCATACGTGCCCTCTCTGCGAAAGTGAGGTGATCTTCCTCCGCGAGGTTACGGCCCCACGTACGCTCTCGTTGTTTCGGCTGAGGAGGGTGCCATGCCGTTGTTCGGGAAGCGTCGGCCCGCGGTGACGACGTCCGGGTCGGGTTACGAGGCACCGCCGCTCGAACAGATGCGTGACCAGCCGGCGTCGGGCGTAATGCCGCACGCCGGCCTTACGCCCGACGATGTCCGCAGTGTGGCGTTCAGCAAGCCGGCGATCGGTAAGCGCGGTTACAACGAAGACGAGGTCGACGCGTTCCTGGACCGCGTCGAAGAAGCGCTGCGAAATCCGCGAGCGAGCACTCTCACTGCCGCAGATGTTCGCGGTGTGGCGTTCAACAAGCCGCCGATCGGCAGGCGTGGTTACAACGAAGACGAGGTCGACGCATTTCTGGACCGCGTCGAGAAAGAACTGCAGCAGCGCCGCTGAACGCGCATCAGTGCAGCGTCGGCGCGTAGCGCAGCACCGCGCCCACGCCGTCGGCGGGCGCGATGCGTTCGTCGGTGCGCACCAGCGACGCGCCGACCGAGACCGCGAACAGCGGCAGCGCCTCGTCGGCCCGCAGCATGCGATCGGCCGCGGCGCCCTGCTCGGACAGCACGTCCGCGTTGGGTGCGACGGTCGTCAGCTGCTGGTCGGCGACCACCGTTTCGTCGCCGATGTCGCCGATGATCAGGGTTTCCACCGCGCCCTGACGCAACGCCGAGCACACCGGCCCGAGCCCTTCGGCGGCCAGCCCGGACTGGCGGCCGATCTCGGCCGCAAACCGCTCGGCGGCGTCGTCGAGGACCGCCAATCGACGCTTGAGCAGCTCCTGCTCGATCGCCTCCTGCACCTCGTCGAAGTCGTGGCCGCTGTGGCGCGCGCCCACCTCCAAGGGCACCGCCCGCGCCTTGACCCGGTCGGCCAACGTCGTCAACAGATCCGAACGAGACCGCACCTCACCCACCACGAAAACAATGTCGGCGCCGGCGTCGTCGACCAACTCCGCAACACGGTCGGCCACGGCGCGCACGTTCTTGCGGGCCGCCTCATCGGTGCGCAGCTGCGGATCGCCGTAGCCGGCGGTCTCAGCACCCGACGCCTTGTGCACCGGATAGCCGCCGCCGTCAACGGTTTCCGAGCTGAGCGTGCCCTCGACGTGCACGGTGATGTCGGCCCCGGTGTGGTCGACGGCCACCAGCACGTAATTGGCCTCCTCGAAGCCGTGCTCGACGATCGGAACGATGTAGGGCAGCTCCGACACCCGCACGATGGGCGCGGCGGTGGGGCGCAGCAGGTGTTCGTTGAGGACGACGCCGTCGGCGCCGGCGATGATGCCGCGCCCGCTGCGCCCGATCGGCGGCCGCAGGTCCGTCACGGCACGCTCGATGTCGGCGATGACGGATTCGTCGACGCCCTGCTCGTCGAGCTGTTCACGCATGCCGCGCCACTTGAGGTCGAGCTGCGCGGCGGCGTCCGGGGTGTCGTGGGTGTCCTCGAAGTAGACCGATGCGAACGGCCCTTTGGTGGTCAGCAGCGGGCGGAAGCGTTCCGAATCCATGCCTGTTTGGGTTGCCCGCGGGCGGCGCGGACAAACGAGCTCACTCGGTGTGTTCGAAGAACCGCCACTCGCCGTCGATGTTGACCTCCATCCGCCAGCCAAGCTCGTCCTTTTGAGCCTTCTGGTCGACGAACCAGGCGTGCGCGTCGTCGGCGCTGGCGATGTCTTTGGTGGCGACGACCTCGCCGTGCGGGTTGATCACTCGGTAGGTGGACATACCCGAGGGTTCCCGCGTTCGCGTCGTCTTACTCCCCGGTGAACTCCGGTGGCCGCTTGGCGAACGTCGCAGCAATGCCCTCGGACAGATCCTTGGACGGCAGGAACGCGGCATTCCACGCCGCCACGTAGCGCAGGCTCGCCGACACCGCCGAAATGCGTTGCTGGTCAAGGACATCCTTGATTCCGTGGACGGTCAGCGGCGGGTTGGCGGCGATCTCGGCGGCGGTGGCGTGCGCGGCGGCCAGGCAGGCGTCGGCGTCGTCGAACACGTCGTTGACCAAGCCGATCTTCTCCGCGCGGGCGGCGTCGATGTCCTTGCCGGTCAGCGCCAGTTCCCGCAGGTGGCCGTCGTTCAAGATCAGCGGCAGCCGGGCGAGGCTCCCGACGTCGGCGACGATCGCCAGCTTGACCTCGCGCACGGAGAACTTGGCGTCGGCGCTGGCGTAGCGGATGTCCACCGCCGAGATCAGGTCGACGCCGCCGCCGATGCACCAGCCGTGCACCGAGGCGATGGTCGGCGTGCGGCAGTCGGCCACGGCGCTGATCGCCTTCTGCATGCGCAGCACCGTTTGGTGGAAGTCGGCCCGCGGCCGCGCCGACGCGCCCTCGGTCATGACGCCGGCCAGCGACCCGCCCATGGCCGGCAGATCAAGGCCGTAGCTGAAGTTGCGGCCCGATCCGGTCAAAACGATGGCCCGCACATCACGGTCGGCGTCGAGTTCGGCGAACACCTCGGGCATCTCCGACCAGAACGCCGGCCCCATCGCGTTGCCCTTGCCCGGCCCGATCAGCGTGACCTGCGCGACGTGGTCTTTGGTTTCGACTGTGACGGATTCGTACGGCTGGCCCATGCGCAGACCGTACCGTGGACCTCATGCCTTCCGACCTGCGGCCCGGCCCCGACTCACCGCCCACCGACGAGCTCGCCAGCGCAGAAGCCACGCTCGGCGTACTGCAGCGCGTCCTGCATCCGATCGCGCGCGACGACCTGGCCAAACCCACCCCGTGTTCGGAATTCGACGTGGCGAAGCTGACCGATCATCTGCTGAACTCCATCACCGTTATCGGCGGCGCGGCCGGTGCGCAGTTCCCCGACCGCGACCCCGACGACTCGGTGGAGCGGCAGATCATCGGCGCGGCCCGGCCCGCGCTGGACGCCTGGCATCACCGCGGCCTGGACGGCACGGTGACGATCGGGTCCAACGAGTTGCCGGCCAAGCTGGCCGCCGGCATCTTGTCGCTCGAATTCCTGGTCCACGCTTGGGATTACGCGAAGGCGACCGGTCATCAGGTCGACGCCGCGGAGTCGGTTGCCGACTACGTGCTGGGGCTGGCGAAGAAAAACATTACGCCGCAAGGCCGTTCGGCGGTGGGTTTCGACGACCCGGTCGAGGTTGCCGACAATGCGCCGGCCCTGGACCGGCTGATCGCCTTTACCGGGCGGCAGCCCCGTTAGCTCACCGAGCGTGAAGCCAGGTTCACACTCGACCTCGAGAGTGAACTCAGCTTCACTCTCGAGCTTCAGCGCTACACCCGCTCGAGGTAAAAGTAGAAGTACCGGCCGTTGTCGACGACGCCCTTGCCGTTCATGATGCCCATCACGGCGTTGTCGTCGATCCTCTTGAAGTGGTCGTGGACCGGCTGGCCGTCGTAGACCATGGTTGCGGTGACCTCGCCGCGGAACTCCTCGAGCCACAGGCTGGCTTCGCCCTTGCCCATCTTGACGTTGGAGAACCGGTTGCCGTCGTCGTCGAGACACACCAGCGGCTGCACGTCAGTGGCCGAGTTGAACGTCTTGCCGAACCAGCGGGCCTTCTCGAGTTGGCCGTTCATTCGGTGGCCGGTGACGAACTCGCCGCCCTTCCACTCGCCGAGCATGCCGTCGATGGTGGCCGGCGGCAGGCTTGCCCAGTAGTCGTCGAGCTCGGCGTCGGCGATGGGGCCGGTGCGCTCCTTGAATTCGGTGAACTTCTTGCGGGCCAACTCGTTGCTCATCAAATCCATCCTTTCGCGAACCGCAGCAAGGCGTCATTTTCCTCCGGAGCGCCGATCGTGACCCGCACACCGTCGTTGGCGAACGGCCGCACCACAATTCGAGCATCGGCGGCCTGTTCCACGAAATCCGCTGTGCGTTCGGCCAGCGGCAGCCAGATGAAGTTGGCCTGGGACGGCGGCAGCGTGAAACCGGCGTCGCGCAGTGCACACGAAACCCGCTCACGTTCGGCGACGACGGCGTCGGTACGCGCCAATAGCTCGTCGGCGGCGTCCAGCGAAGCGATGGCCGCCGCCTGCGAGACGTTGGTCAACGTGAACGGCACCACGACCTTGTCCAGTGCCGCGATCACATCCGGGTCGCCGACCGCATAACCCACCCGCAATCCGGCCAGCCCGTAGGCCTTCGAAAACGTCCGCAGCACAACAACATTGGGATACGCGCGGACCAGCCCCAGACTGTCGGGCAGCATGCCGTCGCGGATGTACTCCACATAGGCCTCGTCGATGGCGATCAGGACGTCAGAGGGCACCGCCTCGACGAACCGGGTCAGCGCATCGGGGTCGACGACCGTGGAGGTCGGGTTGTTCGGATTGCACACGAAGATCAGCCGCGTGCGGTCGGTGACCGCCGCGAGCATGGCATACAGGTCGTAGGTCTCGTCGCGCAGCGCAACCTCGACGGGACTGGCGCCGGCCACCCGCACCTGCAGCGGATACATCCCGAAGCTGCGCCACCCGTAGAGCACCTCGTCACCGACCGACGCCGTGGCCTGGATGAGCCGTTGGCACAGCGCCACCGAACCGCAGCCGACGGTGATCTGCTCGGGCGCGAAGGCCCCGAGATGTTGCGCCAGCCGTAACCGGAGGTCGACGTTGTGGTTGTCGGGGTAGCGGTTGACGTCGTCGGCGGCCTGGGCGATCGCAGCGCGCACGCTGGGCAGCGGCCCGTGCACGGTCTCGTTGCTGGCGAGCTTGATCGTGCCCGGGATCGTCTTGCCCTCGACGTAGGGCGCCACCTCGGCCAGCTCAGGGCGCAGGCGGGCGGGCATTTAGACAGCATATGTGGGGGCTGTGTACGCTGTGCTCCGCGGCGGTTCCGGGGCTCGAGTCGGGTCCGGTACCCTCAGAAATCCAAGGAGGCGTGCCAGAGCGGCCGAATGGGACTCACTGCTAATGAGTTGTCCTCTTACCGGGGACCGGAGGTTCAAATCCTCTCGCCTCCGCCAACGAGGCGATCGCGAGTGCGGCGTAAGCCGGGCGAAGCGGGTCGCCACAATGTACGAGACAAGTGAACACAGGCGCCCGTAGCTCAACGGATAGAGCATCTGACTACGGATCAGAAGGTTGGGAGTTCGAATCTCTTCGGGCGCGCTCAGGGCAGGCGCGCTCAGGGCATGATGCGCGGGGCCGTGGCGTCGGCTCGGCTCTTATCAACCGCTTTGCTGGACGAGCTCGCCGCGACGGACTGCAACTAATGCCGGTTACCGAAATCATTCGCAGTTGGCCTCCGACGTGAACCCAGCCATTAACCGCAGGCAGATCGACGAACCGGCAGTTCCAGCGCGTGTCAGCCTCGAGACCTAGCTTGAACTTACGTAGATGTAATTCAGGAAAACTCGCGTAAACCTGAACATTTGGCCCGCAATTCAAGATAGCCTGCATGTCTGGCCAGCTCGTTCAGGAAATGGCCTTAAACTTGAATGGTGGATCTGGACGCGGTACGTCAATCGCCGATCGGCGAGCTGGTACCGATCAGCGGAACCGATCCGTGGACTATGAAGACCTGGGAATACTGGGCCTATGTGCCGGATCCACTTCAGCAACTTCCGGTACTTACGCCACGCGCGCTTGCGCTTTCCGCCAAGGCAGGCGCGGCGGTGGCTCGTCTCGATGAGCTCACCTGTCCACCCATCGCCATGAAGCCGGAAACCGTCGCCGCGATCGGGTCCCTGCCCTCGACCGGATCCATCGGGATGTTGTGATACACCGCGTTGTCGCTGAAATAAGACGCAACCCGAGCCGCGTCTTTGGTCGCCCAGGCCGATGCGAACACGGTCATGAACTCCTGGATCGTTTCCGTAGGAGTTGTCATCAGTTACCCAGCAACTCCAGCATCACCTGGCTGGCGACTTTGGCCCCGAACGGGATCGCAGCAAGGTCGACGACGTAGTCGGGGCTGTGCGGCGAATACGGGAACATCTTGCCGGCCGCCCATGCCTCGGCGCACACCTGCGGGTCGGCGACACCGACGAACAGATACGACAGCGGCAGATCGCGATGCGGGCCCGCGAGCTGGCCGAAGTCCTCCGAAGCCGTCACCGGCGGAACCGTGGTCAGCACATTGCCGGTTCCGAGTGTCCGTCCCAGCGCTGCCGCCAGCCGCTCGGTGAGCGCGCCGTCGTTGACCAGGGGCGGTGAGCCGCTCTGCACGGTGACCACCGGCAGCTGATCGTCGGGCATGCCGTAGCCGCGGGCGATGCCTTCGCAGATCGCCTTGACGCCGGACAGCATCTGCTCCCGCACCGCCGGGTTGAACCACCGCAGATTGGCCTTCAGCAGCGCCCGGTCGGGGATCACGTTGTGAGCCGAACCGGCCTGCACCGAGCCGACCGTCAGCACCGCGGCTTCGTGCGGCGGGATCATCCGGCTCACGATGCTCTGAAACTGCACGACGGCCAACGCCGCCATCAACACCGGATCCTTGGCCAGCTGTGGCAGCGACCCGTGACCACCGACGCCCTTGAACTCGATGTCGACCTGGTCGGTACCGGCCATTGCCGGACCGCCCGAGGCGGCCAGCATGCCGACCGGCCCGGGCGCGGTGTGCATGCCGACGAGGCAATCCGGCTTGGGCACCACCTCGTAGAGCCGGTCGTCGACCATGGCCTGCGCGCCGGCGATCAGCTCCTCGGCTGGCTGCGCGACCAGCACCGCGGTGCCCGACCACGCGTCCCTGGTCTGCGTCAGCACTCGCGCCATCCCCAGCATCCACGTGACGTGAGCGTCGTGGCCGCAAACATGCGCGACGGGTGACTCGCTGCCGTTGCGCCGGACCCGCACCGTGCTGGCGTAGTCCAGTCCGGTGGCTTCCTCGACCGGAAGTGCGTCCATGTCGGCGCGATACATGACGGTGGGCCCGGACCCGTTGCCCAGGATCGCCGCGACGCCGGTGCCGCCGATCCCGGTCGTCACCGCGAAACCCAGCTCGGTCAGCTCCTGCGCGACGATTCCCGCGGTGCGGGTCTCGGCGAAACCGAGCTCGGGATGACGGTGGATGTCCTTGAACACCTCGACAAGCCGCGCCGAATCCGCGTCCACCAGCGTGTCGATGAGCTGCTGCGACATCCTATGCCTCCCTAAGCAGGTGAAACGTCATGTCGACCGTGGTTCCCGACGGCGTGCAGTCCATCTCAAGCCAGTCGCTCACCGCCCGGATCAGCTGTAGCCCCCGGCCACGGTTACCCGGATCGGCGGGCACCGCCTTCCACGAACCGGAGTCGAAGATCTGTACCCGCACCTGCGCGCCGTCACACTGGGCCTCGACGCGGACCTTAGCCGGTTGGTGCCCCCGGTAGGCGTGCTCGATGCTGTTGGCGCACGCCTCGTTGACCGCCAACACGACGTCGGCACACAGATCCTCCGGAACCGCGGCTTCCCGCGCCCAGGCGATGAGCCGATGCCGGATGTCAGCCAATTCGACTGCGTCAGCGTCTGTTTCGATGCTCAGCGGCGGATAGGGCCTGCGGTAGACCACAATCGCGACGTCGTCGTCGTATCCGTCGGGCGGTGCCATCTTGGCCAGCGCGGCATCCGCGACGGCGTCGGCCGACAGCATCATCCCGTCGGCCACGACCTCGGCGACGCGCGCGATCCCGTCGTCGATCGACGCATCGCGCCGCTCGACGAGGCCGTCGGTGTAGAGCATCAACGTGGACCCGGGTGCCACCGTGACAGACGCCTGCCGGCGAGGGCCCCTGCCGTGCACCGCAATTGGCACCGACTGGGCATCAGAGAGCAGCGTCGGCTCACACTGCGGCGCCACCAGCACGGCCGGCAGATGTCCGGCCCGGCTGTAGCGCAGCTGGCCGGAATCGGTGTCGAGGATCGCGGCAAACACCGTGGTGCAGAAGGCATCCGGGATGAACTCGGCCGCGGCGTCGAGTTGTTCGAGCAGCATCGCGGGTTCGGCGCCGGTCAGCAGCAGCGCGCGCGCGGAGCTGCGAAGCTGACCCATCACCGCGGCGGCGGAAAGGCCGCGCCCGACGCAGTCGCCGACGATGATGCCGATCTGATGCTCGCCGACCGGCAACACCTCGTACCAGTCGCCGCCGATCTCCAGCGGCGGCACAGCGGGTTCGTAGCGAACCGCGAAACCCGCCGGGGGATCGGTGGAGGGAAGCATGGTGCGCTGCAACGTCAGCGAGGTCTCGCGGGCGGTCTCGAACTGGCGGACATGCTGGATGGCCAGGCTCAGGTGACCGACCAGCACGGTGACCAACAGCCGATCTTCGGCGCTGATCCGCCGCGGCGTTTCCAACTCCAGCCACAACGCGACGTCGCCTGCACCCGAGACCACCGCCACGATTCCTCGGGACTGCCCCGGTGTGTCCGCCCATTCCACCGTCTGGACAGTGAGCGGCAACTGACGTCGTGCATCCTGAATTGTCTGCCGCAGCAAGGGATCCAGCTCGCGCCAGGTGGCTGCGACGGGTTCCCCCGCCACCAGCACAGTCGGGTCGGCGCCGTTGGCTGCCCACAGAGCGGCCACCACTCGCGAAACACCGATCGCCGTCCGGCACTCGTCGAGGGTGCTTTCGAGTACCTCTGCGACGCTTTTGGCCACGCCCACCGCGGTCGCCAGGCGTAGCACCGCATTCTCCCTTGCCGCAAAAGCTCTTTCGGCGGTGATGTCACGAATCGTTCCCACGTATGCGACACCTTCGGTGCCTTGGGCGGTGACGGTGCCGATGTTCACCGCCACCCACACGAGCTGGCCGTCGCGGTTGCGAATCGGCGTCTCGTATTGGACCTGGCTTTCGGAGGTGAGTCGAGATTGTTGCAGTGCCGCGGTTTTCTTGTCGACCAACCACGGGTGCGGCCACGGGTAGGGCACGCCGTCGGCCGGGTAGCCAGTGATCTTGGCGAAAGCCTCGTTGACTTCGATGACCGCGCCGTCGTCGTCGGCGACAAAAAATCCCTCCTGCAGCGAATTGACGAGCGCGCTGCGGAACTCGTCGCGATTGGCGAGGTCGTCCGCGCGCGCCCGCTGCTCCTCGTAACGCCTTGTGCCGTCCAAAAATCCGCGCGTCGCCACGTCGAGCGGGGCAAGTGTCTGCAGCAGGAATTCCAGCGCCGCCGATCGGTCGAAGCCGGGCTCAGCCGCCAGGTCGCCTGTCAGCAGGACGTGTTTCTCGACGATGGCGAGCATGCTGATCTGTTCCTGCAGGGCGCGCCGCCCGAGTTCGTGGCCCACCGCGAGGTTGGCTTCGCCCCGCGCGCTCACATAGGTACGCAGCGCGGCGGCGTACCGAACGTGAAACTCGTCGGCGCTGCTCATCTCGCAGTTCCTCGATGACGGGCGGCGAGCACCAGCGCGTCATCGGTGTCCTTGCTGTGTCGGCTCAGGATCTGCTCGGCGAGCACTGTGCTGGAGGCTGCGAAGTCGATGTCGTCCAGGTGGTCTTCGGCGATTCCGTCGCTGGCGATGACGAGCAGATCTCCCGGACGGATCGGCACTTCCTGCGCCGCAATCCCTTCCGGTAGCCGGTATCCGACAATGCCGCCGGCCAGACGCACGGACGATCGCACCTCGACGCCGGCGGGGTGTTTGGCGACGATGTTGGCGCTGACGTTCCCGATCCCGATCCAGCGCAGCGTGTCCGTCGCGCCGAAGTCGATGCGCGCCAACGTCATCGCGGCCCCCCTGGTGCCCGACAGCATGCGGTGGCAGTGCTGGACCAGCACCTCGAGCGGTTCGTTGCAGGCTTCATGCAGCACCTGCACGCCGCGCAGCGACGCCGTCGCTGCGTCCTCGCCGTGGCCGAGCCCGTCCAGCACCCCGATCAGTGCCCCGGCGCGGTCGACGGCGACCGCGATCGCGCGATCGCCGCACACCTGCTCGCCCGGTCGCGGGCGCGACGCGGCCGCCCACTCCAGCGGCCCGAGCCGGCCGTGCTCACTCATTGGGCGGAATCCATTTCCACATCTCGACTATCGTCCCGTGGCCCGGTGTGGACTCTATGGTCAGCCGGTCCATCAGGCGGCGTGCGCCGGGTAGACCCATACCCAGCCCGCGGCCCGTCGAATACCCGTCCTCCATAGCTCGTTCCACGTTGGCGATGCCGGGCCCGTTGTCTTCGGCGCGCACTACCAACGCCTTACGACCCTCCCGGTCTTGCACATTGACCCGGATCTCGCCGCGCCCGGCGTAGCTGGTGATGTTGCGGGCGATCTCGGAGATGGCGGTGGCGATCATGGTCACGTCGGTCAGCGAGAACCCCAGTTCGCGCGCCAAGTGATGTCCTGCCTGTCGCGCGGCGACGATGTCGTCCGAATTGACGATGTCGACTTGCACGTCGACACCGACGTCATCCGCCACTGTCACGTCCGATCGACTTCCGCAGCGCCAGTTGCCGATTCAGCAGCGCCAGACCCTCTTCCAGGTCGAGCGCCGTATACATGTCGTCGAACGCCAGCCCGAGCTGGACCATCGCGAACGCCACCTCGGGCTGCAGGCCCACGATCACGGTGTCCGCGCCGCGCAGCCGGGTCATGTGCGCGATCGTCCGCAGCGACCGGGCGGCGAACGAATCCATGACGTCGATGGCGGTGACGTCGACGATGATGCCCTGCGCGCGGAACCGGCTGACTCGTTCCATCAGGTCCTGGCGGAGCCGCTCGGTGTCGGAGTCGGTGAGCGCGGCTTGCACGGTCGCGATGAGAATCGCGCCCTGCTTCAGGATGGGTACCGGCATGGGGCGCTCGTGGTGGAGGTGCTCACCCGCTCTGCTCGCCGGTACGGGTGACTTCGTACCCCAGCAGCCGCTCGGCCTCTTCGATGCCCCCCTGCAGGTCGCCGACGGCGTTCATCTTGGAAAGGTCGAGTCCGATCGTCACCAGGGTCAGCGCGATCTCCGACGACAGGCCGGTGATGATCACGCTGGCACCCATCAATCCCGACGCGTCGACGGTCTGGACGAGGTGGTTGGCGACGGTCGAGTCGATGGTGGGGACACCGGTGATGTCGATGACCACCACCTTGGCCCGGTTGGCCCGGATGGCGCGCAGCAGTTGCTCGGTGACCTGCCGGGCGCGCTGGCTGTCCAGGATGCCGATGATCGGCAGGATCAGCAGCTGCTCCCGCACCTGCAGCACCGGCGTGGACAGCTCGCGGATGGCCTCCTGCTGTTGGCGGATGATGCGCTCACGTTCCTGGACGAAGCTGACGGCCACCGTGTTGGCAATGCGGTTGGCGGCCGGCTCGTAGGCGTCGAGCACCCGGTTGAGCATCTCGAAGTCGGACTGGTACTTCTCGAACAGCGAGCGGGCGAGCACGTCGCGCAGCAGCAGCACGATGCCGACGACCTCGTCCGTTTCCACGCCGCGGGGAATGATGCGCTCGGAAAGGTCGCGCGCGTAGGCCTGTAGCGCTTCGACGCTTCCGGTCTCGAGCACCTCGACGTAGTTGTCGTAGACGGCGGTGGCCTCGGAGAAGATCTCCTCCGGCGTCATCGCGGTGAGCAACTGCGCCTCGGTGATCCGCTGGGCCCACTCCTCGCGCAAGGCGGTGCGGTTCTGCCGCAGGTGCTGCACCAGTTGAGGTAGCAAACCCTCAGTGGAGACGCCCATTGGCTGGCTGACGGCGGTGGTGCTCGCTAAGCCCGTCGACGGATCCGACATCGAACCTCCCGGCTCCTGCCTGCCCCCCGGCGGTGGCCCGCACATGCTTTGCCCAGCGTAACCGACCGCTAAGCGGCAGTGGTTGAAGTATCATTTCTAGAGTCTGCGACGACGGGTTACGGGTCGGCACCACAGCACGTCGTGCGGTTCAGCGCCAGACTAAGGACAGCCGTTGTCAGCTCCGGATCCGATCAGCACCTCCATCGAGCATCTCGACGGTGTCGCGGTGCTGACGGTCGGCGGCGAGGTCGATTTGAGTACCGCCCCGGCGTTCGAGGCGGCGATCGCCGAAGCGCTTGCCGAAGAGCCGGCCGTCCTCGTCATCGAATTGTCCGGCATGGAGTTCTTGGCGTCGGCAGGCGTCCGCGTCCTGGCCGCCGCCCGCGAAAAGCTCGGCGATTCAGGTCAACTCGTTGTCGTCGCGAACAGTCCGGTGACAAAACGCCCAATTGAGTTGCTTGGCCTGGACAAGACCGTGGCGCTGTATCCGACCCTGGACGACGCGCTGGCGGCGACGCGGACGTCCGCCGAGGAGTAGCGCTACGGCGAGCGCAGTACCTGCCGGGCGATCGCGTATTTGTGGACTTCGGTCGGGCCGTCGTAGAGCCGGAAGGCGCGCATGTCGGAGAAAATCATGCCGACCGCTGTCGTCGGAGATGCCGATGCCGCCCAGGATCTGCACGCAGCGGTCGGCGACCTTGAACAACTCCTCGGAGACGTAGGCCTTGACCATCGAGCTCTCGTGCCGGCCTTTCGCACCGCTGTCCAGTGCCCAGCACGCCCACCAGATCGCCAGCCGGCATTGCTGCAGGGCAATCTCGTTGTCGGCGATCATGAAACTCACACCCTGGTGCTCGCCGAGCGGTTTGCCGAACGCGGTGCGGGTTCGGGCGTGCGCCACCGCGATCGACTGCGCCCGGGTGGCGGCGCCCAGCCAGCGCATGCAGTGCGTCAACCGGGCCGGCGCCAACCGAAGCTGGGCGTAGCGCAGCGCCTGGCCGACCTCGCCGAGCACCGCCGACGCCGGCAGCCGCAGATCGGCAAAGCGCACCACGCCATGGCCCTCGACGTAGTTGCGGTCCATCGTGTTCATCACCCGCTCGAGCTCGATGCCGGGTGTTCGGCCGTCGCACAAAAACAGCGTCGGCCCGTCGGGACCGTGCGGGTTGGGCGCGACGCGGGCCATGATGATCCACGTCCGGGCTCCGTGCGCGCCGGTGATCAACCACTTGCGGCCGTTGATGACGTAATCGGTGCCGTCGAACTCCGCGATGGTGGCCAGCTGGTTGGGATCGGCGCCGGCGCCGTCGGGTTCGGTCATCGCGAACACCGACCGCTGCCGCCCGTCGAGCACGGGCAGCAGAAACTCGTCGACCTGCTCGGCATTGGCGATCTTGCCCAGCAGGTACATGTTGCCCTCGTCGGGGGCGGCGCAGTTCAGTGCCACCGGACCCAGCGTCGACCAGCCGGCCGCTTCGAATAGCACGGCCTGCTCGCGGTGCGACGGCTCGCGCCCGCCGAACCGCTTGGGCGCCTGGAACGTCAGCAGCCCCGCGGTGCGGGCCAACTCCACCAGCTCCGCGCGCAGCTCGTCGTCGGGGCCGTGCCGGGTCAGGCGCGGGTCGGTCTCGTAGGGGACGATCTGCTCGACGACGAAGGCCCGGATTTCGTCGCGCAGCGCCGCGAGGCCGGCCGGGATGTCGAAGTCAATCACCGATCAGCTCCAGCGCCTGCTCGAACAGCTTCACGGTGGCGGCGTGCAGCTGGTCGCCGACTTCCTTGGGCGCCTTACCCGCGCACGCCCGCGCCAGCGTGCCCTCGATGACGATGCCGAGCTTGAAACAGGCCAGCACGGTGTACCAGGTGATGTGCGACAGGTCGCGGGTGGTGTTGGCCGCATAACGTTCGATGAGGTCCTCGGGGCTGGCCAATCCGCCCATCGCGGTGAGGCTGTGGCCGAACACGCTGGACCCGTCGGATTGCCGCCAGGTGGCCAGCATCCAGCCCAGATCCAGCAGCGGGTCGCCGATCGTGGACATCTCCCAGTCGACAATCGCGACGACGTCCGGGCCGGTGCGGGAGAACATCACGTTGGCGGCGTGGTAGTCGCCGTGCATGATGCCGGGCTGCCACTGCGACGGCCGGTTTTCGTCGAGCCAGTTCGCGACGTCGTCGACGCCGGGAATGTCGGGGCCCGGGTAGCCCTCGAACTGGTTGTAGGACTCCAATTCCGAAAGCCAGCGTGGCACTTGACGTTCCAGGAACCCCTCAGGCTTGCCGAAGTCGGCAAGCCCCGCAGCGACATGGTCGACGGCGTGCAGCTTGGCAAGCGCGTCGGCCATCGAGATGCCCATGCCGAACCGCACCCTGGCGTCGCTGGCATGCAGCGCGGGCAGCTCCTCGCCGGCGTTGAACCCGTCGATTGGCTCCATCAGGTAGAAGACGGCGTCGCCGAGCACGCTGGTGTCGTCGCAGGTGGCGATCAGGTGCGGGTGCGGCACATCGGTGCCGGCCAGCGCGGCCAGCACGCGGGTTTCCCGCAGGATCACCGTGTTGCTGCGCGGGCGCAGGTGCTGCGGTCCGCGGCGCAGCACATACTCGCGGCCGGAGCGGCTGAATCGCAGCATGATGTTCTGCGTTCCGCCGCTGAGCTCGGACACATCCTCCAGTGGGCCCTCGCCCAGGCCCTGCCGCGACATCCATTCCGCGACCGCTTCCAGGTTCTCCACGATGGTGAAGCTACCGTCTGCGAGGATCGGGCTATGACGCCACCAGTGATCGAGCGTTGGCTGCAGATCATCGAGAACGGCCGTGTCGACGAGCTGGACAGTCTGTTGGCCGACGATGCCGTGTTCTAGTCACCGGCGGTCTTCACCCCGCAGGAAGGCGCGCAGAAGACGGCGAACTATCTGCGGGCGGCGGCAAAAGTGTTCGGCGGCACCGATTTTCACTATGTCGAGCAGTGGTATAAGGACCGGTCCGCGATTCTTGAGTTCGCCGCGACCATCGACGGAATCTATGTCAACGGGATCGACATGATCCACTGGAACGACGACGGGAAGATCGTGTCGTTCAAGGTGATGTTGCGCCCGCTCAAGGCGCTGCAGGCGATCATCCCGAAGATGGCCGAGCTGTTGGGGCAGTGATTGACAGACCGGCCCGCCTGCGCGACGTGCACGAGATCGCCGCCGCGATGCCGTACGCGCGGCGCATCGAAGGACCGAAGGGCAACCCGATCTATCAAGTGGGCGGCAAGTCGTTCGTGTTCTTCCGTACCCCGCAGCCCGACGCCGCCGACCCCGATACCGGCGAGCGATTCTCCGATGTGATCATGATCTGGGTGGAGTCGGAGAGCGATAAGTTGGCGTTGGTGCAGGACCCGGATTCGCCGTTTTTCACCACCGACCGATTCGACGGCCACCCGTCGGTGTTGGTGCGGGCCAGCCGGTTGGCCGACGTCAGCAGAACGGAACTGGCCGAGCTCATCGCTGACGCATGGCAGTCGCGGGCGTCGAAGCGCCGTGCGGCCCAGTGGCTGGAGGAAAGGAATCGCGGTGCCCAGAACCGACGATGATTCGTGGGACATCACCGAGAGCGTGGGATCGACCGCGCTCGGTGTCGCCGCCGCCCGCGCGGCCGAGACCGCCGCCGAGCAGCCCCTCATCCGAGACCCGTTTGCGCAGCTGTTCGTGGACGCGGCGGGCCGGGGAATGTGGAGTCTGTTCACCGATCCCGCGCTGCGGGCTCAACTGGTCGAGCGGGATCCCGCGCTGCGCAGCCGGATGCAGGTGATGGTCGACTTCATGGCCGTGCGGACCGCGTTCTTCGACGAGTTCTTTCTCGACGCCGCGAGATCCGGCGTTCGGCAGATCGTGATTTTGGCGGCAGGTTTGGATGCGCGCGCCTGGCGGCTGCCGTGGCCGGACGCGACGACGGTGTATGAGCTCGACCAGGCGAGTGTCCTCGAATTCAAGTCGGCCACATTGCAACAACACGACGCGCGCCCGACGTCGACGCTGGTGAACGTTCCGGTAGACCTCCGGCAGGATTGGCCAACAGCCTTGCAGCAAGCGGGTTTTGACCCACGCCGGCCGACCGCCTGGTCGGCGGAGGGGCTGGTCCGCTACCTGCCGGCGTGGGCGCAGGATCTGCTCTTCGAGCGCATCGATGCCCAAAGCGCGGCGGGAAGTTGGCTGGCCGTCAACGCACCCGCCCCCAATTTCCTCGACCCAGATCTGTTGGCCCGCCAGCACGAGCAGGCCCAGCGCTTCCAGGCGGCGGCCGCCGAACTACTGGACACCGAGCTGCCGAACGCTGACGACCTCTGGTACCGCGAGGAGCGAACAGACGTCACCGAGTGGCTGCGCGAGCATGGCTGGCAGGCGTCGGCAACCGGCATGGCTGCGATGCTGGCTCGCTATGGCCGCTATGTGCCCGCTGAAGATGTAATGCCGCCAACGGTTTTCATCTCCGCGCAGCGGCCGGACTGACTCTGGGGTGTTTCGAGGCGCCGGAATTCGGGTAAGGCACGCCGATGAGTACTACCGAACCCGATCCGACGCCCGAACGCGGGACGCCGCCGGAACCGCCTGAGCGGTTGACGCCCGCGGAGCCGCCTGAGCGGCTGACGCCCGAAGAACCGCCGGAGCGATTGACCCCGGCAGAGCCGCCGGAGAAATGACAGCGACGGCGTTCGCGTAGACGCGCAAGGAGCCGCCAAAAGCACGAATCGACCCGTTTACGGCCAGCTGGTGTTTGGAAATCGTGGATTTGGGTAAACACTGGCCCAGAATTTGTGCCCGGACCAATGGAGGCCGCTATGCGCTACGGCGGAATTGTCAGCGTCATTGTGCTGATCTGGCTGATCATCGGCGCGATCGCCGTCTGGCAGCGCGGCTACTTCCAGAGCGAGGCAAAAAGTTGTGCCTCCGTTGGCAACATCGCATTGACCGTGATCGCCGGGCCCTTGAACTATGCGGGCGTAAACCCGAAAGTCAGTTGTCATTTGCCGGAGCCCAGTTCGATGCCGGCGATCAACATCGAACAACTTGTCGGAATGGAGACATCATGATCGTGCTCGGAATCGTTCTACTGGTCCTCGGATATTTTTTGACGGTGCCCGTTTTAGAGGTGCTCGGCATAATCTTGCTGGTGATCGGCGCGGTGTTCTGGATCATGGGCAGCGTCGGCCGTCCGGTGGCCGGTCGGCGATATTGGTACTGACCAACGGCTGATCCGCTCACAGCGCACACATAGGATTCGCACAGCATCGACTCAGTCCGATGCGCATACTAGAAAGCTGTGAGCCAACCTCCAGCGTCAGTCGAACGTGTCGTGATGCGCCGTGCCGACGGCAATCCGATCAACGTGCTGGTGGTCGACGACGAGGCCGTGTTGGCCGAAATGGTGTCGATGGCGCTGCGCTATGAAGGCTGGAACATCGCCACCGCGGGAGACGGAGCGTCGGCGTTGGAGGCCGCTCGCAAGCAGCGGCCGGACGTCGTCGTTCTCGACGTGATGCTGCCCGACATGAGCGGGCTGGACGTGTTACGCAAACTGCGCGAACACAATCCGCAACTGCCCGTGCTGCTGCTCACCGCCAAGGACGCGGTAGAAGACCGCATCGCCGGGCTGACTGCCGGCGGCGACGACTACGTCACCAAGCCGTTCAGCCTCGAAGAGGTGGTGTTGCGGCTGCGTGCGCTGCTGCGGCGCACCGGCGTGACGACAGTCGACAGCGGGGCGCAGATCGTCGTCGGCGATCTGGTGCTCGACGAGGACAGCCACGAGGTCACCCGCGGCGGCGAGCCGATCTCGTTGACCTCCACCGAATTCGAGCTGCTGCGGTTCATGATGCGCAACGCCAAGCGGGTATTGAGCAAAGCGCAGATTCTCGACCGGGTGTGGAGCTATGACTTCGGCGGCCGGTCCAACATCGTCGAGCTGTACATCTCGTACCTGCGCAAGAAGATCGACAACGGGCGCGAGCCCATGATCCACACTCTGCGCGGCGCAGGCTATGTCCTCAAGCCGGCCCGCTAGCGTGCGGCGGGCCTGGTCACTTCGGGTCCGGTTGCTGGTCGGCCAGGTCATCGTGCTGACCATCGCCTGCGTCGGAATCGGCGCGGTGACCGAACTCGCGTTGTACCGGTATCTGGTCGGCCAGCTCGACGTTCAGGTACACGACGCGTCGCATCGCTCGGTGCGCATGTTCGGCGAACCACCGCCGCCGCCCGTGCCGTGGCATCACCACCGCGCTCCCCGGCCCGGGCCGGGGCCGGAATTCCTCGACGCCCCAGGCCAACCCGTCGGCATGGTCGCCGCTGTGGTCAGCGGTGGCAGAACCGTCGACGCCGGATACCTGACCACCACCGGCTCGCGAGCCGCCTTGTCGGACAAGGCAAAAGCCCAATTGGACGCGGTCGTGCCCAACCGCACACCGGTGACCCGGGACCTCGACGGCCTCGGCCGTTACCGTGTCATCGCCGCGCCCGCGCGGCACGGCGGCGACGTCCTCGTCACCGGGCTGTCGATGTCCAACGTCGACGCCACGATGATCCGGGTGCTGCTGATCTTCGGGGTGGTCACCGTGATTGCACTGGCCGCCGCGACCACCGCCGGCATCGTGATCATCCGCCGAGCCCTGGCCCCGCTGCGGCGCGTCTCGCAAACCGCGAGCAAAGTCGTCGACCTGCCGCTCGATCGCGGCGAAGTGGCGCTGCCGGTGCGGGTGCCCGAACCCGACGCCAACCCGCACACCGAGGTCGGCCAGCTCGGCTCGGCGGTGAACCGGATGCTCGACCACATCGCCGCCGCCCTGTCCACCCGGCAGGCCAGCGAGACCAGGGTCCGCCAGTTCGTCGCCGACGCCAGTCACGAACTGCGCACCCCGCTGGCCGCGATCCGCGGCTATACCGAACTGGCGCAACGGGTTCGGGACGACACCGATGCGGTGGAGCACGCGATGAGCCGGGTGCAATCCGAGACCGAGCGAATGACCCGCCTCGTCGAGGACCTGCTGCTGCTGGCCCGGCTGGACTCCGGCCGGCCGCTGGAGCGTGAACCCGTGGACTTGTCCCGCGTGGCCGTCGATGCAGTCAGCGATGCGCACGTCGCCGGGCCGGATCACCGGTGGCAACTCGACCTGCCCGACGAGCCCGTGATGGTCGCCGGAGATGCGGCCCGACTGCATCAGGTCCTGACCAACCTGCTCACCAACGCCCGCATCCACACTGGGCCGGGAACCGTTGTGACGACGGGGCTGAGCATCGACACGACCCACGCGGTGCTGACGGTGACCGACAACGGTCCTGGGATTCCCGAACCATTGCAGTCGGAGGTGTTCGAGCGGTTCGCCCGCGGTGACACGTCGCGTTCCCGCAAAGGCGGCAGCACCGGGCTGGGTCTGGCGATCGTTTCGGCGGTAGTCAAGGCGCACGGCGGCACCATCGCGGTGCACAGTGCGCCTGGCCACACGGAATTCACTGTGCGGCTGCCGCTCACAGCCGACGCATAGCCGCTACCAACGGCAACCCCACACCGGCCGGCGACGATCGACGACATGACCACGATCGCACCGACCGGGGGGCAGGCCAACGCCCGGCCCAGCGCCGCACTGATCGCCGCCGAGCGCGGTGTACCGGTGCTCGACATTGTTGTGCCGGTATACAACGAGCAAGCGGCCCTTGCGGATTCGATTCATCGCCTGCATGAATACCTGAGCCGAGACTTTCCGTTCACCTTCCGCATCACGATCGCCGACAACGCCAGCGTCGACGACACGCCGCTCGTCGCAGCGGCACTCGCCGACGAACTGGCCGAGGTGCGGGCGATCCGGCTGGAGCAGAAAGGCCGTGGGCGTGCCCTGCGCGCGGTGTGGGAAGGCTCGGATGCGCCGGTGCTGGCCTACATGGACGTCGACCTGTCGACCGACCTCGCCGCCCTGGCCCCGCTGGTGGCTCCGCTGATCTCCGGGCATTCCGATCTGGCGATCGGGACTCGGCTGGACCACGGGTCGCGGGTCGTGAGAGGCCCCAAGCGCGAGGTGATTTCACGCTGCTACAACCTGATCCTGCGATCGACGCTTGCGGCCCGCTTCTCCGATGCCCAGTGCGGCTTCAAGGCAATCCGTTCGGACATCGCGCGACGGCTGCTGCCCTACGTGCGCGACACCGGTTGGTTCTTCGACACCGAACTGCTGGTGCTGGCCGAACGCAGCGGCTTGCGGATCCACGAGGTGCCGGTGGACTGGATCGACGACCCCGACAGCCGGGTGGACATCCTCGCGACCGCGCTGGCCGACCTCAAGGGAATCGTCCGGCTGCTCAAAGGCTTTGCGCGCGGGGAAATACCGGTCCAGGCGATCGGCGCGCAGTTCGGCCGCGGCGCCGGCGCGTCCCGGTCGTTGCTGGGGCAGGCCGTGCATTTCGGCGTGATCGGGGTGCTGAGCACGCTGGCCTACCTGGCGCTGTTCGTGTTGGTACGGCCGCTGGGCGCGCAGCCCGCGAACCTGATCGCGCTGTTGGCGACGGCGCTGGCCAACACCGCGGCCAACCGCCGGTTTACGTTCGGGGTGCGCGGCCGTGCCGGAGCGGCCCGCCATCAGTTCGAGGGCCTGGTGGTGTTCGCCGTGGGATTGGCGCTCACCAGCGGAGCGCTGGCCATGCTGCACAACGTCACCGATCCGCCACGGCCGCTCGAACTCGTCGTGCTGGTGCTGGCCAATCTGGCGGCGACTGTCGTGCGATTCGTACTACTGCGCGGATGGGTGTTCCATCCTGCCCGCGCGGACAAGGAGGCCGTGCGATGACGCTCGTGGCAGACGCTGCGCCGGAGCTGTTTTCGGTCCCGGTCGCCTCTTCGCGGCGACCGCATTGGGAGCGCCACGCGTTGTGGGCGCTTTTGGCCGCGACGGCGTTGCTCTATCTGTGGGGGCTCAGCGCAGTCGGCTATGCCAATGAGTTCTACGCCGCCGCCGTGCAGGCCGGCACGCAGAGCTGGAAGGCGTTGTTCTTCGGCTCGCTGGATCCGGGCAACGCCATCACCGTCGACAAGCCGCCGGCGGCGATGTGGGTGATGGGTCTGTCGGCGCGGCTGTTCGGCTTCAGCACGTGGTCGATGCTGGTGCCGCAGGCCCTGATGGGTGTCGGTTCGGTGGCCTTGCTGCACGGTGCTGTGCGACGGGTGGCCGGCCCGGCCGCCGGCCTGCTGGCGGGAGCGGTGTTAGCACTGACACCGGTGGCGGCGTTGATGTTTCGCTACAACAACCCTGACGCGCTACTGGTCCTGTTACTTGTCGCGGCCGGCTACTGCACGGTGCGAGCGCTCGACCGATCGTCCGGACGATGGCTTGCGCTCGCCGGAACCACCATTGGCTTCGCTTTCCTGACCAAGATGATGGAGGCATTCCTGGTGGTGCCTGCGCTGGCGCTGGCGGTGCTGGTCGCCGCGCCCGGTTCGCTGTGGAAGCGAATCGGCAGCCTGTTGGCCGGGTTGACGGCCATGGTGGTCTCCGGTGGCTGGCTGGTTGGTCTGGTGAGCCTGTGGCCCAAGGATTCTCGGCCCTACATCGGCGGCTCCACCGACAACGGCCTGCTGCAGCTCGCGCTGGCCTACAACGGGGTCGGCCGGGTGCTGGGCGGCGACGGTAACCACGGCCCGGGTGCCAAACCGGGCGGCGGATCGCCGATGTTCGGTGGCGGGCCCGGTATCACAAGGATGTTCGGGTCATCGATGGGGACCGAGATTTCCTGGCTGCTGCCCGCTGCCCTGATCGGACTGATTGCGATGCTGTGGTTCGTCCGGACTGCGCCGCGGACCAACCGGCTGCGCGCGGGGCTTCTGCTGTGGGGCGGTTGGCTGTTGGTGACCGCGCTGGTATTCAGCTACATGCAAGGCATCATGCACCCCTACTACACCGTTGCGATGGCGCCCGCGGTCGCCGCCGTCGCGGCCATCGCGACCCGAGAGCTCTGGCGCGGCAGGCAGTCCCCGTCGTCGCGGGTTGTGCTGAGCGCCATGGCCATTGCCACCGGGGTGTGGGACTTCGTCCTGCTGGACCGCACACCGGAATGGCTGCCCTGGCTGCGCTGGACCCTGCTTCTCGGGACGATCGCCGTCGCAGCGGCACTGCTGATCGGCCGCTCGCTGCGCCGCTATCCGGCGGTGCTGGCCGCCGCCGGGCTGCTGTTCGGGTTGGGCGGTACCGCGGCATACACGATCGAGGCCGTCGCGGTCTATCACGGCGGCGCAATCCCGCGGTCGGGCCCGAAGCAGGGTGCCGACCGCGGCGGGCCGGGGCCACAGGTCGGCGACAACAAGGCCCTGGACGCGCTCCTGCTGACTGCTGCCGACAAACGTTGGGCCGCAGCAACAATCGGCTCGCACCTGGCCGACAGCCTCGAGTTGAGCACCGGCACGTCGGTGATGGCGATCGGTGGATTCAGCGGTCAAGACAACTCACCCACGTTGGCGCAGTTTCAGCGGTATGTCGCCAGCGGTCAGATTCGCTACTTCATTCCCGACGACGGCAGCAGGCATCCGGGCGGACCCGGTGGTCCACGCAAACCCTCCGGCACCGCCGCCGCGATCACGGCATGGGTCAAGGCGCACTATCCACCCCAGAAGGTGGCTGGTGCAACCGTTTACGATCTTGCCGGTCAGGCCGCTACGGGCAAGTGACGTCGACCTCGAACGGCTTGCTCACCATGCCGGCCATGGGATTTGACGGGTCGACGCCGGTAGCCGTTCCGGTGAACTTGTAGCCGTCGCCGTCCTTCGTCGCCTGGGCACTGGCTCCCGGACTCCCCTGCTGATATGCAAGGTTCACACCGTTGACAGTGCCCAGTGCGATCTGATGAACCACGGGCGGATTCGCGTCGGTTGCCTGGACTGCAACTGCGCCCGACGAACCGGGCTGACCGATCCCGATCTGGAGCTCGCCGCCTGCCTTTTGGCAGGTGACCTGACCCTTGGCGTTTTGATCCTGACCGTCGACCACCACCTTGGCGTGGCCCTTGGTGCTGACCTTCTGGCCTCCACCGCCGGAACAGCCTGTCAAACCTGTGACGACGATCGCCGTCGCTGCTGCAGCGATCGTTACTGAACGTTTCACCCGTGCTCCTTTGTCGTAGCGTCGGTCCGTCGACGTTGACGGACCGTTTCGGCAGTATGCAGCCCGGCAGGATCGGGAACATCAGATTCGACAAAAATTAATTCCCACGTCATGAACCCATTTCCGGTCAATTGATGGCACCGTTGCGCGTTCGTCGAATCAGCACATCGAAACAGCGACCTACCGTTCGATGACACAACCGATTTCACCGATGCGGACCGCGGATTCGTTGCCGCGCTGAGCCCCTGCGTCGTCAAGTCCGCCGACGGCCGCGTGGTGTGGGACAACGATGCCTACTCATTTCTGGGCGGCGACGCGCCCACGTCGGTGCATCCCAGCCTGTGGCGGCAGTCGAGGCTGACCGTCAAACAGGGCCTGTACGAGGTGGTGCCCGGTATCTACCAGGTTCGGGGCCTGGACATCTCCAACATCAGCTTCGTCGAAGGCGGCACCGGCATCATCGTGATCGACCCGCTGGTTTCCACCGAGGTGGCTGCCGCCGCCCTGGCGCTGTACCGAGCCCATCGCGGGGACCGCCCCGTCGTCGCGGTGATCTACACCCACAGTCACGTGGACCATTTCGGCGGCGTGCTCGGGGTCACCTCTCAAGCGGACGTAGACGCGGGGAGGGTGACCGTGCTGGCACCGGAAGGATTCACGCGCCACGCCGTGCAAGAAAACGTCTACGCGGGACCTGCGATGGCCCGTCGCGCGACCTACATGTACGGCGCCATGCTGGCGCGCGGACCGCAGGGCCAAGTCGGCTGCGGGCTGGGTCAGGCGCCGTCGACCGGCGAGGTAGCGCTCATCGTCCCGACGGTCGATATCCATGCGACCGGGGAGTCGCACACGATCGACGGAGTGGACATTGAATTCCAAATGGCGCCGGGCACCGAGGCGCCCGCCGAAATGCATTTCTATTTCCCGCAATTCCGGGCCTTGTGCATGGCAGAAAATGCCACCCACAATCTGCACAACCTGCTGACCCTGCGCGGCGCGTTGGTGCGTGACCCGCATGTGTGGTCGGGATATCTCACCGAGGCGATCGACATGTTCGCCGATCGCGCCGATGTCGTATTCGCTTCTCACCATTGGCCTACCTGGGGGCATGATCGGATCGTCGAATTCCTGTCTCTGCAACGCGACCTGTATGCCTATCTGCACGACCAGACGCTGCGGCTACTCAACCAGGGCTACACCGGCGCGGAGATTGCCGAAACGTTCGAGATGCCACCGGCACTGGAGAAGGCGTGGCACGCCCGCGGGTACTACGGGTCGGTCAGCCACAACGTGAAGGCCATCTATCAGCGCTACATGGGGTGGTTCGACGGCAATCCAGGCCGACTGTGGCCGCATCCACCCGAGGCGCTGGCGAGTCGTTACGTCGACGCGATGGGCGGTGTCGACCGAGTCGTCGGGCTTGCCCGGCAAGCCTTCGATTCCGGTGACTTCCGCTGGGCCGCGACACTACTCGACCATGCAGTGTTCACCGACAGCACGCATGCCGGCGCCCGGGAGCTCTACGCCGACACGCTTGCACAGCTGGCTTATGGCGCCGAGAACGCGACATGGCGCAACTTCTTCCTCTCCGGCGCCGCCGAATTGCGCGACGGCAACTTCGGGACGGCGACACAAATAACGTCGCAGTCGTTGCTGTCCCAACTGACACCGGAGCAGATCTTCGACTCGCTGGCGATCAGCGTCAACGGGCCCCGTGCATGGGATTTGGACCTCGCCGTCGATATCGTCTTCCAGGACAGCGACGCCAACTATCGCCTTACCCTGCGCAATGGCGTGCTCGTCCACCGCCGGGCGCCGGCCGACCCCTCAACCGCGGACGCGACCGTGAGGTTAGCGACCAACATCCGGCTGCTGGCGGCCGCCGCCGGCGATTTCACCTCACCCGGGCTAGAGGTCTCCGGGGATCAGGCTGCGCTGCAGGCGCTGGTGGGTGTGCTCGACCAGCCCGACCCGGCGTTCGACATCGTCACGCCATGACGTTGTCAACCGACTTCGACGACGACTTTGCCGATCGCCTTGCGTTCGGCCACATACCGTAGCGCCGCCGGAGCATCGGTCAACGCGAACCGTGCGCCGATATAGGGCCGGATCCGCCCGTCGGCGAACATCTGCACGAGTTCGGCCATATCGCGCTCGGCCTCGGTCGGATGGTCATCGTGAAAAGTACGGATCTCCATGCCGCGCACCGTGATGTCCTTCAGCAGCACGAGATTGAGCGGTATCGCCGGAATCGCTCCCGCCGCATAGCCGAGCGTGACGAAGACACCGCCGCGGCCCAGCGCACGCATGGCCGGCTCCGAATACGGCCCACCGACGGGATCGAGGACAACGCGCGCGTTGCCGCCGGTGAGTTCGCGGATGCGGGACTTCAGATCCTCACGGTCGTAGTCGACCGTCGCCTCGGCGCCACGCTGCCGGCACACCTCGAGCTTCTCCTCGGTCGACGCCGCCGCCAGTACCCTGGCCTTCATCGCGACGGCCAGGTCGACCGCGGCCAGCCCGACCCCGCCGGCCGCGCCGAGCACCACCACCCAATCGCCCTCTGCGACTTGCGCAACCGATCGCAGAGCGTGATAGGCGGTGCGGTAGGCGACGCCGAACGCCGCCGCGGCCGCGTAATCCGCGCTGTCAGGCATGGGCGTCACAGCCTCGGCGCGCAGCAATGCCTGCTCGGCGAACGCCCCCACGAACGCGGTACCACTCACCCGGTCGCCAGGCACGAACCCGACCCCGTCTCCGACCGCGACCACGTCGCCGGCCAGCTCGCTGCCCGGTGTGAACGGCACCGGAATCCGCACCTGGTACTTGCCGTCGATCAGCAGCACGTCGGGAAAGTTCACTGCGGCGGCCCGCACCCGCACCACCACCTCGCCGGGGCCCGGGGTCAGCTCGGGAACCTCCTCGAGGACAAGGTCTTCCGGTGGGCCGTACCGACGGCAGACAACGGCTCGCACTACGTCACGCCCAGCCCGCGCAAGCAGAACTGCACCAAATGGTCGATGTCGTCGCGACTGGGGCGAGCGGACAAATCCAGGTAACGACGCAACGCTGTGGCGGTGCAGTAGAACACCGCATCCGCATCCCTCTTGACGTCGTTGCTGCCCAGCGCCGCAACCGGTTCGGTCAGCAGGTCACGCATCGGCCGCATGATCTCCTCGTCGACGGCGGCGGTGGTCGACATCTGCCCGGCCGCCGCTCGGCTCATGCTCAGCAGGTGCGGATCGGCGACCTGGGCCAGCACGCCCGCGATCCAGCGCGCGATTTTTCCTTGCGGCGCCGGCTCTTTGGCCATCTGATGCTGCAGGTAGGAGACCACGATGCCGACACCGCGTTCCATGACCGCCAGAATCAGATCATCCTTGCCCGCGAAGTAGCGGTAGAACGCCTTGTTCGACGAGCCTGCCTCCGCGACGATGTCGCTGACCCGCGGCGGATCGGGGGCCGCCCGCTCCATCACCCGCACCGCCGCGGCCAAGATCCGCTCGACCTCCTCGGTGGCCTCGCGCTGGCGGTCGTCGAGGGCGCGCTCGACGGCCGCCGTGACCCGGCTACTGGTCAACGAGGTCTCCGTATTTCGCACGGGCGGCATCCCGGCGGACGTCGAGCATCTCGCTGGGCCACTCCGGGTCCTCGGGCTCGTAATTCTTCAGCAGCATCCGGGCCAGGTTGACCTTGTGTGCCTCGGTAGGCCCGTCGGCCAATCCGAGCGCCACACCGCCGAGTAGCACGTTGGTCAACGGTAATTGGTCGGTCAGCCCCAACGCGCCGTGGACTTGGATCGCGCGGAGTCCGATCGACTTGAGCACCTGCGACGCCAGGATCTTGCACGCGCCGATCTCCGCGCGGGCCGCATGCTCGCCCGCGGTGTCGCACAGCCAGGCGGCATGCAGCACCGCGAGCCGAAACGGCATCAGCTCGGTGTACGAATCCGCGATGAACGCCTGCACCAGCTGCTTGTCGGCCAGCGAACTGCCTTGGGTGAAACGGCTTTTCGCGCGGCGGGCCATCATGTCGATGGCACGCTGGGCCACGCCGATCGAGCGCATCGCGTGATGCAGCCGGCCCCCGGCCAGCCGGGTCTGCAGGATCAAAAAGCCCTGCCCTGGCTCGCCGAGCAGCGCGTCGGACGGCACCCGCACGTTGTCGTAGCGCACCAGGGAATGACCAGGCTCGTGCGGGTACGCGCCGGTCAGATGATGGGTGGCTTCCACCGTCAGGCCCGGGGTGCCCGCCGGAATCAGGAACGTCGATGCGCCGCGGTGCACCGGCACATCCGGATCGGTGATCGCGACGACAATGAAAAACGACGCGACGGAGGCGTTGGAGGAGAAGTACTTTCGCCCGGCGATCACCCAGTCGTCACCGTCTTTGACGGCACGGGTGGTGAACACTCGGGGGTCTGCACCGCCCTGCGGTTCCGTCATCGAGAAGCAGGAGAAGATCTCCCCGGACAACAGCCCGGCCAGGTAGCGGTCTTTCTGGTCGGCGGTGCCGAATCGGGCCAGGATCTCGGCGTTGCCGGTGTCGGGTGCCTGGGTGCCGAATACGATTGGCGCCCAAGGGCTGCGGCCCAGGATCTCGTTGATCAGCGTCAGCTTGACCGCGCCGAAGCCCTGCCCGCCGAGCTCCGGCCCGAGATGCGGGGCCCACAGCCCTTGGCCGCGGACCTGCTGTTTGAGCGGGTCGACGATGCGGCGGCGCTCGTCGTTCAGCGGCAGGAACTCGCAGCCGGGGAAGAGCACCTCGAGCGGTTCGACCTCCTCGCGGACGAACTCCCGGATCCAGTCGAGTTTCTTTTCGAACTCCGGCTCGGTGGAGAAGTCCCACGCCATCTGGCAACCTCCTAGGGAATCCCGCCGTCGGCTCGCAAAATAGAGCCGGTGGTGAAGCTGGACGCGTCCGAGGCCAAAAACAAAGCAGCCCCGACGATTTCGGCCGGGTTACCTGCCCGCTGCAGGGCCAGCTGGCGGAACGGGTTTTCCGTTGCGTGCTCCAGGCCCCACGCCTTGCTGACGTCGGTCAGAAACGGCCCGGCCATCAACGTGTTGACCCGTACCGCCGGGCCGAACGCTTTGGCCAGCGCCTCCGTCATCGCGTTGAGCCCTGCCTTGGCCGCCGCGTAGGGAATGATGTCGGGCGTCGGGCGAAGCGAGCCCGCGGTGCTGACGTTGATGATCGATCCGCGCCCGGCAGCGACCATGCGCTCACCGACCAACGCCGACAACCGAAACGGTCCCTTGAGGTTGAGGTTGACGACGGCGTCGAACAGCTTCTCGGTGACGTCGGTCAGCTTGTCGTAGAGCGGGGACATGCCGGCGTTGTTGATCAGGGTGTCGACCTTGCCGAACCGCTCGTAGGTCGCGTCCACCAGGCCGTCGAGCTGGTCCCATCGCCCGACGTGCACCTGATACGGCATCGCGGTCCGCCCGGTCTCGGCCTCGATCTCCTTGGCGGTCGCCACGCAGTTGTCCATGTTGCGGCTGGCGATCACCACGTCGGCGCCGCACCGGGCAACCCCGAACGCCATCTCCCGGCCCAGCCCCCGGCTTCCGCCGGTGATCAGCACGACCCGGTCGGTCAGGTCGAAAAGCTGCTCGGCATAGCTCATTTCGCGCCAGCCAATTCAGCTGCCGTGGCGATCAGCTGCAGGATCATCGGGCCGAACGCCTCGGTGATCTTCGGGTCGACCTTGCCGGTGCGCACACCGGCAGCGTAGGTCTTTTCCAGCACAATTCCGAGCTTCCAGTTGGCCAGCACGAGGTAGTAGTCGATGTTCTCGGTCGAAAGCCCGCTGATGTTCTCGTAATGCTCGAGCAGTTCGCTGCGCGCCGGCATGCCGGCCATGTCCAGATAAAACCCGTCGGTGCGCGGATGTTCGCCGTCATAGCCCAGCAAGCACCAGGCCAGATCCAGCAGCGGATCGCCGACGGTCGTCATCTCCCAGTCCACGATCGCGGCCAGCCTGGCCGGCGCCCCGTGCGCGAACATCACGTTGGCGAACTGGTAGTCGCCGTGCATGATGCCCGGCGTGTAGTGCGACGGCCGGTTGCGGCGCAACCACTCGGCGGCCTCGTCGAGCCCGGGCAACTCGCGCACCCGATAGGCATCAAGGAAGGCCAGCCAGCGGTCGACTTGTCGTTCGTGGAATCCGTCCGGGCGGCCGAACCCGGCCAAACCCTGCGCGCGCCAGTCCACTCGGCCCAGCCGTGCCGCGCCGCCGACCAGTTCGAAAGCCAACTGCCGGCGCGCCCCCAGATCGGTGTCGAACGGCGCCGGCCAGCCGCCGTCCATCGGGCTCCAGCCGTCGATCGCCTGCATGAGGTAGAAGGGCATGCCGAGCAGATCGCCGGCATCGTCGGCGGCGATCAGCTCGGCATGTGGCACATCGGTGCCGGACAGCGCCCGCACCAGCCGGATCTCGCGCAGCAGGCCGTCGATGCGGGCCGCATCCGCGCGGGCGCCCGGCATCCGCAGCACCATGCGCTCGCCGCCGCGCTCCACCAGATACAGCGTGTTCTGCGAGCCACCGGACAGCGGCTTCAACGCCGGTTCCTCGCCGGCGCCCGGTACGTCATTGGCATCCAGCCAGCGACCCAGCACGCCTGCGTCCAGCATCCGCACACCTCACTCTCCGCACAGAGAATAGCATTCTCTGCCTGTGTGCGAGCACACTTCGCCGCGGGTGCGAGGCTGAGCGCATGCAACTGCTCCTGGTCCGGCATGCCCTGCCGCTTCGCAGCGAACCCGGCCAAGGCGCCGACCCCGACCTGTCCGACGAGGGGCTCAAGCAGGTCGCACGGCTGCCCGAAGCACTGGCCCGGTTCCCGATCGCCCGGGTGGTCAGCAGCCCGCAGCGTCGCGCCATCCAGACCGCCGAACCGGTGGCCGCGGCACGAGACCTGGCCGTCGACATCGACGAGCGGTTCGCCGAATACGACCGCGATCTCCCCGTCTATATCCCGATCGAGCAGATCCGCGAGGAGAACCCTGCGGAGTGGGCGCGGATGGCCGAGGGCCGGTTACCCAGCTCGGTCGACGAGGCCGCGTTCCGGGCCCGCGTCAACGCCGCCGTCGACGACGTCGTCGCCACCGCCGATCCCGACGACACGGTGGCAGTGTTCAGCCACGGCGGGGTGATCAACGTGGTGCTGCACCAAATCCTCGGCACCCGGCGGCTGTTGTCGTTCCCGATCGACTACGTGTCGGTGACCCGCCTGCTGTTCTCCCGGTCCGGGCAGGCCAGCGTCGCGGCGGTCAACTGCACCGAGCACGTGTGGGATCTGCTGCCGCGAAACCAGCGTTAGCGCCGACCCGAGGCGTGCTTCTTTGCCGCCCGACGCAACTGGTAGATCCGCGCGGTACCGGCCAGCACGGTGATCAGCCCGCCGCACACCGCCGCCAGCAGAATCGCCACACCGAGCGGCAAACTCCAGTGCCAGCCCAGGAATTGGAATTGCCCCGACGCCGTGTTCTGCGTGATGAAGATCAGCAGCACGATGAGAATCAAGAAGCCGACGGTCAGCGCCGTCCACAACGCGCCGGCGCGGGTGAACATCACTGGCGGACCCGACGGTGGCTTGGCGGCGTCGTGCGCCGGTACTTCGGCTGGGCGCGGCTGATCTGGCGACACAGATGGATCGCTGCTCATGGTGCCATCTTTGCAGCAATCACCGCCGTGTGGCGCGGGTTGTGGCGATAGTGTCGGCAAGTATGGGCACGCTGCGACGCCGCGCGGCGGTGTGGCTTGCGGCGTGCCTTGTGGCGGCAGGCTGCGGCAGCTCCAATCCGCTTGGGGGAATGTCGGGCAGCATGCAGTCGATCGTCGTCGGGTCGGCCGACTTTCCCGAATCCAAAATCGTCGCCGAAATCTATGCGCAGGCGTTGCAGGCCAACGGTTTCGACGTCGGGCGCCGGCTAGGGATCGGCAGCCGCGAAACGTATATCCCGGCGCTCAAAGACCATTCGATCGACTTGGTTCCCGAGTACATCGGCAACCTGCTGCTGTATTTCCAGCCCGACTCGATGGTGACCATGCTCGACGCCGTCGAATTGGAGCTCTACAAACGGCTGCCCGGCGACTTGTCGATCCTGACGCCGTCGCCCGCCTCCGACACCGACACGGTGACCGTCACCGCCGCGACTGCCGCGATGTGGAACCTGAAAACCATCGCCGATCTGGCACCGCATTCCGCCGAGGTGAGGTTCGCGGCGCCCTCGGCGTTTCAGAGCCGGCCGTCCGGACTCATGGGGCTGCGGCAGAAGTACGGGCTGGACGTCGGACCCGGCAACTTCGTCGCGATCAGCGACGGCGGCGGCGCGGTGACGGTGCGTGCACTGCTGGACGGAACGGTCAACGCGGCCAACATCTTCAGCACCTCGCCGGCCATCCCGCAAAACCACCTGGCGGTGCTCGACGACCCCGACCACAACTTCTTGGCGGGCAACATTGTGCCGCTGGTCAACTCGCAGAAGAAGTCGGATCGGCTCAAAGATGTGCTGGACGCGGTGTCGGCCAAGCTCAGCACCGCCGGCCTGGCCCAACTCAACATGGCGGTCGCCGGCAACTCCGGTGTCGACCCCGACGAGGCCGCGCGAAAGTGGGTGCGAGACAACGGCTTCGACCACCCGATCCGGCAATGATCAGCTTCGACAACGTCAGCAAGGTCTACCCCGACGACACGGTCGCCGTCGACCATCTGTCCCTGGACATACCGCAGGGGGCACTGACCGTCTTCGTCGGGCCCTCGGGCTGCGGCAAAACCACCTCGATGCGGATGATCAACCGGATGATCGAGCCGACGTCGGGCACGGTCACCGTCGACGGCGCCGACGTCGCTGGCGTCGATCCGGTGAAACTGCGCCTCGGAATCGGCTATGTCATTCAGGGCGCCGGCCTGATGCCGCACCAACGGGTGATCGACAACGTCGCGACGGTGCCGGTGCTCAAGGGCCAGTCGCGTCGTGCCGCACGTAGGGCCGCCTACCAGGTGCTGGAGCGGGTGGGCCTGGACCCCAGGCTGGCCACCCGCTATCCCGCGCAACTCTCCGGCGGCGAGCAGCAGCGCGTCGGCGTGGCCCGCGCGCTGGCGGCCGATCCGCCGATTCTGTTGATGGACGAGCCGTTTTCCGCCGTCGACCCGATAGTCCGGCGCGAGTTGCAACGCGAAATCGTGCGTCTGCAAAGCGAATTGCACAAGACCATCGTGTTCGTCACACACGACATCGACGAGGCGGTCCGGCTCGCCGATTTCATCGCGGTGTTCGGGCCGGGCGGTTCGTTACAGCAGTACGACGAACCCGCGCGGCTGCTGTCGCGTCCGGCCAACGATTTTGTCTCGAGCTTCATCGGTCTGGGCCGCGGTTACCGCTGGCTGCAGTGCCTGGACGCGGACGGCCTGCCGTTGCACGACATTCCGCAGATCGCGGAGTCCGAGATCGGTGCCGCGCCACTGCGCGACGGCTGGACGCTGGTGGTTCACGGTGACAGCAGGCCGCTGGGATGGATCGACGCGGAAGGCCTACGGCTGTATCGCGGCGGCGCGTCGTTGCCCGACAGCGTGACCGCCGTGGGGTCGCAGTTGCGCCCGGACGGGAACCTCAGCCAGGCGTTGGACGCCGCGTTGGCCTCGCCGTCGATGCTGGGCGTGGCAGTGGACAAGGCGGGCAAGGTGATCGGCGGAGTGCTGGCCACCGATGTGCTGTCCGCATTGGAATCCCGGCGGCAGGACTAGCCGTGCACTATCTGCTCACTCACCTGCCGGCGGCGTGGATGTTGACGGTGATTCACCTGCGGCTGTCGCTGGTGCCGGTCCTGCTCGGGCTGGCGATCGCGCTGCCGCTGGGTGTGGCGGTGCACCGCCGACCTACGTTGCGGCGGCTGACCACCGTGACTGCCAGCGTCGTGTTCACCATCCCGTCGCTGGCGCTGTTCGTGGTTTTGCCGCTGCTCATCCCGACCCGCATCCTCGACGAGGCGAATGTCGTTGTCGCGCTGACGCTTTACACCGCGGCGCTGCTGGTGCGGGCGGTATTCGAGGCGCTGGACGCCGTGCCGCAGCAGGTGCGCGACGCCGCTGCCGCCGTCGGCTACCGGCCGATCACCCGGATGCTGAAAGTCGAACTGCCGCTGGCTATTCCTGTGCTGGTAGCCGGCCTGCGGGTCGTGGTGGTGACCAATATCTCGATGGTCTCGGTGGGCGCGGTGATCGGCATCGGCGGGCTGGGTACCTGGTTCACCGAGGGCTATCAGGCCGACAAGAGTGACCAAGTGGTGGCCGGCATCGTCGCGATCTTCGGGCTGGCCATCGTGATCGACCTGCTGATTATGCTGGCCGGCCGGCTGGCCACACCGTGGCAGCGGGCCTCGCGGATGAGCCGGCCGATCCGGCCCCTGAGAGCGCCGATCGTCGGCGGCGCGCGATGAACTTTCTCACGCAGGCACTGTCCTACCTGTTGACCGCCGCCAACTGGACGGGTCCGGCGGGTTTGGCGGTAAGGACAGCGGAGCATCTGGAGTACACCGCGCTGGCGGTTGCGGTCTCGGCGCTGATCGCAATCCCGATCGGGCTGGTCATCGGGCACACCGGTCGCGGCGCCCTGGTTGTGGTCACCGCGGTCAACGGGCTGCGCGCGCTGCCCACCCTGGGCGTGCTGTTGTTGGCGGTGCTGATTTGGGGTTTGGGCTTGGGGCCGCCGATCGTCGCGTTGATGCTGCTGGGCATCCCGCCGCTGCTGGCCGGGACCTACGCCGGGGTGTCCAACGTCGATCGGAAGGTTGTCGACGCCGCCCGCTCGATGGGCATGACCGAGCTGCGGGTGTTGCTGCGCGTCGAGGTGCCCAACGCGCTGCCGCTGATCATCGGCGGGCTGCGCACAGCGACCCTGCAGGTGGTGGCCACCGCGACGGTGGCGGCCTACGCCAGTCTGGGCGGGCTGGGCCGCTACCTCATCGACGGCATCAAGGTGCGCCAGTTCCATATCGCGCTGGTCGGCGCGCTGCTGGTGGCCGCTTTGGCGCTGATCCTTGATGCCGCATCGGCGTTCGCGGTGTGGGTGTCGGCGCCGGGGACCGGCCGCATGCAACGGTTGTTGCCAACCCGACGGCCAGGCTGTGCGACCGACGACCCGGTCGCCTACGGTATAGCGCGTGAGCCCAGCCCCTCGTGATGCGACGGCGAGCGCTTGGCCGGCGATGCTGACCTGGCGTGCGCCCGACTGCTATCGCATGGAATCGGTGCGAGTCCAGTTGTCGGGCAATCGAATCAAGGCCAACGGCCGCATTGTCGCCGCTGCCACCGACGCTCAGCCGGCGTTCGGGGCCTATTACGACCTGCAGACCGATGAGACCGGCGCCACCAAACGATTCGGGTTGACGGTGACACTGGCCGAGCGGGAACGCCAGCTCTCCATCGCCCGCGACGAGGAGAACATGTGGCTGGTCACCGACCACAGCGGGGAGTCGCGGGCCGCCTTCGACGGTGCTCTGGACGTCGACCTGGTGTTCAGCCCCTTCTTCAATACGTTGCCGATCCGCCGCCACGGCTTGCACGAGCGGTCCGATTCGATCATCGTGCCCGTGATCTACCTGGGCCTGCCCGAGATGTCCATCACGTCAGCAGTCGTCACCTACAGCAACGCGAGTTCGGCCAGCATCGGCGAGGTCAAGGTGAAATCGCCGGTGTCCGACACCACTCTGCTGGTCGACGCGGACGGCTTCATCGTGGACTATCCAGGCTTGGCAGAGCGGATCTGATCACTCCGCCGGCCCGGCCCTGGGCGGCAAGCTCCTCGCGCCAGTTCTCCTCACCGATGAAGATGGTGACGATCTCCGGCCGCGAAAAGCTGTCGTAGCGGGTGCGTGCGGCGTGCCCGGCTTCGACCAGCTCGGCCACAGAATTGTTCTGCGCCAGCGACTCTCGGGCGTTGGTGAGCAATTCGATGAACCGATCGACCGCGGGCAGAACCTGGCCGGCGTTGGCTTCGCACATCGCGCGCACCAGATCAGGTGCGGTGACCGCCACCCTGGTGCCGTCGCGGAACGACCCGGCCGCCAGCGCGAAGGCCAGCGGGACCTCGGCGGCGGTGACGGCCAGCGACTCGGCGAGCAGGTGCGGCAGATGCGAAATCGCGGCCGCGGCGGCGTCGTGCTCGTCGGAGCGTGCCGGCACCACAACCGAGCCGCAGTCCAGCGCCAACGTCATCACCAGCGTCCACACCGCGGGGTCGACGTGATCGTCGACGCTGACCACCCAGGGGGCGCCGCTGAACAACCTGACATGTCCGGCCGCCCAACCCGAGTGCGCGGTTCCGGTCATCGGATGGCCGCCGACAAAGCGATCCCGCAAACCGGCGGCGGTGACTTCGTCGAGCACGGCGCTTTTGACGCTGGTGACATCGGTGAGCGGACAGTCCGGGGCCAATTCGGCGATGTGCGAGAGCAGCGACGGCAAGGCCGGCATCGGGACGGCGAGCACAATCAACGCGCCCGCTTCGGCGGCGCGGGTCAGGGCCTCGCTGAGATCGGTGGTGGCGTCGAAGCCGTCGAAGCGGGCCGCCTGGACACCCTCGACGGAGCGGTTGTAGCCGAAGACCTCGTAATCGGCCGCGGCGGCGGCCCGCATGATCGAGCCGCCGATCAGCCCCAGCCCAAGTACGCACACCGGTGTCTTTGCCACACCTCAAGGTTGGCACATTTCGCGGCAAGTTCGCTGGTCAAGCGGCGCCGTCAGGGACTACCGTTGCGCGCATGGCACCAGAGCGGGCCTCTGCGCAGGCGGACGCGCCGGACGGGTTCGGCGTTGCCGTCGTGCGCGAAGACGGCAAGTGGCGCTGCGCTCCGATGCGCCGCAAGGCGTTGACCAGTCTGGCCGCCGCCGAGACCGAGCTGCGCGAGTTACGCAGCGCCGGGGCTGTTTTCGGGTTGCTCGACGTCGACGACGAATTCTTCGTCATCCTGCGCCCAGCGCCGTCGGGAACGCGGATGCTGCTCTCGGACGCCACGGCGGCCCTCGACTACGACATTGCCGCCGAAGTGCTGGAGAACCTCGACGCGGACATCGATCCGGAGGATTTGGAGGACGCCGAGCCGTTCGAGGAGGGTGACCTTGGGCTTTTGTCCGACATCGGGCTGCCCGAGGCGGTGCTCGGCGTGATCCTCGACGAGACCGACCTGTACGCCGACGAGCAGCTGGGCCGCATCGCGCGGGAAATGGGCTTCGCCGAGGAACTGTCGGCGGTGCTCGACCGCCTCGGTCGGTGATCGCAAGCGCGGCGGAGCCGGGCGCGGCGGGTCGCCGCCATGAGCCTCGGTCGGTGATCTCCGACGAAGAGCTGATCCGCGCCGCACTGGCGGTCGCTGCCACCGCGGGACCGCGCGACGTTCCAGTGGGGGCGGTGATCGTCGGGCCCGACGGCGCCGAGTTGGCCCGCGCGGTGAACGCCCGGGAGGCCCTCGGCGATCCCACGGCGCACGCGGAAATCCTGGCGATGCGCGCCGCAGCGTCTGTGCTCGGCGACGGGTGGCGGCTGGAGGGTGCGACGCTGGCGGTCACCGTCGAGCCGTGCACGATGTGCGCCGGCGCGCTGGTGATGGCGCGGGTGGGGCGGCTGGTGTTCGGAGCGTGGGAGCCCAAGACCGGCGCGGTCGGCTCGCTGTGGGACGTGGTGCGTGACCGGCGCCTCAACCACCGCCCTGAGGTGCGCGGCGGGGTGCTGGCCGACGAGTGCGCGGCGCTGCTGGAGGACTTCTTCGCCCGGCAGCGATTGGGGTGAGCCGGGGCGCTTGGGTAAGCTGTCCGGCGGTGGCGTGTCCGAGCGGCCTAAGGAGCACGCCTCGAAAGCGTGTGACGGGTAACCCCCGTCCGAGGGTTCAAATCCCTCCGCCACCGCCAAAGCTCTTCGCCTGTTCTAGCAGGTGACTGGCTCATTTCAGGCCCCCGCTGCATCCGCTGGGCGCGGTTTGGGCACGGAATGGGCACACTTCAAATCAAGTGCCTCGGCCACGGCGTCGAGATCGGTATCGAACAGGTCCGCGTAGGTGTCCAGGGTGACCTTTGCCGACTTGTGCCCGAGCATCCGCGACAAGGCCAACACGTTCACGCCGGAGCTGATCGAGATCGAGGCGCAGGTGTGCCTCAAGTCGTGGGGCGTGATGGTCTGCACCTTGGCACGCTTCACGGCCCCGGCGAACCACCCGTCCACCGACTTCGGCCGCGGCAGATATGTCGTGCCGTCACCGAACACGAGATCGTCGAGCTTGCGACCCTCGCACTGCACCGCCAGTTGATCGAGCACGAACTGAGGGACCGGGACCGACCGCTCCTTGCGTCCCTTCGTCTGTCCTACGGCGTGGTCAACTCCGAGCTGCACGGCATTGTCATGGACGCTGAGCCGACGACGGAGGAACTGGACGTCGCGCACACGAAGGGCAACCGCCTCGCCCCAGCGGATTCCGGTGTACGCGAGCGTGAGCACCAGGGCGCGGTGGTGGCCAGACTCGGCTGCCAATCTCGCGACGTCCTCGATCGTGAGGTAGACGCGCCGCTTGCCGCTCTTGTTCGGCAAGTTCTCGACACCCCTGCTGGGATTCACAGCGAGCCGACGCGACTTCACCGCATCGTCGAGGATGCCGGCGAGCACGCCGTAGGCCCTTACCACGGTGGTCGACCCGGACCCTTTGCGCATCTTCGCTATCCATTGCTCGACCGCGGCGAGGTCGACATCCGCGACACGGGTTGCACCCCATGCCGGCTTGACGTGGATGCGCCAAGCGGATTCGAGCGTCCTGTAGTTCGACGGAGCCACGTCGGATTCTTTGCGCGACAACCATGCTGGTGCTAGCTCGCCGACGGTGATCATTCCGAGACTCGGCGCCACGTACTGGCCTGTCATCTTCTCGACTTCGACCGTGTTCGCGAACTCCTGAGCGTCGCGCTTCGTCTTGAAGCCACGCTTCTTCGTTTGCGTGCGCTGTGGGGTCCGGTAGCGCACCATGTACCGCTTTGCGCCAGTTGATGTTTCGTAGGACTCAATCGTCGCCATCGGATGCCTCCGTCGACCACAGCCGGGGATCTCCTGGGCCTGGATCCCACTCAGGTCGGGAATCTACCCAGAACCCCCGTCGTGGGCGCGTGTAGCCGGGAAGCGGTTCGTCTGCCTTCAGCCACAGCCACAGCCTGCCCGCCGTGACTTCCTCGCCGGGCGCGGCCACCGGATCGTCCGATTGGTCGGCGCCGGGCATTCCTGGCAGTAGCAAGCTGATTGGTGAAACTCCAAGCACCGCAGCCAAAGCCATCAGGTCATCGACGTCTACGCGCCGATCGCCCGCTTCGATGCGGCGGAGCCCCAGCTCGGGTATCGGCCGTCCGATCTCGTCGAGCATACGGGCGAGCTTGATGTAGCCAAGGTTCCTGCCCTCTCGCAAGCGCTGGAGATTGGCTCGCACGGTCTCGCCCGTCGGGCCGAGGGGATTCCTCTTATCTGGCGTCATTCTGTGAGTATGCACGATCATCATGATCGTTGTCCATGTCGTCTTGACATTTCTCCGGATTCACTCATGATGAAGAGGAAGTCTGTCGTGTCGTTATATGACACGATCATCATGATAGGAGTAAGCAGGTGGACGACATCATCCCCGCTTCGGAGATGAAGAACCTATTTCCCGGCACGACCGATCAGACCTGGGCGGCGAAACGACACCGCGGCAACGGCCCGGTTTTCATCCGACTGGGTGGCCACGACGGCCGCCGGATCTATTACCGGCGCGCCGACATTGAGGCGTGGCTCGAAGAGAGCCGCTTCACTCGCACTGATCGCGCAGCCGCGCCCGCCGCACGGCCCCCGCAGGACGCCGCATGAAAACACGAAAAAGGCCGGCCCCACCACAGAACCGGCCCTCTCGCAACAACACCAGTGACATGCAGTTTACCGTCCCCTGGCACCAGGAGCCGCACGAACCGCTGACGCCCGAGGATCGCGCCGACATTGACGTGTTGATCGCCGCAGCCGAACGCGGATTCCGCCTGGCCACGCGGTGCACTCGCTGCAATCAATGGCTTGTGGCTCCAGTGTCTGTCCGAACTCATCTCGGGCCTGTGTGCCGTAGCAAGATCGGTGGTCAGCGGTGAAAGCGATTCAATCGCAACAGGTGTCGTGGTGGTCGGTGTATGAGTACGCGCAACCGTTCCTGAGAATCGTTGGCTCCTGGCCTACGGTTGGCACTCCCGAGTGGTGCGCGCTCGAGGGCGGCCCCGTAAAGCTCGCGGCACTGTACGAAGCTGCCCAGCATTGGGCGCTGCGGCTTGAAACCTGCCAAGAACAACGCATAGAGGCGAGCCGGGCGATCGCAGGGCCGCATCGCATCTCCTGTGCCACCTGGGGGCCAGAAGAAGAAGGCGAAATCACCGCGAAACGGCGGCACCCTGACCTTCTCGGCCACTAGGGCGAGCACCACCTACACGTGGGGCGGCATCATCGTCCCGCTCATGCCTGTATGAGATCGGGACGCCCGAGGGTGTCCACGGTAACCAATACGCCGGGCCGCGCTGTTCAGTCATTGCGTCGCCGGGATCAAAGCTAGTCACCAATTTTGCCTGTCGCAGCACTTCCACCGCCGTACGCTCCAGCCATGGTCACGCGCATTTATCTCGCCCTCGTCCTCGCGCTCACGGCGATCGTGAGTGCCGGTTGCACAGTGCCCGCGGGCTGTTACGGGCAGCTCGGGTGCGGCTTTTGACCTGAGTGGATCGGCCACGGCTGTCTTCAATCGAATTTCGACCGAGATGGATCGAAAAAAAGCGAAACCAAATTGAGGCGGATCAAAACGACGCCGGAACCCGTCTGCGCGGGAAGTTCCCTGGATGCGGGTCGCGATGAGGGCTCTCCCAAAAAACCGGGCTCTCCGGGGTGGGTTGGTGTGGAAAAAACGCGTTGGATAGACGGGCCACGGTTGCAGGCGTCGCCCATGGTGGCCATCCAAAAAGGCGGCCGGCTCTTGGCGTGGTCAGTGTTCACGGTGGCAGCTAGCGAGGTCAGGCCCGGGGGTCGAGTCACAGGATGTTCGCAGCGTCATTTGAGGCCAAGGTGTCGTCCGTCAGCAGTACCGTCGACGGCGCACTACCGACGATGACGATTAGGGGTTTCCAATGCCAACTGCTGGCATCAACGAGAAGAGCGCCGCAGCGAAGGCGCTGTACAACCAGGTGGCGAAAGAGGTTGAAGAGCTTGTCTCGAAGAACCCCGACGACCAGGGGTATCGGTTGCAGGAGCTCGAGAAGATCGCCCGGATTTACGCGCTTGTCGCGGAGGCACCGGTCATCCGCAGCTCCCAGTAAGCGCGCGGTGCTGCCCCAGACGGTGCAAACGTGCATAATTGAGGCGGGGAAAGGAGGCGACGATGACAAGCTTGATTGACGATGTTCAGATAGTCGACATCGAGCGTGACCAGGCGTTCAAGCGCTTCGACCAAGTCTGTCAGCGCGAGCTCCACATCTCCGGGCACGAGTTTGTCGAGAACTACCTCAACGGTGCTTACCGGGGTGTGGACGTCGACTCTGTTCAGGGACTGTCCAAAGTCCTGTCCATCCTTCCCTTCGCCGGCATTTAGCGGCCCGGCAGAAAGCTTGTGGCTGGCAGGAACGTTGGCGACGCCGTCGCCAACTACCGCGCTGATCTGCAACGCGCTTTTCGCTGTCTCAATGCCTTCGTTCGAGTCGACTTCCTGGCACCGGACCATTCGATCGGTGCGAAGTGCTCCTGGCTCCTGCTCGGCCCTGGCGAATACGTCGGGATTGAGTTGCCGGGGTGCCCTGGGACGCGTTTTGAGGCTTCGCAGACCTTGGAGATCGTCGAGTGCGACCCAGCGAAGTACGGCGGAAGAGTTCGCCTGACGACGCGGAGCTATGACTATTCGGTTGGAGAGCCAGGCAAGGGCGAGTTGTGGGCCATGCACTGGCACCCAGATTCGCAGGAGAGCGATGTCGACTACCCGCATATTCATCTCCGGCGGCTCTTTGGCCCGGGTGCACACCTAGCGACGAGCCGTTTGCTAGTGGAGCATGCGATTCACTGGGCGATAGAGGGCGGCGCCACTCCCCGCTATGAGTCCGGAAAATGGCAGACGGAGTTACAGGAGACCATCTTGAACCATATGGGCGAGAGCACCTGGTCTGTATCAAGGCGTAGCGAGTAGCAATCGGGCCGTCCCAGGAGAGTGGGAGCGGCCCGATCAACTGCTAAGACGCCGGCTATGCCGATTCGGTTCCGGCGAATCTGTCGACCTCATCGGCTGCGGCAATCAGCGCAGCCGCCAGCTTCCGGGCCGCATCGGGCGGCATGGCGTCATCAGAGCCGCCATAGACCAAAATCCCGGATTCCTCGATGCCACCGTTGGCCGACTGCGCCCCGCGGGTGATTACCTCAACCGTCTGGCCGTGCTCCAATTCCACCGTGTGTGTAGGTCCGTAGAACAAGCGGAAGGCCTGCGGTGTCAACGCGTCTCCCCATTCCTCGACTACGACCGCGCCGACTGGTGCGGCAACGTTTCCCATCACTGCGTCGGCCAAATGTCGCCAGCCCGTGCTCATCGTGCCCACCCGCCATTGCACCGCGCGTCGGCTGCCACCAGGAGGGCTATTAGTCGGCGCAGCTCGTCGGTGGTCAGGTCTTCCAGACCAACTCGATCCGTGATGCCCGCCGAAATTCGCAGCAGCTGCTCACGTGTGAGCCACTGCCGCTCTTCGGCCGTGTCGCGGAGATCTGGTCTGTCGTCACGGAGCAATGCGTGAACAGTCATTGTCTTGCATGCCGAGCACTTGATGGTGCGGGTCATGCGCCAACCGCGAGGGTCGTCGGGGTTCTCATAGCTGCGCCCGGCGTCGTTTCGCCGGGACCAGCGCGCGGCGGTAGTGCGTAGGTTTCCGCATTCGCAGCAGAGTGCCCGGACACGAGTAATGTCTGGCATGTCGAATCTCCTTATCCAGATTTCGGCCATTCCCCGGGGCTGTTAGCGCAGCCGCCGGGGCCTTCCGCATTTTGCGGGAAGCCTTTTGCGATGCATGGCTCTATCGCGGGGGATCGTCTGGCGGACCCACTGCGCGCGGGCACATAATGGGCACATCTGGGCACAAAACCAGGCAATCCCAACGAATTACGTTCAATGTCATTTCGCAGCTCAAAGGCGGGTCGGCTTCGTGACCTGAGCCAGAAGGAGGGTTCAAATCCCTCCGCCACCGCCACTGTGATGTCTCAAGACATCGGAATAGTCCGAACCCTCGTTTAGGGTTTGGGCTTTTTTGTTGGTCGGCCGGTGGGCGCGCCGCGGGGTTGATAGTCGCGGGTGGGGTCCAGTGTTAGCTGGCGTAGGAGTGCGCCGGTGGCGGCGTTGATGATGCGGATGTTGAGGTCCTGGACGAGGATGAGGACGCGGGTGCCGGCGTGGGTTCGTCCGAGTCCGATGTGATGTAGGCGCCCGGCGTGGCGCAGGGTGAGTTTTCCGAATTGGTCGATGCGGTCGGTGCGTACCCGGTTGTGGGTGTCGATCGGTGTTGCTGGGTTGGCTTTTGGCCGGGCGGTGTAGGCGGTGGCGGGGGTGGTGTGATGAGGCAGGGAGCGGTGTGGTCGGCGGTGGTTGTATTCGTCGAGGAAGGTATCGAGCTGGGTTTGTAGTTCGGCGGTGGTGGTGGCGCGGGGTTGGTTGGTGAGCCATTTTTTGAGGGTCTGGTGGAAGCGTTCGACTTTGCCGCAGGTGGTGGGGTGGTTGGGAGTGGAGTTGATTTGGGCGACACCGAGTCGACGGAGTTCGTTTTCGAAGGCGTTGCGTCCGCCTTTGCCGCCGGCGAGGTGGGTGGTGAAGACCATGCCGTTGTCATTCAGGGTCGAGTACGGAATGCCGTGGGTGGCACAGGCTTTGCGGAATGTGTCGCGGACGATGAGTCCGGTGACGCGGTAGTGGGCGGTGAGCGAGAGCGCAAAGCGGGCATGGTCGTCGAGCCAGTCGAGGATCTCCACGTGAGTGTCATCGGCTAGCCACCAGTGGGTGAAGTCGCCTTGCCAGCGCTCGTTGGGTTGTTCGGCGGCAAAGCGGATGTAGGAGGATTTGGGCCGTTTTTGCGGTTGCGGTTCGATCAGCCCGGCCGCGCGTAGATGGCGGTGGATCGAGGCGGGCGAAACGGTCAGCGCAGGGTGGTGTTCTAGGTGCCAGGCGATGGTGTGCGCGCCGTTATCGAGGCCTTTGCTGGCCAATGTGTTGCGCAGTTCGATGATCACGTCGATGGTGTTCTGCGCGAGCCGTTGCGGGCTGGTGTGCGGCCGCCGCGAGCGCGGTTCGAACGCGGCCTCGCCCTCAAGGTGGTAGCGGGCCACCAGTCGGCTGACCCAGCTCTGGGAAACCCCATAATCGCCGGCCACGTCAGATTGGCTACGGCCTTCGATGACAACAGCGGTGATGACTAGACGAGCCTTCGACACCAGCTGACGCTGGGCCACACACTTATGCCAATGTCTTGCGACACGCTATGCGGATGTCCTGAAACCAGACACCTCCGCCACCGCCACATTTTTCTCGCCATCAGCTGCATGGCGTGAACAGCCGGCGTCGAACTCAGCGATCGCACTTTCCGGCGGGCAGGTCACCCAGGTGCTGCGCCAGCCAATTGGCGATCGCTGTGAGATCGTGTGTGCCGTCGGCAAACGAGCCGGAGGCGGGTTGGGCGGCCAACGCGACTGCCGTCATCCCGGTCGGGGTGGTGAGTAATCCGATTTGCCGTACCAGGTAATCGCCGGACGGCGATGGCCCCCAGCCACCTTTGAACCGGGTTCCGGGAATGACCCCAATGCCCCAACGCTGGTGGTCTGCGATGTCGTTCATCAGCGCGAAGATCGGCGCGTTTCGGCTGTCGCAGAACGCAATCGCAGTAAACCGGGCCTGTTCGGCGAGTGGCCACTCGGTCTGGCCGAATGCGGTGAACTCGGCACGTATCCTGTGGGACTGGACAATCGTCGGGTCGCCGCTTTCCCTCAGCACTGCTTCGACTTTGCGCGCTGCGGTAACCGGATCACCCAAACTCTGCCAAAGCGCTTCGGCCGCCGCATTGTCAGATTGCGTGATAGCGGCGATCATTGCATCGGTTACTTTGGGCCGGTCCAATTCCCGTAGCGCAGCGATCGCGACAGGAACCTTCATCGTCGACCAGGCCGGTCCACTTTGCCAGTGTCCCAACATCATTGGCGTCTCTAGCGATCCAACCACGCTCACCGCTAGTCCGATCGTCGCGTCCAGCCTCGTTTCCAACTGTGCGAAATCGGCAGTAAGCGCTGCTGCGTTGGAGCGTTGATCCATTTGCCGTCGATCCAGAGCGTCTAGCTTGCCGCCGGCGCACCAGCCAGGTACGTGACTATGCCCTGCGTGACTGCGGTCGCGTATCGTGCTCGTCCCTCAGGACTTTCCATCTCAGCGGCATCCGCCGGATTCCTCATGTTGCCGAGCTCGACCAGCACCGCCGGGTACTGGGCGAGGTTCAAGCCGGCGAGATCTGCCCGCCCGTAGAGACCGTCCGAGCCGATGTATGTGGACCTCGTCAGGCCCGACGCGGTTAGCGAGTCGCGCATGGTGTTCGCCAACCGCATTGCTGGACCAGCCTGTGCGTCGTTCAGCGGTGGGCTCGAGTAGTTCACGTGAAAACCGCGGCCCGTCGGCGGTCCGCCGTCGGCGTGGATACTGATGATCGCGTCCGGATGCATCGCGTTTGCCGCCGCGGCGCGTTGATCGATGCAGGGCGCCAGTCCACTGTCGTTATCGCGTGACAACGCTGTTCGTACCCCCATCTGGGTCAGTTCGCCGCCGATGCGTTGCACGACGTCCCAGTTGAAGCTGTGCTCCGCGTAGCCGTTGCTCGTGGCGGCGCCCGTCGTTTCGCAGTTTTTCGTACCTCCCCGACCGTTGGGGACCTGCCGGGTGATCGAAGCGTCGTTCGCGCCGTTGTGGCCGGGGTCCAGGAAGACCGTCATTCCAGCGAGGTTGGGGGCCGCAGACGCGATTGGCGTCTCGATGGTTGAACCCGTGCAACAAAGTACCGACAGGACAAGTGTGCCAACTGCGACTGCGCGCGGCATCGCGACAGAGTAGCAGCCGTTGCGCCGGCGAGTAGGGTCGAAGCATCGGGGTAAACGGGGGGCCAGCGGCGGCACACCGCTTGGAGGAACTGTGGACATGGTGCTCGGGGTATCAATGGCGCCCGCCACTGTCCGCATGGTGCTGGTCGAGGGCGAAAACGCGGACGGCAGCACCGTCGACGAGGACAACTTCGCGATCCCTGAGGACCACGACACCCCCACCCTTAACGCCGCCGCCGATCAGGTGCTCGCGGCGATCCTCGGCACCCGCGAAAGCGCGGCCGAGGGCGGCCACCGGCTGGCCTCGACGGGCGTGACCTGGACCGATCCCGTTGAAGCAAGCGCGCTGCGGGATGTGCTGGCCGCCCGCAAGGTGGAGAACGTCATGTTGGTGTCGGCGTTCCTGGCCGCCGCCGCGCTGGCCCAGACGGTCGGCTCCGCGCTCGGCTACGCGCACACCGGATTGCTGTTCATCGAGCCGGAGACCGCGACACTGGCCGTGGTCGACTCCGCCGATGGATCCGTCGCCGACGTGCGCCGCGAGATCCTGCCCGACGATGACACCGAGGCCGTAGCCAGGATCACCGCGCTGACGTCGACTGCCGACGGACTGCCGTCGCGTCCGCAGGGTCTGTTTGTCGTCGGCTCCGGCGTCGACGTCGCGATGATCAAGTCGGAGCTGGAGGCCGCCACGTCGCTTGCGGTGAGCGCAGCCGAGGAGCCTGAGACCGCGCTGGCCCGCGGCGCGGCACTGGCGTCGGCGCACGCACCGCTCTTCGAGTCCTCGACCGCCGCCGTGGCCTACGCGCAGGATCCGGGCACGGGTCTGGCGCCCGACGCCCAGGCTGCCGACGCCGGCCAGCCGCTCGCATACAGCGCCGACCCGGTCGACGAAGCCGAGGAACTCGACTTCGACGCCGAGCACGAGCACGCCGAGCGCAAGCCGTTCCTGGTGGCGCTCGGAGTGCTGACGATCTTCGTCGTCGGTGTTGCCGCACTGGCGATTGCGCTTGCGCTCGACATCCGGCCGCATGTCAACCAGCGGCCCAACCTGGGCCAAAGTGTCGTCGTCCCAACCAAACAGGCGCCGCCACCCCAGCCGGCGCCACCGCCCCAAGCGCCCCCGCCCGCGGCTCCCGCACCCGCCCCGGCCGCTCCGGCGCCAGCACCCGCGCCCGCAGCCCCGCCCCCGCCGCCCGCGCTTCCGCCGCCGCCGGCATTGCCGGCCCCTCAACTCCCGGCGCCTCAGCTGCCGGGGCCGGGCATTCCGGGCCCGAACCTTCCCGGTCCAAAGATTCCTGGCCCTGGGCTTCCCGGTCTTCCCCACGGGGGCGGTCCGCACGTTCCCGGACTACCGGGTATCCCAGGCATACCCGGCCTGTAAACCCTTGGGCCAGTTGCTATTTGCCCGATCCGGGCGATGAGTTTGCCGGCCACGGTTTAATGGTTCGATGGAGCTCATAACGCCCACCGATTCGATCTTTCTGCTCACGGAAACCCGTGAGCACCCCATGCACGTCGGTGGCCTGCAACTGTTCGAGCCGCCGGAGGGCGCCGGACCAGACTTCGCCAGGGAGACCTACGAAGCCCTGGTCGCCGTCAGGGATTTCCAGCCCACATTCCGCAAGCGCCCCGCCCGGATGTTCGGTGGCATTGCCAACCTCGGCTGGGCCTACGACGACGAGAACGACATCGACGTCGACTACCATCTTCGGCGCTCGGCCTTACCGCAACCGGGGCGGGTCCGCGACCTGCTCGAGCTGAGCTCCCTGCTGCACGGCAGCCTGCTCGACCGCCACCGCCCGTTGTGGGAGGGCCACTTCGTGGAGGGGCTGAATGACGGCCGATTCGCCTTGTACACCAAGTTCCACCATGCCCTGATCGACGGCGTCTCGGCGCTCAAGCTGATGCAGCGCGCGCTGTCCACCGACCCCCACGACACGGAGCTGCGCGCAATCTGGAATCTGCCTCGGCGGCGTCGTCACCCGGCCAGCCGATCGCGGTGGCAGGCACTCACGCAGTTGGCGGGATCGGTTGCCGCCCTTGGCCCTTCGACGTGGACACTGGCCCGCGCGGCGCTGTTCGAACAACAACTGACGCTGCCGTTCGCCGCGCCGCGCACCATGCTCAACGTTCGCATCGGCGGCGCGCGCCGGGTTGCGGCGCAATCGTATTCACTGGACCGCGTCAAAAGCATCAAGCAGGCCGCCGGGGTGACCGTCAACGACGTCGTGCTCGCGATGTGCGCCGGCGCGCTGCGCCACTACCTCGCGGACCAGAATGCCTTGCCGGACACGCCACTGGTCGCGATGGTTCCGATCAGCCTGCGCAAAGAGGACGAGGCCGACAGCGGCGGCAACATGGTCGGCACCATCCTGTGCAACCTGGGCACGCACGTCGACGATCCGGCCAACCGGTTGCAGACGATCAACGACTCGATGCGCCGCAACAAGAAGGTGTTCTCCGAACTGCCTCGGCTTCAGGCCCTGGCGTTGTCGGCGTTCATGATGGCGCCGTTGGCGCTCGCCGTGGTGCCGGGCTTTGTCTCGTCGGCGCCGCCGCCGTTCAACATCGTGATCTCCAACGTGCCGGGGCCGACACAGCCGATGTACTGGCGGGGCGCCCGGCTCGACGGTAACTATCCGCTGTCGATCGCACTCGACGGGCAGGCGCTGAACATCACCGTGGTCAACAACGCCGGCAACCTCGACTTCGGCCTGGTCGGGTGCCGTCGCAGCGTGCCGCATTTGCAGCGGCTGCTCGGGCATCTGGAGAACTCGCTCAAAGATTTGGAACGCGCGGTCGGGGTGTAATCGGCATGCCCAAGCTCAGTGCGGGGCTGCTGCTGTATCGGGTGCGCGACGGTGTCGTCGAAGTGTTGATCGGACATCCGGGCGGCCCGTTTTGGGCCCGCAAGGACGAGGGCGCGTGGTCCATCCCAAAAGGCGAGTACGTCGAGGGCGACGATCCGTGGGTTGCCGCACAACGCGAATTCGAAGAAGAACTCGGGCTGCAGGTGCCGGCCGGGCCGCGCATCGACTTCGATCCGCTCAAACAGCCCAGCGGCAAAGTGATCACTGCGTTCGCGGTGGAAGGCGATCTCGACGTCACCGACGCGCACAGCAACACCTTCGAACTGGAATGGCCCAAAGGTTCGGGGACCATCAAGGAGTTTCCCGAGATCGACCGGGTCGGCTGGTTTCCGGTTGAGCAGGCCAGAGTCAAGCTGCTCAAGGGCCAGCGCCCATTCCTGGACCTGCTGATGTCGGCCCTGGCCGACTGAACTAGCGGTAAGTTCACCGTCATGCAAACATTGCGGACACCCGACGAGCGGTTCGCGGATCTTCCTGAATTCCCTTACCCCCCAAACTATTCCGATATTCCCGACGGCGAGGGCGGCACGCTGCGGATGGCCTGGGTGCAAGACGGCCCCGACGACGCCGACCCGATACTCATGCTGCACGGCGAACCGTCGTGGTCGTTTCTGTACCGCAAGATGATTCCGGTGCTGGCCGGGGCCGGGCACCGGGTGGTCTGCCCGGACCTGGTCGGGTTCGGTCGTTCCGACAAACCGACCCGGCACGAGGACCACACCTATGCTCGCCACGTCGAGTGGGTGCGCAGCCTGGTTTTCGACGTGCTGGATTTGCGACGGGTGACGCTGGTCGGTCAGGACTGGGGCGGGTTGATCGGGCTGCGGCTGGCCGCCGAGCATCCGGACCGGTTCAGCCGGATCGTGGTCGCCAATACCGGCCTGCCGACCGGCGATATCCCGATGCCCGAAATCTGGTGGAAGTTCCGCGAGGCGATCCAGGGTCTGCCGACGCTGGACATCGGCCGGTTCGTCCAGTCCGGATGCCGCCAGGCGATGAGCGAGGCGGTGCGGGCGGCGTACGACGCGCCGTTTCCCGACGACTCGTATTGCGCCGCGCCGCGGGCGATGCCCGGGCTGGTGCCCACCTCACCCGACGACCCCGCCGCCCCGGCCAACCGATCGGCCTGGGCCACGCTGTGCGAAAGCACGACGCCGATGCTGGTGGCCTTCAGCGACGGCGATCCGATCACCGGCGCGATGGCCCCCATCTTCCAGCGCCAGATGCGGGGCGCGCAGGGCATCGACCACCCAGTGGTGCACGATGCGGGGCACTTCTTGCAGGAGGATGCCGGCGAAGAGCTGGCCGGCTACATCGTCGACTTTCTGCGTAGGTAATCGTCGCCGAATGGCCAGTTATTGCACGCTTTTCGCAAAATCGCGTGTCATAAGTGGCCGCTCGACGCTCGCGCTAATTGCGCTCCCACGGCGGGGTTTCGTCCATCTTCCTGTAGTACTTCGCCAGATGGCTCTTAACCCGATCGACGTCGGATTCGGGCAGATCGATGCCGCCGCGTGCGCCGTCCATGATCGCGCCCGCGATCATCACACCGCGCGGCACCACCTTGAGCTTGCCGCCGATCACGTCGGCGATCAGCAGCTTGTACGCGGTGAAGTTGTCCTTGTTGGCGCTGTCGTACCAGACGTGCGCGTCGCGGTACTTCTGATTCGGTTTGTCCTGCGCGTCGGCCCACTTACGGACGCGCTTCTCGGCGGCGCCGCCGTCCCATTTGCGGTCGCGGTCGGCCAACGGCAGGTCTTTGAACGCTGTCACTGACATGTCAGTCGCGTGCCCGATTGCGGTGCAGGATAAACACTGTGGCGATAGCAACCTCGTTGACCCAAATGTTCGGCATCGAGCATCCGATCGTGTCCGCGCCGATGGATGTGGTCGCCGGTGGTGAGCTGGCCGCCGCCGTCAGCGGCGCGGGAGGGCTCGGTCTGATCGGCGGCGGGTACGGCGATCAGGATTGGTTGGCTCGTCAGTTCGACCTCGCCGCTCGGTCGCGGATCGGCTGCGGATTCATCACCTGGTCGTTAGCGCAGCAACCGCACCTGCTCGGTCTCGCTCTGGACCGTGACCCGGTGGCGGTCATGCTGTCGTTCGGTGATCCCGCTCCGTTTGCCGACACGATCAAGTCGGCCGGGGCGCGGCTGATCTGCCAAATTCAAAACCGCGCCCATGCTGAACGGGCTCTGCAGGTCGGTGCCGACGTGCTGGTGGCCCAGGGCAGCGAGGCCGGCGGACACGGCTACGGGCCGCGCTCCACTCTGACCCTGGTGCCCGAGATCGTGGACCTCGTCGCCGCTCAAGGTGCTGATACCCCGGTGCTCGCCGCGGGAGGAATCGCCGATGGTCGCGGTCTGGCCGCCGCCTTGATGCTCGGCGCGGCCGGGGTATTGGTCGGCACGCGCTTCTATGCCACCCGCGAAGCGCTGTCCACGCCACAAGCTCGAGATCGACTTGTCGCGGCGACCGGCGATGACATCTGCCGCACCACGATCTACGACCAGCTGCGGCGCTACCCCTGGCCGCAAGGGCACACCCTGAGCGTGCTCCGCAACAGGCTGACCGACCGGTTCGAGGCCGGCGAAGTCGACATGCCTCGCATCGAGGAGTATCAGCGAGCCATCGCCGCGCACGACTACACGATCGCCAACGTCACCGTCGGTCAAGCCGTCGGCTTGGTCAACGCCGCCGCATCGGCCGCGGACGTCGTTACCGGCATGGCGCAGGAGGCTGTCACCGCGCTGACCCGCGCATCAGGCGTGACCTAGCCCGGGCACGATGTCGCCCAGGCTGAAGGTGAGCGGACGCTCCAGTTGGGCGTAGGTGCACGAACGCGGGTCGCGATCCGGGCGCCAGCGTTTGAATTGTGCTGTGTGGCGGAATCTTTCGCCTTCCATGTAGTCGTAGCGGACCTCGACCACACGCTCGGGCCGTAGCGGTACGAAGGAGAGGTCCTTGCCGGCGTTCCAGCGAGAGAATTCGTTCTTACGTGGGGTGCGTTGGCCTGCTTCGTGAGCGGCCCAGTTCCACGGGTGACCGTCGAATGTGGTGACGAGCGGCTGCAATTCGCTGAACAGGCGGCGCCGCTCGGCCATCGGGAAGGCGCCGATCACCCCGACCGAGGCGAGGGTGCCGTCGTCCTTGTAGAGGCCGAGCAGCAGCGAGCCGATCGCATTCTCACCGGACTTGTGCACTCGGTAGCCGGCTACCACGCAGTCGGCGGTGCGTTCGTGTTTGACCTTGAACATCACGCGCTTGTCCGGCTGATAGGTGATGCTCAGCGGCTTGGCGATGAGCCCGTCGAGGCCGGCACCCTCGAATTCGTCGAACCAGCGTTGGGCCGTCGTCAGGTCGGTGGTCGCCGGGGTGAGGTGGATCGACGGGCCGGAGTCGGCCAACGCGTCGACCAGCGCGGTGCGACGCTCGTGAAATGGCCGGCCGGTGTAGTCGTCGTCGCCGAGAGCGAGCAAATCGAAGGCGATGAACGACGCCGGCGTCTTCTCGGCGAGCATGCGCACCCGCGAATCGGCCGGGTGGATGCGCTGTTGCAGCGCCTCGAAATCCAAGCCGTGGTCGGTGGCGATGATGATCTCCCCGTCGATCACGCACTGCTCGGGCAACTCGGCTTTGATCGCTGCGACGAGTTCGGGGAAGTAGCGGGTCATCGGCCGCTCGTTGCGGCTGCCGAGCTCGACGTGGTCGCCGTCGCGGAAGCATATCGACCTGAACCCGTCCCACTTGGGCTCATAAGAGGCGTCGGGCGGGATCGATGCGACCGGTTTGGCAAGCATCGGCGAAACCGGCGGCATGACAGGCAGGTCCATGGACTCATTGTGCTGGAATCAGGTATGGCTGCGGCAGCAGAAGAACTCGACGTCGACGGGGTCACGGTCCGGCTGACCAATCCGGACAAGGTGTACTACCCGAGGCTGGGCTCGTCCGGTACCAAACGCAAACTCGTCGAGTACTACCTGGCGGTGTCGCGGGGACCGATGCTCTCCGCACTGCGCGACCGGCCCACGCATCTACAACGATTTCCCGACGGCATCGACGGCGAGGAGATCTACCAGAAGCGGATTCCGCAACATCATCCCGACTACCTGCAGACCTGCCGCGTCACTTTTCCGTCAGGACGGACCGCCGACGCGCTGAAGGTGACGCATCCGTCGTCGATCGTGTGGGCCGCTCAGATGGGCACCGTCACACTGCACCCGTGGCAGGTGCGCTGCCCCGACACCGAACACCCCGACGAGCTGCGCATCGACCTGGATCCGCAGCCGGGCACCGGGTTCAAGGAGGCCAGCGCGATCGCGGTCGACGTGCTCAAGCCGCTGCTAGACGAACTCGGCCTCATCGGGTATCCGAAGACCTCGGGCGGTCGCGGCGTGCATGTGTTTCTGCGGATCGCGACGGACTGGGACTTCATTGCGGTGCGCCGGGCGGGGATCGCGCTGGCGCGGGAGGTGGAGCGGCGTGCGCCCGATGCGGTGACGACGTCGTGGTGGAAGGAAGAACGCGGCACGCGGGTCTTCATCGACTTCAATCAGAACGCACGTGACCGCACGTTCGCCTCGGCGTACTCGGCGCGCAAGACGCCGATCGCGACGGTGTCGACACCGCTGACGTGGGACGAGCTGGCCGGCGCGGATCCGGACGACTACACGATTGCGACGGTGCCGAAATTCGTTGCGGGACGCGATGATCCGTGGGCGGACATCGATTCGGTCAAGCAGTCGATTGCGCCGCTGCTGGACATGGTCGCCGCCGACGAGCAACGCGGCCTCGGCGATCTGCCCTACCCGCCGAACTATCCGAAGATGCCGGGCGAGCCGAAAAGGGTTCAGCCGAGCAAGGACACGGATCGAAAGTGATAGTTGTCGGAGGGTCAACGCATACTTCCGGGAGCCGTCATCAAACTATGACGGCCGCGCAAGGAGTAGTGGTATGGCCGCAGACGAGCCTTGGTGGGCCAACGATCCTGAGCTGGCCGAGATCCGCCGCCGGTCGCTAGCGGAGTTCGAGCGCGAGCTCAACCAGCGGGAGCCGTTGCCGCCTACTGCGCCTGATGCCGTGGTCGCGGACATTCTCAGCGGTGACAGCGTGCGTGAACTCGCCGATGCCCGCGACGCCCTGAAACGTGCGCGGGCCCGCTACGAGCAAGCGGTCCTGGCCGGCCGTGCCGTCGGACTGTCCTGGGGCGAGATAGGCAGAATACTCGGGGTGCCCAAGCAACTGCTGCACCGTCGTTACCGCTCGTCTAATACCCGCAACGGGTGCAGGCCGTCGACCGCGCCGATGAACGGCGGGTGGATGCTGTAGCCGAGCATGCGGCGAATGTCGTCGGAGACCGTTCGGGCGATCTCGCGCGGGACCGAGAGCAGGTAGGCCTCCATCGGGCGCAGCCACGGCTGGCAGTACTGGGCGGTGACGGCAAGGCGGTCGCGGCTGCTGGTGTTGGCGCCGCCGCCGTGCCACAGCGTGCCGACGAAGAAGACGCACGAGCCGGCGGGCATGACGACAGCCATCGCGGGGTCGTCGCGGCCGGGCCGGCGCTTGCCCCAGCGATGGCTGCCGGGGATCAGCACGGTAGCGCCGTTGTCGGCGGTGAAATCGTCGATCGCCCAGATCGTCGCGGCGGCCAACGGTGCCCGTGGCCGCGGAACGGGATAGAACCCGTCGTCGTGGTGGAGCAGCTGCGCGGACTCGCCGGGCTGAATATTGATGGCCTGCAACGCCGAGAGCAGGTAGTTGGGCATCAGCAACCGGTCGAGCACCGCCAGCACCCGCGGATGGTCGACAAGCCGGTCGCACACCCGCGTCCTGCTCAGCAGGCTGTAGATGCGCTGGGTGCGACGGCCCTCGAATGAATTGCGCCCGGTGTGGCCCAGCCACGGGCGGACCACCTCGCGGATCTGTTCGCACTCCTCGGTGCTGAGCAGGTTTTCCCACACGAGGTAGCCGTCGCGGTCGAGGGCCGCCCAGTCGGCGTCGACGATCGCCGGGTCGACCGAACTCCCACCGGTGGGTGTCCACTTGTAGCGCTGCGCCAGATCGCCCCGCAGGTCCTCCAGCGTTGTGGCGGACGGGTCGTCGTCGGTCATAGTCTCTCCGCAGCAAATACCGCGGCCTGATCGATCAGGTCCGATCCCACGTAGGATACGTGCGCGATCGGGTTGTTGCCCTCGGAGCAGATGGAATCGTCGGGAACGCAGAAGTCCATCGTTTTCGGCTGGTAGGCCGGGCTGATCACCGGCAGCGGGCCGCCCCACGAGTTGCTTGCGTAGGTGCTGGCCGGCCGCCCGAACAGGACCACCGCGGCCACGTGGCCGGCCGCCGCCGGCGGCAGCATCCCGGTGGTTGCAGTGGCGACTCCGGCGCCCTGCGAATACCCGCCGAGCACCGTCTTGGTGGTCGGGCAGGTGGCAACCATGTCGCGGACATGGGCACTCGCGTCGTCGGCACCCACCGACGCGCTCTCCGCGTAGTTGGGGGTCGCCGGATAGTTGACCGGATACACCGCGACCGATCGCCCGGGAAGGTGCGAGCTGAGCGAGTCGACGAACGCTTGACCGACCCCGCCGGGCCCGGGTGGTTCGCCCGTACCGCGAGCGAACACCACCTCGACGTCGGGGCACGGCGGGTCGGCGGAAGCGAATGGAATGTCGACGACGGCGGCCCACCCCGCCATCGCCACTATGGCTCCAAGGATGCGAGTGACTCTCATTGCCAAATGCTCACATATCGTCGGGTACGGCCGGGAGCCGATATCAATCGTAAGAACAACTAACCATGGCCGTGACAAGAGCGTTATAGTAGCCGCATGCGTCTGTCTCGCCTTAGCCCTGGTGTCCGCGCCGGTGTTGCAGCCCTCGCCCTGGGCGCCGCGGCAACAGCGTTCGCCGGCACCGCCCGCGCCGACTCCACCGAGGATTACCCGATCCCACGGCGGATGATCAACACCACCTGCACCGCCGAGCAAATACTCGCGGCCGCAAGGGATTACGCGCCCGTGTACTACGAGCGCTACATGAACGACTACCACAATCACCAGAATTTCCACCAGACCGTCCAAGACAAGGCGCACTGGTTCTTCTCGTTGTCGCCCGCGGAGCGCCGGGACTACTCGGAGCACTTGTACGACGACCAGAGAGACCCGATGACGCTGTCGTGGGTCAACAACTTCAAGATCTTCTTCAACAACAAGGGCGTCGTCGCCAAGGAAACCGACCACTGCGCGGAGTACCCGCCCGGTGACATGTCGGTGTGGGACTGGTAAGCCTGCGCCCCTAGTCCGATTGGGCGATGAGTCCCAGACACGTCGCGGTGAGCAACCGGGTCAGCGAAGACGCGAAGTCGATGTTCCAGTCGGGCGGCACATCCACTTCTTCGGCGTAGGCCTCCCGCAGCCCGTCCGGTGGGTGGGCGATCTGCCACAACGGCGCCGCCAGCGAGTACGCGGCGAGCAGCACGTCGAAGGCGCCGGAGCGTCCCAGCGTGGGCAACGCCTGCTCTATCGCATCCGCGAGCGAGATCACCGCGGAGTTACTGGCCTTCCTGACCTCGATCACCCGGTCCAGGTCCACTTCATGCTCGAGATGAAGGTGCAGGTTGGCCAGCAGATCGCAAAACAGCGGGTCGGCCGCCAGCCCAGTGGCCAACGTTTCGGCGACTCGCGATGGCGACATCGGACCGGGCTGCTGCAGCCCGTCGCACACACTGTCCGACCATCGAACCCAGCCTTCGGCGGCGAGGTGCAGCAGCACCTCCTTGTGTGAGGTGAAGTAGCGGCGCACCGCCGAATAGTGGATCCCGGCGCGGCTGGCTATTTCGGTCAGCGTCACGGACGCGACGCCGACCTCCAGCGCCAGCGAGCGAGCGGCTTCGACGAGCGCTGCCGCACGCTGGCGTTTCTTCTCTTCCGTCCGGGCGCGCTGGAACGTCAGTTGCGCCACTGGCGGAGAATAACGCACATCGCGTGATTTTCAGCGCGAATCGGTCGTCAGCAACTCACGCACCACAGGTCGCGGGGGATACGGCCGCAGCAAAGCGCTGGCCGGCCTCGGACGCACCTTCTGCGGCCACCAGAACCACCGGCCGAGCAGCGCGGCGATCGCCGGCGTCATGAACGAGCGCACGATCAGCGTGTCGAACAGCAGACCCAACCCGATCGTGGTCCCGACCTGCCCGATGACCCTCAGATCACTGACCACCATGGCCATCATCGTGAATGCGAACACCAGACCCGCCGAGGTGACAACGGATCCGCTGCCGCCCATCGACCGGATGATGCCGGTCTTCAGCCCGGCGTGGATCTCCTCCTTGAACCGAGCCACCAACAGCAGGTTGTAGTCCGACCCCACGGCCAGCAGGATGATCACCGACATCGCCAGCACCATCCAGTGCACGTCGAGCCCGACGATGTGCTGCCAGATCAACACCGACAGCCCGAAGGCGCTGCCCAGCGAGAGCAACACTGTGCCGACGATGACCGCGGCGCCGATGATGCTTCGCGTAATCACCAGCATCACAATGAAAATCAGGCACAGCGAAGCTATTCCGGCGATCAGCAGGTCATACATCGAGCCCGTGGACATGTCTTTATAGATGGCCGCGGTGCCACCCAGGTAGACCTTGGAGCCCTCCAACGGCGTGCCCTTGATGGCCTCGTGCACGGCGTGCTTGATCGGCTCGACGTGCGAAATGCCTTCGGGCGACGCGGGATCGCCCTCGTGCGAAATGATCATCCGGACCGCGTGACCGTCCGGTGATAAGAACATCTTCAAGCCGCGCTTGAAGTCAGGGTTGTCGAAGGCCTCAGGCGGCAGATAGAACGAGTCGTCGTTCTTGGCGTCGTCGAACGCGTGACCCATCGCCGACTGGTTGTCCATCATCGCCTGCATCTGATGCTGCAGCCCGCCCATGGTCTGCTGCATCGTCAGCATCATGGTCTTCATGACCTGCATCGTTTCGATCATGGGCGGCATGATCGTCAGCATCTGCGGCATCAGGGTGTCCAGCCGGTCCATGTCGGGCATCAGATTCTGGATGTCGTCGGTCATGATGTCGACGCCGTCGAGCGCGTCGAAAACCGAGCGCAGTGACCAGCAGATTGGGATGTCGAAGCAGTGCTTCTCCCAGTAGAAGTAGCTGCGGATCGGCCGCCACATGTCTTCGAAATCCGCCATGTGCTGGCGCAAATCCTGGATGTGGCCCTCCATTTCGTGCATCTTGCCGACCATGCTGTGTGTGGTGTCCGCCATCTGCCTGGTGATGTCGAGCATCTTTTCCATGTTTTCGATGGTCTTTTGCATTTCGGCGGCCTGCACCAGCATGTCGTCCATCCGGTCCAGCATGTATTTCATGTTCAGTTGCTGGGTGGTGCCCTGCATGCTGATCATGAACGGGATCGTCGTGTGATTGATCGGGGTGCCCTGCGGCCGGGTAATGGCCTGCACACGCCCGATGCCCGACGTCCGGAAAACCGCCTTGGCTACTTTGTCGATCACCAGGAAATCAGCGGGATTGCGCATATCGTGGTCGGTTTCGATGAGCAGCAATTCCGGGTTCATCCGGGCCTGTGAAAAATGCCGGTCCGCGGCGGCATATCCCACGTTTGCCGGGATGTCGGACGGCATGTAATTGCGGTTGTCGTAGCCGGGTCGGTAACTGGGCAGAGTGATCAGGCCGATGAGCGCGATCGCAACCGTGGCGGCCAGGACTGGCCCCGGCCAGCGCACGACCGCTGCGCCGATCTTCCGCCATCCGCGGATCCGCATCGCTCGTCTGGGCTCCAGCAAGCCGAAGTGACTTGCGACTGCGACGACGCCAGCGCCCAGCGTCAGCGCGGCAAAGACCACGACGAGCATGCCGATCGCCAAGGGGATTCCGAGCGACTGGAAGTAGGGCAGCCGGGTGAAGCGCAGGCAGAAGGTCGCGCCGGCGATGGTCAGACCAGAGCCGAGGATCACGTGGCCTGTCCCGCGGTACATCGTGTAGAACGCGGATTCGCGATCCTCGCCGTTGGTGCGGGCCTCCTGATAGCGGCCGAACAAGAAGATCGCATAGTCCGTCGCGGCGGCAATGGCCAGCATCACCAACAGGTTCACCGCGAACGTCGAGAGCCCAATGATGTTGTGGTAGCCCAAAAATGCCACCACGCCGCGGGCCGCGGCCAACTCCAGGAAGACCATCGTCATCACCAGCAGCACCGTGACGACGGACCGGTAGACGAACAGCAGCATCACGATGATCACCAGGAAGGTCAGCCCGGTGATGAGTTTCAGGCTGCGGTCGCCGGCGAGGTGCTGATCGGCCAGAAGCGGGGCCGCCCCAGTCGCGTAGACGTGTATGCCGGGCGGTGGCGGGTTGTGCTTGAGGATGTCCTGGACCGCCTCGACGGACTCGTTGGCCAGACTCTCGCCCTGGTTACCGGCGAGGTAGACCTGGACGTAGGCGGCTTTGCCGTCGGGGCTTTGCGATCCGGCCGCGGTCAGCGGGTCGCTCCAGAAGTCCTGGACGTTTTCGACGTGCTTGGTGTCCGCCCGGAACTTCTTGATCAGGTCGTTGTAGTAGTTGTGTGCCGCGTCTCCGAGCGGCTGGTCACCTTCCAGCACGACCATCGCCGAGCTGTCGGACTTGAACTCGTGGAATACCTGACCTACGCGCTTCATCGCGATCATCGACGGCGCGTCTTTGGGGCTCATCGACACCGTGCGCATCTGGCCGACCACATCCAGTTGCGGCACAACGACATTCAGGATGACCGTGACCGCCACCCAAGCGATGATGATCGGCACTGCCAGTCGGCGAATCCAGCGCGGCAGCCGCTCGCGGACCGCCTGGACGGGGACCGGCATGGCGTCGGTGGGTGCGTCGGTCGGGGGGTAGATGCTCATCCGGATTTCACCAAGCAGAAGGTCTGGGCGTTCACGCCGTTGGAGATCCTTTCGTCTTTGACGACGCCGTCGACGCTGATGCGGCAGCCGATCGTGTCGCCGTCGCCCTGAGCCACGATGTTGGGGCTCACCGCGGGGTCGGTGGTCGACAACTTCAGCGACCACGGCAACGACGCACCGTCCACGCGCTGCGGTGTGGCGTTGAGGTCCAGGTAGTTGATGTCGGCCATTGCGCCGTTCTGGCCCCAGATCTCGTAGATCACCACTTTGGGGTTAAACGGCTTGGTGTCTTCGTACTTGATCGAATTGCCTCCCGCGTTGCCCGCGCCGAAGTACCCGTGAACCCGGTACACCGCGAACACACCGACGGCGACGACCACCACGACAACGAGCGGCAACCAGGTGCGTTTGAGAAGCGCATACATCGATAACCTCGTTACCCTCTGATGCGCAACGGCTCGGACAGTGTCATGCCTGCTTCCATCCTTAACGGGGGCGAAGAAGCTCAACTAATTAGCTTATGTGTAACCTTAGCTACTCTAATCGGAAGTTGCGATTCACGGAAACCGGGTAGGGAGGCGACTCGATGCGCTGGTCGAACAGTCGAATTGGTGGCGCGGATGGGAAACGCGGTGAGCTGATGAGCGGTAGCATCCTGCCCATGAAGGTAGCGAGGCTCGCCCCAGTCGCCGCCATTGCCGTTGCGATCGGCCTGGCCGCGCCGGCACATGCCGACCCCGACACGGACTTCAATTACCAGATCAACGGCTACGGCATTTACGGTCCGCACGACTACAACCCTTATATCGCCAAGATCGCTTGCCGGCGGCTCGGCGACGGTGTCGACCCCGACGCTGCCGCGTCTGCCCGATTCCTGTCCCACAACTTGCCGCGGGGCACCACTCAGGTGCAGACCTACCAATTCCTGGGCTCCGCCATCAGCTTCTACTGCCCCGACCTCGCACCCAAGCTGCAGAACATTCCCGGAACCTAGGTACGGCTGTCGCTGGCACGACGCCGTGTTGGGCACCTGCTCAGCATATGGAAGGGCGGTCGAGTTTGATAGCCCTACTTATCGTCGACGGCGACCCCGCCGCGCGAGCGCCGGCGCCGACGCGAGGACTTACCGCTCGGGCGGCGGTTGCGCAGCCCACCCCGGGGTTCCTCGGCGACGACGGTGTCGTCGGCGGCAGGTAACTCGTCGGCCTCGGACTCGGGTTCCTCGGCCGTCGACTCAGGTTCGCCGGCTTCTGTGCTGGCCTCGGCCGAAACCTCCTCGGTCTCCTCGGCCGTCTCGGTCTCGGCTTCTTCCTTATCTTCCTTGCGCTTGCGGCGCAGACGTCGCCGCTCCTTCTTGGGTTTGATCGGTTTCGGCGGTGGCGGCGGCAACTCGGCGACGAACGACAGGGAGAACGCGGCAATGCCCAACACAGCAATCGCCGCCGCGGCGCCGTAGATCCCGAACAACCACTGCCCGACGGCATCGAGGCTCAACCAGATCTCACTGATCGCGGTGCCGACAATCAGCACACCCGCCAGCACGTGTGCCGCGATCGACCAGGTACGCAGATTCAAGGCCAGCTGCGGAGTGCCGTACTCGGGCTTGCGGGTCCGCAACAGCGTGAACACCACCGGCAATGCGGCCAGGGCGATCACGACGCCGGTGACGATGCGCAGCGTCGTGCCCAACGCGTGCGAGGTGTCACCCATCAGCTCAGGCCAGCGCGGCAACACGAAGAAGAAGTAGAGGACACCCGCGGCAATCGAGAACGACGCGTGCCACAGCGTGGCGGCCGTGCGCCCCATACCCCTCCTCAAGCTGTGGCCCGGGGCGACCAGACTGCGAACATCGTGCCTGGCCGCGCCGCGGACCGAGTGCGGAGGATGCGGGATTTGAACCCGCGAGGGCTATTAACCCAACCCGCGTTCCAGGCGAGCGCCATAGGCCACTAGGCGAATCCTCCGTCGGCCATGTTAGCCCGGTGACGATGCGGGTCGGCCGCGACCCGAGGAGAAGCCGGGCAATCAACACCGCCGAGGCAGGTTCGCGTAACCCAGGTACTAGACTCGCCGTGGACCCCGCGCGGCGTTTATCCTGTGAACTCCCCCAGGGCCGGAAGGCAGCAAGGGTCAACGGGCTCTAGCGGGTGCGCGGGGTCCCCCCACATTCCACGGCGTTGACGGTGAAAGGCGCATGGTGTCGTTTCATTCACTCGGCCGTGAGGAACTCGCGGCCCAGCACGCGCGCCACCAGCAGGAGTACGCCGACCTGCAGGCGAAGAAGCTGAGTCTCGACCTCACCCGCGGCAAGCCGGCACCCGAACAGCTCGACCTGTCCAACGCGTTGCTTTCCCTGCCCGGCGACAACTACCGCGACGAGGAAGGCACCGACACCCGCAACTACGGCGGCCTGCACGGTCTGCCGGAGCTGCGGGCCATCTTCGGCGAGCTGCTCGGCATTCCAGTGCCCAACCTCATCGCCGGCAACAACGCCAGCCTCGAGTTCATGCACGACGTGATCGTCTTCTCGATGCTGCACGGCGGCGTGGACTCCCCGCGGCCGTGGATTCAGGAGCCGAACGTCAAGTTCCTGTGCCCGGTGCCCGGCTACGACCGGCATTTCGCGATCACCGAGACGATGGGCATCGAGATGATCCCGATCCCGATGCGCGACGACGGACCCGACGTCGACCTGATCGAGGAACTGGTCGCCGTCGACCCCGCCATCAAAGGCATGTGGACGGTGCCGGTGTTCGCCAATCCGACGGGCGTGACCTACTCCTGGGAAACGGTTCGGCGGTTGGTCCAGATGCGCACCGCCGCAAACGATTTTCGGTTGTTCTGGGACAACGCCTACGCCGTGCACACCCTGACGCTGGACTTTGTCCGCCAGGTCGACGTGCTCGGGCTGGCCGCCGCTGCCGGCAACCCCAACCGGCCGTATGTCTTCGCGTCGACGTCGAAGATCACCTTCGCCGGCGCCGGGGTCAGCTTCTTCGGCGGATCGCTGGGCAACATCGCCTGGTATCTGCAGTACGCCGGCAAGAAGTCGATCGGCCCGGACAAGGTCAACCAGCTGCGGCATTTACGCTTCTTCGGCGACGCCGACGGCGTGCGCCTGCAGATGCTGCGCCACCAGCAGATCCTCGCGCCGAAATTCGCGCTGGTGGCCGAGGTCCTGGAGCAGCGGCTGGGCGCGTCCAAGATCGCGTCGTGGACCGACCCCAAGGGCGGCTACTTCGTCAGCCTCGACGTGCTGCCCGGCACGGCGCGGCGCACCGTCGCCCTGGCCAAGGACGCCGGTATCGCGGTGACCGAAGCGGGGGCGTCGTTCCCGTACCGAAAAGACCCGGAAGACAAGAACATCCGGATCGCGCCGACATTCCCGTCGTTACCCGACCTGCGCTATGCGATCGACGGGCTGGCGACCTGCGCGCTGCTGGCCGCCACCGAGTCGTTGCTGGACCGGGCTAGCGTCGGACCGCGTCGGTAACCTGCTGACCGTGGCCCTCTACCGCAAGTACCGACCGGCAACCTTCGCCGAGGTGGTGGGGCAAGAGCACGTCACCGAACCGCTGTCCACCGCGCTGGCGGCGGGCCGGATCAACCACGCGTATCTGTTCTCCGGCCCGCGCGGCTGCGGCAAGACCTCGTCGGCGCGCATCCTGGCCCGGTCGCTGAACTGCGCGGAAGGGCCGACGGCCACGCCGTGCGGCGTGTGTGAGTCCTGCGTCGCGCTGGCACCCAACGGGCCCGGCAGCATCGACGTCGTCGAACTCGACGCCGCAAGCCACGGCGGTGTGGACGACACCCGCGAGCTGCGGGACCGAGCGTTCTACGCGCCGGCCCAGTCGCGCTACCGGGTGTTCATCGTCGACGAGGCGCACATGGTGACCACCGCGGGATTCAACGCGCTGCTCAAGATCGTCGAAGAGCCGCCCGAGCATCTGATCTTCGTGTTCGCCACCACGGAGCCGGAGAAGGTGTTGCCGACCATCCGCTCGCGCACCCATCACTATCCGTTCCGGCTGCTGCCGCCGCGCACCATGCGGTCGCTGATCGAGCGGATCTGCGAGCAAGAAGGTGTCGTCGTCGACGAGGCGGTGTATCCGTTGGTGATTCGCGCCGGCGGCGGCTCACCGCGCGACACGCTGTCGGTGCTAGACCAGCTGCTGGCCGGCGCCGACGGGAATCATGTGGGCTACCAGCGGGCGCTGGGGTTGCTCGGCGCCACCGACGTCGCGCTGATCGACGACGCCGTCGACGCGCTGGCCGCCGGCGACGCCGCGGCGTTGTTCGGGGCGGTGGAATCGGTGATCGACGCCGGACACGATCCCCGCCGATTCGCGACGGACCTGTTGGAGCGCTTCCGCGATCTACTTGTGCTGCAAGCGGTTCCGGACGCCGCAGCGCGCGGTGTGGTGGATGCGCCGGAAGACGTGCTCGATCGGATGCGTGACCAGTCCGCCAGGCTTGGCGCCGCGACGCTGACCCGCTACGCCGAAGTGGTGCAGGCCGGCCTGGGCGAGATGCGCGGCGCGACGGCGCCGCGGCTGCTGCTGGAAGTGATCTGCGCGCGCTTGCTGCTGCCGTCGGCCAGCGACACCGAATCGGCTCTGCTGCAACGCGTCGAGCGGATCGAGACCAGGCTGGACATGTCGATCCCGGCGCAGCCCGCGCGGCCGGCTCCCAGGCCGAAACCTTCTGAGCCGCAGCGTGATCCGGCGCCGGAGCCGGCTCCACAGCCCGCACCGCCGCCCAGCGCGGGCGAGCCGAGTGCGGCCGCGGTGCGGACCCTGTGGCCGACGGTGCGCGACAAGGTTCGTCAGCGAAGCCGCACCACCGAGGTGATGCTGGCCGGGGCGACGGTACGCGCGGTCGAGGGCAACACGTTGGTGCTGACGCACGAGTCCGCGCCGCTGGCCAGGCGACTGTGCGAACAGCGCAACGCCGACGTTATTGCCGAAGCGCTCAAAGACGCACTGGGTGTCGACTGGCGGGTGCGTTGCGAACCGGGTACCCCCACGCTGAGCGATCCGCCGGACGCGGCGCCCAGCGAAGAAGACAGCATGATGGCCGAGGCGGGGCGAGACGACTTGTCGGCGCCGCGGCGCGACCCGGAAGAGGCCGCGCTCGAGTTGCTGCAGAACGAATTGGGCGCCCGCCGAATCGAGAAGGCCTAAGGCTACGGCTTCCACCAAGGCCGCAACGGCAGCTCGTCGTTGCCGCGCGCGTCGACTTTGCTGGCCAGCACATGGTGCAGCTGAATCTTGTTGTACTCGAAGCCAACTCGCGAAGCAGCCATGTACAGGCCCCAAATCTTGGCGGTCGCCAACCCCACCTCGTCGACGGCTTCGTCCCAGTGCGCCACCAGGTTTGCGCACCAGTCGCGCAGCGTCATCGCGTAGTGGTGCCGGAAGTTCTCCTCGTGCAGCACCTCGAAACCGATGTCTTGGATTTCGGTGATGATGCGGCCCGAACCAGTCAGCTCGCCGTCCGGGAACACGTAGCGGTCGGTGAACCCGCCGGCCCGGAACATCGAGCGGTTGTCGTGGCGGGTGATGCAGTGATTGAGCAACAGGCCACCGGTGCGCAGCTTCGACTTCAGGAAGCCGAAGTACGCCGGGTAGTTCTTGACGCCGATGTGCTCGGTCAGCCCGATCGACGACACCGCGTCGAAGCCGGTTTCGCGGACGTCGCGGTAGTCGGAGTGGCGCACCTCGGCCAGATCGGAAAGTCCCTCTTCGGCGATCTTGTCTTGCGCCCACTTGGCCTGCTCGGCGGACAGCGTGGCGCCGATGGCGCGGACACCGCGGCGGGCGGCGTAGCGAACCATGCCGCCCCAGCCGCAGCCGACGTCGAGCAACCGGTCGCCCGACTGCAGGCGCAGCTTGTCGAAGACCAGCCGATACTTGTTGTCCTGCGCTTCCTCCAGCGTGGCGTCGGCGTCGGGGTAGACCGCGCAGGTGTAGGTCATCGACGGACCGAGCACCCACTCGTAGAACGTGTTGGAGACGTCGTAGTGGTGATGAATGGCCTCGGCGTCGCGAGTCTTGCTGTGCCGCAAGCCTTCTGCGAGCCGACGCCAGCGCGGCAGCGCCTCCTGCGGCGGCGGCGGGATGGGCACCAGCCGCTCCAACCCGATCGAGCGGACGATGTTGGCCAAGACCAGCGGGGAGGGCCGCTTGAACTCGAGCTTGTCGGCCAGCGTCTTCAGTAGCGGGTAGGGGTCGCCGGGGTGCACGCCGCGCGCCTCCAGATCACCCGATATGTAGGCGCGGGCCAACCCGAGCTCACCCGGCGCGGTGGCCAGATACGTCGTGCCGCGCGGCGTCAACAGGTCCAAGCCCAGTACGGCGTCGTCCGGACCGGCGCTGCTGCCGTCGTAGGCAGTGAACTTCAGCGGCTGCTGGCCGCCTTCGGTGAAAATCGCCAAGATCTCGGCCAGGCTCAACTTGCCGGTGACCGAAGAATGTGCCCTAGCCTCTTTGATCGTCGTCATCGCCGTTGCACCGCCTTTGCGTAGAGGTCGAGAAGACGCGAATCCGGGTCATAGGTTTTCTTTACCGTTTTGTAGGCCTCTCCGCCGTAGAGTTCGTCGAACTTCTCGCGGGTGTAATACGAGTCCGAGTACAGCGACTTGTGGCCGTCGAGTTCGCCCACCTTGGCCTCGATCAACCGGTTCGTCGCGCCCTCGGTGGCACCGACCGGAACCGACGACCAGAAGCCGACATTGACGTAGGTCCGGCCCGGGCGGATCGGATACAGCGGCCAGCCGTCCTGGTCGCGTAAGCGTAAGGGGCACAGCCAGACCGGTGAGATGGGCACGTTGTCGAGGAACCACTCGAGGAACTCTTCGGTCCGTTCGATGGGCACCTCGATGTCTTGCACCACCCGTTCCCGCGGCGGGCGGCCGTTGCGTTTCTCGATCCGGTCGGCGATGTTGAACCGCTGGTCGAGCGCCACCAGCTTCCAGTAGACGCTGCTGCGCCGGTAGCGCCTCGGCCAGAAGCGCCTGATCCGCGGATTCTGGGCGCCGAACGACCGCGAGCACCAGAACCAGTCGGTGTCCCAGCGCCAGAAGTAGTCGTGAATGGTCAACCGGTCTTCTTTGACGCCGCTGTCGTGCTGGATCGACCGGTAGTAGATGTCCTGGCCGGTGTAGTCGCTGACCGGCCCGGGCGTGCTGGTCCGCACTCCGACGCACAGGTAGCTCTCGTCGGCACCGAACACCACGCCGTCGAGGTAGTCGACCGGCACGCCGTCGAACCCGCCGGTGTCGATGATGCGGTCCATGGCCGCCACCATGTCACCGAGCGTGTGGAAACGGATGTGCCGCAACGCCACGAACGGCTTGACCGGCTCGAGCTCGATCCGCAACCGCGTCGAGTAGCCAAGCGTGCCATAGGAGTTGGGAAACGCGCGATACAAGTCGGGATGCTGGTTGGCCGATACGGTGAGCAATTCGCCTGCACCGGTGAGGATGTCCATCTCCAGCACCGACTCGTGGGGCAAACCGTTGCGGAACGACGCCGACTCGATACCCAGGCCGGTGACCGCGCCACCGAGCGTGATGGTCTTCAGCTGCGGGACCACCAGCGGCGACAGCCCGTACGGCAGCGTGGCGGCGACCAGATCTTCGTAGGTGCACATGCCGGCCACGTCGGCGGTGCGCGCGTCGGGATCGACCGAGATGACGTTCGTCAGACCTGACGTATCCAGCCCGGGCGCACTGCGTTTGGCCCGCGCCCGAAACAAATTCGAGGTGGGCTTGGCAAGTCGGACGGACGCCGTCGCGGGGATGGAGCGATAGCTCCCCAACAACCGCTCGACGCCCGCCCGGTGAACCTCCAGTGCGGCTTCGGGGACAGGCACCACATATACCCTAGTCCCCGAAAGCGGCGGTCGCAGCGTGCGGCGCGCGGTGTCAGTACATCCACAGCAAAGGAGTCTTGCCTGATGGGACAGGTCAGCGCGGCCAGTACGATCTTGATCAACGCGGCACCCGACGCCGTGTTGAATGCGGTGGCCGATTACCAGAACGTGCGCCCCAAAATCCTGTCCTCGCACTACAGCGACTACCAGGTGCTGCAGGGTGGTCAGGGGCAGGGCACGGTCGCCAAGTGGAAGCTGCAGGCCACCAAATCCCGTGTCCGCGACGTACAGGCCAGCGTCGACGTCGCCGGCCACGCCGTCATCGAGAAGGACGCCAACTCGACGATGGTCACCAACTGGACGGTGGCTCCGGCCGGGCCGGGGTCCAGCGTCACCGTCAAGACCACCTGGACGGGTGCCGGCGGTGTGAAGGGCTTCTTCGAGAAAACGTTCGCGCCGCTGGGGCTGAAGAAGATTCAGTCCGAGGTGCTGGCGAATCTCAAGAAGCAGCTGGAGAGCTAGCCAAAAAGCCCGCGATGCCTTTGACGACGGCGTCGGCGTACTTTTGCCGGCCGGCTTCGGTTTGCATCAGCGCCGAGTCGGCGGGGTTCTTCATGTTGCCGCATTCGACGAGAACAGCCGGATACTGGGCGAGATTCAGCCCGGCCAGGTCGGAGCGCCCGTAGAGGCCGTTCTGGCCGATGTAGTTGGCGGGCGGGATGCCCGAGGCCTGCAGTTGGTCGCGCATGATGCGGGCAAACTGCACCGACGGTCCGGCCTGGGCCTGGTTGAGCGGCGGGGCGGAGTAGTTGACGTGGAATCCCCGGCCCGTCGGGGGGCCGCCGTCGGCGTGGATCGACACGATGGCGTTGGGGTGCAACGCATTGGCCATCTCGGCGCGCTGGTCGACGCAGGGGCCCAGCGCGTTGTCGTTGCCGCGGGACAGGGCGGTGCGGGCGCCCAGCGCGTTGAGCGCGGCGCGGATCCGCAGCGTGGTGTCCCAGGTGAAGGTGTGCTCCGGATAGCCGTCGTTGGTGCTGGTGCCGCTGGCCTGACAGTCCTTGGTGCCGCCGCGGCCGGTCGGCACCTGCCGGCTGATCGAGGCGTCGTTGGCGCCGTTGTGGCCGGGGTCGAGGAACACGATCATGCCGGCGATGCTGGTGGGAGCCGCCTTGGCAGTCGGCACAGCGGGCGCCGGGCCGACGGTCAGTACGCCTAGGACCATCGCGATGCCGACACGCAAGCAAACTGGTACGCGCACTGCGCCACGGTAGCCCGGCGCCGTCTACGCTTGGTGTTTCGCACCGCCGGATGGCTGTGGATGAAACCAACTCGAGACCAAGACGCAAGGGGACTGTCATGCAACCCGGAGGCCAGCCCGACATGTCGGCGTTGCTCGCGCAGGCGCAGCAGATGCAGCAGCAGCTGATGGCCGCTCAGCAGCGGCTCGCCAACTCCGAGGTGCATGGCAAAGCCGGCGGAGGGCTGGTCGAGGTCACCGTCAAAGGCAGCGGCGAGGTGGTCGCGGTCAAGATCGACCCCAAGGTCGTCGACCCCGACGACGTCGAGACCCTGCAGGACCTGATCGTCGGCGCGTTGGCCGACGCCTCGGCGCAGGTCACCACGATGGCGCAGGAGCAACTCGGCCCGCTGGCCGGCGGGATGGGCAGCGCGTTGGGTATGCCGGGGTCCTGACTTGTTTGAAGGGCCGGTCCAGGATCTGATCGACGAGCTCGGCAAGCTGCCGGGGATCGGGCCGAAGAGCGCGCAGCGCATCGCCTTTCACCTGTTGTCCGTCGAACCGTCCGACATCGACCGGCTGACCGCGGTGCTGGGCAGGGTCCGCGACGGCGTGCGGTTCTGCGCTGTGTGCGGCAACGTCTCCGACGACGAGCGGTGCCGAATTTGTTCTGATACCCGTCGAGATGCATCTCTGGTGTGCGTCGTCGAGGAGCCCAAAGACGTCCAGGCCATCGAGCGCACCCGCGAATTCCGCGGCCGCTACCACGTGCTGGGCGGGGCGTTGGACCCGCTGTCCGGGGTCGGTCCTGAGCAGCTGCGGATCCGCGAGCTGCTGAACCGGATCGGTGAGCAGGTCGACGGCGTCGACATTACCGAAGTCATCATCGCCACCGACCCCAACACCGAGGGCGAGGCGACGGCCACCTACCTGGTGCGGATGCTGCGCGATATCCCGGGCCTGACCGTGACGCGGATTGCGTCCGGTCTGCCGATGGGCGGGGATCTGGAGTTCGCCGACGAGCTGACTCTGGGCCGCGCGCTGACGGGGCGCCGCGCGATGGCTTGACTTTTTGCCGCGACACTTAAACCTCTGCGACGACACGCCGGGGCGCTTCGCAGTTGTTTAAGTCTCGGTGGACGTGTCGGTGGGGTGTGACAACGTCCAGCCATGGACGACGTGTTCGTGGGCAGCGAGGCTGTACAGCAGGGGAGGCTGAGCCCCTATCAATTGCGGACTGAGTGCCGCTCGATCTATCCCAACGTCTATGTGGCCGATTACGCGGTTCAGTCGCTTCGAACGCGTTCGGCTGCGGCATGGCTGTGGTCAGGTAGGCGCGGGGTGCTGGCCGGACTCGCCGCCGCGGCACTGCATGGCGCGAGGTGGATCGACGACGACGAGCCCGTTGAGTTGATCTGGCGCAACCCAAATCCGCCGGCAGGCTTGATAACCCGCAATCAACGTTTGGCGGAGGACGAGATCACCCACGTGGCCCGGTTGCCGGTTACCACTGTCGCGCGTACTGCCTATGATCTGAGTCGACAACTACCGCGCGATCAGGCGGTCGCCCGCCTCGATGCGCTCACGCGGGCCACACCGTTTTCAGCAGAGGACGTGTTGCTGCTGGCCAAGCGCTATCCGGGGGCTCGCGGTCTGCGGCGGTTGCGGGAGGCACTGCCCTTGGTGGACGGCGGCGCCGCCTCACCCAAAGAGACCTGGCTGCGGCTGCTGCTGATCGACGCGGGGTTTCCGACGCCGACCACGCAGATACCGGTCCATGAGAACTGGCATCTGGTTGCCGTACTGGACATGGGCTGGGAAAAGTACAAAGTCGCGACCGAGTACGACGGCGATCACCACCGCAGTGACCCCAAGCAGTGGCGGAAGGATCAGCGGCGGCTGCGCAAGCTCGAAGCGATGCGCTGGATCGTGATCCGGGTGATTGCCGGTGATACGCGCGAGGACATCATCGGGCGCGTTCGTGCCGCCCTAGTCGGTCGGGGTTACCGCGAGACTTAAACCATTGCGAAGCGCCCCGGCGTGTCGTCGCAGACGTTTAAGTGTCGCCGTCCTACGCTCTTAGGCGCGCAGGCGTTCGCGGCGCAGCAACTCCACTTCCGGCAACTTCAGCGGCGCCAATTCTCCGACGACCCTGCTGAGCAGGTAGTCGGCCAGCTCGGGATTGCGGGCCAGGCACGGGCCGTGCATGTAGGTCGCGACCACGCTGCCCTGCACCACGCCGTCGAAGCCGTCCCCGGCCCGGTTGCCGGCGCCCTTGACCACCGCGCCGAGCGGCCTCGCCGCCGGGCCCAGCACCGTCCCACCCCGGTGGTTCTCGAAGCCGGTCAGCGGCTGCGTCAACCCGTCGAGCAGCGGCGTGCTGACCACCTCGCCGATCGTGCGCTTGGCCTGGGGCGAAGTGGTGGCGTCGAGCAGGCCGACGCCGTCGACCCGCTCACCTGCCGACGTCTCATACCAAAGGCCCAGCACCTGGATGGCCGCGCAGATCGCCAGCACCGGCGCGCCGCGGGCCGCGGCGCGCTGCAGGCCCGGATGCTTGATCAAGTGCCTGGTCGCCAGCCGTTGCGCGTAGTCCTCGGCCCCGCCCAGCGTGTACAGATCCAATGACTCCGGCACCGGGTCGGCCAGCGTGATCTCGACAATCTCGGCGGCGATGCCCCGCAACCGCAGGCGCTGCCGCAGCACCACGGCGTTGCCGCCGTCGCCGTAGGTGCCCATCACGTCGGGCAGCACCAGCCCGATGCGGACCGTCACCGTAACCGCCGCTGCAGCTGCAGAAACGCCGTGTAGTTGGCGACCACCTCGACGCGTCCCGGCGGGCACGACGCGATCGCGCGCACGGTGTCGTGCACCAGCGTGTGCTGCACGCCCGCATAGCCGAGCCGCACCGCCAGGTCGGTGCCCCGCTCACCGGCGGCGACCACCACCGTGTCCTCGAAGTGCTCGAAGCGCACGTCCCACAGCCAGGACAGGTCTTCGCCGTCGGGCACCTGTCCGTTGACCGAGATGACCACCCCGGCCGCGTGCTTGTCGACCATCGACAACGCCTCCTGCCAGCCGGCCGGGTTCTTGGCCAGCAGCATCCGCACGTCGTGGTCGCCAACGCGGACCGTGCGGTACCGGCCCGCGACCTCGTCGACCCCAGACACCGCTTCGACGGCTAAAGCCGGATCCGCACCTAAAGCGACCGCAGCCGCCACCGCCTGGGCGGCGTTGCCCCGGTTCACCGCGCCCGGCAACGCCAGCCGCATCGGCAGCGCCAAACCGTCCGGGCCGTAGAGCATCTCGTCGTCGAACCACCACTGCGGGCTGGGGCGCTTGAAGTCGGCCCCGGTGGAATACCAGTGGGTCTTGTCGCGAACGATCACTTCGCCGCTGCGCGGGCAGCTCACCGAGTCGGACGCCCAGCCGCCACCCGCGGCCACCCACACCACGTGCGGGCTGTCGTAGGCCGCCGAGGTCATCAGCACGTCGTCGCAGTTGGCGACCACCACGGTCGACGGGTGGCGGGCCAGCCCGGCCCGCAGCGTGCGTTCGATCACGTTGATCTCGCCGACCCGGTCGAGCTGGTCGCGGGACAGGTTGAGCAGGACGACGACGCTGGGGTCGACGGCGTCGGCCACATGTGGGACGTGCATCTCGTCGACCTCAAGCGCGGCCAACCCCGCGTCGCGGCGGGCGGCCAGCGCCGCCACCAAGCCGGCGTCCATGTTGGCGCCCTCGGCGTTGGTGGCCACCGCGCCGAGCGTGCCGAGCGCCGCCGCGGCCATCCGTGTGGTCGTCGACTTGCCGTTGGTTCCGGTCACGATCACCGTGCGCCGGCCCGAGCCCAGCTGACGCAGGATCGAGCGGTCCAGCGTCATCGCCACCAGCCCGCCGATCATGGCCCCGGCACCGCGACCGGTTGCCCGCGACGCCCACCGCGCGCTGGCTCCTGCGGCCAGGGCGAGGCGTCCACGGGCGGTAATCACCCGCAGAAGTTTAAGTTGGCGACCCGTCGCGCAGCGAACCGGCGATGTCGGTCCGCCGTGCCATCCTCGCTTTATGGGGACGATCTGGGGTCGGCCGGCCGATGAAGCCTGCACCGGCTGGGCCGTCATCGATGTCGAAACCTCGGGCTTCCGGCCGGGCCAGGCCCGCATCATCAGCCTGGCGGCGCTCGCCCTCGACGCCGACGGGCGCGTGGAGCAATCCGTCGTCAGCCTGCTCAATCCCGGTGTCGACCCGGGCCCCACCCACGTGCACGGGCTGACCGCCGCCATGCTCGAGGACCAGCCCCAGTTCGCCGACATCGTCGACGACGTGATCAAAGTGCTCGACGGCCGCACGCTGGTCGCGCACAACGTCGCGTTCGACTACTCCTTCCTGGCCGCCGAGGCCGAGATCGCCGACGCCGAACTGCCGATCGACACCGTCATGTGCACAGTCGAGCTGGCTCGACGGCTCGGGCTCGGCATCGACAACCTGCGCTTGGAGACGCTGGCCGCGCATTGGGGAGTCGCCCAGCAAAGGCCGCACGACGCGTTCGACGACGCCCTGGTGCTCACCCGGGTGCTGGGGGCCGCACTCGAGCGGGCACGTGAGCGCGACGTGTGGCTGCCGGTGCGGCCGGTCACCCGCCGGCGCTGGCCCAACGGCCGCGTCACGCACGAGGAGCTGCGGCCGCTGAAAATGCTGGCGTCACGGATGCCGTGCCCGTATCTCAACCCCGGCCCGTACGTCTCCGGCCGGCCGTTGGTGCAAGGCATGCGGGTGGCGCTGGCCGCCGAATGCACCCGCACCCACGAGGAACTCGTCGAGCGGATCCTGCACGCCGGGCTGGCCTACACCGACGCCGTCGACGTCGACACCTCGCTGGTGGTGTGCAACGAGCCGCGGCCGGAGCACGGCAAGGGCTACCTGGCCCGCGAGCTGGGCGTCCCGATGGTTACCGACACGCAGTTCATGGAGAGCGTCGGCGCCGTCGTGGGCGGCACCGGCGTCGAGGAGTTCACCGAACCCGAGGACGTCGGCGAACAGTTCGCACTTTTCTAACCGATCGCCTTGGCCTTGAGCGCGTCGAACTCGGCCGGGGTGATGGTTCCGGCGTCCAGCAGCTCCTTGGCGTGCGCGATCTCCTGTGCTGGTGACGGCCCGGCGGCCTGCCGCGCCCGCGCGGTCATGCTCTGGCCGCGGGTGATCAGGTAGATCAGCGCAGTCAGGTACGGGAACAGGATCAGGCACACCACCCAGAGCGCCTTGACGCCGCCCGAGGTTTGGTGGTCACGCCAGAACAGGTCGCCGATGATGTTGAACAGGATCAGCAGGTACGCGATGAACGCGAACGCCACGATCGCCGACCACAGGAAGTCCCAGAATGTGTGCAACATCCTCGGCCCCTAACGCGCTGCGCGGTTGACCGCCGAGACCACGGCGCGCAGCGACGCGGTGGTGATCGACGGCGCGATGCCCACGCCCCACACCGTCTTACCGGCCACCGATGCCTCCACGTACGCCGCTGCCTGCGCCTCCTCACCGGCACTCATGGCGTGCTCGGAGTAGTCAAGGACGTGGACGGGGAAGCCGACGCGGCTCAACGCGTCGACGAACGCGGCCAGTGGGCCATTGCCGGTGCCGCTGATCTCGGTCTCGGTTCCGTCGATCTTGACGACGGCCTCGATGCGGTCGGTGCCGCCGTCCACCTCCGAGGCGATCACCCGCTGACGCATCCGCTCCAGCGGCCGCACCGGGGCCAGGTACTCCTCGGCGAACGCGTCCCACATCTCTTTCGGCGAGACCTCGCCGCCCTCTCCGTCGGCGATCTTCTGGATCACCTGGGAGAACTCGATCTGCAGCCGCCGCGGCAGCGCCAGCCCGTGGTCGGCCTTCATGATGTAGGCCACCCCGCCCTTGCCGGACTGCGAGTTGACCCGGATCACCGCCTCGTAGGTGCGCCCGACGTCGCGCGGGTCGATCGGCAGATAAGGCACCTGCCACAGCATGTCCTCGACGTCGGTGTCGGCGGCATCGGCGTCGATCTTCATCTGGTCCAGGCCCTTGTTGATGGCGTCCTGGTGGCTGCCGGAGAACGCCGTGTACACCAGGTCGCCTCCGTAGGGGTGACGTTCGTGTACCGGCAGCTGGTTGCAGTACTCCACGGTGCGACGGATCTCGTCGATGTTGGAGAAGTCGATCTGCGGGTCGACTCCGCGGGAGAACAGGTTCAGGCCCAGCGTCACCAGGCACACGTTGCCGGTACGCTCGCCGTTGCCGAACAGGCAGCCCTCGATGCGGTCGGCGCCGGCCTGATAGCCCAATTCGGCTGCGGCAACGGCAGTTCCGCGATCGTTGTGCGGATGCAGGCTGAGAATCACCGAGTCACGACGTTTCAGATTCCGGCTCATCCACTCGATCGAGTCGGCATACACGTTGGGCGTGGCCATCTCCACAGTGGCCGGCAGGTTGAAGATGATCGGGTTGTCCGGGGTGGGCTGAATAACGTCGCCGACCGCGTCGCACACCTGCTTGGCGTACTCCAACTCGGTGCCGGTATAGGACTCCGGAGAGTATTCGAAACGCCATTGCGTCCCAGGGTATTTCGCGGCCTCCTCGACGCACTTGCGCGCGCCTTCTACCGCGATCTCCTGCACGGCCGGGCGGTCCGCGCGAAAAACCACGCGGCGCTGCAAGATTGACGTCGAGTTGTAGAAATGCACGATCGCCCGCGGCGCGCCCTCACACGCGACGAAGGTGCGCTCGATCAGCTCGGGCCGGCACTGGGTCAGCACCTGAATCGTGACGTCGCCGGGAATCGCGTCCTGCTCGATGATCTCGCGGATGAAGTCGAAGTCGGTCTGGCTGGCCGACGGGAAACCGACCTCGATCTCCTTGTAGCCCATGCGGACCAGCAGGTCGAACATGCGGCGCTTGCGGGCCGGGCTCATCGGGTCGATCAACGCCTGGTTGCCGTCGCGCAGGTCGACCGCGCACCACATCGGCGCTTTGGTGATGACGCGGTCGGGCCAGGTGCGATCGGGCAGCCGGACGGGTTCGACTTCCTGGGCGAATGGGCGGTAGCGGTGCATCGGCATCGCCGATCCGCGCTGGGTGTTCCAGGCGGGCTGGCCGGGGTTGGGCGCGCCGGCCGGTTTGGTGATGGTGCGACTGGCCGAAAAAGCGTCGGGCGAGTCGGGGGGAAAGCTGGTCACGGTGATTGCTCCGGGGTGTCTAGAGGGATCTCAGACCGGCGCATCGCGAACACCCGCGACGGGAAGCCGGTCTGTGATCAGACCCCGTCGCGGCGTCCGAGAAGGAGCACCCGCTGCACGTCGAACACTTTACCGCGCCCGCAGCTGTCACCCAAAACAGTGCTCAGGGGCCCCACGTATTCTGTTCTGGACCAAAACCCCGGAAAGGACGACAGTGGCGCTCGTCGTGCAGAAGTACGGCGGATCTTCGGTGGCCGACGCCGAGCGGATCCGGCGCGTCGCGGAGCGCATCGTCGAAACCAAGAAGCAGGGCAACGACGTCGTCGTGGTCGTCTCCGCGATGGGTGACACCACCGATGATCTGCTCGAGCTGGCCCAGCAGGTGTGCCCGGTGCCGCCGGCCCGTGAACTGGACATGCTGCTGACCGCCGGCGAGCGCATCTCCAACGCGTTGGTGGCCATGGCGATCGAATCGCTGGGCGCCAAGGCGCGCTCGTTCACCGGATCGCAGGCCGGTGTTATCACCACCGGCGCGCACGGCAAGGCCAAGATCATCGACGTCACCCCGGCCCGGCTGCAGACCGCACTCGGCGAAGGGCTGATCGTGCTGGTCGCCGGGTTTCAAGGCGTCAGCCAGGACACCAAGGACGTCACGACGCTGGGCCGCGGCGGCTCGGACACCACCGCCGTGGCATTGGCGGCCGCCCTCAAAGCCGACGTCTGCGAGATCTACACCGACGTCGACGGCATCTTTTCCGCCGACCCGCGCATCGTGCCCAATGCTCGCCGGCTGGAGACCGTCACTTTCGAGGAAATGCTCGAGCTCGCGGCCTGCGGCGCCAAGGTGCTGATGCTGCGCTGCGTGGAATACGCCCGCCGCTACAACATTCCGGTGCACGTCCGCTCGTCGTATTCCGACAAGCCCGGCACCGTCGTCACCGGATCGATCAAGGACAAGCCCATGGAAGACCCCATCCTGACCGGCGTCGCGCACGACCGCAGCGAGGCCAAGGTGACCGTCGTCGGCATCCCCGACATCCCGGGCTACGCGGCCAAGGTGTTCCGCGCGGTCGCCGACGCCGACGTCAACATCGACATGGTGTTGCAGAACGTCTCCAAGGTGGAAAACGGCAAGACCGACATCACGTTCACCTGCCCGCGCGACGCCGGGCCGTCGGCGGTGGAGAAGCTGGACTCGCTCAAGGACGAGATCGGCTTTTCGCAGGTGCTCTACGACGACCACATCGGCAAGGTGTCGCTGATCGGCGCGGGCATGCGCAGCCACCCCGGCGTCACCGCCACCTTCTGCGAGGCGCTGGCCGGAGTCGGCGTCAACATCGACCTGATTTCCACCTCGGAAATCCGGATCTCGGTGTTGGTGAGGGACACCGAGCTGGACAAGGCCGTGCTCGCGCTGCATGAGGCGTTCGGGTTCGGCGGATCCGAGGAAGCCACCGTCTACGCCGGAACAGGAAGATAGATGGTTGCCATCGGTGTAGTGGGCGCCACCGGGCAGGTGGGCCAGGTGATGCGCACGCTGCTGGAGGACCGGGACTTCCCGGCTTCGTCCGTGCGGTTTTTCGCGTCCGCTCGGTCGCAGGGGCGCAAGCTGGCATTTCGCGGCCAGGAGATCGAGGTCGAGGACGCCGAATCCGCCGACCCGACCGGGCTGGACATCGCGTTGTTCTCCGCGGGCGGGGCGATGTCGCGGGTGCACGCGCCGCGGTTCGCCGCCGCCGGGGTCACCGTGATCGACAACTCGTCGGCGTGGCGCAAGGATCCCGACGTGCCGCTGGTGGTCTCCGAAGTCAACTTCGCGGCCGCCCGCAACCGGCCGAAAGGCATTATCGCCAACCCGAATTGCACCACGATGGCGGCGATGCCGGTGCTCAAGGTGCTGCACGACGAGGCACGGCTGGTGCGCATGGTGGCCTCGACGTACCAAGCCGTTTCGGGTAGCGGCGTGGCCGGGGTGGCGGAGCTGGCCGGGCAGGTCCGCTCGGTGGTCGACGGCGCCGAGCTGCTGGTGCACAACGGCAGCGCGCTGGCGTTCCCGCCGCCCAAGACCTACGTGGCGCCGATCGCGTTCAACGTGGTGCCGTTGGCCGGGTCGCTCGCCGACGACGGCTCCGGCGAGACCGACGAAGACCAGAAGCTGCGCAACGAGAGTCGCAAGATCCTGGGCATTCCCGACCTGTTGGTCAGCGGCACGTGTGTGCGGGTGCCGGTGTTCACCGGCCACTGCCTGTCGATCAATGCCGAGTTCGCCCAACCGCTTTCACCTGAGCGGGCCCGCGAGCTGCTCGACGGCGCGCCCGGCGTCAAGCTGGTCGACGTGCCCACTCCGCTGGCCGCCGCAGGAGTCGACGAATCGCTGGTCGGCCGGATCCGGCACGATCCGGGGGTTCCGGACGGACGGGGTCTGGCGCTGTTCGTCGCCGGCGACAATCTGCGTAAAGGCGCGGCGCTGAACACGATCCAGATCGCTGAGCTGCTGGTCGCCGAATTGTGATCCGGGCGTGAGCTCGCCCGCCCGCCTCGCGCTTCTGGTTCTGTGTTTGCTTGTCCCGCTGAGTGTTTCGCGTGCCCATGCCGATCCGCCGGCGCCGATGCCCGAGCCGGTCCTGCATCCGCTGGCGGAGGGCGAGGTGATGAGGATCGGTCCGGCCGCCGGAACCGGTACGCCCACCCGCGATTACGGCATCGGCGCCACCGACTTGTGCGAGTTCATGGAATTCCCCAGCGAAGTGCTGCAAATCTGCGGGGACAGCTTTGCCGGCGAAGGTGTCGGCTTCGGTGGCTGGTATTCGCCGATCGCACTGCGGGTGGACACGGCATCCGTCGACGACCCGGGTGGAGTGCGCTATACCGGAGTGACCGGCGTCTGGCAGCCGCTTCTCGCCGATCCGACGCCGCCGGGCGCATCGCAACTGCCGGCCGGCGTCGTGCAGATCAACCGGCAGAACTACTTGTTGGTGACTACCACGAAAGAACTGATGCCGCAGTCGTCCAGACTGGTGAAAGCCAAACCCGCACAAGCACTTTGGCAAACCGTGCCGGGCTCGGTACGGGACGCGTCTTACCAGGACGGTGGCCAGTCGCAGATCAGCGGCTACTACGACCCGATCCCGTCGGCCGACTCGCCCAGCGGCTGGGTCTACATTGTCGCCGACAGCTTCCAGCGCAACCACCCGGTGACGTTGTACCGGGTGACACCGGAGAACTTCGGTGACCGGTCCCGCTGGCAGGGCTGGGCATCCGGCCCGGGCGGAGGTTGGGGCAAGCCGCCAACTCCGTTGTGGGAGGACGAGGTTGGCGAGATGAGTTTCCAGCAGATCGACGGCAAGGCGGTGTTGTCGTATTTCAACTCCGCCAACGGAAACATGGAAGTACGGGTGGCCGACGACCCGACATCGCTGGGCACCGCGCCGGTGACCACGGTGGTCCAACACGACGAGTGGCCGGATCCCGCCGAAAGCCTGCCGCCGCCGTACGACAACCGGCTGGCCCAGCCGTACGGCGGCTACATCTCGCCGGGTTCGACGCTGGACGAGCTACGGGTCTTCATCAGCCAGTGGAACAACGCGGATCCTCGTGCCCGGGCGCCCTATCGGGTGATCCAGTTTGCGGTCAACCCGTTCAAGCCAGACTGAGCGGGGTTCGACTCATAGCTGTTTCATAGCCGGCACCTAGCCCGTGCTAGCCGTTGCCCGCGCATCATTTGAGGCATGAGTGAACCATTTGACACCCCAACCAAGCCGGCCGCGGCTACCGCGCCGCCGGCGTCCCCTGAGAAACCGTACTGGCTCTACCGCTTCGCGGCCTGGGTCGTGATCGTGGCCGGCATCCTGTTCATCGTCACGACGATCTTCTTCGCCGGCTTCCGGATCGCCGCCCACCAGGGTCATCACGGCCACCACCACGGGCATCACCACCCGGCGATGTTCCACCACCGCGGGCCCGGGGGTCCGCAGGGCGGCGGTGGCGCCGGGGCTGGCGTCCCCGGACCCGGGCAGCCGCCGCAGTCCATCGCTCCGTCCACCACTCCCGTCCACCCGTAGCGGCATAACCACGAGCCCGGCGTCCCATCGTGGGGCGCCGGGCTCCCGACCGTCTGGCTCGTGCCCACGGTCAGGCGCATGATCGAGGCATGACCGAAACACCTGAACCCCCGAAGCCTCCGCCACCTCCACCGCCGCCACCACCGCCTTATGCGGCTCCGCCGAGCAGGCTCTACCAAGCCGCTGCGTGGGTGGTGATCGTCGCCGGCATCGTCTTCATCGTCGCGACGATCTTCTTCACCGGCGCTGCGGTATCCGGGCACCAGCACTACCGCCATCACCACCACCACGGCATGTTCGGGCCCGGCGGGCCGCCCCCGCCCGGGACCGGCCAGTGGCTGTTCGTCGTTCCGGGCGCACCCGGTGGCCCCGGCATGGGCCCGGGTGGCCCCGGCGGCCCGCCGATGATGCCCGGCGGCCCGGGCATGGGTCCCGGTATGAGCCCCGGCCCGTCGCCGTCGACCACTGCGCCGGCGCCTCCGCCGCCGCCCGCACCACCGCCGCCACCGCGCCCGTAGCGGGCCCGCCGCGAAAGTCGCAGCCCTAGGTTCTGTTTCGTGCCCCGGGTTGGCATGATCGAGTCCATGAGCATCGAACTCGTTTTCACCACGGAGTCCACGGCAACCGGCGGCGGCCGCGACGGTCATGTGAAGTCATCGGATGGTCGCATCGACCTCGACACCCGGCCGCCGAAGGAGATGGGCGGCAGTGGCGACGGCACCAACCCCGAGCAGCTGTTCTCGGCCGGGTATGCCGCCTGCTTCCTCGGTGCGCTGCGGCTGGTCGCCGGCAAGTCCAACGTCAAGCTGGACGACGCCACCGACGTCACCGTCCAAATCGGCTTCGGCAAGGATCCCGCGGGTGGTTTCGGGTTGACCGGCAAGATCATCGGCTACCTGCCGGGGCTGGAGCAGAAGGCCGCCGACGACCTGATGCACCAGGCGCATCAGGTGTGCCCGTACTCCAAGGCCACCTGGGGAAATGTCGACATCGACGTGTCGGCCAAGGTCTAACCCATGCGGCGCACCGCTGCCGCAGCGGTGGGCATCGGCCTTGCCCTAGCAGCGGCCCCGACCGCGGCCGCCCGCCCCTCGGATCCCGGCGTGGTCAACTACGCGGTGATGGGCAAGGGTTCGGTGGGCAACATCGTCGGCGGTCCGATGCGATGGGAGTCCGTGTCCACCGAGCCGTACCAGGGGTTTTGGGTCGACGACCCGGTGTGCAACAACTGGGCCGACATCGGGTTGCCCGAGGTCTACAACGATCCCGACCTGGCGTCGTTCAACAGCGCCGTCACCCAGACGTCGGCCACCGACCAGGCGCACTTCGTCAAGCAGGCCGTCGGCGTCTTCGCCACCGGCGACGCCGCCGGCCGCGCCTTCCACCGCGTCGTCGACCGGACCGCCGGCTGCTCCGGCCAGACCACAGCGATGCACCTGGACAACGGCAGCACCGAGGTGTGGTCGTTCGACGGCGGCCCACCTGGCGCCGCCGATGCGGCGTGGACCAAACAGGAAGGCGGCACCGACCGCCGGTGTTTCAACCAGACCCGGTTGCGGGAGAACGTTTTGTTGCAGGCCAAAGTCTGCCAGTCCGGCAACGGCGGTCCGGCGGTAAACGTGCTGGCCGGAGCCATGGAAAACGCGCTCGGGCAATAGCGTCGCCAGCCGACGGGAGGATGTCGGTGCCCTCTGGTAGACGGAACGTACGGCTATCGTGGCGGTAGCCGCGGTCGTCCCGGAGGGATTGAAGAATATGGCGTTCGCCGTCGCGTCGCAGCTGGATCACACGCGCCTCGCCGACGGCGCGCTGACCAATGCGGCAGACGCTGCGCAGTACATCACTGACACCTGCCTGTCCGATGCGCCGCTTGGCCGGGTCGGCCTGGAGGTCGAGGCGCACTGCTACGACCCGGTCGAGCCGTACCGCAGACCCGGCTGGGAGGAAATCAGCGACGTCCTCGAGTCGCTTCCGCCAATGCCGGGCGGAAGCGCCGTCACGGTGGAACCCGGTGGCGCCGTGGAACTTTCCGGTCCACCCACCGACGGCGTGGCGCCCGCAATCGAGGCGATGACCAACGACCAGGCCGTGCTGCGCAAGGCGTTCGCCGGCGCGGGCCTGGGTTTGGTGCAGCTGGGAACCGACCCGCTGCGGCCGGCCAAGCGGATCAACCCCGGCGCACGCTATGCCGCCATGGAGCAGTTCTTCGCTGCCACCGACACCGGGGTGGCGGGGGCGGCGATGATGACGTCGACGGCGTCGATTCAGGTCAACCTGGACGCCGGGCCGCAAGCGGGATGGGGTGCGCGCGTCCGGCTGGCGCACGCGCTGGGCCCCACGATGATCGCGATCGCCGCCAATTCCCCGCTGTTGGGCGGGAAATTCTCGGGTTGGCTGTCCACCCGGCAGCGGGTGTGGGGTCAGCTGGATTCGGCGCGCTGCGGACCCATTCTGACCGCCAGCGGCGACGATCCCGGCACCGACTGGGCGCGCTACGCGCTGAAAGCGCCGGTGATGCTGGTGCATGCCCCGGAAGCCGTACCGGTGACGCAGTACGTGCCGTTCGCCGACTGGGCCGACGGGCGGGCGCTGCTCGGCGGGCGCCGCCCCACCACCGCCGATCTGGATTACCACCTCACCACGCTGTTCCCGCCGGTGCGGCCGCGGCAATGGCTCGAAATCCGTTACCTGGACAGCATTCCCGACTCGATGTGGCCCGCCGTGGTGTTCACCTTGGTGGCCTTGCTCGACGACCCGGATGCCGCCGACATCGCGGCCGAAGCCGTCGAACCGGTGGCCGGCGCCTGGGACACCGCGGCCCGGGTGGGGCTGGCCGACCGGCGGCTGTACGCCGCGGCCAACCGGTGTGTGGCCGCCGCCGCGGCGCGGGCACCCGGCCAGCTCGACCGGGAAATGGGCCGTCTGGTCCAGGCAGTCGAGCAGGGCCGCTGTCCCGCCGACGATTTTTCCGACCGCGTGATCGACGACGGCATCGCGCCGACGGTTACCCGGCTCGCGCAGGCAGACCCGTGACGTCACGTGAAACGCTGGCCCGCGATCTGGCGCGGGCACGCGAGCGCACCCTGCGGCTGGTCGACTTCGACGACGCCGAGCTGTGCCGCCAGTACGACCCGCTGATGAGCCCGCTGGTGTGGGACCTCGCCCACCTCGGCCAGCAAGAGGAACTCTGGCTGCTGCGCGGCGGAGACCCGGAGCGGCCCGGGCTGTTGCCGCCCGCGGTCGACGGGCTCTACGACGCCTTCGTGCACTCCCGGGCCAGCCGCGCCGACCTGCCGCTGCTTTCACCAACCGAGGCCCGAAAGTATTGCCGCACAGTGCGATCGGCCGCACTGGATGCGCTCGACGGGCTGCCCGACGAACCGGATGCGGATTTCGTCTACGCGATGGTCGTCAGCCACGAAAACCAGCACGACGAAACCATGTTGCAGGCGCTGAACTTGCGCTCCGGTCCGCCGCTGCTGAGTTCGGGCGTCCAGCTGCCGCCGGGCCGGCCCGGCGTGGCCGGGACGTCGGTGCTGGTGCCCGGCGGACCGTTCGTGCTGGGCGTCGACGCCGCGAACGAACCGTATTCGCTGGACAACGAACGCCCGGCCCATATCGTGGACGTCCCGGCGTTCCGGATCGGCCGGGTCCCGGTCACCAACGGCGAATGGCGACAGTTCATCGACGACGGCGGCTACACCGATAAGCGGTGGTGGTCGGCGCGGGGTTGGGAGCATCGGCAACGCACCGGGCTGGCCGCACCGCAATTCTGGAACCCGGACGGGACCCGCACCCGCTTCGGGCACGTCGAAGACATTCCGATGGACGAACCGGTCCAGCACGTCACGTATTTCGAGGCCGAGGCCTACGCCGCATGGGCCGGCGCCCGGCTGCCCACCGAAATCGAGTGGGAGAAGGCCTGCGCCTGGGATCCGGTGGCGGGTGCCCGGCGCCGCTACCCCTGGGGGTCCGAGGAGCTGTCGGCCGCGTATGCCAACCTCGGCGGAACGGCGCTGCGGCCCGCGCCAGTGGGCGCCTACCCGGCGGGGGCGTCGGCGTACGGGGTCGAGCAGTTGCTCGGCGACGTGTGGGAATGGACCACCTCGCCGCTGCAGCCGTGGCCGGGATTCACGCCGATGATCTACCAGCGCTACTCGCAGCCGTTCTTCGGCGGGGATTACCGGGTGCTGCGCGGCGGGTCGTGGGCGGTGGAGCCGGCCATCCTGCGGCCGAGCTTCCGTAACTGGGATCACCCTGTCCGGCGCCAGATCTTCTCCGGCGTCCGATTGGCCTGGGACGTCTGATGTGCCGTCACCTGGGTTGGCTCGGACGTGAGATTGCCGTCTCCTCGCTGGTGCTGGACCCGCCGCACGGTCTGCGGACGCAGTCCTACGCGCCGCGCCGGCAAAAGCACGGGCTGCTCAATGCCGACGGTTGGGGCGTGGGCTTTTTCGACGGCACCACGCCGCGGCGGTGGCGCAGCGCGATGCCGCTGTGGGGCGATGTGTCGTTCGAATCCGTTGCGCCCGCGCTGCGCAGCCATTGCATCGTGGCGGCGGTGCGCTCCGCGACCGTCGGCATGCCGATCGAGGTCAGCGCCACCGCGCCGTTCACCGATGGCCGCTGGCTGCTGTCACACAACGGCATCATCGACCGCCGAGTCCTGCCTGCGACCTCAAACGCCGAATCAGTCTGCGACAGTGCAGTCTTAGCGGCACTGGTCTTCGCCCGCGGCGTGGATTCGCTGGGTGAGGTGGTCGCGGAGCTCGGTGCCGCGGACCCGCGTGCCCGACTGAACATCTTGGCGGGCAACGGTTCTCAACTGCTGGCCACCACCTGGGGCGAAGCTCTGTGGCTGCTGCGCCGCGACGACGGCGTGGTGTTGGCCAGCGAACCCTACGACGACGATCCCGGCTGGGAGGACGTGCCGGACCGCCATCTGGTCCAGGTCACCCCGGACGGTATCACTATGACCGCACTGAAGGGACCCCGATGACGCTGTCGCTGTCCAACCATCTGGCCGAGGACTCCGCATATCACGCGCTGCGGCGCGACGTGCTCGACGGTCTGCGCAGCTCTCCGAAATCCTTGCCCCCCAAGTGGTTCTATGATGCGGTCGGCAGCGACCTCTTCGACCAGATCACCCGGTTGCCGGAGTACTACCCGACGCGCGCCGAGGCGGAGATTCTGCGGGCGCACTCGGCAGAGGTCGCGTCCGCCACTGGTGCCGACACCCTGGTGGAACTGGGCAGCGGCACGTCGGAGAAAACCCGGATGCTGCTGGATGCGCTGCGTGCCGGTGGCACGCTGCGCCGGTTCGTCCCGTTCGACGTCGACGCGAACATGCTGTCCTCGGCGGCGGCCGCCATCCAGCGTGAATATCCCGGTATCGAAATCGCCGCCGTCTGCGGCGATTTCGAGGAGCATCTGGCCGAGATACCGGGCGGCGGGCGGCGGCTCTTCGTGTTTTTAGGCTCGACAATCGGCAACCTCACCACCGGCCCCCGTGCGCAGTTTCTGGCGTCGCTGGCCGCGGTGTTACGGCCCGGCGACAGTCTGCTGCTGGGCACCGACCTGGTCAAGGACACCGGCCGACTGGTGCGCGCCTACGACGACTCTGCAGGTGTCACCGCCCGGTTCAACCGCAATGTGCTCGCGGTGATCAATCGAGAACTCGACGCCGATTTCGACGCCGAGGCCTACGCGCATGTCGCGCGCTGGAACGCCGACGAAGAGCGGATGGAAATGTGGCTGCGGGCCGACAGCCCGCAACGGGTGCGCATCGGCGCGCTCGAGCTGACCGTCGAATTCGCCGCCGGGGAAGAGATGCTGACCGAAGTGTCGTGCAAGTTCCGGCCCGAGGCGGTGGCCGCCGAGCTGGCGCAGGCGGGGCTGCGCCGGACCCGGTGGTGGACCGACGGTGCCGGCGATTTCGGTCTGTCGCTCGCGGTCAAGTGAGCTTGGCGGACGCCTGGCGGGCAGCCCGGCCACCCGTGGCCGGGCTGCACCTGGACAACGCGGCATGCTCGCGGCAGAGTTTCGCCGCGCTCGATGCCGCCGCACGGCACGCCCGCCACGAGGCCGAGGTCGGCGGGTATGTCGCGGCCGCCGCAGCCGCGCCCGCGCTGGACGCCGGGCGTTCCGCCGTCGCGGCGCTGGCCGGCATGCCCGATGCCGAGGTGGTGTTCACCACCGGTTCGCTGGATGCACTGGATCTGCTGCTGGGTAGTTGGCCCAGCGGGGCACGCACGCTGGCCTGCGTGCCCGGTGAGTACGGCCCCAACCTCGCGGTGATGGCCGCACACGGATTCGCCCGCCGCCCACTGCCTGTCGACGGCGACGGCAGGGTCTCGGTCGACGAGGCCGCCGCCCGCCTGGCCGCCGACCCGCCCGACCTGGTCCACCTCACCGCGGTGGCCAGCCACCGCGGTGTCGTGCAGCCACTTCGCGAGATGGCGTGGCTGTGCGGCGAATTGGGGCTGCCGCTGGTGGTCGACGCGGCTCAGGCGCTCGGCCAGGTGGACTGTGCGGTGGGCGCCGACGTGACGTACACGTCGTCGCGCAAATGGCTGGCCGGCCCGCGTGGGGTCGGGGCTCTCGCGGTGCAAACGGAGTTGATGCAGCGGCTGCGGCCGCGACTGCCGCCGCCGGATTGGGTGTCGTCGCTGCCGGTAGCCCAGCGACTCGAGCTCGGCGAATCCAATATTGCTGCGCGAGTGGGGTTTTCGGTGGCACTGGAGGAACACCTGGCGGCCGGGCCCGCGCAGGTACGGGAGCGCTTGACCGAAGTCGGTGCTGCAACGCGCACAGCGCTGGCCGAGGTGCCCGGCTGGCGGGTGGTCGAAGCCGTCGACGAGCCCAGCGCGATCACTACGCTGGCCCCACGCGACGGCGCTGAACCGGAAGCAGTGCGGGACTGGTTGATTCGTGAGAGGCAGATCATCACCACCGCCGCGGGAGTGGAGCGCGCGCCGCTGGAATTGACCGCACCGGTGCTGCGGGTCTCGCCGCACGTCGACATCACTGCTGACGATCTGGCGACCTTCGCCGGAGTGCTGGCTGAAGCGACTGCGGCTACGTGACCGGGTCGCTACGGCCCTGGTCGGCAATCAACGCCTGGATGAGGTCAACTATGTGCTGCTGACCGGCCGCTGTGGCATCGAATTTGCCGCGCATCTCGGTGAAGCCTTGATCGACGTGCGTACGAAGGTCGACGAAGTCTTCGCGGAGGGCGTTGAAGCTGGCAGCAGTCGCCTGCCGAAAGTCGCGGAGCTCGTCGTGGAATGCGGTCACGTCGCGGTCGGCGGCTCCGGCGAGGACGCGAGCGGCAGCTGCATCTTGCTCACTTGCTCGTACCCGCCCCGACAGCTCGTGCACCTGACGAGAGCCTAGCGTTGGTCACCGCCGCTGTCGGTCCGTCACTAACAGGGTTCCGTGCTGGACAGTAGCTCGCACCGGGAGCCGCGGCTTGCTGCACCGAGCGCAGGTAGCCGTCGCGGCCCTCGACCGGCAGCGAGTGAAACAGGGTGGAATCGATCACCGTGTTGAAGCGGCCGTCGTAGCCGCGCAGCGAGGTGATGTCGGCCTGCACGAAAGTGGCGTTGCTCAGCCCGCGCTCCTCGGCGGCCTTGGTAGCGACCGCAATCCAGTCGGCGTGAGGTCGACGCCCACCACGGTGTAACCCTCCGCGGCCAACGCCGGTTGCGGCTCACCGCGGTATGCGCTGTCCCAGTCCATGACTTCGTCGGCCATGGACCCAACGCTACCGTCAGAGTCGATCCATCTCGCGGGACATTCGGGCCGCTTGGAAATAGCCGCCCTCGCGTCGCGGATAGCGCGGTCCGGGCAGGTATGCGGCAGCCCGTCGCGCGGAGGCCGGCGTCGCCACGGATCGCGGGAGTATGTGCGCCATGACGACATCGTTGCCTGCGGCGGGTGACGTGTATTGCGTAGCGGAGTACTCGAATCAGCGCGTCGGGCCGGGCTGCAGTATCGCGGCGAGGTCTTCCCGTGACTTGGCCCCCACCCGCTGACACGCCCGGTACACATGCCCCTCGACGGTGCGCACCGACATGACCAGCCGATCGGCGATCTCCCGATTGGACAAGCCGGTGGCCACCAATTCGATGACTTCGCGTTCGCGACCCGTCAGCGGAACCCCCACCGGGGTACGCAGCGCGGGCGTGCACAGCCCGCCGCACGTGTCGGACAGTTCCCTGGCCAGTGCCGAGGCGTACAGAGCCCGCTTGCGGTGCTGCGTGCGGTTGAAGCAGACGGCCGCTTGGGCGGCGACGTCGGCCGCGGTGGCGCGGTCGCCGATGGCCCGGTAGGCGGCCGATGCCGCCAGCAGCCCTTCGCCGTCACCGGCGCGCAGCGATTCGGCATGCCGCGCAACGGCATCGGCCAATGGCAAGGACAAAGCGTCGGCGAGCTGACGCGCACGCTCGCTGTCGGAGGCATCGCCCCACAGAGCTGCGGCCTGCAGGCAGGCGAGTTCGTGAGTCGGTTGGACGCGCTCGCGGGCCTCGACGGCGGCGGCTCGTACGGTCGCCACAGCGTCGCTCAGCGAACCGCCGGCGGCAAGCGCCCAGCCGGTCGCCACCGACAGCGCGGTCTGCATGAACAAGTAGTCAGGAGGGACGCACTCTCGCGCTTCCCGCGACGCGTCACTCGCTTCGGCCGGCTGGCCGAGCTTGGCGTGCGCCTCGGCCAGCGCAAAACAGCATGCCGGCCGCAAACCCGTTGTCACACCATGCTTTTGGACGCCAGCCAACGCTTCGTGCAGAAGCTTCACCGCGCTGGTAACGGCGCCGCGCGCCAACTCCGCATGGCCCATCAGGAACGCGAGGTTGGCATAGGCGAGCCCCGGAATGTCGCTGGCCGAGTCGGCGATTCGTTGCGCAGATCGCACGCAGTCGTCGATGCGGCCGGTCAGTCGGCAGGCACGGGCGTAGACGCTCCCGAACCAGAACCGCATGTGCGACGCCTGGAACGACGTCACAGCGCGCTGCAGAGCCACATCAGCGACTTCGGTGATGTCGTCCACGTCGCCCAGTGCGCCCGTCGCCATGATCAACGCGACCGACGCCATCATGGCATGGAAATCCGACACTGCTCCGGAATCCAATGCGGCTCTGGCTTTTTCGACGGCGACTTCACAGCGCGCCAGCACCGCGTCCAGGCAGGCTTCGACCGCGGCACGCTCGGCCGCCTCGGCCGCCGACTCGGACGTGGCGGCAAGCCGCTCGAGGATGGTTGCCGCGTCGCGAGGCCGGCCGAGCATCCAGATCAGGTTGGCGGCCCGCACGGTTACCCAGCGATGGCCCTCCATCTCCCGCAACACGTCTTCGGCTTCCGCGCCACGCCCGGCGAGCACCAGGTTCATCGCGCGCAGACCGGCGGCCTCGGGCGCCCCGGCTTCGGCTGCGGCGGTGGCGAATCGGTCGGCCAGGTCCAGGTCGAGCAGCGTCATGGCGTGCCGCGCGGACACCAGGAAAAGGTCGGAATCCGGAGCAGCGTCGGATTCGAGCGTGAGCAATGCCCGCCGCACCGTGGCATGCATGTCGGGGTCGGCGTCCTTGGCCAGCCGCTGCGCCAGCCGGCCGCGGATGCGCGAAAGATGCAGCTCACCGGCGGTCGCGCGGCGAAGTTCACCGAATAGCGGATGGGCCAGCCGGGCCATCAGCGTCTTGCCCGTGCGCTCGACGGTGACCAGGTGCATCCGCTCGGCGACCTCGAGATCGCGGCGGCGCACCAGGTCGGTAAGGACGTCGACGGCGAGCGGTTCGCACTGCGACAGGGTGTCGACCACCAGCGCCAGGCCCGGGGTCAGGCGGCTCAACTGCCGGCCCACCATGTCTCCGATGCTGGGCGACACCGCGACGTCTTCGTCCCAGATCCACACCCCCGCCACCTCGCGGATCCGGCCGGCCGCGATCTGATCGCTCAGCATTTGCCGCAGGAACAGCGCGTTGCCTCCGGTCAGCTTCCAGAAGCGTTGGGCGCTGCGGGCGTCCACCGGCCCTCCGATGGTCGTCTCGATGATGTGGCGGGTGGCCGCCGCGGACAGCGGTTGCAGGTCCATGCGGACCAGGCGACCGTCTTTCCACAGCGCCGTGACGGCGTCGGGCTCGCCGCCCCCGGAACGCAGTGTGACGACCAGGCGGGCACCGTCGGACTGGGCGAGCTGGTGCACCACGTGGGCGGACAGCCCGTCGAGAAGGTGCGCGTCGTCGACGCCGAGCAGCACGCGTCCCTGACGCTGTTGGGTGACGAAGGAGTCGACCAGTCGTCGCACGCTCGACAGCGGATCGGACATCCCGTCGCCGAGCGACGCGGTGAACGCGCCAAGGGGAAGCCGGCGCGCGGATTCGGTCCCGACGATCCAATTGGTGCGCTCGCCGGAGCGTTGCGCCCGGGTCAGCACCTCACGCGCGAGCCGGGTCTTGCCCACGCCCGCGGTCCCGACAATCACCACACCGGAGTGATTGCCAGCGCCGCCGAGCACGCGGCGAATAGTGGCGAGTTCGTCCTCGCGCCCGGTCAGCGGATCGCCGCTGATCACGGGGCGACTATAACGCGCGTGGCGAACTACCGGTCGAATTCGTCAACAGTTTGCTCAGTCCCAGGTATGCACCGGCTCGTTGGCGTGCATGTGATCGCAGTAGCGCCGCAGCATTTCAGCTAGCGCTGCCGGTCTGGTCATCCCGCCCTCTTGCAGAGCCTGCACCGTCGATACCTGCCAGGCCGCGCCGTTGCGACCGGTTTTCGCGCGGCCCTCGATGACGCCGAGGAACTGGTCGCGAACTTCGGCGGCGACGCCCCAGGCCCGCAGGCCTTCATCGGCCATCGGCAACAGCTGGCGCAGCACGAGTTCGTCGGCGCTCACCTCGCCAAGGCCCGGCCAATACACGTGGGCGTCCATGCCATGTCGCGCGGCTTCGAGGAAATTGTGTTCTGCCACAGCGAAACTCATCTTGGTCCACAGCGGGCGGTCTTCCTCGGAGAGGGTGCGCAGCATCCCGTAGTAGAACACCGCATTGGCCACCATGTCGACGACGGTCGGGCCGGCGGGCAGGACCCGGTTCTCCACCCGCAGGTGGGGCCGGCCGTCGACGACGTCATACACCGGCCGGTTCCAGCGATACACCGTGCCGTTGTGCAAACGCAGCTCCGAGAGTTGCGGCGTGTGCCCGGCGGCCAATTCCGCCACCGGGTCTTCGTCGGACACCTGCGGCAGCAACGACGGGAAATAGCGGACGTTCTCTTCGAACAGGTCGAAGATCGAGGTGATCCAGCGCTCGCCGAACCACACGCGTGGCCGCACCCCCTGCGTTTTCAACTCGTCCGGCCGGGTGTCGGTGGCTTGGGTGAACAACTCGATGCGGGTCTCTGCCCACAGCTGATGACCGAAGAAGTACGGCGAGTTGGCGCCGAGCGCCACCTGCGGCCCGGCCAGCACTTGCGCTGCGTTCCAGTTGCTGGCGAAATCGGCCGGAGACACCTGCAGGTGCAATTGCATACTGGTACAAGCGGATTCGGGCGCGATCGTCGGCGAATACAGGCTGAGCGGCTCGGGACCGCTGATGTCGATCTGGATGTCCTCGCCGCGAGCCCGGAAAATCGAGTCGTTGAGAGCTTGATATCGCGTCGACTCGCTCATCCACCCGCCGTCCAGGTGCTCGGGCATCAGTGTCGGCAGGATCCCGATCATCACGATGTGAGCGCCGTCGGCATTGGCCTTGGTTTCGGCGACATTCAAGCTTTCCCGGACCTCGGCTTCCAGCTCGATGCCGGTGCGGCCCGGCAACGCCCGGGGAGGCACATTGAATTCGATGTTGTAGGCGCCTAATTCGGTCTGGTAGGCGGGGTCGGCGATCTCGGCCAGCACGTTTTGGTTCGCCATCGCCGGCTGGTAATTACCGTCCACGAGGTTGCACTCGATTTCCATCCCGGTCAGCGGGCGGTCGAACTCGAAACTGGACTGCGACAGCATGGTCTCGAAGACGTCGAGACACAGCTGCACCTTGCGCCGGTATTCCTGACGGTGCGCGTGGTTGTATTCGGTCCGCTCGACCTCTTCACCCACAACGCCGATGCAACCGGTTCAGTGCCGCCCGCGCAACCAGATCGGCATGAGGCCCGATTCACACCAGGCCGGGATCTGCGTCATGTCCGAATGACGAGATGGCGTCGATGAACGCCTGATCATCCTGCTCATACGGGCTGGCCGCTGCCAGGGCCGACTGGCGATGAGCCTCGGCGGCGAACTCAGCATGGCGCATCAGATGTATATCCGTGTAGCATCTGATGTATGCGGACCACGATCGACATCGATGACGATGTGCTGCGCGCATTGAAGCGACGTCAGCGCGATGAGCGCAAAACGTTAGGGCAGCTGGTGTCGGAACTACTGGCGCAGGCGCTTGCAACCAGTCCGCGTCCGACGGTGGACATCAGTTGGACGACCGCGGACCTGCGGCCACGCGTTGACCTTGACGACAAGGATGCCGTCTGGGCCGTGCTGGATCGTTAATGAGCGAGACTTTCGACGTCAACGTCCTGGTGTATGCGACGCATCGCGCCAGCCCATTTCACGACCGCGCCAAGGCGCTCGTCGAGCAGTTCCTGGCAGGACCGGGCCTGGTCTATCTGCTGTGGCCGGTTGCACTGAGCTACCTGCGGATTGTCACGCATCCCACCTTGCTGGACGCGCCCCTCACGCCGACCGCCGCGGCAGCCAACATCGAACAGTTCGTCTCCCAACCGCACGTGCGACTGGTCGGCGAGATCGACGGATTTTGGCCTGCGTATCGACGGGTCGCAGACGTCATCAACCCGCGAGGCAACCTGGTTCCGGATGCGCATCTGGTGGCGCTGATGCGCCAACACGGCATTTCAACGATATGGACCCACGACCGCGACTTCCGCAAGTTCGAAGGGATCACTGTGCGCGACCCCTTCGCCGGTTAACGACGCGACGCCACCACGATCTGCGGACGCGGACGCACCGGAAGGTTGAACAGCCCACCGCCGCGCAGTTCGACGTGGATCGCCGGGTCCGCGTGGCGGGCCAGCGCCCGCAGCGCCGACGGGCTGTAGGCGCGCAGCGAGCTGATGAACCCGTCGTGCGCAAACGGCAACACGATGGTCAACGGCAGCATCGACGCCAGGTGCAGGATGTGCAGCGGTGACGGCGGCCGCGGCAGGTCGATGATCAGCAACTTGTCGGCCGCGCGAGTGCCTTCGGCGAACACCCGGGACGCCTGCGGCGGCGGCAGGTGGTGAAACGACATCACGAACACCGCGAGGTCGTAGTAGCCGTCCGGCGCGTCGATCGCGGTGGCGTCCATCTCGCGCACGGTGGCCCGCGGATGACTGCCCAGGTCGCCGGTCGCGATCGCGGCCACCGACGCCGGTTCGACGTCGGTCACCGTGACCTGCGCGGTCGGATGCTGCTCGAGCAGCGCACGCGCCAGCCCGCCGTGGCCGGAGCCCAGTTCGAGGATCTTCGGATCGGGCACGTCGGCGATCTCGTCGAGGGCGATGCGGGCGAACATCTCGTGATGGCCGAACAGGCGTCCGAAGCGGTCCAGGGATCGCACCACGGCGCGCTTGCGGTCGTCGACGTCGTCGCGGTCCAGATATTCCGGACGCTGCGTTTCCAGCCGCCGGTCCAGACACGAGGCGTTCGGGCCGCCGCGCGGCATGCTCGCAATGTCGAATGTTCCAGTGCCCACGTAAGCCATCATGGACGACGTGGCCCAGTCGCCTGAATTCGTCGCCTCGATCGACCAGGGCACCACCAGCACCCGCTGCATGATTTTCGACCACGACGGCGCCGAGGTAGGCCGCCACCAGCTCGAGCACGAGCAGATCCTGCCGCGCTCCGGCTGGGTGGAGCACGATCCGGTCGAGATCTGGGAACGCACCTCCTCGGTGCTGACGTCGGTGCTCAACAGAACCAACCTCGGCCCGAATGACATTGCGGCGCTAGGTATTACGAATCAGCGGGAGACCACGCTGGTGTGGAATCGGCGCACGGGCAGGCCGTACTACAACGCAATCGTCTGGCAGGACACCCGCACCGACCGCATCGCCTCGGCGCTGGACCGCGACGGCCGCGGCGAGGTGATCCGGCGCAAGGCGGGCCTGCCTCCGGCGACGTATTTCTCCGGCGGCAAACTGCAGTGGATTCTGGAGAACGTCGACGGCGTGCGCGAGGCCGCCGAACGCGGCGACGCCGTGTTCGGCACGGCCGACACCTGGCTGTTGTGGAACCTGACCGGCGGCCCGCGCGGCGGGGTTCATGTCACCGACGTCACCAACGCCAGCCGCACGATGCTGATGAACCTCGAGACCCTGGACTGGGACGACGAGCTGCTGTCGTTTTTCGGCATACCCCGCGCAATGCTGCCGTCGATCGCGCCGTCGTCGCCGCGGGAGCCGTACGGTGTCACCGCGGACGACGTGCCGATCACCGGAATCCTGGGCGACCAGCACGCGGCAATGGTGGGCCAGGTGTGCCTGGCGCCGGGGGAAGCCAAAAACACTTATGGCACAGGCAATTTCCTGCTGCTCAACACCGGCGAGGAGATCGTCCGGTCGGCCAACGGCTTGCTGACCACCGTCTGCTACCAGTTCGGCGACGCCGAACCTGTTTACGCCCTTGAGGGTTCGATCGCGGTCACCGGCTCGGCAGTGCAGTGGCTGCGTGACCAGCTGGGCATCATCAGCGGTGCCGCGCAGAGCGAGGCGCTGGCCCGTCAGGTCGATGACAACGGCGGGGTGTACTTCGTTCCGGCGTTTTCGGGGTTGTTCGCCCCGTACTGGCGATCCGATGCCCGCGGCGCCATCGTGGGGCTGTCGCGGTACAACACCAACGCGCATCTGGCCCGCGCCACCTTGGAGGCGATCTGTTACCAGAGCCGCGACGTGGTCGACGCGATGGCGGCGGATTCCGGTGTGCGCCTTGAGGTTTTGAAGGTCGACGGTGGGATCACCGCCAACGACCTGTGCATGCAGATCCAGGCCGACGTGCTCGGTGTCGACGTGGTGCGCCCAGTGGTCGCCGAGACGACGGCACTCGGGGCGGCCTATGCCGCAGGACTGGCGGTCGGCTTCTGGGCCGGGCCCGACGAGTTGCGCGCCAACTGGCGCGAGGACAAGCGGTGGTCGCCGACCTGGAGCGACGAGCAACGCGAGACCGCGTACGCGGGCTGGCGGAAAGCTGTCGAGCGCACGCTGGGCTGGGTCGACGTGTCGTGACATGTCGACCCAGCCCGGCTAGTTAGCTACTCGTCTTCGCTCAAGACGGTGTAGATCTCGCGGCGCGCATTGTTGACGATCTCGATGATGCGCTGCTGCTGCTCGGGTGTTGCCGCGTGCGCGGATTGCGCCACCGCGCCGAACAACTGGCCCACCGCGGCCCGCAGGTTGAGGTGCGAGGGGTCGACGCCGTCGGCGATCTCGTCCCACGGCGGGGTCTCGATCTTCTCGGCGGCGGCCCGGCCCTCCTCGGTCAGCTGGAAAAGCCGTTTGCTGCCTTCGGTTTCGGAGCCGACGAGCAGGCCCTCGTCGACCAGCAACTGCAGGGTCGGGTACACCGAGCCCGGGCTGGGCCGCCACAGGTCCTGGCTGCGTTCGGCGATCTCCTGGATCATTTCGTAGCCGTGCATCGGCCGCTCGGCCAGCAGGACCAGGATGGCGGCGCGGACGTCGCCACGGCGCCCACGCCGGCCCGGACCGCCGCGGCGTCCACCGCGAGGTCCGAACCCGAAGCCGGGACCGAACCCACCGGGACCAAAGCCCGGACCGAAACCCCGGCCGAATCCGGGCCCGAACGGCCCGTCGTGCCCGGCGTCGTGGCCGCGCACGAAATCGCGGAACTGCCGTCGGGCTTGCCGGCGCTGCTCGTGCAGGGCGCGGCGGTCCTGCGGGCCGAAGCCGAAACCAGTGGGGCCGCCGACGAACGGCGCCCCGAACGGGGGAAATGGTGCATTCATGTGGTGTCTCGTTTCTGGCAGGGCAACGCGGGATGCGATGCCGATGCATTGACGATATATCGAAAACTATCGCGATGCAACGGCCAGGTCGAAGGTTTCCCGTCCTGAGCGCCGGGGTAGCACTCGTCAGATGAACGAAACGGTCGCCACGAGCGATACCCGCCGCGAAAGCCGGCTGCGGCTGTGGGTGAACTGGGTGCTGGCGCTGTTGACGATTCCCGCCGCGGCCGTGGTCCTGGTCTTCACACTTGGCGCGGTGATGAGCACCGCCGCCTGCAGCGACAAGGAGTGCCCCAACCTCGGCCCCCACGGAATCGGCTTTGGGGTGTTGTTCTACGGCGCGCCGGTGCTGTCCGCCGTGACCATCGTCGTGTCGTTCTTCACTGCGCGGCAGCGGTGGGGTTTCGTCGTTCCGTTGTGCGCGTTGGCGCTCTTAGTGGCCGACATCGTCCTTGTCGCCGTGACGGTGGCGCAGTAAGTCACCGTGGCGGCGCGAAGCCGTCCCCTGGTGGAGGCCACGGCGACGGGGGCGGGGGCCAGGACGGCGGTGGTGCCGGCGTGAGTCGCAGCCGGGCGAGCTCGCGGCGGTGCCGCTCGGCCAGCACCGCGGCCAGGGCCAGGTGCGGGGGAGTTCCCGGCGGGGGCGGGGGAGCGACCCGGGCCAGCACGTCGCCGGCAATCCGGCAAGCCATCTGGTAACGCAGGCCCGGCTCGAGTTGCGGTGCGCGGGAAAGGAATTGGCGTGCCAATTCGGCTTGGCCGGCGCTGAGACCGGACAGCTGAAGCGACGCGGCCCACCACGCCAGCGACGGCGGCATCGCCGGCGGCGGACCGAGTTTCGGGCCGCGTTCGCTGATGACGACGGTGCCGGCGAAGATGTCGCCGATCCGCTTGGCTTTCGGCGAGAGCAGACTGCACATCACCGCCGGGCTGCCGAACAAGATCCAGATCTCCACCACCGACGCCAGTGCCCGAAAGAGCGCTTGGCGGAACCGTTCCGGGCTGCCGTCGTCGGACACCACGCGCAGGCCCATCACGATCTTGCCCACCGAGCGGCCCCGGGTGGCCGTCTCCAGGATGAGCGGGTAACCGACCAAGACCAGCACCGTGAAGATGACCAGGATGGCGGCGGTCGTGGCGTCGTCGAACTGCGTCAGCGTGGCCGCCCACAACATCAGGCCCAGCAGGTAGCCGACGAAGATCACCGCGATGTCGATCAGCGCGCCGACCGCACGCACCGGCAACTGCGCGATCTGCACATCGAGCACCACCGCGTCCCCGGTCACCACCTCCGACATACTTCAGAAGCTACCCTGGCGGCGTGGACGTCGACGCGTTCGTGCTCGCGCACCGCAACACCTGGGCTCGGCTCGAACAGTTGGTGAAGCAACGACGGCGACTCACGGGCACCGAGATCGACGAACTCGTCGAGCTCTACCAGCGGGTGTCGACGCATCTGTCGATGTTGCGCTCGGCGTCATCGGATTCGGTGCTGATCGGGCGGCTTTCGACGCTGGTGGCGCGTGCCCGCGCCGCGGTCACCGGTGCGCACGCACCGCTGTCCGGCGAGTTCGCCCGGTTCTGGACGGTCGGGTTTCCGGTGGTGGCGTACCGGACCTGGCGCTGGTGGCTGGCGACGGCAGTGTTGTTCTTCGCCGCAACGGCCGCCGTCGCGATCTGGGTGTCGGGTAGCGCGGAGGTTCAAGCCACCATCGGAACACCAAGTGACATAGACGAATTGGTCAACCACGACTTTGCCTCCTACTACAGTGAGCATCCGGCCGCGGCGTTCGGGCTCCAAGTGTGGGTGAACAACGCCTGGGTGGCCGCGAAATGTATTGCCTTCGCGGTGGTGTTGGGATTGCCCATCCCGTTCGTGCTGTTCCAAAACGCGGCCAACCTCGGTGTGGCCGCCGGACTGATGTTTGCGGCCGGCAAAGCAAACATCTTGTTGGGGCTGCTGATACCGCACGGCCTGCTGGAGTTGACGGCGGTGTTCCTGGCCGCCGCCGCGGGGATGCGGCTCGGCTGGTTGGTGATCTCGCCCGGCAATCGCCCGCGTGGGCAGGTGCTTGCCGAGCAGGGCCGCGCAATCGTCACGATAGCCGTCGGACTGGTAGCGGTGCTCTTCGTCTCGGGTGTGCTCGAAGCGGTGGTGACCCCGTCGCCGTTGCCGACCTTTCTACGGGTCGGTATCGGAATCGCCGTCGAGGCCACGTTTCTGGCGTACATCGTGTACTTCGGCCGACGCGCCGCCCGGGCGGGGGAGACCGGCGACATCGCCAATGCTCCTGATGTGGTGCCGACTGCCTGATCTTGCGTCGAATGTGGGCTTAAGACACGCGGATTCGTGAAACGCGTGTCTTAAGCCCACATTCGGCGATGGGTTTACAGCCGTCCGGTGGCTTTCATCGCCAAATACCGATCGGCCAGAGCCGGTGCCAGTTCGGCGGGCGGCGCGTCGACCACTTCCACCCCGGCTCGGCGCAGCCGCGACGCGATCGCCCGGCGGTCGTTGCGGGCTCGCTCGGCGGCCGCCGCGTCATACACCGCCGGCGCATCGACACGCCCGATGGCCAGCTGATCGACCCGCGGATCGGCGACGGCGGCCAGGATCACCTTGTGTCGGGCAGACAGCTGAGGCAAGACCGGTAGCAGCCCCTCCTCGAGCGCGGTCGGGTTGAGGTCGGTCAGCAGAACCACCAACGCGCGACGCCTGGCACGCCGTAGTACAGCTGAAACCATTGCGGCGGAGTCTGATTCGACGAGGGCAGGTTGCAGCGGCGCCATCACGTCGACGAGCTTGGCCAGTAGTTCCGTCCGCGAGGCACCGAATAGCGCCGCCCGGCTCACCCGGTCGTGCGCCAGAAAGTCGACATGGTCGCCGGCGCGTGCCGCGAGCGCCGCCAGCAGCAGCGCCGCATCCATCGACCAGTCCAGTCGCGGCCACCCGCCCGGATCGCCGGCCGTCGGGTCGACGCCGACGCGCCCGGCTGCGGTGCGCCCGGTGTCAAGCACGACGATGACGCGGCGGTCCCGCTCGGGCCGCCAGGTCCGCACGACGACGTCAGCGCGCCGGGCGGTGGCTCGCCAGTCGATCGACCGGACGTCGTCGCCCACCACATACTCGCGCAGCGAGTCGAATTCGGTGCCCTGACCGCGGGTCAGCGTCGGCGACAGCCCGTCGATCTCACGCAGCCTGGCCAGTCGTGACGGCAGATGCTTGCGGGACAGGAACGGCGGCAACACCCGCAGCCGCCCGGGCACCCGCTGCGAGCTCTGCCGCCCGGCCAGGCCCAGCGGCCCGACCGACCGCGCGGTCACCATCGCCGAGCGCTGATCACCGCGCCGCACCGGGTGCAGCCGGGTATCCACGAGCTGACCACGCCCGACGGCGATGTCGACGGTGTGGACGCGCGGCTCGCCGCGGGTACTGGGCGGCCACGCGTCGCGAACCTGGCCGCGGAAGTGACGCCGGCCACTGTTGTGAATCAGCAGACCAGCGTTCACTTCTTCGCCAAGCCGCGCCGAATTGATCGGCTCCCGTGTGAAATGCAGCGCGCGCGGGCTGGCGGCGCACAACACGTCGATGACCACCGCCGCTGTCAGTAGCACCAGCAGCACGACGAAAGACCTTGCCGGCCAAGGCGACAGCGTGATCGGCACAACGCAGATCAGCGCAATCAGTCCGGTGCGGCCGGTCAGAACCACTAGCGGGGCACCGGAACGGAAGCCAGTATTCCGTCGAGAACGCCGTCGGCGGTGACGCCTTCCAATTCGGCCTCGGGGCGCAGCATCACCCGGTGCCGCAACGTCGCGCGGGCCATCGCCTTCACGTCGTCGGGTGTGACGTAGTTGCGGCCGGACAGCCATGCCCACGAACGAGCGGTGGCCAGCAGTGCCGTCGCGCCACGAGGTGATACCCCGAGCTGCAGCGCCGGCGACTGGCGGGTCGCGCTGACGATGTCGACGATGTAGCCGAGAACCTCGTCGGCGACGAGCACCTCGCGGACGGCATCACGGCCGGCCGTCAACTCGGCCGGACCGGCCACCGGCTGGATCGCGGAAAGATCGCGCGGGTCGAAGCCGTGCGCGTGCCGGCCGAGGATGGCGATTTCCGAATCACGCGGCGGCAGCGGCACAGTCAGCTTGAGCAGGAACCGGTCGAGCTGCGCCTCCGGCAACTGGTAGGTGCCCTCGTATTCGATCGGGTTCTGTGTCGCGGCGACGATGAACGGGTCCGGCAGGAAACGAGGTTCGCCGTCGACGCTGACCTGACGCTCTTCCATGGCCTCCAGCAGGGCGGCCTGGGTTTTCGGAGGCGTGCGGTTGATTTCGTCGGCCAGCATGAGATTGGTGAACACCGGGCCGTCGCGGAACACGAACGCGGCGGTGCGGGCGTCGTAGACCAGTGAGCCGGTGACATCGCCGGGCATCAGGTCGGGGGTGAACTGGACCCGCTTGAATTCCAGCTGCAGCGCCGCCGCCAAGGCACGCACCAGCAGCGTCTTCGCCACGCCCGGAACGCCTTCGAGCAACACATGGCCGCGGCACAACAACGCGATCACCAGGCCGCTGACGACGGCTTCCTGGCCTACGACGGCCTTGGCGATCTCGGTGCGCAGCGCCAGCAACGCCTGACGCGCGTGTTCGGTCATATGCTTGCGACCTGCCTTTCGATGTCGTCGAGCGCTCGGGCCAGCGCTACCAGATCGGCGTCGGTGGCTGGTGGAGACCCGAACAGCCTATGCCGCACCATGTCCGGGTCGGCTCCGCTGCGCGCCGCGACGGCGTTCACCACGTTTTGCGGTGGGCTGGTCGCGGTCAGCCCGAGCCGCGGCAACAGTCGCTGTAATGTCGCGGTGCGCAATGCCTGCGCGGCAACGTCTCGGGCCCGCCGCGAGCGGTACAGCCGGCCACGGCCCTCGACGGTTTCCGAGGCACGCACCACCACAGGCAGTTCCTCGGCGACCAGCGGGCCCAGCCGGCGGCCCTTCCATAGCGCGACAAGGATGACGACCAGCCATAGCTGCAAGACCATCCAGTTGACGTTGTCCGGGATCAGGTCGAATAGTGTTGCCGATCCTGACGTTTCACCCTCGGCCCGCTGCGGCGCATACCAGACCAGACGACTGCGGTCACCGGCAAGGTTCATCGCCAGCGCGGCGTTGCCGGCCCGGGGCAGGCCGCTGTTGGTCATGAAGTCGGTACTGCCGACCAGGGTGACGGTGCGTTCGCCGTCGCGGTAGCGGACCAGCGCTCCGCCGTAGCAGCTGACGATCACGCGGTCAGCGGCGCCACGAAAAGTGTTCGTGGGTCCGAACTGCACCGATCCGGCCTGACTCGCTTCGCGCAATGGGCAATCCGGTTTGCTGTCCAGCGGGCTGGCGCCGGCGCTGCGGATGTCGGGGGCCAGCACGGCGCGGACGCGTGATGTCGGCTCGACCAGCAGTAGGTCTGCGTGAGTGTCGGCAAGCCGGTGCAACAGTGTGTCGTCGGTGAGGTGCTGGGCCTGGGCGATCAGCAGCAATGCGCCTGGGCGAGTGGCGTTTTCGGCATCCTCGACGCTGTTGGCGACGACCACGTCGACACCATGGTCGCGCAGCAGCGCGACCAGTGCGTGCGCACCTTCCGGGCCGGTGGACGCCGGGTCCATCCGGCCGCCAGGGCGCGGCGCGGTCAGGTAGGTCGTGACGGCGGCGACGGCGCAGATCGCGGCGAGCGTCAACAGCGCCCAGCGCCAGGATCGCAAGCGTGTCGTCACCGGTGTGCCGCCGAACCCGATCGCAGGAGGTGGTCGTCGAGGTCGGCGATCAGCCGGTACGCGTCAGGCGTCCCCGGCCGTTCACCGTAGGTGACGTCGTTGAAAGCCGTTGCGGCCCAGCTGAACTCGGTGGACAGCTGTGGTATCCGGCTGCCCGCATCGCGGGCCAACTCGTTGGCGGTGCGGCCGGGCGCGGGGTTGAGCAGCCCGGTCTCTTCGAGTCCGCGGGCGATTGCACGCAACCGGTGCCGGATCGCCAGTGTCCAATCTCCTTCGGCTGCATAACGTTCCGCGGCGTCGCGATGCGCTGCGGCGGTGAGCTGACCGGTCTCGAACAAGGGATAGTCACCGCCGCGGCGGGTTCGCATCGTGCGTCGCGCGATGCGAACAGCGACGATCACCGCGATCACCAGCAAGGTGAGCAGCAGTGCGACCGTGAACCAGCCCCCGGGAATGGTGGATCCCTTCTCGACCACGCGGTAGAGCAGTTCGTTGACCCACTCGTGAAAGCGTTGTGTCAGCGAGGGCTTCGGATAGATCGGCTTGGCGAGTTCGCGCTGCGCGGCCTGATGCGCGGCATCGCGGTCGATGTCGATAGCGGGCATCAGCGTGTCCTCACACCGGCCGGGTCAGCCACAAATAGTCGGTGGACGCCGCCGCTGCCGGCCCGCCCGCCGCGCCTGTCTGCAGGATCAGATCGAACGCCTCGGCACGCATGCGCCGGTCTGTGTAGAGCAGGACGATGACGCCCGCGTTGAACGGAGCGGTGATGACGCGCCCGATCGCCGATCCGATGGCGCTCACGGTCAGGCTGACCAACGCCGGACCGGTGGCCGGGTCGGCCAGCAACTGGCCGATGAAATTGAACGGCGCCGCGACCGCACCGGCGACGAGAAAGACCACGACGCCGGTCAGCAGCCGAATGCCGAGCACTCGCCAGAAGCTGTTGCGCACCAACGTAAACGACCTGCCGATGGCGTCGAAAACGCTGAGTTGCTCCAGCACGATCAGCACCGGCGCGAACGACAGCACGGTGTAGGCGTAGCCCACCGCGGCGAGCGCGGCCAATATCAGCGGGAAGCCGATAAGGAATGCCGCCGCACCGTTGCCGACGGCGCCGACCGCGGCGATGATCAGCACCACCACGGCGACGAGCAGTATCGCTGCGGCGCCTTCCAGCGCCGCCAGGCCGATCAATGCCGGCAGCCGCCCGCGAATCTTGGTCCAGGTCTCGCCGATCGTGATCGTCGACCCGAACACCGCCCGGCCGACGACAACGGTGAGCATGCCGGCGAGAAGGATTCCGGCCAGCCAGCTGACCAGTGCGCTGGCGCCCACCGACGTCACCCAGGTGGCCATGTCACCGGTGGTGAGTTCGTCGCTCGGTGTGGTCCGCACCCGGGTCGCGGCCGCAAGCGGTCCCGCCGACACGATCAACACCACGATCTGGACGATCACCACGATGATCGCGGTCAATCCCAGCGTGGCCTTGGGATTGGCGCGGACGTAGCCGACCGCACCGTTGTAGATGTCGCTGAGGGTCAGCGGTCGCAGCGGGATGATGCCCGGCCTGGGTGCTCCCGGGACGAACTGAGGTGGCCCGTAAGCCGGGGGCGGGGGGTAGCCCGGCGGCGGCCCGTAGCCCGGCGGCGGCGGGCCGTAACCGGGGGGCGGACCATAACCGGGGGGAGGTCCGTAACCTGGCGGCGGGCCGTAACCCGGAGGCGGCGAGTATCCCGGCGGCGGGCCGTAGCCCGGCGGCGGATAACCGAATGGCGGATAGCCCGGGGGACCATAACCAGGCGGCGGATACCCCGGCTCCGGATAGTCCGGGTAGTCGTACGGCGGCGTGCTCACAACGTGATCATGCAGGAACCGTCGTCGTGATCATGGCTCCCATCCTGTCGGCCGTTCGGGCAATTCTCAACGATCCCCGCGTACCGTCTGGGCTATGGCGGAACTGAAATCACGGCTGCGGTCAGATTTGACCGAGGCGATGAAGTCGCAGGACAAGCTGCGCACCGCGACGCTGCGCATGCTGCTGGCCGCAATCCAGACCGAAGAAGTCTCCGGCAAGGCGTCGCGGGAGCTCTCCGACGACGAGGTCATCAAGGTCCTGGCCCGCGAATCGCGCAAGCGGGGCGAAGCGGCCGAGATCTACACCCAGAACGGCCGCGGTGAGCTAGCGGCCAACGAGCACGCCGAAGCGCGGGTGATCGACGAATACCTGCCGCCGCCGCTGACCGAGGGCGAGCTTGCCGACGTCGTCGACACCGCCATTGCCCAGGTTGCCGAGCAGCTGGGGGAGCGGCCCGGCATGAAACAGATGGGCTTGGTGATGAAGGCCGCCACCGCGATCGCGGCCGGGAAGGCCGACGGGGCACGCCTGTCCGCGGCCGTGAAGGACCGGCTCTAGGAATTCGCGGCGACCCGCGGCGCCCGGCTCCGCCGCGCTTGCGATCGCCGCAAGGCCAAACCGTTTGCCGTCGCCAGCCTGGGGTACCCGTGTGCTATGACGCGGTTTGGCTACACCCTGATGACCGAGCAGAACGGCCCCAAAGACCTTGTCCGAAACGCCGTTTCGGCCGAGCGACGGGGCTTTGACTTCGAGGTCTGCAGTGACCACTACTCGCCCTGGCTGGCGTCGCAAGGTCACGCACCCAATGCCTGGGCCGTGCTGGGCGCGGTGGCGCACGCCACCGAACGGGTAGATCTGTATTCGTATGTGACCTGCCCGACGATGCGCTATCACCCGGCGGTCGTCGCGCAGCAGGCGGCGACGGTGCAGATCCTCGCCGACGGCCGGTTCACGCTGGGGCTGGGCAGCGGTGAAAACCTCAACGAGCACGTCGTCGGCCAAGGCTGGCCGGCCATCAGCCAGCGATTGGACATGCTGCGCGAAGCCATCGAGATCATTCGTGCCCTGTTCGGCGGTGGATTGGTGGACTGGCGCGGTGACTACTACCAGGCCGACTCGGCCCGGCTCTGGGACCTGCCGGACGTGCCGGTGGGCATCGCGGTGTCGATGACCGGCCCCAAGTCGATCGCCAAGTTCGCCACGCTGGCCGACCACCTGGCCGCGGTGGAGCCCAACGGCGACCTCGTCCACGAATGGCACTCCGCGCGTCAGGCCAGCGGCATGGCGGGCGGTGGGCGGGTGATCGGCCAGGTGCCGGTCTGCTGGGACCCCGACCGCGACGCCGCCGTCCAGCGCGCCCACGACCAATTCCGCTGGTTCGGCGGCGGCTGGCACGTCAACGCCAACCTGCCGACCACGGCCGGATTCGCTGCCGCCACGCAGTTCGTCCGCCCGGAGGACGTCGCCGACAGCATTCCGTGCGGCCCGGATCTTGACGCGATCGCCGACGCGGTCCGGCCGTACTGGGAAGCCGGGTTCACCGACATCGCGCTGATCCAGATTGGCGGCGACGAACAGGACCTGTTCTTCAAGGAGGCGGCCGAACCGCTGCTCGACGCGCTGCGGTCCGCGGCCGGATGAAACCGGAGGAGACAGTAATGTCGCATCACCAAATGCACGGCAAGAGAGTCGCTTTCCTGGCCGCCGACGGCGTGGAGAAGGTCGAACTCGAACAACCCCGGGCCGCCCTGGAAGAGGCGGGCGCGCAGACCGAGCTGGTGTCACTGAAAACCGGCGAAATCCAGGCCCGCAACCACGATTTGGAGCCGGCCGGGACCTTCCCGGTCGACCGTGCGGTGTCCGACGTGTCGGTCGGCGACTTCGACGCGCTGGTTCTGCCCGGCGGGACGGTGAACCCGGACAAGCTGCGGCTGAATGATTCGGCGATCGCGTTCGTCCGTGACTTCGTCGAGTCCGGAAAGCCCGTCGCTGCGATCTGTCACGGTCCGTGGAGCCTGGTCGAGGCCGGTGTGGTTTCCGGGCGAACGGTGACCTCGTATCCGAGTATTCGCACCGATTTGCGCAACGCTGGCGCCAACGTCGTCGACGAGGAAGTGGCCATCGACGGGAATTTGATCTCCAGTCGCTCACCGTCGGATCTGCCGGCGTTTTGCTCGACAATCGTGGAGAAATTCGCGCACGCCCCGACGGGCGCCTAGCGGCCCGGGTTTCAACGCGGCGGTTTGCGGGCATAGGACCGCAAGGCGCCGCGACCGTCGCGGCGACGTGTCGGAAAGGCCCACGTGACCGCTTCGTACCTGGCGCCGCCCGTGACGGATTGTTTGGCCGCCGATGGGGTATACCCGCCGCAAGAGGACTCCCAACTGCTCGTCGACACCATGGAACGCACCGGGCTGGTGCCCGGACGGCGGGTTTTGGACCTGTGTACCGGCAGCGGTTACATCGCGATCGCCGCCGCCGAACTGGGTGCGGCCAGCGTGACCGCCTTCGACATCTGTCCCCGCGCCGTGCGGTGTTCGCAAGGCAATGCTTTCCACGCCGGCGTCGACGTCGACGTGCGGGAGGGGTCGTGGACCGGTGCGCTCGAATGCGGGCCGTTCGAAGTCATCATGGCCAATCCGCCTTACGTGCCCACCCCGCCGGCGGGAGACACCGAGGTGATCCCGCAGGCCGCCGGGCCGGCGTGGGCATGGAACGCCGGAGTCGACGGCAGGCTGGTATTGGATCCGATGTGCGAGTCGGCGTCCAGTCTGCTGTGCGACGGCGGCTCCATGTTGCTTGTGCAGTCCCGCTTCTCGGGCGTCGAACAGTCGATCGACACGCTGCGTTCAACCGGTCTCGATGCCGAAGTCGTTGCCACCCAATGGATCCCGTTTGGTCCGGTGATGTCTGCGCGGGCTCGATGGCTGGAGGGCACCGGCCGCATCCCGGCCGGTGCTCGGCAAGAGCAGCTGGTGGTGATCAGGGCGGACAAGCCGTGACACGAGTCAAGGTGATTCCCAACGGCCCGATCCTGATCGACGGACCGGTGCGCATCGAGATGCCAGACGGCAGCGTCGTCGAATCCGATCGGTTCATGGTGGCTGTGTGTACTTGCCGGCGCAGCAAGAACTATCCGCTGTGCGACACCAGCCATCGTCGCTGCCGAGGCTTACAGCGGGCGTCGTAGCGAGGACCCACCGGCCTTCCACGCCGCCACCATCGCGTCGCCGAGGCGGTCTTCGATCATCACGTGGGCGCGGATCCCGAACACCACGTCGTGCTCCAGCTGTGGTTCGCGCGCAACCAGATCGCCCACCACGTCGTGGCGCACCACCTGCTCGTGCACCGCGTCGGCCTCGACGTGCTCGCTGTAGAAGGCCACGCACTCCGCGGGCGCACCCAGCCGCTGCAGCGCCTCGACCAGCCGGCGCGAACCCGGTGGCGAGGTGATCTCCGTCGACGCGAAATGCCCGATCGCCGCGCCGCGCAACCAGCGGTGCAGACCGAACATCGACATCAGGTTCACCACCGCGAGCGATTCGGCCGGAACCGCGTCGAGATAACCCAGATACGTCGCATCCAATCCGGCAGCGGTCAACAAGTCGGCGAACAGCTGCTGGTGTACGCGTGCGCCACGCCCGGCGCCGTACTCGTCGTATTCGACTGCGACGAACGACGCCTTGGCCTGCCCGGAGAGCCGCGGAATCGCCCAGGCGTGCGGATCGCCCTCCTTGAGGTGATACAGCGACCGGTGCACGAAGTACTCGCGCATCTGCTCCCAGGTTCCGTTGTCGCGCAGCCAGAATGACGGTCCGGTCCCGTCGACGGATTCCATTGAGAGCGCGTCCATTTCGTCCGCCGCGGTGCGATCCGGCTCGATCGGGCCGACGTCGCGGCGGACCCCGGCCAAAAAGGCCCGCTCCAGCTGCCCGCGCAGGTGCAGCAGCCCGGGATTCCATTCCCAGGCCGGGTCGACACCGGCGAAGCCGCGGTAGTGCAGCTCATAGCACATGTACAGCGCAAGCTGCAGATCCAGCCCGTAGGGATCCGACTCGCGCACCGACGACCCGATGCGCGTGGGCTGATCGTGCGGTGCCGGTTCGGTGAGGCTGCGCCGGACGGCCATCGACAACGGTCCGTGCGCCGCCGGCAGCCGGGGTTCAAGCGCGGTCGGTGTGTGGGTCACGCACGGGTGTACCCGCGATGAGCCATCGGTCAAACGGGCGAGAAGGCCGTGTCGTAGGGGGCATGTACTATCGAACATATGTTCGAGTTCGATGCATCAGCTCAGGCTGCCGGCCCTTTTGCGGGTCTGGACGATGCTGGTGTGGTCGATGTCCTCACGACGGCGGCGCGCAACCAGAACGCGATGTGTGCGCGCGAGTTGGCGGCAATCGGTGAGCTGTATGCGCGGCGGGCGCCCGATGACGATGCCGACCGGATCAACTGGGCCATCGACGGGTACGAGAACGTGGCTGCCGAGGTGGCCGCGGCGTTGGGCATCAGCCGCGGACGAGCCCGCGGGCGGCTGCGCTACGCGATCGACCTGCGGGAGCGGCTGCCCCGGGTCGCCGAAACGTTTGCGCGGGGAGACGTCGACTTTCGGTTGATGGCCGCGGTGGTACGCCGCACGGAGTTGGTCGACGATCCCGAGCTGGTCGCCAAGCTGGATGCCGCGATCGCCCGGCACGGGCACAAGTGGATGCGGCTGTCCGAGCCCAAACTCATCGAGCGGATCGACATGTGGGTGGCCCGGTTCGACCCGGCGGGCCAGAAGATGCCGGGCCAGCGCAATGAGGATCGCTATGTCGAGGTCGGGCCGCTGGAGTCCGGCCTGGCCGGGGTGTGGGCTCAGCTGCACGCGCAGGACGGCGCCGCTTTGGACCAGAAGCTCGACTCGCTGGCAGCCACCGTTTGCGCCGCGGATCCGCGGACCAAGGCGCAGCGTCGCGCCGACGCGCTCGGTGCATTGGTGGCCGGCCTGGAGACCATGCGTTGTGAGTGCGGCTCACCGGAATGCCCAGCGGCACAACGGCGGCCGGCCACCGACGTGGTCATTCATGTGCTGGCAGAGCAGGCCACCATCGGTGGCGACTCGGAGGCGCCGGGCTATCTGCCAGGATTCGGGCCGCTGCCGGCAACCGCGTTGCGGGACCTCGCCGGGACGGCGAAGCTCAAGCCGCTCGCGACACCCTCGGCCGATGCACAGCCCGGGTATCGGCCGTCGGCGGCGCTGGCGGAATTCGTGCGGCTGCGCGATTTGACTTGCCGGTTTCCCGGGTGCGACCAGCCGGCCGAGGTGTGTGAGATCGACCACACCGTCCCGTTTCCGTTCGGTCCTACGCACCCGTCGAATCTCAAGCTCCTGTGCGGTTACCACCATCTTTTGAAGACCTTCTACACCGGCATCGGCGGTTGGGCCGACCGCCAGCTGGCCGATGGCACAGTCGAATGGACAGCGCCAACCGGCCATACATACACCACGAAACCCGGTGGTGCCGTGCTCTTCCCGGCTCTGGCCTTACCTACGGGCGAATTGGCGTTGCCTACCTGGGTGCCACCGGCATCCGAGAATCGTGGGCTGATGATGCCGTCCCGACGACGAACTCGGACCCAGGACCGTGCAGCGCGCATCGCCTACGAGCGCGCCATCAACGAGGCCCGTATCGCCGCCGAAGCGGTCCGCCAGGCCGAGCGCGTCGCGGCCTGCAACGACCCACCACCGTTCTAGCTACTTACGGCGGCGCGGAATGAACTCCTGCGCCTTGACTTTGATGCCCTCCCGCAGGATGCCGAACGCGTCCTCGTCACCTTTGAGCACCGATGTCGCGGCGGCCTTCATCTGGTCGAAGGTCGCGTGCGGCGGAACCGGCGGGATGTCGGGGTCGCAGTGCACGTCGAGCACTGTCGGGCGATCGGCGGCCAGCGCCTGATCCCACGCCGAGCCGATTTGGTCCGGATCGGTGAGCGTCGCCGAGCCCAAGCCCAAGCCAGCTGCGAAACCTGCATAGTCCACACTCGGAAGTGTTTGCGACTCGGGGAATTTCGGTGCTCCGGCCATCGCTCGCATCTCCCACGTCACCTGGTTGAGGTCGTTGTTGTGCAGAACCGTGACGATCAGCCGCGGATCGGCCCATTCCTTCCAGTAGTGCGCGATCGTGATCAGCTCGGCCATCCCGTTCATCTGCATCGCGCCGTCACCGGCGAACACGATCACCGGGCGGTTCGGGTTGGCGAACTTGCCGCCGATGCCATACGGCACGCCGGGACCCATCGTGGCCAGATTGCCCGACAGCGACCCCCGCATGTCGCCGCGGAATTTCAGTTGGCGCGCATACCAATTCGCCGCCGACCCGGAGTCGGCAGTGATGATCGCGTTGTCCGGCAGCTTGGGAGACAACTCCGCGAACAGCCGCATCGGGTTGATCGGATCGGCGGACACGTTGGCTTCCATTTCCATGGTTTCCCACCAGCGCTGCACGTTCTTCTCGATCTTCTCCCGCCAGGACCGGTCGGACTTGCGCTGAATCAACGGAATCAGCTCCCGCAGCGTCGCCGCGGCATCACCCACCAGGTTGACCTCGTTGGGGTAGCGCATGCCGATCAAGGCCGGGTCGATGTCGATCTGCACGCCTCGGGCGTCGCCGAATCCGGGCAGGAACTGTGTGTAGGGAAAACTCGAGCCGACGGTGAGCAGCGTGTCGCAGTCACGCATCAGCTCATAGCTGGGCCGCGTGCCGAGCAACCCGATCGAACCTGTCACCCAGGGCAGTTCGTCGGAGAGCACGTCCTTGCCCAGCAGCGGCTTGGCGACGCCCGCCCCGAGGAGATCCGCGATCTCGGTGACCTCCTTGACAGCTCCCTTCGCCCCACAGCCGACCAGCATGGCGACGCGCTCGCCGGCGTTGAGCACCTCGGCCGCCTTCTGCACGCCCTCCTTGGAGGCCGCGACCTCGGGCCACTCGAAGCCCAGACTCGACGGCACCATCTTGAATTCGTGGCTCGGCGGCGAATATTCGAGCTCCTGCACGTCGGCCGGGATGATGACGGCGGTCACCGTGCGCCGGGTCAGCGCAGTGCGGATGGCGCGGTCGAGCACGTTGGGCAGCTGCTCGGGCACGGTCACCATCTGGATGTACTCGCTGGCCACGTCCTTGAAGAGGCTCATCAGATCGACTTCTTGCTGGTAAGAGCCGCCCATCGCGCTGCGGTTGGTCTGCCCGACGATCGCCAGCACCGGTACCCGGTCGAGTTTGGCGTCGTAGAGGCCGTTGAGCAGGTGGATCGCCCCCGGGCCCGACGTCGCCGCGCACACCCCGAGACGGCCGGAGAACTTCGCGTAGCCGACTGCCTCGAACGCGGCCATCTCTTCGTGGCGGGCCTGCACGAACTTCGGCTTGTTGTCTGCGCGCCCCCAGGCTGCCAGCAGTCCGTTGATGCCGTCACCGGCGTAGGCGAAAACCTTCTCGATCTCCCAATCGCGCAGCCGTTCCAACACGAAGTCGGCAACCAGAGCGCTTCCCATTGCACACCTCTTCCTGTTCTGGGAGCAGATATCAGGAAGGTGGTTACCCACGCGGCGACGGCCTTAGACCACTTGAGTCGGGGTGGCGGGATTTGAACCCACGACCTCTTCGTCCCGAACGAAGCGCGCTACCAAGCTGCGCCACACCCCGCATAAAGCCACGACAGCGTATCGCACCGCCCCGTCTGCTCGCCAAAGCGGACTGCGCTGCTGCGTGGATCACACCGCGACGCGCGGCGCGATTTCGCCCACAGTGTGCACCGGAATAGCGCCCAAGGTCAGTAACGTTAAGCAACCTAATTGGTCCAGTGGAAGCGAGAGAATCATGACGGTCCTGGGTGCCGTGGTGTTCGGCGGGCTCCTGGTCGTCGGCGTGCTGTGGCTACTGGTGACCGCTCCGGCCAACGAAGCGCAGGAAGCCTGGGATCACGCCCAGCTGCACGAGCGTTCGAATTCGGCCAACGCCGCAGCCGACGGGGCTGGATTCAGCCCGTGGGCTTTGACCCACTCGTCGCAGAAGTAGGTGTCGGCGTAGCGGTCACCGCTGTCGGCAAGCAGCGTGACCACCGACCCGCTGCGGCCTGCGGCAACCATCTCGGCGATCAAGCCGAACGCTCCCCATAGATTGGTGCCCGTCGACGCGCCGACCCGGCGCCCCAGCACCGCGCTGGCGTGACGGGCGGCAGCGATTGACGCGGCGTCGGGAACCGAGACCATCCGGTCGACCACATCGGGCAGAAACGACGGCTCCACTCGCGGCCGGCCGATTCCTTCGATGCGCGACGACGCGTTGACGACGACGTCGGAGCGGCGCTCAGCGTAGGCGGCGAAAAACGCGGAGTTCTCCGGGTCGACCACGCACAACCGGGTGGCGTGCCGGCGATAGCGGATGTAGCGGCCGATCGTCGCGCTGGTGCCGCCGGTGCCCGCCCCGACGACGATCCAGTCAGGGATCGGGTGCTTCTCGTCGCGCATCTGCACGTAGATCGACTCGGCGATGTTGTTGTTGCCCCGCCAGTCGGTGGCCCGCTCGGCGTTGGTGAACTGATCCAGGTAATGCCCGCCGGTCTCGCGGGCCACCCGCTCCGCCTCGGCGTACACGTCACCCGAATGCTGCACGAAATGGCAACGCCCACCCTGTGATTCGATCAATGCGACCTTGGCTGCGCTGGTCGACGCGGGCATCACCGCGACGAACGGCAGGCCCAGTAGCGCAGCGAAATACGCTTCCGAGACCGCCGTCGAGCCCGACGACGCCTCGACCACCGTGGTGTCCTCTCCGATCCAGCCGTTGCACAGCGCGTAGAGGAACAGCGAGCGGGCCAATCGGTGTTTGAGACTGCCGGTGATGTGCGTCGTCTCGTCCTTGAGGTACAGCTCGACGCCGGCGTCGGCGCTCCACGCCGACGGCAGCGGGTAGCGCAGCAGATGAGTGTCGGCGCTGCGGCGGGCGTCCGCCTCGATCAATCGGATCGCGTTGTCCGTCCAGCCGCGTGGCCGGCAGCGAGCCGCAACGCGCGTCAATGCACCGAATACGTTGGCTGCGAACGCCCCCGGTCGCGGTGCGAGTCGCGCCCGCCGGTCGGTGCGGCGATCAGCGTCAGCAGCGTCGCCTCGGGCCGGCAGCAGAACCGCACCGGCGCAAACGGCGACGTGCCGATCCCCGCCGAAACGTGCAGCCGCATCGTCGCTCCCCAGCGCGACGCGCCCTTGGCCCGAGAGCGGTCCAGGCCCGAATTCGTCACCAGCGCACCGTAGAACGGCAAGCACAGCTGACCGCCGTGGGTGTGACCGGCCAGCACCAGCTGGTAGCCGTCGGCGGCGAAGCGGTCCAGCACCCGCGGCTCGGGCGAATGCGTCAGCCCCAGTCGCAGATTGGCCGCCGGGCTGGCCGGCCCGGCGATGGTCTCGTAGCGGTCGCGGGCGATGTGCGGGTCATCCACGCCGGCCGCGGCGATGTGCAGCCCGGCCACCTCGAACTCGCGACGGTTGTGGGTCAGATCCAGCCAGCCTCGCTCGGTGAACGCGGCCCGCAGGTCCTGCCAGGGCAGCGGCTGCCCGTGGACGCGGTGCCCGGGATTGGTCAGGTAGTTCATCGGGTTCTTCAGCCGCGGGCCGAAGTAGTCGTTGCTGCCGAACACGAAAACACCCGGCAGCGACAGCAGATCGCCCAGGGTCTGCACCACCGCGGGCACCGCCTTCGGGTGGGCCAGGTTGTCGCCGGTGTTGACCACCAGGTCGGGCTCCCAGCCGGCCAGTTCCCGCAGCCACGCCTGCTTGCGGCGCTGACCCGGCCGCATGTGGATGTCGCTGATGTGCAGCACCCGCAGCGGCGACGAGCCCGGCGTCAGCACGGGCATGGTCAGCTCTCGCACCACGAACGCGTTGCGTTCGATGATTGACGCGTAACCGATGCCGGCGACGGCCGAGCCCAGCGCGACGGCGCCGGTGGTTTTCAGGACTGCAGAAGCGGACATGCAGGCATGCTACTGCGCCGGGCTATGGCGGCGGCGGCTGCTCCGGTGCGGGAGGCGGCAACAGCGGGATCGTGATCGGCGGCAATCCCGGGATCTCGATGACTTGCGAGCCGATCGGCGCCGGCCCACCTTCCGGTGGCGGCGGCGGGGCCGGCGGGACGCCGTTGCTGATCTGGATGGTGACGACGGCGCCCGGGATTGTCTGGCCGCTGGGTGTCGTTCCGACCACTTCCCCGTACTTGGCGCTGCTGTTGACCGACGTCGGTTGGTCGGCGACCTGGAAACCAGCTTCCTTCAGACGCTGGCGCGCCCCGTCGACGTCCAGCCCGGCGACGCTGGGCACTCGCGAGTTGGGGCCGCCGTCGACATACCGCGGATCGGTCGGCGGCAGCTTGACTTCGCCGAACTTGTCCGCGATGGGCTTCATCGCGGTGAACCAGGTTCGGGCCGGCTCGTTACCGCCGTAGAGGTTGCCGTCGCCGCAGCGCCGCAGCGGCGAGGAGCACAGATCCGACGGCGAGCTGGAGTCGTCGTAGATGTAGTTGGCGGCCGCGTACTGGTTGGTGAAGCCGACGAAGCCCGACGAGCGGTGCGCCTCGGTGGTACCGGTCTTGCCGGACATCGGCAGGTTCCAGCCCGCCGCGGCGGCCGAGCCCGACGCGGTGCCGCCAGGCTGCGAGTCCTTGCTCAGCGCGTTGGCCAGCGTGTTCGCCAGGCCCTCCGGCACCACCTGGTCGCACGCCTCGGCGCTGACGGCCACCTCGTTGCCGTCGCGGTCGATCAGCTTGTCGATCGGGTTAGGCGGGCACCACTTGCCGCCGGATGCCAGCGTCGCCGCGACGTTCGACAGCTCCAACGCGTTGACCTCGAACGGCCCGAGGGTGAACGAGCCGATGTTCTGCCGCTTGATGAAATCGGCCAGGCTCTCGTTGCTGTTCTCGTCGTAGTCGCGGGCGCTGCCCGGATCGGCGTAGGAACGCAGCCCCAGCCGGACCGCCATATCCACCGCCCGCGGCACCCCCACCATCTGGATCAGCTTGGCGAACGCGGTGTTCGGCGAGGTGGCCAGCGCGTCTGTCACGTTCATCGACCCGCGGTAGTTGCCGGCGTTGACCACGCACCACGTCTCCTTGGGGCAGCCCTTGGCGCCGCCGCTGCCCATGCCCTTGGCCTGGAAGTGACCGGGCACTTCGAGCTGCATGTTGATGCCCATGCCCATCTCGAGCGCGGCGGCCGTGGTGAAGATCTTGAAGATCGACCCGGCACCGTCACCAACCAACGAGAACGGCTGCGGCCGCATGGTCTCGCCCGCGTCGGTGTTCAGCCCGTAGCGGCGGTTGCTCGCCATCGCGATCACCTTGTGCGAGTCTTTGCCGGGCCGGATCACGCTCATCACGCTGGCGATGCCGTTGAGGTCCGGGCTGGCGGACGCGTCGATCGCCGATTTGACCGAAGCCTGCACATCGGGGTCGAGGCTGGTGCGGATCGTGTACCCGCCGCGGGCGATCTGCTCCTTGCTGATGCCGGCCCGCGCCAGATAGGCCTGTACGTAATCGCAGAAGAATGCGCGGTCGCCGGCCGCGATGCAGCCACGCGGTAACTCGTTGGGCTGCGGCAGTATTCCCAGTGGCTCCGCCTTGGCGGCGCGCAACGCCTCGGCTTCCTGCGGCAAGTTCTCGATCATGGTGTCCAGCACCAGGTTTCGACGTGCCAGCGCGCCCTCGGGGTTGGTGTACGGATTGAGCGCGGTGGTCGACTGCACCATCCCGGCCAGAAGCGCCGCCTGCTGCCAATTCAGCTCGGAAGCGTTCACGCCGAAGTAGGTTTGCGCGGCGTCCTGCACACCAAAGGCGTTGTTGCCGAACGAAACCAGGTTCAGGTAACGCGTCAAGATCTCCGGCTTGGAAAACGTCTTGTCCAGCGTGAGCGCCATCCGGATTTCGCGTAGCTTGCGGGCCGGCGTGGTCTCGACCGCCGCGCGCTTTTCGGCGTCGGTCTGCGCGATCACCAGCAGTTGGTAGTTCTTCACATACTGCTGCTCGATGGTCGAACCGCCGCGGGTATCGACGTCGCCCGACGCGTAGCCGGCCAGCCCGTGCAGCGTGCCCTGCCAGTCGACGCCGTTGTGTTCGGCAAACCGCTTGTCCTCGATCGAGACGATTGCCAGCTTCATCGTGTTGGCGATCTTGTCGCTGGGCACCTCGAAGCGGCGTTGCGAGTACAGCCAGGCGATCGTGTTGCCCTTCGCATCGACCATCGTGGTGACGGCGGGGACGTCGCCCTCGAGTAGCTGAGCCGACCCGTTGGCGACGACTTCAGAGGCGCGGTTGGACATCAGCCCGATGCCGCCGACGGCAGGAAACAGGAGGGCGGCGACGATCACGGCGGCCAGCAGGCAGCACCCGGCGAGCTTGGCGACCGTAATAGCGGTCTGGGGCTGCTCCGGCTCCGGCATGGCTACTAGACTAGCGGCGCCGCGACGGAAGTCATCTGGAGTCATCTCAAGTGGCTGATGAGCATATTTTCCCCAGCGTCACAGGTCAGGGCCTATTCGTTGGTCCGTTCGACCCGTCGGGCGGCCCCTTCATGATCGGACGGCACAGTTGTGCCAAAAAAGGGGGTATCAAACCGTTGCGCAATTGGCACCTGACCACCTAACTTAGACGCACAGTGAGATACAGGTAACACCGACGTGCATAGTGTGGCCTAGATCGCATTGCCGATCTATACCGCGAGTCGGGGCCGTCGTACTGGCGGTGAGAGCGAAGAGGGGACGCTGGTGTCTGGTACACGGATCGCGGCACGGAAGGCGAACACTGCACCGGCAGGAAGCACCGTTCACCGTGCTGATTCCGAGTCACGAATCGCCTGGGTATCCAAGGCGCTCTGCCGGGCGGCCGACCCTGATGAGCTGTTTGTCCGCGGCGCTGCGCAACGCAAGGCCGCGGTGATCTGCCGGCACTGCCCGGTGATGCTGGAATGCGGCGCCGACGCGCTGGACAACCGGGTCGAGTTCGGGGTGTGGGGTGGCATGACCGAACGGCAGCGACGGGCACTGCTCAAGCAGCACCCCGAGGTGGAGTCCTGGGCGGAGTTCTTCGCTGCCCAGCGCAAGCACCGCAGCGCTGGCTAAGCCCTTACGCCGCGCCGTTGGTAGCCGTCATCTGATCGGCGATCGCGCGCAGCGCCTCGAGGTCGCACACGTCGAAGGGAAGCGAGGGCACTCCGACAATCGCGACGTGCGGATTGGCCCCGGTGAACCGCGACAACAGCCGAATCTCCCGCTTGGACGTCGCCGCCCGGTCGGCGTGAACCTGCAGGACCGCCCTGGCTAGGTCACCGGAGTCCGATTCGTTCTCCAGCGTCTCGGCGCCGTCGATGGCCCGCTCCACCGGCAACGAGCACAGCATCGGATGGGTGCGGTTCAGGATGAGACCGGCCAGCGGCATGCGCTCCTCGGAAAGCCGGTCGACAAAGAACGACGCCTCCCGCAGCGCGTCCGGCTCGGCCGCTGACACCACCACGAACTGCGTACCGCGTCGCTTCAGCAGCGCGTAGGTGCGGTCGGCCTTCTCCCGGAACCCGCCGAAGGTGGCATCCAGCGACTGCACGAAACCTGCAGCGTCGGAAAGCATTTGGGAGCCCAGGACGGTCGACAGCGCCTTCATCGCCAGGCCGACGGCGCCGGTGACCAGTCGGCCGATGCCGCGCCCGGGCCCGAGCAGCAGCCGCCACAGCCGGCTATCCATGAAGCTGCCCAACCGTTTCGGCGCGTCCAGGAAATCCAGCGCGTTGCGCGACGGCGGCGTGTCCACCACCACCAAGTCCCAACGGTCCTGGCTCAGCAGCTGGCCGAGCTTTTCCATCGCCATGTATTCCTGGGTGCCGGCCAGCGAGGTGGCGACCGTCTGGTAGAACTGGTTGTCCAGAATCGCTTGTGCGCGTTCGGGTCCGGAGTACTGGATCACCATCTCGTCGAACGTGCGGCGCATGTCGAGCATCATCGCGTAGAGCTGGCCCGGTACTTCGGGAGCCAGCGGCACGCGCTGCGGCGAGTTGCCAAGGTCGTTGATTCCCAACGCTTGTGCGAGCCGCTTGGCCGGGTCGATGGTCAATACCACGACGGTGCGGCCGTTCTCGGCTGCGCGCAACGCCATCGCGGCGGCAGTGGTGGTCTTGCCGACGCCGCCGGCGCCGCAGCACACCACCACCCGGTTGGTTTTGTCGGCCAGGATAGCGGCCACGTCCAGTCTCGGCGGCGTGGTACTCATCGAACTCCTTGCTGCGCAAGCACTTCGGAGAGCTCGTAGAGACTGCCGAGATCGACACCGTCGGCGATCGTGGGGAGCTCCAGCCGCGGCACTTGCAACTCGTCGAGCTGCTCGGCGGTTTCGGCGCGGGCGGTGATGCGGGTGGCGTGCTGGATGGTCTCGGTCAGCAGGCCGGCGAAATCGTGGTCGTTCAGCGTGATTCCGGCCTTCGCAAGTCCTGCCCGCACCGCGTCGGCGTCGATGTCGCCCTCGGCCGCCTTGGCCAGGTCGTCGGGCTGCAGGTAGGCCGGGATGTTGCGGTTGACGATCACGCTGCCGATCGGCAGGTTCAACTCCTGCAACTCGTCGATGGCCTCCATGGTCTCCTGCATGGGCAGCGCCTCCAGCAGCGTCACCAGGTGTACGGCGGTCTGGTCGGAATGCAGCAGCTGGACCACACCCTCGCTTTGCGAATACACCGGCCCACCCTTGGCCAGATCGGCCACCGCCCTGGTGACGTCCAAAAAGCGCGCGATGCGACCCGTCGGCGGCGCATCGACCACGACTGCGTCGTACACGGGCTGCCGGTCCTTGCCGACGCGGATCACCGACTCCTTGATCTTTCCGGTGAGCAGCACGTCGCGCAGGCCCGGCGCGATCGTCGTGGCGAACTCGATCGCGCCGATGCGCCGCATCGCCCGGCCGGCGATGCCGAGGTTGTAGAACATGTCGAGGTATTCCAGGAACGCGGCCTCGATGTCGATTGCCAGCGCGTTGACGAGGCCGCCATGTTCGGCGGTCGCGATCTTGACCTCTTTGTAGGGCAGCGGCGGCACGTCGAAAAGTTGCGCAATCCCTTGGCGCCCTTCGACTTCCACGAGCAACACCTTGCGCCCGCCGGACGCCAGGGTCAGTGCGAGCGCGGCGGCGACGGTCGACTTACCGGTGCCCCCCTTGCCGGTCACGAAATGCAAGCGGGCCTTCTCCAGTCGTGCTGGCCAGCCGATGGAAGCAACGCTGCTTGGTGTGGTCGCCACCAAAGCATGCTAACCAACGTGCGTTGTCACCCGACGGATAAGCTCGGGCTATGACCCAACCGACCGCCTGGGAGTACGCAACCGTCCCGCTCTTGACGCACGCCACCAAACAAATCCTCGACCAGTGGGGTGCCGACGGCTGGGAGCTGGTTTCGGTGCTGCCCGGTCCGACGGGTGAGCAACACGTCGCGTATCTGAAACGCCCGAAGTGAGCGCGGGGTCTGCCAAGGCCCGGCTCGCTGAGCTCGGCATCGAGCTCCCGGCAGTGGTGAAGCCGCTGGCCGCCTACGTTCCCGCCGTGCGCACCGGCAACCTGGTGTACACGGCCGGCCAGCTGCCGATGCAGGACGGCAAGCTGGCCGGCGCCGGCAAGGTCGGCGCCGAGGTCAGCCCCGAGGACGGCAAGGAGCTGGCGCGGCTCTGCGCGCTCAACGCGCTGGCGGCAGTGGATTCGCTGGTGGGCATCGATGCGGTGATCCAGGTGGTCAAGGTGGTCGGGTTCGTCGCCTCCGCCCCCGGGTTCAGCGGTCAGCCGGGGGTCGTCAACGGCGCGTCGGAGCTGCTCGCCGAGGTGTTCGGGGACCGCGGCGCGCATGCGCGTTCGGCGGTCGGCGTTGCCGAGTTGCCGCTCGATGCGCCGGTGGAAGTCGAGCTCGTCGTCGAGGTGGGGTCCTGAAGCACCCCGCCTACGGACAGCTGCGACCGGTCACCGACACCGCCTCGGTGCTGTTGGCCCACAACCCCGGCTTGATGACGCTGGAGGGCACCAACACCTGGGTGCTGCGCGGCCCGCGCAGCGACGAGGCGGTGATTGTCGACCCCGGACCCGACGACGACGAGCACATCGCCGGTGTCGCGGCCGTCGGCCGGGTCTCGCTGATACTGATCAGCCATCGGCACGGCGACCACACCGACGGCATCGACAAGCTGGTCGACGCGACCGGCGCGGTCGTGCGATCGGTGGGCAGCGGGTGGTTGCGCGGCCTCGGCGGCCATCTGGTCGACGGCGAAGTGATCGACGCGGCGGGGCTGACGATCCGCGTGCTGGCCACGCCCGGGCACACCGCCGACTCGGTGTCGTTCGTTCTCGACGACGCCGTGCTCACCGCGGACACCGTGTTAGGCCGCGGCACGACGGTGATCGACAAGGACGACGGCAGCCTGGCCGACTATCTGGAGTCGCTGCAGCGGCTGCGGGGCCTGGGGCCGCGGCGGGTACTGCCCGGCCACGGGCCGGATCTGGACGACCTCGCGGCCGTCGCCACCGGCTACCTGGAGCACCGCGAGCAGCGGCTGGACCAGGTGCGCTCGGCATTGCGCGAACTCGGCGACGACGCCACCGTGCGCCAAGTCGTCGAACACGTCTACGTCGACGTCGACGAGAAGCTGTGGGACGTCGCCGAATGGTCGGTGCAGGCCCAGCTGGACTACTTGCGTCGCTGAGATTGCGCACAGTGTTGTCGATCCGGCGGGATCACGACACTGGATGCAATCTCACCGCGCGCGGTCGAATGCTCGCTTAGTTGCGCCCGGGCTTACCGCGCTCGGCGGGCCAACCGCTCCGAGTCCGAGATCAGTACGCTCTTGCCCTCCAGGCGAATCCAGCCGCGATGGGCGAAGTCGGCCAGCGCCTTGTTGACGGTCTCCCGCGACGCGCCGACCAGCTGAGCGATCTCCTCCTGGGTCAGGTCGTGGGTAACCCGCATCGCGCCACCCTCCTGGGTGCCGAACCGCTGCGCCAGCTGCAGCAGCTGCTTGGCCACCCGGCCCGGCACGTCGGTGAAGATGAGGTCCGCCAAGTTGTTGTTGGTGCGACGAAGCCGGCGGGCCAGCACACGCAGCAGCTGCTCGGCGATCTCCGGACGGTCGGCGATCCATGCCCGCAGCGCGTCGCGGTCCATCGAGACCGCCCGCACCTCGGTGATCGTCGTGGCGCTCGAAGTCCGGGGACCGGGGTCGAAAATCGACAATTCACCGAACATGTCGGACGGGCCCATGATCGTCAGCAGGTTCTCCCTGCCGTCCGGCGAACGCCGACCGATCTTCACCTTGCCGGAAATGATGATGTACAGCCGGTCGCCCGGCTCCCCTTCCGCGAAAACGGTATGCCCACGCGGGAAGTCGACGGGCTGCAATTGTTTGGTCAGCGCGGCGACGGCGCTGGGTTCGACTCCCTGGAAGATTCCGGCCCTCGCCAGGATCTCGTCCACGTTGCCCCTTAGCTGCTTGAATAATGTGATGCGCGCACGGCCCATCAGTTGTTTGTGAGCTGAGTCTAGAGGTAGGCCGCTAACCCAACGTGCCAACGCTACACACGATTGGCGTGCCGAGGCGGCCCAAACTGCCGATTCGTTCGGGAATGCCGGTGCCGTGGCGTCGCCAAACCCGGTGGTTCGGTGTGACGGCGGTGCAGGCGGTCCAGTGCCTCGGGCATGCCTTCGCGGGCCAGCGTGCTCATGTCCGCGGCCTCGGCCTGTTCGAAAAACTCCGCGACGTCGCGGGCGGAAAGCGTGTCGTCGACCAAACCGGCCTCGAGGCGGGACAGCCCGAACGTCGCCAACATCAGCAACCCTGGAATGAACGCCACCAGCAGCCACGACACATCCAGGAAGTAAACACGGCAAAGGTCTCAGTGGGATTACGAAATAGTGGCTATCGCCGCCAAGTACGCTGTCGGACGTGACGACGGGCAAGACCGAGGAGACCCGCCTCGGATTGGTGCGACGAGCTCGTCGAATGAATCGTAAACTGGCACAAGCGTTTCCGCATGTCTATTGCGAGCTGGACTTCACCAACCCGCTGGAGTTGACGGTGGCCACCATCCTGTCGGCGCAAAGCACCGACAAGCGGGTCAACCTGACCACCCCGGCGTTGTTCGTCCGCTATCGCACCGCACTGGATTACGCGAAGGCCAACCGCGAAGAACTCGAAAACCTCATCCGCCCCACCGGTTTCTACCGCAACAAGGCGGCGGCGTTGATCGGCCTCGGGCAGGCACTGGTCGAGCGGTTCGACAGCGAGGTGCCCTCGACCATGGAGGAGCTGGTGACGCTGCCCGGAGTGGGGCGCAAGACGGCCAATGTCATCCTCGGGAACGCGTTCGGTATCCCGGGAATCACCGTCGACACTCATTTCAAGCGGCTGGTTCGGCGGTGGCGGTGGACCTCCGAGGACGACCCGGTGAAGATCGAGCATGCCGTCGGCGAGCTCATCGAGCGGAGGGAGTGGACCGACCTGTCGCACCGGGTGATCTTTCACGGGCGCCGGGTCTGTCATGCCCGCAAGCCGGCATGCGGCGTGTGCGTGCTGGCCAAGGACTGTCCGTCGTTCGGGACCGGGCCCACCGACCCGCTGATCGCCGCGCCGCTGGTTCAGGGCCCCGAAAAAGAGCACCTGCTGGCGCTGGCCGGGTTGTGAGCGCCCGGACCGGTTGGACCCTGGCGATCCTGCTCGTGATCGTGGGCTTGGTGGGGGCGCTGCTGGTCGAGTTGCGCGACACCTATCACTTGTCGACGCCGCCCTCGGCGAGCGGCCCCAGCCGTGAACACCGCGACGCCGACACGCCCGAGGCGCTGGCCGAACCGCGCCGGCGCGCCGACTTGCCGCCCTGTCCGGCAGCGGGTACCGGCGCCGGGCCGGCGGCGCTGCGCGGCATCACGGTGGAGTGTGCGGCCGACGGCTCGACGGTCGAGGTGGCCCGCGCGCTGGCCGGTCGGCGCGTGCTGCTCAACCTGTGGGCGTATTGGTGCAAACCGTGCAAGGCCGAATTGCCGGCGATGGCCGAGTATCAGCGCCGCGCCGGATCGGCCGTGACGGTGGTGACCGTGCACCAGGACGAGAACGAAACGGCCGGCCTGCTGCAGCTGGCCCAACTTGGTGTGCGGTTGCCGACCCTGCAGGATGGTCGGCGGCGGATGGCGGCCGCATTGCGGGTACCCAATGTGATGCCCGCGACAGTGGTGCTGGCGCCGGACGGTAGCGTTGCGCAGACCCTGCCGCGGGCGTTCGCCACCGCCGACGAGATCGCGGCCGCGGTTTCGGGTCAGAGGTGAGACCAGGGAGGGCCGGTTGAGCGCTGCGGTTCCGCTGACACCGGAGCTCGGGCCGTCCTGGCTGCGTCCGTTGGTCGACAACGTCGGCCAGGTGCCGGAAGCCTTCCGCCGCCGACTGCCCCCCGACGTGCTGGCGATGGTGACCGCGGCCAAGGCGACGGCGTCGGCCCGCCGCAACGGCCGCGACGCCGCGGTGCTGGTGCTGTTCTCCGGTCCGGAGTCCGGCCCGCCCGACGGTGGTGTTCCCGACGACGCCGACCTGCTGGTCACCGTTCGCGCCTCCACCTTGCGTCACCACGCCGGGCAGGCGGCGTTTCCCGGCGGCGCATGCGATCCCGGTGACGACGGCCCGGTGGCCACCGCCCTGCGGGAGGCGCGCGAAGAGACCGGCATCGACGTGGACCGGCTGCATCCGCTGGCGACCATGGAACGAACCTTCATCGCGCCGTCGGGTTTTCACGTCGTCCCGGTGCTCGCATACTCGCCCGATCCCGGCCCGGTGGCCGTCGTCGACGAGGCGGAGACGGCGGTTGTCGCGCGGGTTCCGGTGCGCGCCTTCATCAACCCTGCGAACCGGCTGATGGTGTATCGGCGCACCTTGCATCGCCGCTTCGCGGGCCCGGCTTTCCTGTTGAATGAGATGCTGGTGTGGGGTTTCACTGGCCAGGTCATCTCCGCGATGCTCGACGTCGCGGGCTGGGCGCAGCCATGGGACACCACCGACGTCCGCGAACTCGACGAAGCCATGGCTCTGGTCGGCGATGAGGGTGGTGCACGATGACCCCGTCACAGTGGTTGGACATCGCGGTGCTCGCGGTCGCTTTCATTGCGGCCATATCTGGTTGGCGCTCAGGCGCATTGGGCTCGCTGCTCTCGTTCATCGGGGTCCTCCTCGGCGCCGTCGCCGGGGTGCTGCTGGCCCCGCACATCGTCACCCACATCGCCGCCGCGCGAGCCAAGCTGTTCGCCGCGCTGTTTTTGATCCTGGGATTGGTCGTCATCGGCGAGGTCGCCGGCGTCGTGCTGGGCCGGGCGGTGCGCGGTGCGATCCGCAGCCGCATCATCCGGTTCTTCGACTCGCTCATCGGGGTGGCGGTGCAGATGGTGGTGGTGCTGATAGCGGCGTGGCTGCTGGCGACCCCACTGACGTCGTCGACCGGTCAGCCGAATCTTGCTGCGGCGGTGCGTGGTTCGCGGGTGCTGGCCGAGGTGAACCAGGTTGCGCCGCCGTGGCTCAAGACGGTGCCCAAGCGGCTGTCGTCGCTGCTGGACACCTCGGGTCTGCCACAGGTGTTGGAGCCGTTCAGCCGCACCCCGGTCGCCGCGGTGGCGACACCCGACGCCGGGCTGTCCAGCAACCCGGTGGTGGCAGCCACCCAGCCCAGTGTGGTCAAGATCCGTGCGATCGCACCCGGCTGCCAGAAAGTATTGGAAGGCAGCGGATTTGTGCTTTCGCCCGACCGGGTGATGACCAATGCGCACGTGGTGGCCGGAGCGAACAACGTCACGGTCGAGGCCAGCGGGAACCCCTACGATGCCACCGTGGTGTCCTACGACCCGTCCGTCGACATCGCCATTCTGGCCGTCCCGAACCTGCCGCCGCCGCCGCTGGCGTTCGCCGACGGCGCTGTCAAGGGAGGCACCGACGCGTTGGTGCTCGGTTATCCCGGGGGCGGCGGCTTTGTCGCGACGCCGGCCAGAGTGCGGGAGATCATCGAGCTGTCCGGTCCGGACATTTATCGCGACGCGACGGTCAACCGCGAGGTCTACACGATCAGAGCCACTGTGGAGCAAGGTAATTCGGGTGGTCCGCTGATCGACCTGAACGGCAAGGTACTCGGTGTGGTGTTCGGCGCGGCGGTCGACGACAACGACACCGGTTTTGTGCTGACCGCCAAAGAGGTCGCCGGCCAGCTGGCGAAGATCGGCGACACCGCGCCGGTGGGCACCGGCGCCTGCGTCAGCTGAGTTCGGGCCCGTACACCTGCCCCAAGAACCGGGCCAGGTGGCCGTTGACTTCCTGCGGCGCCTCTTCGTGACTGAAATGCCCTGCGCCGGAAACCATTACGTAATGACCGTGCGGCGCGTAGCGCTGGGTGCGTGCGACTGGGTCGGCCAGCACGTAGGGATCGGCGTCACCGCGAATGTGCAAAACAGGGATACCTGCGCGACGAGTCATAGACCTCATGAACCGCCGGCCCTCGTCGCGCAACTGGCTGCGCACCGCCCAGCGCTGGTACTCCAGCGCGGAATGCGCCGCCGACGGAATCTGGATCGCCTGCCGCAGATGGCCGATCGTTTCGGAAAAATCCTCCGACGCAACCCATTTGGCGCTGGCGCGGCTACGCACCAACCGCTCGACTTCGTCGCCGTGGTGCCGGGTCAGCGAGCGCTCCGGCCAGATCGGCACCTGATAGCGCAGCAGCGACGGCAACAGCGCGCGCGCCTGGTCGCGGCGGGTCAACGCGGAGACACGCAAGGCCGCGGGATGCGGTGAGCTGACCACCGCGATCGCGCGGACCAGCCGGGAGTGCAGCACCGAAGTGGCCCAGCAGACCAGTCCGCCGTCGGCGTGGCCGACCAGGGTCGCCGACGAGTGCCCGAGCGCGCGGATCAGCCCGGCGGTGTCGCCGGCCAGCGTCCAGCCGTCGTACCCACGTGGGGGTTTGTCGCTGCCGCCGTACCCGCGCAGATCCACGGCGACCGCGCGCACCCCGGTCAGGCCGCGCAGCTGGTGGCGCCACGACCACCAGAAGGAGGCGAAGCCGTGCAGCATGATCACCAGTGGGCGGGCCGTCGCCGGCGTGCCCGCATCCTGGTCGGATGGTTGCGCCTCGACGACGTGGAATCGAATACCGTTGGCGTGTATGTCCAGATGGCGCCATGGCCCGTCGATACGGGTCACCGACGGATCTGGTGGCGCCATTTACCAACCCGAGGGGTCAGCGGGTGTTCCGCCGGTGCCGAGCGCCTGCTGGCCGGCCTTGTCGTGACCCGGCGTGAAGGCGGTGCGGGTCTCTTTGACTGATTCGATGGTTTGGCGCGGTCCGCGGATCCGGCGGACCTTCAAGAATCCGAACAGCGCCAGCACCGCGGTGAAGACCACCATGATTCCGAACACGATCAGGAACGCGACCCAGCGCCACAACCAGGTATCGAGCAACTCGGCGAGGAAGAAGAAGAAAAAGAAGGTCGAGTAGAACAGCACCACAAGCGCCGCGATGAAAAAGATGCTGCCGGTCAGTCCCTTCTTGACATCGCGGGTGATTTCGGCGCGGGCCAGTTCCACTTCCGCGCGCACCAGCGTCGACATCTGCGCAGTCGCGTCGCGGACCAGGTCGCCGATCGACGGCTCGACGGGCAGCGCATGCGGGTCGGTCAACGGGATGGTGGTCAGCGTGCTGGGCACGCCGTCCTTGCTGCCGTTGCCGGCCTTCTTGCGATCTGGCTTGCTCACAGACGGTCCTCCCGGCCGAACCTGATTGTCGTCGCGGTTCATGTTGCCATGGGCACCGGTGCCAGACGAGGCCAACCAATGAGCGGCGGTCACGTTAGACTGACCCAGCCGGGTCCCATGGGCGGAATAGTTGACGGGAGTAACTCTTTGCAGACCACGCACTGCCGGCTGTTCCGTGTTGCTGCGGCATTAGTGATGGCCTCGCTGTTTGCCGTCGCTGGCCCACGCACCGCCGCAGCCGACGACAGGGTTCCGATGGGCGGCGGTGCGGGCATCGTCATCGACGGCGACACCATGTGCACGTTGACCAGCATCGGCAACGACAACACCGGCGCGCTGGTCGGCTTCACCTCGGCGCACTGCGGCGGGCCGGGCGCTCAGGTCTCCGCCGAGGCGGCGCAAAACCGCGGCATCATCGGCACGATGGTGGCCGGCAACGACAGCCTCGACTACGCCGTGATCCGCTTCGACCCGGCCAAGGTAGTGCCGGTGCCCAACTTCGACGGCTTTGAGATCGACGGCATCGGCCCCGACCCGTCCGCCGGCCAGATCGCCTGCAAGCAGGGCCGCACCACCGGCAACTCCTGCGGCGTCGTCTTCGGGCCGGGCCAGGACCCGGGCACCCTCGTCATGCAGGTGTGCGGGCAGCAGGGCGACTCGGGTGCGCCGGTCGTCGTCGACAATCTGCTCGTCGGGATGATCCACGGCGCGTTCAGCGAAAACCTGCCGACCTGCATCATCAAATACATCCCGCTGCACACCCCGGCGACCGTGGTGTCGATCAACGCGGTGCTGGCCGACCTGGCCGCCAAGGGCCGCCCGGGCGCGGGGTTCGTCCCGGTGTCGGCCAATCCGGCTACCTAGTTACTTAGCCGCGCGGATCGCGTCGAACACGCCCGGGTCCAGCAGTGTCGAGGTGTCGCCGAGTTCCCGGTTTTCGGCGATGTCGCGCAGCAGCCGGCGCATGATCTTGCCGCTGCGGGTCTTCGGCAACTCGGGGACCACGTGCAGCTCGCGCGGCCGGGCGATCGGCGAGATCTCCTTGGCGACATGCCCGCGCAGCTCGTCGATGATCTCCTCGCCGAGCGTCTCCGGCTGATCGGCCTGCAGCACGACGAACGCGCAGATCGCCTGACCGGTGGTGTCGTCGGTGGCGCCGACGACGGCGGCCTCGGCCACCCCGGAATGCCCGACCAGCGCCGACTCCACCTCGGCGGTGGAGATCCGGTGGCCGGACACGTTCATCACGTCGTCGATGCGGCCGACCACCCAGATGTCGCCGTCGGCGTCGTAGCGGGCGCTGTCCCCGGCGAAATACCAGCCCTGCTCGGCGAACTTCGACCAGTACGTCTCGCGGTAACGCTCCGGGTCGCCCCAGATGCCGCGCAGCATGGCCGGCCATGGCTGGTCGATGACGAGATAGCCCGTGGCATCGACGCCGGGCGTCAGTTGGTTGCCCTCGTCGTCGACGATCTTGGCGGAGATGCCAGGCAGCGGCGTCATCGCCGAACCCGGCTTGGCGGCGGCCACGCCGGGCAGCGGTGAGATCATCGCGGCGCCGGTCTCCGTCTGCCACCAGGTGTCCACCACCGGGGTCGTGTCGGCGCCGAGGACGTCGCGGTACCAGCGCCAGGCCTGCGGGTTGATCGGCTCGCCGACCGATCCCAGCAGCCGCAGGCTGGACAGGTCGTGGGCGTCGGGAATCTGCCGGCCCCACTTCATGAACGTGCGGATCAGCGTCGGCGCGGCGTAATAGATTGTGACACCGTAGGATTCGATGATCTCGAAATGGCGGTGCTCAGTCGGGGAGGCCGGCGTGCCCTCGTAGAGAATCTGGGTGACGCCGTTGGACAGCGGCCCGTAGACGCTGTACGTGTGCCCGGTGACCCAGCCGATGTCGGCGGTGCACCAGAACACGTCGGTCTCCGGTTTGACGTCGAAGATGCTGTAGTGGGTGAACGACGACTGGGTGAGAAACCCGCCGCTGGTGTGCATGATGCCCTTGGGCTTGCCGGTAGTGCCCGACGTGTAGAGCAAAAACAACGGGTGCTCGGCGTCGAAGGCTTGAGGGCTGTGTTCGGCGGGCGCGGGGTCGACGACGTCGTGCCACCACAGGTCGCGGCCCTCGGTCCACGGCACGTCGATGCCGGTGCGGCGGACCACCACCACGTGCTCCACGGGGCTGTCGTCGCCGACGGCCTCGTCGGCGGCCTCCTTCAGCGGCATGGGCTTGCCGCCGCGGAACTGGCCGTCGGCGGTGATCAGCACTTTGGCTTCGGCGTCGGCGATCCGGGCGCGCAGCGCCTTGGCGGTGAAACCGGCGAACACCACGCTGTGCATGACACCCAGCCGCGCGCAGGCCAGCATCGCGACGATCGACTCGGGGATCATCGGCATATAGATGGCGACGCGGTCTCCGGCGACCAGCCCGAGGCGGCTCAGCGCGTTGGCGGCCTTGCACACCTCGGTCTGCAGGTCGGCGTAGGTCAAAACACGGCTCTCGCCGACCGGCTCGCCCTCCCAGTAGATGGCGGCGCGGTCGCCGTGGCCGGCCTCGACGTGACGGTCCACGCAGTTGTAGGCGACGTTGAGCTTGCCGCCGACGAACCACTTGGCGAACGGCGCGTCCGACCAGTCCAGCACCTGCTCGAACGGCGTCGCCCAGGACAGTCGGTTGGCCTGCTCGGCCCAGAACTTCAGCCGGTCCTGCTCGGCCTCGCGGTATGCCTCTTCGCTGATGTTCGCCTGCGCTGCGAACTCCGGCGGCGGCGGGAACGACGACGGCGCTTCGGTCACGGGCGCAAGCCTAGCTATAGCTAGGGTCGGCGGCATGGTGCGTGCGGTGGCGGCGGCAGCGGTGGTTGCCGCCGCAGTGCTGGGGCTCACCGATTGCGGTGGCGGCGGCGAGCGCACCGACGTGGTGATCGTCAACGCCGGCGAGCCGCAGAACCCGCTGATCCCCACCAACACCAACGACACCAACGGCGGGCGCGTCATCGACCGACTGTTCGCCGGCTTGATGTCGTATGACGCCAAGGGCACACCGTCGCTGGAGGTGGCGCAGTCGATCGAGACCACCGACAACGTCACCTACACGATCACCCTCAAACCGGGATGGACGTTTTCCGACGGCTCGCCGGTCACGGCGCACTCGTTCGTCGACGCATGGAACTACGGCGCGCTGGCCACCAATGCTCAACTGCAGCAAAGCCTATTCGGCCCGATCGTCGGCTTCGACGACGTCGCGGCCGCCGAGCCCAAAGCCCGCACCATGTCCGGGCTGCGGGTGCTCGACGACCACCAGTTCACCGTCCGGCTCAAGGCACCGACCATCGACTTCCAACTGCGCCTTGGCTTTTCGGCGTTCTACCCGCTGCCGGCGGCGGCGTTCAAGGACATGGCCGCGTTCGGGCAGCACCCGATCGGCAACGGCCCCTACCGGCTCGCCGACCGGGACGCCTGGCTGCACAACGTCAAAATCGAGCTGGAGCCCAACCCCGGCTACCACGGCAACCGGATGCCGCAGAACAAGGGGCTGCGCTTCGTGCTCTACGCCAACCTCGACACCGCCTACGCCGACCTGCTGTCCGCCAATCTCGATGTGCTGGACAGCATTCCGCCCAGTGTGCTGCCGGTCTACCGCAAAGACCTGGGCGACCGCGCGGTCACCGCGCCGGCCGCGACCAACCGCACGCTCGACACCCCGCTGCGGCTGCCGCATTTCGGCGGGGAGGAGGGCCGGCTGCGCAGGCTGGCGCTGGCGGCGGCCATCAACCGTCCGCAGATCTGCCGGCAGATCTTCAACGGAACATGCGAGCCCGCCCGCGATTTCACCGCCAGCTCGCTGCCCGGCTACAACCCCGGCATCGCCGGCAACGACGCGCTGGACTTCGACCCCGACCGGGCGCGGCGGCTGTGGGCACAGGCCGACGCCATCTCGCCGTGGAGCGGCCAGTACGCGATCGGCTACAACGCCGACGGCGGCCATCAGGAGTGGGTGGACGCGGTGGCCAACAGCATCAAGAACGTGCTGGGCATCGACGCGGCCGGCGCGCCGCAACCCACCTTCGCCGGCTTTCGCACCCAGATCACCAGCCGGACCATCGCCACGGCGTTTCGGGCCGGCTGGCAAGGCGACTACCCGTCGATGCTCAGCTTCTTAGAACCACTGTTCGTCACCGGCGCCGGAGCCAACGACGTCGGCTACTCCAACCCGCGCTTCGACGCGGCGCTGGCCCGCGCCGCCGCCGCCCCCAATCTGGCGCAGTCCTACGCGCTGACCACCGAGGCGCAGCGAATCCTGTTGCGCGACATGCCCGTCGTACCACTGTGGTACGTCGTCACCGTGGCCGGCCGGTCATCGGCGGTCAGCAACGTCGTGCTCACCTGGAACGGGCTGCCCGACTACGAACACATCGTGAAGGCCTGAGATGGGCTGGTATCTCGCGCGGCGCATCGCGGTCATGGTCCCGGTTTTCCTCTGCGCCACACTGCTGATCTACGGCATGGTCTTCCTGTTGCCCGGCGACCCGATCGCCGCGCTGGGCGGAGACCGGCCGCTGAGCCCCGCGGTGGCCGCACAACTGCGCGCGCAATACCACCTCGACGACCCGTTCTGGTTGCAGTACCTGCACTACCTGGGCGGCATCCTGCGCGGCGACCTTGGCCGCGCCTACTCCGGTCTGCCGGTGACAACCGTTCTGGCCCAAGCATTTCCGGTGACGATCCGGCTGGCGTTGATCGCGTTGGCGGTGGAGGCGGCGCTGGGCATCGGTTTCGGGGTGATCGCCGGGCTGCGCCAGGGCGGCATTTTCGACGCCGCCGTGCTGATCGCGAGCCTGGCCATCATCGCGGTCCCGATCTTCGTGCTGGGGTTCTTGGCCCAGTTCGTGTTCGGGGTGCGGTTCGGCCTCGCCGCGGTCACGGTGGGCGATCAGCCGACGTTTGGGCGGCTGCTGTTGCCCGGCATCGTGTTGGGCTCGGTGTCGTTCGCGTACGTGGTGCGGTTGACGCGCTCGGCGGTCGCCGCCAACGCCCACGCCGACTATGTCCGCACCGCCACCGCGAAGGGGTTGTCGCGGCCGCGGGTGGTGACGGTGCACATTCTGCGCAATTCGCTGATCCCGGTGGTGACCTTCCTCGGCGCGGACCTCGGCGCGCTGATGGGTGGTGCGATCGTCACCGAAGGGATCTTCAACATTCACGGCGTCGGCGGCGTGCTCTATCAGGCGGTCACCCGTCAGGAGGCGCCGACGGTGGTGTCGATTGTGACGGTCCTGGTGGTCGTCTACCTGGTGACCAACCTGCTGGTGGACCTGCTGTATGCGGCCTTGGATCCCAGGATCCGCTATGGCTGAGGTGTGGCGCCGGCCGAAATTCCTTGTCGCGGCGGCACTGATTCTGTTGGTCGTGGCGATGGCCGCGTTCCCGGCGTTGTTCACCGGTGCCGACCCCGGCTACGCCGATCCCGACCAGAGCATGCTCGCGCCGTCGGCTGCGCACTGGTTCGGCACCGACCTGCAGGGCCATGACATCTATGCCCGCACGATCTACGGCGCCCGGGCGTCGATCACCGTGGGCCTGGGTGCGACGGTGACGGTGTTCGTGGTCGGCGGGGTGCTGGGCGCACTGGCCGGCTTCTACGGCGGCTGGATCGACACGGCGGTCTCGCGCGTCGCGGACGTCTTCTTCGGAATCCCGTTGCTGCTGGCCGCCATTGTGCTGATGCAGGTCATGCATCACCGCACAGTGTGGACGGTGATCGCGATCCTGGCGTTGTTCGGCTGGCCGCAAATCGCCCGGATTGCGCGCAGCGCGGTGCTCGAAGTGCGGGGCAGCGACTACGTGCTGGCTGCAAAAGCGTTGGGGCTGAGCAGGTTCGGCATCCTGATACGCCACGCGGTGCCCAACGCCCTGGGACCGGTGATCGCGGTTGCCACCATTGCGCTGGGGTTGTTCATCGTCACCGAGGCGACGCTGTCCTACCTCGGGGTCGGGCTGCCGCCGTCGGTAGTGTCCTGGGGCGGCGACATCAACGTGGACCAGATCCGGCTGCGGGCCGGCTCGCCCATCCTGTTCTATCCCGCTGGCGCACTGGCCATCACGGTGCTCGCGTTCATGATGATGGGCGACGTGCTGCGCGACGCCCTCGACCCGAAGCCGCGGACATGAGCGCGCCGGCGACGATGCAGAGCAAAGCGATGAGGAGGAGCGGCGCCATGACAGAGCCGCTGCTGTGCGTCGAGGGCCTCGAGGTCCGCTTCGGTGACGACGTGGCCGTCGCGGCGGCCGACCTCACCGTCGAGCGCGGCCAGACCGTCGCCGTCGTCGGCGAATCGGGCTCGGGGAAATCAACCACGGCCGCGGCGGTCCTCGGCCTGCTGCCGCCCGGCGGGCGAATCACTGCCGGACGCATCGTGTTCGACGGTGTCGACATCACGTCGGCCGACCGGCGCACGTTGCGCTCGATCCGGGGCTCCGGCATCGGCTACGTGCCGCAGGACCCGATGACCAACCTGAACCCGGTGTGGAAGGTCGGCTTCCAAGTACGGGAGGCGTTGCGCGCCAACAACATCAGCGATAACGACGCCGTCGAACTGCTCTCACAGGCCGGTATGAAGGATCCGGAAACCCAGGCCCGCCGATACCCGCACCAGCTGTCCGGCGGCATGTGCCAGCGCGCGCTGATCGCCATTGGGCTGGCGGGCCGGCCCCGGCTGCTCATCGCCGACGAGCCCACCTCCGCGTTGGACGTCACCGTCCAGCGACAGGTGCTCGACCACCTGCAACGTCTCACCGCCGAACTGGGCACCGCTCTGCTGCTGATCACCCACGATCTGGCGCTGGCCGCCGAGCGGGCCGAGCGGCTGGTGGTTATGCACCGGGGCGAGGTGGTGGAAACCGGTGCAGCGCAATCGATTCTGACCCGGCCGCAGCAACCGTACACGCAACGGCTGGTGGCCGCTGCACCGTCGCTGCGCGTGCCCTCGGGGCAAAACCGAGCACACACCCGCGGATCCGACGACGACGTCGTCGTCGCCACCGGGCTGACCAAGGTCTACCGGCAGTCCCGCGGCGTGCCGTGGCGGCACACCGAGCTGCGCGCGGTCGACGACGTGTCGTTCCGGCTGCGCCGCGGCACCACGCTTGCCGTCGCCGGCGAATCGGGGTCGGGCAAGTCCACGCTCGCGCGCATGGTGCTCGGGCTGCTGCAACCGACGTCGGGCGGCGTTGTTTTCGACGGGCAAGACATCGCCACGCTGGATCGTCGGGCGGCGTTCGCGTTTCGCCGGCGCGTGCAGCCGGTGTTCCAGAACCCCTACGGCAGCTTGGATCCGATGTACTCGGTGTCGCGCGCCATCGAGGAGCCGCTGCGCATCCATCGGATCGGCGACCGCCGACAGCGCCAACGGACGGTGCGTGAGCTGGCCGACCAGGTCGCGCTACCGGCGTCGCTGCTGGGCCGGCGACCGCGCGAACTGTCGGGCGGTCAACGCCAGCGGGTCGCGATCGCGCGGGCACTGGCGCTGCGCCCCGAGGTGCTGGTCTGCGACGAGGCGGTGTCCGCGCTCGACGTCGTCGTGCAGGCGCAGATTCTCGACCTGCTCACCGAACTGCAAGCCGAACTCGGCCTGACCTATCTGTTCATCAGCCACGACCTGGCGGTGATTCGGCAGATCGCCGACGAGGTCCTGGTGATGCGCGGCGGGCGGGTCGTCGAGCAGGCGCCCACCGAGGAGCTGTTCGCCGAGCCGCGCCACGACTACACCCGCCAGCTGCTGGCGGCGATTCCCCGCGCACCGGGGGGCTGAGTGTGAAATACCCGACGCCACGCCGGCGTGTCGCGTCGCGCAGTTCACACTCGGCGCATAGTGGCTGTCGTGACCACTGACCCGCTGGCCCCGTTGACGGAGCTCCCCGGTGTGGCCGTCGCCGCCGAGCAGGCCCGCGACGCCCTGGGCCGGGCGCATCGGCACCGGGCCAACCTGCGTGGCTGGCCGGTGACCGCGGCCGAGGCCGCGCTGCGGGCGGCGCGGGCGTCGTCGGTGCTCGACGGCGGGCCGCTCCAACTCGACGAGTCGGCCACCAGCGACCCCGTCTTCGCCGGTGCGCTGCGCGTCGCGCAAGCGCTCGAAGGCGGCGAGACCAACCTGGTCGCGGTGTGGCAGCGGGCGCCGCTGCAGGCGCTGGCCCGGCTACACATGCTCGCCGCCGCCGACCAGGTCGACGAGGACCGGCTGGGGCGTCCCCGCGCCGACGCCGACGTCGCGCCGCGTCTCGAACTGCTCGCGGATCTGGTGAGCGGCGGCACTCGGGCGCCGGCGCCGGTGCTGGCCGCGGTCGCGCACGGTGAGCTGCTGACGCTGGCCCCGTTCGGCAGCGGCGACGGCGTGGTGGCGCGTGCGGTGTCGCGACTGGTGACCATCGCCAGCGGCCTGGACCCGCACGGACTCGGCGTTCCGGAGGTGACTTGGATGCGCCGTGCCGCCGACTATCGCGACGCGGCACGCGGATTCGCATCGGGCACCGCCGACGGCATCGCCGCCTGGCTGAAACTGTGTTGCAAGGCCATGGCCGACGGTGGACGTGAAGCGCTGACGATCGCCGAATCACTCGGCCAATAAGGTTGCCAGCGAGCGCCGTCGCGGCTGTCCCTACACATGCGAAGCGGGCGACGATCCGTCATTGTCGGCTCGCCGCCCGCTAGCACGGAACTCGGTTACCAAGCGTGCAACATATGGGCTGCGTGGGTGGCCTCGGCGATCTTGCGATGCGCTCGGCCATAGCCCCACCCAAAGGGCCGTCCTGGCCGTCCGCTCTTCGCAATTACGCAGGCCCGCAACACTTCTGCCTCTATCGCGGCTGTGGCTCCGCGTGGGTGCCGGGAACCGTGCTGGGGGCCCGGGTCGGGAGATCGAACCTTCTCTTCCGGATCGACCTTGGCCTCACCGGGCTTCCGTGTCTCCTTTGTACTACGTGACCCCCATCACATCAAGGGTCAAATGTGTGAAAACCACGAAACGAGATCGCAACAGCGATGCCGATGTGTTTGCTGAGCGTCAGAACGCGAACCGCCGCAACAGCGAGTACGTGACCGCTCCGGCGGCCAGCGCGCTGACGCCCACCGCCGCCGTCGTCGCGACCGCCGCTCCAGACGGCGCCGGGATGCGGTCGCGCAGCGACACCGGCCGGGAGAAGCTGAGCACCGGCCAGCCGCGGGCGATCGCCTCCTTGCGCAGGGCGCGGTCCGGGTTCACTACGCTCGGGTGCCCGACGGCCTCGAGCATCGGCAGGTCGGTGATCGAGTCGGAGTAGGCGTAGCAGTGCTCGAGCGCATAGCCCTCGCGGGCGGCCAGCTCACGAATGGCCTGTACCTTGCCTTCGCCGTAGCAGTAGAACGCGATCTCGCCGGTGTAGCGGCCATCCTCGACGACCATGCGTGTCGCCATCGCATGGGTCGCCCCGAGCGCGCGGGCGATGGGCGCCACCAGCTCCTCACCGGAGGCCGACACCACCACCACGTCGCGGCCGCACAACTTGTGGCCGGCGATCAGGTCGGCGGCCTCGGCGAACACCAGCGGGGTGACGATGTCGTGCAGGGTCTCGTTGACGATCGAGCGGACTTGCTCCACGTCCCAGCCGGTGCACATGTTGGTCAGGTGGATGCGCATCCGGTCCATCTGATCGTGGTCGGCACCCGACAGTAGATAGAGGAATTGGGCGTAGCTGGATTTGAGCACCGCGCGCCGGTTGATCAGTCCCTGGTTGAAAAACGGTTTGCTGAAAGCCAGCGTGCTGGACTTGGCGATGATGGTCTTGTCGAGGTCGAAGAAAGCGGCGGTGCGGGCGTGGGGACCGGTGGCGTCGGGTGCTTGCGGTGATGTTTGCTGATCGGCGGCCGAGTCGGAGGCGGTCACCGGGCAAGCATAGGGCCGCACAATGCTGCGTCGCGAGGCTAATGGACAAAACGGCCGGTCAGCCGGGGTTCGCCTGTCACAGATAGCATTACGTGGCCGCACCCGCCCGGTTGGACATCATGCTTTCTATTGCAAGCAGCACTTGCGCTAGGTAGCGCTGTCATGTGTATAGTAAGCAGTACTCGGCTTTAAGCCGAGGGTGTATCAGCCCGACCCCCCGGGGCTGATACACGACGACCCTCGCCTCCTCCCCCCCTGGCGGGGGTCGTCCCTTTTGTCGGGCAAGTTCGCCGTCAGTAACACGTTTCAGATTTGTCGCTTCGGGTTGTGCACAGATCCCGGTCTGTCCACAGATGGCGGTTGGCTGCTGGCCGCCGGTAGCCGCCACCCGGCACGGTGAGTAGGTGACGACCGCAACCGAGAGCGCCGGCGTGTTGGCGGTGGTGGCCGAACCCGGGCTGCGCCCCGAAGTTGAGCGGGTCGCGGCGGCCGTCGGTGTGCGCGTGGTGCACGTCGGCGCGGGCTCGGTGAGTCGAAAAAGTTGGTCGGCGGCCGCAGCGGTGCTGCTGGATGAGGGGGCGGCGCTGCGGTGTGCCGACAGCGCACTGCCGCGCCGCTCGCACGTCGTCGTGCTGACTACCGCCGACCCTGCCTCGACGACCTGGGCGGCTGCCACCCGGGTCGGCGCGCAGCATGTCCTGGTGCTGCCGGCTCAGGACGGCGAGCTGGTCCGCGAACTCGCCGATGCTGCCGAGTCGGCGCGCGACGGCAACGCGCGCGGCCAGGTCGTGGCCGTCGTCGGCGGGCGCGGCGGAGCGGGTGCCTCGGTATTGGCGGCTGCGCTGGCGCAGGAGGCCCGCGAGCCGCTGCTGATCGATCTTGATCCGTGGGGCGGCGGCATCGATCTGTTGCTCGGCGGTGAAACCACGCCGGGCGTGCGCTGGCCCGATCTGAAGGTGCAGGGTGGGCGGCTGAACTGGTCGGCGGTGCGTGACGCGTTGCCCCGTTTTCGGGGGGTCAGCATGCTCTCGGGTACCCGGCACGGGCACGAGATGGACGCCGGGGCCGCCGATGCTGTCATCGACGCGGGCCGCCGCGGCGGGGCAACCGTCGTGTGCGACGTCCCCCGCCGGCTGACCGACGCCGGCCAATGCGCGCTGGACACCGCCGATCTCGTCGTCGTCACCTCCTGCGACGTCCGCGCCTGTGCGGCCACCGCGAGCATCGCTCCGCTGCTCGCCGGCATCAACCCCAACGTCGGGCTGGTGGTGCGTGGGCCGGCTCCCGGCGGGCTGGGCGCCGCCGAGATCGCCGCCATCGCGGGCGTGCCGCTGTTGACGTCGATGCGCCCGCAGCCGCGGCTGGCCGAGCAACTCGAGCACGGCGGCCTGCGGCTGGGGCGGCGATCCGCGCTGGCGGCCGCCGCCCGCCGGGTTCTCGCGGTGCTGCCGGCCCGTGCGGTGGCGGAGGCCGCATGACAGGTTCGCTGATCGACCGGGTGCGCGAGCGGCTGGCCGCGGAAGCCGCGCCGCTGCGGCCGACCGTGGTGGCCGACGCGATCCGGGCCGAGTCCGGCGGGGTGCTCGGCGACACCGAGGTGTTGAGCAGCCTTCGGACACTGCAGACCGAGCTGACCGGCGCCGGCATCCTCGAGCCGTTGCTGTGTGCCGAGGGCACCACCGACGTGCTGGTCACCGCGCCGGACAGCGTCTGGGTCGACGACGGCAACGGCTTGCGGCGCAGCGATATCCGGTTCGAGGACGACGCCGCGGTGCGACGGCTGGCGCAGCGGCTGGCATTGGCGGCCGGTCGCCGTCTCGACGACGCGCAACCGTGGGTGGACGGACAGCTGACGGGCGTGGGGACCGGGCGGTTCGCGGTGCGACTGCACGCCGTGCTGCCGCCGATCGCCGCCGCAGGCACCTGCCTGTCGTTGCGGGTGCTGCGGCCGGCCACCCAGGATCTGGCGGCGCTGACCGCGGCGGGCGCCATCGCACCGCAGGCCGCCGGCCTGCTCGGCGAGATCATCGCCGCGCGGCTGGCGTTCCTGGTCAGCGGGGGAACGGGCGCCGGCAAAACCACACTCTTGGCCGCCATGCTGGGCGCGGTGTCGCCGGACGAGCGGATCGTCTGCGTGGAGGACGCCGCCGAGCTGGCGCCGCCGCATCCGCATCTGGTCAAGCTCGTCGCCCGCTGCGCCAACGTCGAGGGCGTCGGCGAGGTGACGGTGCGCCAACTGGTCCGGCAGGCGCTGCGGATGCGGCCCGACCGCATCGTGGTCGGCGAGGTCCGCGGCGCCGAAGTCGTCGATCTGCTGGCGGCGCTGAACACCGGCCACGACGGCGGCGCCGGCACCGTGCATGCCAACAACCCGGGCGAAGTCCCGGCCCGGTTGGAGGCGTTGGGTGCGCTGGGCGGTCTCGACCGGGCGGCACTGCACAGTCAGCTCGCCGCCGCAGTCCAGGTGCTGGTGCACGTCGCCCGGGACCGCGCCGGGCGCCGACGGGTCAGCGAAATCGCGGTCCTGCGTGCCAGTCACGGCCAGGTCCATCCAGTCACCGTGTGGCACGTCGAGCGCGGGCCGACCGACGACATCGCCGAGCTGCGCCGGCTGCTGCGGGGCCGGGCTGCGACGTGACGGGCTTCTCGGTGGCCGGGCTGGCATTGGCGGCGGCGCTGGTGGTGTCGCCGTCATCCCCGCGACGACGGCTGGGGGCGCCTGGCTCGCGTGTATCACGGGCCGTCGTGGTCTACCCGGTGGTGGGTGCCGCGGCTGTCGTCGCCATGACGTTGCCTCCGACAACGGTTCTTGCCGCTGCGGTGGTGGCCGCAACGGTAGGCCTGCGCTACCGGCGCCGCCGTCGTCGCCGTCGCGCCATCGAGGAGAGCCGGGCACTGGAAACCGCGATCGACGTGCTGGTCGGCGAACTGCGGGTCGGCGCTCATCCGGTGCGGGCGTTCGAGGTCGCGGCGGCCGAAACCGGTGGGCGGGTCGCCGATCGCTGCCGCGCGGTGGCGGCGCGCGCCCGGCTGGGTGCCGACGTGGCCGCCGGTCTGCGGGGCGCGGCGGGAACCTCGGTGCTGCCCGGGCAGTGGGAGCGGCTGGCGGTGTGCTGGCAACTGGCGGGTGAGCATGGGCTGGCGATGTCCGCCCTGATGCGGACTGCCCAACGCGATATCGCCGAGCGGCAACGCTTTTCGGCGAGCGTGACCGCGTCGATGGCCGGCGCCCATGCCACCACCGCCATTCTGGCGAGCCTGCCGGTCCTGTCGGTGCTGCTGGGCCAGGCGATCGGGGCGCGACCGGTGGCTTTTTTGCTGCGCGGCCACGCGGGCGGCTGGCTGCTGGTCGTCGGGGTGATGCTGGCGTGCGCGGGCCTGTTGTGGTCGGACCGCATCACCGATCGGGTGACGCAATGAGTGCCGCGGCGGTGCTGTTGGCCGCGGCGCTGCTGACCGGGGCCGGGCCGCCGACCGCGCGAACGCGCGCCGGGTCGGCGGGCTATGCCGCGCGGCCGCGAAGGCGACCGGCGCGCGGCCCGGATCCACTGGCGGTGGCGTCGAGCCTCGACGTGCTGGCGGCATGTCTGTCGGGAGGCATGGCGGTATCGACCGCCGCGGCCGCCACCGCTCCGTCCGCACCCCCGCTGCTGGCCAGGGTGTTGCGTCGGGCTGCCGACCTGTTGGCCCTGGGCGCCGACCCGGCGCTGGCCTGGGCGGCGCCGCCGGACCTGCCGCAGGGCGCTGTCGACCCGCAGACCGACGCGCTGTTGCGACTGGCGCGACGCTCCGCCTCCTCGGGAGCCGCGCTGGCCGACGGGGTAGCCGAGTTGGCCCGGCAATGCCGCCAGGACGCCACCCATGCCGCGTCCGCTGCCGCCGAGCGTGCCGGGGTGCTGATCGCCGGCCCACTCGGCCTGTGCTTCCTGCCGGCGTTCGTCTGCCTGGGCATCGTCCCGGTGGTGGCCGGGCTGGCCGGTGAGGTGCTGCAGTCGGGGTTGTGGTGATGAAGAAAGGGAAAGATGAAGCTAGTCAACATGTTTCAGATCGCGAAGGCGCGTGTCGTGGTGCTGGCGGTCGACGAGTCGGGCATGTCGACGGTCGAGTACGCAATTGGAACTCTCGCCGCGGCGGCGTTCGGCGCCATCCTCTATACAGTCGTCACCGGCGATTCGATCGTCACCGCGTTGACCAACATCATCGGCCGCGCGCTCAACACCAAGGTCTAGCCGATGACGCTGGCGCGAGCACCGTCGAGGCGGCCCTCGGCATCGCCGCGCTGGTCGCGGTGCTGGTGCAGTGCCTGGCGGGCATCGCCGCGATCTCGATGCAGGTGCGGTGTGTCGACGCCGCCCGCGAGGCCGCCCGGCTGGCCGCGCGCGGCGATGAACGGGCGGCGATCGCGGCGGCGCGCGGCGTTGCGCCCGACGGGGCGGTGGTGCATGTGCGTCGGGACGGTGAGTTCATGGTCGCGACGGTCACTGCGCGTTCGCGTCTGCTGCCCGCGCTGGCGATTGCCGGCACCGGCGTTTCGGCGGTCGAGCCGCGGTGAGCGTGGCTCGGCCACCCTGGTTGCCGCCGCGATGGTCGCGGCGCTATTGGCCGTCACCGTCGGCGGCGCGTATCTGGGTTCGGCGGTGGTGGCTCGCCACCGCGCTCAGGCGGCGGCTGATCTGGCTGCCTTGGCCGCGGCGGCGCGCCTACCCGCGGGAGCCGACGCCGCGTGCGGCCAGGCCACCGCGGTGGCGCGCACGATGCGTGTCGATGACGTCGACTGCGTCGTGCGCGGACTGGACGCCGTGGTCAGCGTCAGGGTCGCGGTCCCGCTGGTCGGCTGGGGCAGCGCGCGGGCCGCCGCCCGGGCGGGGCCCGCGGGCTAGGGTGCCGCCAGCCCCGCCTCGGCGAGCTCGGCGTCGTTGGGCAGCCGCACCGACACCAGGCCGGCGAACGTCTGCTCCTCGAGCTCCACCCGGTTGACGGTCACGTGCACGGGAACCCAGCTGTCGCCGTCGCCGGGCATGCGCGGCACCGCGGTGGCGGCGCCATCGGCGAACTCGGCCGACATCGCGGCCAGCCGCGGCTCGTCGTCGGGGTGCACCCGCGGCGCGTTTCGGGCGCTGCGTCGCCAGTCGTAGAACGGGCACGGCTCGTCGAGCCATTTCAGCAGCGTCCAGGTGTTGAGATCGAGCAGCGCCCGATGGACTCCCGGTTGTGCCAACCCGTGCAGGATGCGCTGGGCCAGGTGATCGGTCGGCTCGGCCGTCGCGCTTGGCTCGGCGCGCCAATTCATGCCGCGTGCGACCAGGTGGTCGCGGCCGTCGGGACCCGGTTCCACGGCGTTACGTGCGACGAAGCTGACCCGGATCGGATTGCCTTGCCAGTCGCTGGCGTCCCAGGTGGCGCACAGGGTCCGACCCGGCTCGGGCTTGACGGCCAACGCCAGCACCTTGCTTTCGTTGGGCTTGAGCTCGCGCGCCGGCCAGTTTTCGGCGAACGCGCGACCGTCGGTGTCCTCCACCTCGGGATTCTTGCCGTTGTTGGCCAGCGACTCCGGGGTGTCGGTGGCCACACCCAGGGTCAGGTCCCACTTGAGCGGGCCGGGAATCGGCCGCTCGGGAGGTTCGGCCTTGGCCGGTCCGCTCCAGACGTGCACGCCGTGCATTCGGCCGTCGGACATCAACACCGGCTCGGTGCGGATCACCCGGTCATTTTTGGGTGTGATGCTGACCAGGCTCTGGCCCGTCTGCGCGGATTCGGCAATCGCGGTTCGGATGGCGGCTAGGTGGGGATTTCGTCGCAGAAAGGCGCTGATGGGTACCAGATTCCTGAGCTGACGCCCTAGCGCCACCACGGCCGGTTCGTCGCCCAGCGTTTCGACCAGCAGCCAGTCGCGGGCCATGGCCCAGATTTTACCGAGGGGACCTTGTGGGTATTAGCTCGTTTGCCGTCAAGTCGAATCGGGCGGGGTTTGACTGCTGTCAATTCGTATGCGACGACGACACGTTGGCAAGCGAGTTGCATACGACGGCTTCAGCCGGGTATTTTGCTGCTGCGCCCCACCGGGATTGAGAACGGCTCGCGTTGTCCGGCCGTTTGTCGCGCCGCCAGTCGACCGTCGAGGGGTCGGTCGTCAGGCGAGTTCCGCGAGTACCAGGCGCAGCACGCGCACAGCGCCCGCTTTGTCCAGCGGTTGGTTACCGCTGCCGCATTTCGGTGACTGTACACACGACGGGCATCCCCCCGTGCATTCGCACGACTCGATGGCCGCCGCCGTGGCACCCAGCCACGTGCGGGCCTGATGGAAACCGCGCTCGGCGAAGCCGGCCCCGCCCGGATAGCCGTCGTAGACGAACACGCTCGGCAGTCCTTCGGGCTCCGGGCCGACGGCGGTGGACAGCCCGCCGATGTCGCCGCGATCGCAACTGGCCACCAGCGGCAGCAGTCCGATCGCGGCGTGCTCGGCGGCGTGCAGCGATCCCGGGACTTGCGGCGCGTCGATCCCGTTGCGCTCCAAGGCTTCCGGCGCGATGGTGTACATCACCGCGGTGGTGGCCAACGTCTGCGTCGGCATGTCCAGCTCGACGAAGTCGAGGATCTCTCCGGACAGCCGCCGGCGCAGGTAGCCGACGACCTTGCTGGTGACGGTGACCGGGACGAGTCCGAGTGTCACCGATCCGAACGCCGTGCGCTCACCGGGTCCGGTGACCGCGATGTCGGTGAGTTCGCGCGCAAACGTTGCATATCCAGGATCCTCGGCATGGACGAACGCCATCCCCTCGTCGAAGTCCAGCGAGTCGACGACGTAGCTCTCGCCCTGATGCAGGTACACCGCTCCGGGATGTACCGAGGCCGGTGCCTGGCCGACGCCGGCTGTTCCCAGCAGCCGTCCCGTCTCGGCTTCGACGATCGTGATCTGTCCACCCGTCGGCCCCCGGATGTCCACGGCCGGATGCGGATCCACGCCCGGTGCGGGGTAGTACTTGCCGACCCGGCGTCGCAGCAGCCCGTCGTCCACCAGCGAGGCGGCGACCTGCTCGGCGCCCAACTCCCGGACCTCCGCCTCGTCGAGCGGTAATTCGGTTGCCGCGCAAAGTAATTGCGGCCCCAGAAGGTAGGGGTTGGCCGGATCAATCACCACCCGTTCGATCGGCTTGTCCAGCAACGCCGCCGGGTGATGGACCAGATAGGTGTCGAGTGGATCGTCGCGGGCGATCAGCACGATCAGCGCGCCCTGGCCGCGCCGCCCCGACCGGCCCGCCTGCTGCCAGAACGAGGTGACCGTGCCGGGAAAGCCGGCCAGCACCACCGCATCCAATCCGGCGATGTCCATGCCCAATTCGAGCGCGTTGGTGGTCGCCAGCCCGCGCAACCGCCCGTCGGCTAGGGCGTGTTCGAGCGCGCTGCGGTCCTCGGGCAGATAACCCGCGCGATACGACGCCACCTGCTCGCTCAGCTCCGGAGCGATGTCGTCCAGGCGTGCGCGGGCACCCAGCGCGGTCAGCTCCGCGCCGCGGCGTGACCGCACGAACGTCAAAGTCCGTGCGCCCTCGGCGATCAGGTCGGCCATCACCCGCGCCGCCTCGGCGCCTGCGGAGCGGCGCACCGGAGCGCCGTTCTCCCCGGTCAGGTCGTCGCGCAGGGGCGGTTCCCACAACGCCACCGTGCGCCCGCCCTGCGGCGAGCCGTCCTCGGTGATTTCGGTCACCGGCGCCCCGATCAGCTCGGTTGCCGTCGCAGCAGGCGAAGCCGTCGTCGCACTGGCGAAGATCACCGTCGGCGCCCCCGAATAGCGGGCGCACAAGCGCAGCAAGCGACGCAGCACCATCGCCACATTGGAGCCGAAAACGCCGCGGTAGTAATGGCATTCGTCGACAACCAGATAGCGAAGGTTGCGCAGGAACACCGCCCAGCGGGCGTGGTTGCGCAGCATCGACAGGTGAATCATGTCCGGGTTGGAAAACAACCACCGGGAGCGTTCGCGCGCGAAGCGGCGCACCTCGGCGGGACTGTCGCCGTCGTAGGCGGTCGGTGCCACGTCGGCCAGCCGGGGTGTCGCCGCGGTCAGCGCATGGGCGGCGCGCAACTGGTCGTGGCCCAGCGCCTTGGTCGGCGACAGGTACAGCGCCCGGGCGCGCGGATCGGTCGCCAGCGCGCACAGGATCGGAAGCTGGTAGGCCAGCGATTTGCCCGACGCGGTGCCGGTGCTGACCACCACGTGACGTCCGGCGTGTGCGAGCTCGGCGGCGTCGACCTGATGCGACCACGGTGCGTCGATGCCGCGCTCGGTGAACGCGCGGACCACGTCGGCCTCGGCCCAGGCGGGCCACGGGCGGGCTCGGCTCGCGCGAGGCGGCAGTTCGGCGACGTGACGCAGCGGCTGCTCGCCCGGCCCGCTGCCGGCGACCGCAACGGCCAGCAGCTCGCTGCCGAACGTCACCTGGCACCCCTCCATGTCCACCTCGTAACGCAATTGTTCACTGAATTGATCACCGGAGGCTGTCGCCGGCGCGATGAACATGATTGACTGATGTGCGGTCGCAGCTTCTGTGTTCGTGTCAAACTTTCGCAGGATCAACGTTGCGACCGCGGTTCCTGCGAGTTCTAGCTCGGGTGAAGTTCCGGCGACTCCGCGAGGTATGGCGGTCACAGCGGGCCCGGGGCACCGAAAGGCGGTGCACCGCACCCAGTAGTAAAGGAAAGATCGAGAAATGCCACAGGGAACTGTGAAGTGGTTCAACGCGGAGAAGGGGTTTGGTTTTATCGCCCCCGAGGACGGTTCGGCCGACGTGTTTGTCCACTACACGGAAATCCAGGGATCGGGATTCCGCACCCTTGAGGAGAACCAGCGAGTGGAGTTCGAGGTCGGCCAAAGCCCGAAGGGGCCCCAGGCCACCGGCGTCCGCTCCATCTGAGCAACTTCTGCCGAAACCCCCCGCGCGGCGCCCACACCGGGTTCCGCCGGGGGGTTTTCGTGTGCGGCGGCCTACTGTCGGTGACGTGAGCCAGCTCTCCTTCTTTTCTGCCGAGTCGGTGCCGCCCGCGGTCACCGACCTCACCGGCGTGCTGGCCGCCGCCGGGCAGATCGTGATCGTCGGCGGCGGAGCTCGGCTGTCGGTGGTGGTGGAGGAGCTGTGGCGGGCCGAGGCGCTGGCCGAGATGATCGAGGACGCCGGCCTGGTGTCGGAGATCACTCGCACCGACGAGGACACTCCGCTGGTACGGACCGCGGTGGACGCGCGGCTGCGGACAATCGCCGCTGACTGGACCCGCGGCGCGGTCAAGACGGTGCCGCCGCTGTGGCTACCCGGGCCGCGGGAACTGCGGGCCTGGACACTGGCTGCGGGGGCTCCGGAGGCCGACCGCTACCTGCTCGGACTGGACCCGCACGCGCCGGACACCCATTCCCCGCTGGCGTCGGCGATGATGCGGGTCGGGATCGCGCCCACCCTGATCGGCACCCGCGGCGCCCGGCCGGCATTGCGGATCAGCGGTCGGCGCCGGTTGTCGCGCCTGGTAGAAAATGTGGGAGAGCCACCGGCCGCCGTCGAGGCGAAGGTGAACTGGCCGCACGTTTAGCGGTCATTGGGAGGGTAATTACCGGGGGGTCGGTTTGCGTCGCCCCGTTGCCGGGTGTCACATTGTCAGTTGTCCACAGGGGGGCACCGGCGCGCGATGCGGCCGGAAATGGAAAGTGAGCGTAAGCACAGTTGGCTGGTGAAGACCGCGGTAACCGCGGCAATGGACGCGCGCGACGACTCGTCATCGTCGAGTCGCCCACCAAGGCGCGCAAATTAGCCGGCTACCTGGGGTCCAACTACGTAGTCGAGTCGTCGCGGGGCCACATCCGCGACCTGCCCCGCAACGCCGCCGACGTGCCCGCCAAGTACAAGTCGGAGCCGTGGGCGCGGCTGGGCGTCAACGTCGACGCCGACTTCGAACCGCTCTACATCATCAGCCCCGACAAGAAGAGCACGGTCAGCGAGCTCAAAGGCCTGCTCAAGGACGCCGACGAGCTCTATCTGGCCACCGACGGCGACCGCGAGGGCGAGGCCATCGCGTGGCACCTGCTGGAGACGCTGAAACCCAAGATCCCGGTCAAGCGGATGGTGTTCCACGAGATCACCGAGCCGGCGATCCGCGCCGCCGCCGAGCACCCCCGCGACCTGGACATCGACTTGGTCGACGCCCAGGAGACCCGCCGCATCCTCGACCGGCTGTATGGCTACGAGGTCAGCCCGGTGCTGTGGAAGAAGGTGGCGCCCAAGCTGTCGGCGGGCCGGGTGCAGTCGGTGGCGACCCGGATCATCGTGCAGCGCGAACGCGACCGGATGGCGTTCCGCAGCGCCACCTACTGGGACGTCGTCGCCGAACTCGACGCCAGCGTCTCGGACCCCAAGGCCTCCCCGCCCACCTTCACCGCCCGGTTGACCAACGTCGACGGTCTGCGGGTGGCAACGGGCCGGGATTTCGACTCGCTGGGCGCCGTCCGCAAGCCCGACGAGGTCGTGGTGCTCGACGAGGCTCGAGCGACCGAGTTGGCCGACGGGCTGCGCGGCGCCCAGCTGACCGTGGCCTCGGTGGAGGAAAAGCCCTACACCCGCAGGCCCTATCCGCCGTTCATGACCTCCACGCTGCAGCAGGAGGCCGGCCGCAAGCTGCGGTTCTCCTCCGAGCGCACGATGAGCATCGCCCAGCGGCTCTACGAGAACGGCTACATCACCTACATGCGGACCGACTCGACGACGCTGTCGGAGTCGGCGATCAACGCCGCCCGCACCCAGGCCCGCCAGCTCTACGGCGAGGAGTACGTCTCGCCGTCGCCGCGCCAGTACACCCGCAAGGTGAAAAATGCGCAGGAAGCCCACGAGGCCATCCGGCCCGCCGGTGAGACGTTCGCCACCCCGGACGCGGTGCGCCGCGAGTTGGACGGGGATGATTTCCGGCTCTACGAGCTGATCTGGCAGCGCACCGTCGCCTCGCAGATGGCCGACGCCCGCGGCACGACGTTGAGCCTGCGGATCAACGGCGCATCCGGCGACGCGCAGGTGGTGTTCTCCGCCAGCGGTCGCACGCTGACCTTCCCGGGGTTCCTCAAGGCCTATGTGGAGACCGTCGACGAGCTCGCCGGCGGCGAGGCCGACGACGCCGAGCGGCGGCTGCCGCACCTGAGCGAGGGTCAGCGGGTCGACGCCACCGAGCTGACCCCCGACGGCCACTCCACCAACCCGCCGCCCCGCTACACCGAGGCGTCGCTGGTCAAGGCGCTCGAAGAACTGGGCATCGGGCGGCCGTCGACGTACTCGTCGATCATCAAGACCATCCAGGACCGCGGCTACGTCTACAAGAAGGGCAGCGCGCTGGTGCCGTCCTGGGTGGCGTTCGCGGTAATCGGCTTGCTGGAGCGGCATTTCGGCCGGCTGGTCGACTACGGGTTCACCGCCGCAATGGAAGACGAGCTCGACGCCATCGCCTCCGGCAACGAGCAGCGCACCACCTGGCTCAACCACTTCTACTTCGGCGGCGACCACGGCGTGCCCGACTCGGTGGCCCGCTCGGGCGGTCTGAAGAAGCTGGTCGGGGTCAACCTCGAAGGCATCGACGCCCGAGAAGTCAACTCCATCAAGGTGTTCGACGACGCCGAGGGCCGGCCCATCTATGTCCGGGTGGGCAAGAACGGGCCCTATCTGGAACGCATGGTCACCGGTGACGACGGCGAGCCGAAACCGCAACGGGCCAATCTCAACGACTCGCTGACCCCCGACGAGCTCACGCTCGAGGTGGCCGAACAGCTTTTCGCCACTCCGCAGGAGGGCCGGACGCTGGGCGTCGACCCGCAGACCGGTCACGAAATCGTCGCCAAGGACGGCCGTTACGGACCGTATGTCACCGAGATCTTGCCCGAGTCGCCCGACGACGGCGACGCCGCCGGGGCCAAGAAGGGCAAGAAACCCACCGGGCCCAAGCCGCGGACGGCGTCGCTGCTGCGCAGCATGGACCTGCAGACCGTCACCCTCGACGATGCGCTGAAGCTGCTGTCGCTACCTCGGGTGGTCGGTGTGGACCCCGAAACAGGTGAGGAGATCACCGCGCAGAACGGGCGGTATGGCCCATACCTCAAGCGCGGCAAGGATTCTCGCTCGCTGTCGACCGAGGACCAGATCTTCGACATCACGCTCGACGAAGCGCTGAAAATCTATGCCGAGCCCAAACGCCGTGGCAGACAAGGGGCTTCGGCGCCACCGCTGCGCGAGCTGGGCACCGATCCGGCGTCGGGCAAGCCGATGGTGATCAAGGACGGCCGTTTCGGGCCATATGTCACCGACGGGGAAACCAACGCCAGCCTGCGCAAGGGCGACGACGTGTTGTCGATCACCGACGAACGCGCGGCCGAACTGCTTGCCGACCGCCGCGCCCGGGGCCCGGTCAAAAGGGCGAGGAAGACTGCTCGTAAGGCGCCGGCCAAAAAGCGCGGCTAGCTGATTTCGCTGGCCTCGGTGGAAATCTCTTCCTGCGCAGCCAGATTGAGCGGCCGGGCCAGCTGGGTGGGTGCGGTGCGGCCGCGTAGCGAGACCACTTCGCCGACATCCCAGCACAGCGCTTCGGCGTCCAGCGCCCCGCTGACCGCGATCGCCGATGCCAGCACGTGCCCTTCTTCGAGCTTGGCCAGCTCGGTCAGCCGGGCGGCCTCGTTGACCGGGTCGCCGATCACGGTGTACTCGAAGCGGGCCTGCGCGCCGATGTGGCCGGCGATGGCCCGCCCGGCCGACACCCCGATGCCGAACTCCAGCGAACCCAGCACGGGCAGCAGCGCGTCGTGCAATTCGCGAGCCGCCGCCAGCGCGCCCCCGGAGGCGTCCGGGTGTTCGATCGGCGCGCCGAAGATCGCCAGCGCGGCGTCACCCTGGAACTTGTTGACGAATCCGCCGTGCCGCCCGACGGTGTCGACCACTACCCGGAAGAACTCGTTGAGCAGGCTGACGACCTCGGCTGGCGGCCGGGTGGCCGCCAGCTGGGTGGAGCCCACCATGTCGACGAACAGCACGGCGACGTCGCGCTCCTGGCCGCCCAGCTCGGTGCCACGCTCCAGGGCCCGCCGTGCCACGTCTTCGCCCACGTAGCGACCGAACAGGTCGCGCAGCCGCTGCCGCTCGGCCAGGTCGCGCACCATGTCGTTGAACCCCGCCTGCAGCAGGCCCAGCTCGCTGGCGTCGTAGATCTGCATGTGCGCGTTGTAGTTACCGTGCTGCACCTCACCGAGCGCCCAGCGCAGCTGGCGCAGCGGGTCGGCGATCGACATCGACACCAACAGGGTGCTGGCGAACCCGATCACCAGCGCCACCAGCGCCATCAACAGAATCGGGTTGAACAAGCTTTCGGGCGGCGCGTGCAGTAGCGACGCCTTGTCGGCCACCACCGCCAGCACGATGGCCAGCAGCGGCACACCGGTGGACAGCGCCCAGGTCAGCAGCTGCCGCAGGATCACACCGGGCGCTTCGATGTTTTCCGGCAGCCCGCCGCGCAGCGCGGCGACGGCAACCGGTCGCAGCACCCGCTCCGACTGCAGGTAGCCGATGATCGCGGTGGCGGCGGCGCCCAGCGCGACGGCCACGGCGACCACCGGTGCCAGGTGGCTGGTTTCGCGCCAGCTGGCGACGATGAAGGTTGTGCCGCCGACGGACCAGTAGCCGATGCTGATCAGCGTGCGGTAGAACGGCATCCGCAGCGCGCGGCTACGGGCCAGCTCGTTGCTGGCGGGGTCGGTGTCGGCGAACATGCCGTCGCGGCGTTGCCAGCGGAACACCGGCACCAGCAATCGCACGCTAATGGAAAAGCCGGTGGCCCAGAGGATCATGATCACAAGCCAGAACATCGCCAGGTTGATGCCCGGCAGGTCCTGCAGCTCGATGCGGTCTTCGGGCGGCAAGCCGTACCGCAGGAAGCCGAACACGAACAGCGCGCCGATGATGTCGGCTTGCAGGACGCTCAGCGAGAACACCGGCCACGGGGTACGCACCAGCCACTGGACGAATCCGCTGATCCGCCCAGGGAGTTCCGCTGCCGTGCTCACGGACCCACCGTATCGGTCTGCGGGGACGAAGAAGTAGCCAAAAAGCGTGTCGGCGGGCGGCACTAGTGTTGCCGGTGATGTCCGGGGTTTTTGCGCGCCTGGTTGGCCAGCAGGCGGTCGAAGCCGAGCTGGTGGCGGCGGCGCGGGCCGCCCGCGGTGATTCGCCTCACAGCGCGGCCATGTCGCATGCCTGGCTGATCACGGGCCCGCCCGGATCGGGCCGCTCGGTCGCGGCGTTGTGCTTCGCGGCGGCGTTGCAGTGCACGTCTGACGGAGTGCCGGGCTGTGGTCAGTGCCGGGCCTGCACGACGACGATGGCCGGCACGCACGCCGACGTGCGGCGGGTGATTCCCGAGGGGCTCTCGATCGGTGTCGACGACATGCGGGCCATCGTGCAGATCGCGTCGCGGCGGCCGAGCACCGGGCGCTGGCAGATCGTGTTGATCGAGGACGCCGACCGGCTGACCGAGGGGGCGGCGAACGCGTTGCTCAAGGTCGTCGAGGAACCGCCGCCGTCGACGGTGTTCTTGCTCTGCGCGCCGTCGGTGGACCCCGAGGACATCGCGATCACGCTGCGGTCCCGCTGCCGGCATATCTCGCTGGTGACGCCGTCGTCGGAGGCCATAGCGCAGGTGCTGGTCGAGGCCGACGGGCTGGACGCCGAGACCGCGAACTGGGCGGCATCGGTCAGCGGCGGCCACGTCGGGCGGGCCCGGCGGTTGGCCACCGACCCCCAGGCCCGTGAGCGACGGCAGCGGGCGCTGGGGCTGGCGCGTGACGCGGCAACGCCGTCGCGCGCTTTTGCCGCCGCCGAGGAGTTGGTGGCGGCGGCCGAGGCCGAGGCCATGGTGCTGACCGCCGAGCGCGACGAGGCCGAAACCGACGAGTTGCGGACGGCACTGGGCGCCGGCGGCACCGGCAAGGGCACCGCGAGTGCGTTGCGAGGCGCCACCGGCGCGATCAGAGACCTTGAGCGACGGCAGAAGTCGCGGCAGACGCGCGCGTCGCGGGATTCGCTGGACCGCGCGTTGATCGACTTGGCCACCTACTTCCGCGACGCGCTGCTGGTGTCCTCCGGGGCGCGCGGCGTGCAAGCCAACCATCCCGACATGGGCGAGCGGGTGGCTGCGCTGGCCGCCCACGCCACGCCCGAGCGGCTGCTGCGCTGTATCGAGGCGGTGCTGGAGTGCCGTGAAGCGCTGGCCATCAATGTCAAGCCGCGCTTCGCCGTGGATGCGATGGTCGCCACCATCGGCCAGGAGCTGCGCGCCGGCCTGTAGACTCGTGCCGCCCGGCAGGGCACGCCACCTTAGCTCAGTCGGCAGAGCGGCTCACTCGTAATGAGCAGGTCAGGAGTTCGATTCTCCTAGGTGGCTCCACGCTTTCCTCGCGGTCAGGCCGGCACCACGTATCCCACCGGCCCCGAGGCGATGCACACCGACAGCGCGGCGGTGTCGGCCCGCACCGAGATCGCGTTGCCCGCTCCGGGCAGTCGCACGTAGACGCGGTTGAGCCCGGGATGCACCGCAACCTTGACGTGGGCGCCCTCGGACAGCGACATCGTCATCGAGCCGTCGCTGTTGGCCAGGTAGTTGACTTCGGCCGTCCAGTCCGCCGGCAACAGCGGCCCGTCGAGAGCAAGCGAGACCGGCATGTCGGGCTGCACCAAGTATCCGCACTGTGGCGCCGGCCCAACCGCGATGGTGCGGATCCACGCCACTCGGGCGTCGACCAGCCGGCCGGAGCTATCCAGCATCCGCAATTGCGTTGTGGCCGCGGCGAATTCGGGGCGGTTCCGCAACAAAGCGAACATGTGACTTGCCAGGTTCTCCGGCCAGGCCACGCGGCCCAGCACCAGCGGGTCGACCTCCTGGTCCAGCAGTGGGGCGGTCGCGCCGGGAAGACTTCGCTGCGCGTTCTGTAGATAGGGCTGGGCCGGGTTGTCGCGCCACGACGTCAGAAACGTCGCGGTCGAATACAGGCTGCTGGCCACGAACAGCACCGCCAACGCCGTCGTCGCCACCATGCGAGGCGTCGACGCATCCAGCCAGCGAGACGACGGGCGATTCGGCGCGCAGAACCCGACCGCGGCCAGCAGCGCCAGAACGACGACCAGGTCGGGGAAGTACCGCAACGTCTGGGCCAGCTCGAGCGCCGTGAACCGCGACGAACGCATCAGATAGATCGGCACCTGGCAGGCAACCGCATAGCCGGCCGCGGTCAGCCACACCGGCGCGATGCGCTGCTTGCGCACCAGCGTGACCGCCAGTGCCGAACCCAGCACCAGCCAGCCCAGCAGTCGCACCGCGAGCGGAGGTACCGCCCACGGCGAGGCCGGCGCCCAGCGGTCCCACGCCCACGGCCCGCCGGCCAGGCCCGGCACGATGCCGTGAGTCACCGAGCGGCGCAACAGATCCCACGTCATCGCCAGATCAGTGCTCCAGCGCTGCTGATCGACCACGACGAGGTAGACCGCGATCCAGGCGGCCGTCAGCGCCAGCGACGCCGTCCACAGCCGGACACCGCGACGCCACACGGTCCCCAGCGCGTGCTCGCCCCGCACGTGGCACAGCAGCGCGGCGACGGCGAACGCCACGAACGGGATCACCGCGGCCTTCTCGAAGAACAGCAGACCGCCGAGATACACCAGTACGCCGGTCACCGCGTAGCGCTGGTTGCCGGTGCGCACCAGCAGCACGGCATCGCCGCAAACCCAGGCCAGCGCGGCCAGCATCGGCAGCGAGTTCAGTGCCGCCGCCCACCACGCGAAGCCGGTGATGCCCAGCGGGGTGAACAGCGCGAAGGTCAACGGGATGAGCAACACCGGCCGCCAGCCCAGGATGAGGTGGAGTGCGCGCAACAACGCCAGTGACGCCAGCAGCTGCAACACCACCAGGCTGATCGCAGGACCGGTCCAGTCCAGCGGCGCCAGCCTGGTGATGGCGCCGGCAACCAAATACGCGGCGGGCATGACGTGGCCGTCGTGATCGTCGAACAGATACGACGGGGACAGCAGGTGATGCGTGCCCGCCCGCCCGATCAGGATCAGGTCGTCCCAATAGAAGTAGCCCCGAAACGCCAGCACTGCGCGGATTGCCAGCTGCCCCGCGACCAGGGCTACGGCGACCGCGGGGACCCATCGGTATGGTGGGCCGGTGCGTGCACTGGTCACCGGGGCTGCCGGATTCATCGGGTCGACGCTAGTCGACCGTTTGATCGCCGACGGCGGCTCGGTCGTGGGCCTGGACAACTTCGCGTCGGGGCGCGCCACCAACCTCGAGCACCTGGCCGACATCGACGAGTTCGTCTTCGTCGAGGCCGATATCGTGACCGCGGATCTTCAGGCCATCTTCACCGAATACCGCCCCGAAGTGGTGTTCCATCTGGCCGCCCAGATCGACGTGCGGCATTCGGTGGCCGACCCGCAGTTCGACGCGTCCGTGAACGTCGTCGGCACCATCCGGCTGGCCGAGGCGGCGCGGCGAGCGGGGGTGCGCAAGGTTGTGCACACGTCCTCGGGCGGATCCATCTACGGTGTACCGCCGACCTACCCGACGCCGGAGGCGGTGCCCACCGATCCGGCGTCGCCGTATGCCGCCGGCAAGGTAGCGGGGGAGATCTATCTCAATACGTTCCGGCACCTCTACGGCCTGGAGTGCTCACACATTGCGCCGGCGAATGTCTATGGCCCGCGCCAAGATCCGCACGGCGAAGCCGGGGTGGTGGCCATCTTCGCCCAGGCGCTGTTGTCCGGCAAGCCCACCAAGATCTTCGGCGACGGCACCAACACCCGCGACTACGTCTACGTCGACGACGTGGTGGACGCCTTCGTCAGGGCCGCGGGCGACAAAGGCGGCGGGCAGCGATTCAACATCGGCACCGGCGTGGAAACCTCAGACCGCCAACTGCATTCGGCGGTGGCCGCCGCCGTCGGTGCGCCCGACGATCCGGAGTTCCACCCGCCGCGGCTGGGCGATCTCAAACGCTCATGCCTCGACATCGGTTTGGCCGCAAAGGTTTTGGATTGGTACCCACAGGTCACGCTGGAGGAGGGCCTGCGCCGCACGGTGGAGTACTTCCGGCACGCGCACACCGACTAGCTGTGTTCGGGTGCCCGCGCTGCCTCCAATGCAATGGCGCGGGCCAGCCTCGCGTATCGCAATTCCAGGTCCTTGAACCGCAAATACGTGCTCAGCGTGGTGAAGCTGAACGCGATGATCAGCGCGTAGAGCATCAGGTCCGTGCCGCGCGCCACCCCGAGCCAGTGCGCCACCACGGTGGTGTCGTTGGGCCGCAACACGGCGTACACCGCAGCGAACACGAACAACACGTAGCCGACCTTGACCCACGCCTTCGACTGCGCGCTGCGCCGCGAGCGCAACAGGTAGACCAGCAACAAGATGATGGCGGCGATCAGCAGTACCTGGATCCAGTTCATCGCGGCAGCCTTCCTCGCAAGAACCCGTCGAAGATGATGTTGACGCCGTTGAGCAGCGGCTGGCCCTTGGACTTGGAGTAGTCGGTGTAGAGCACTTCGACCGGCTCTTCGGTTACCCGCCAATGGTTTTCGGCGATCAGCATGACGAACTCGGTGGCATGGCTCATGCCGCTCATCGTGATGTCCAGGCCGTCGGCGACGGTCTTGTTGAATACCCGAAGGCCGTTGTTGGTGTCGGTCAATCCCAGCCGGCGCCCGCGCGGGCTCAGCCACGCCGCGGTGCGCAGCACCAGCCGCTTGGCCAGCGGAGGCCTGCTGACGCCCCGGCCGAACCGGGTGCCGATCACGATGTCGACGTCGCCGGCGGCCAGCCGGTTGACCATGGTGACGACGTCCTTCACCCGGTGCTGGCCGTCGCCGTCGAACGTCACGAAGACCTGCGCCCCCGGTTGGCGACGGGCGTACTCGACACCGGTCTGGATGGCCGCGCCCTGGCCGAGGTTGACCGGGTGTCGCACCAAGTGAGCCCCGGCTGCCAGCGCGATGTCGCCGGTGCCGTCGCGGCTGCCGTCGTCCACGCAGACGACGTTGTCGAAGACCGACCGGACATCGGCGACGACGTCACCGATGACAGCGGCTTCGTTGAAGGCCGGAACGACGATCCAGACATCGGGATAACCCATTTCGTCTGCTTAACCTACCCGGCGGAACGCGCCAGCGCGGTCAGGTGCACGCCGATGCCGACCAGTGGCCCGCACATCAGCGCGACAACCGTGCGCGTCTCCAACGGCAGCGGCAACAACAACAGCAACGTCGACGCCACCGTCGCACCCACCCAGCCCACGGCGTAGGCGCGGTGTAACGCCGCCGCGACCGCGGCCGCGCCGGTCAGCGTCAGCATCGCGATCGCCACCGCCGCCGCGGTCAGCCATGCCAGCAGCGCGCTGCCCGCGTCGTAGTCGGGGCCGAATGCGGCCCGCAGGATCCACGGGCCGATCAGCCCGGCCGCCAGCACGCCGATGCCGCCGATCCCGGCGACCAGCAGCGCCGGCGCGACCAGCGCCCGCAGCCGCTCGGTGCGCTCGTCGACGAAGTGGGCGATCAGGTTGCCCTGCATCGCGGTCAGCGGCACCAGCAGCGGCGCCCGGGTCAGAGTGACGGCCAGGATTACCACCCCACCCGCCGCGCCCAACTCGGCCGATGTCGCCTTCAGCAGCACCGGAAAGCCCATCACCAGGATCGCGCTGGCTCCCGCCGCGGTGATTGAATGCGCGACGCCGCGCAGAAACGTCGCCGTCCCCCCGGCGGTGAGCAGCCGGGCCGCGGCCCGCGTCGTGGGCGACACCGCCAGCATGATCAGCCAGGCCACCGCGCCCGCGACGGTCGCCCACAAGAACCCCACCAGACCCCAGCCGATCAGGAAGGTCGCCGTCGCCACCGCCACCCGGATCACCGCATCGGTCACCATCAGCGCGCCGTACTGGGTCCAGTTGTCGACGCCGGCCAGCATGCCCAGCAACGTGGCGTGCAGGCAGAAGCCCGCCAGCCCGACGCTGAGCAGCCCCACCGAAAGCCAGCGGGCGTCGGCGAACACCTGCCCACTCCACAGCGGCGAACTCCCCGCGATCGCCACCGCCGCAGCCGCCCCGAGCATCCCCGCCACCCGCAGCGGATGGGTACGTCCGGTCGCGACGTCGGCGTAGCGCACCGAGCGGACCTCGCGGGTGGTCTCCTGCAGCAGTCCGTTCGCGGCACCGGTGACCAGCCCGAACGCACCCCAGAACACCGCGAAGACGGAGAAGCCGGCGGGGGCCAGGTCGCGGGCGGCCAGGTAAACCACGGCGTAGCCGCACAGGGCGGTCAGTGCTGTCGCCGCGCCGACCCGGGCGACGCTGCCGCGCCCGACCGGCCCCGCGGAGGCCCCCATGGAGGCGGAAGGACCGCCGACCTCGGTCACAGCGACGGCACTTCCACAGTTCGAAAATACTAACGGGCGAGGCCGGCGCCGACCTGACATGCTGGACGGGAGAGGGGGTCTGCCGTTGCACGTGTCCGTGCTGGAATGGTCCGTCGCGTTGGGCGTGACCATGGCGGTCCTACTGTTCGACGTCGTTGTGATCGCCCGCCGGCCACACGAACCGACGATGCGCGAATGCGCGATTGCGTTGTCGGCCTACGTCGGGTTCGCGGTGCTTTTCGGCATCTGGGTGTGGTGTTTCCACGGCTCGCGGTTCGGGCTGGAATTCTTCGCCGGCTGGCTCACCGAATACAGCCTGTCCGTCGACAACCTGTTCGTCTTCATCGTCATCATGGCGAGCTTCAACGTGCCCAAGCGCTACCAGCAGCAGGCCCTGTTCGTCGGGATTGTGATTGCGCTGGTGTTCCGCGCCGTATTCATTGCGCTGGGCGCGATTGCCATACAGCAATTCGGGTGGGTGTTCTATGTCTTCGGCGCATTCCTGGTCTACACGGGCATCAGGCTGGCTCGCGGTGCCGGATCCGGCGGCGACGCCGACAACGCCGTGGTCCGGTTTGCCCGTCGCTTGAACGTCATGACGCCGATGTTTCTGGTCATCGTGGCGCTCGGTGCGACGGATTTGATGTTCGCGCTCGATTCCATTCCCGCCATCTACGGGCTTACCCGCGAGCCGTATTTGGTGTTGGCGGCCAACGTGTTCGCGTTGATGGGCCTGCGGCAGTTGTATTTTCTGCTCGGTGGCCTGTTGGAGCGGTTGGTTTATCTCGGCCGCGGTCTGGCCGCCATCCTGGGGTTCATCGGCGTGAAGCTGGTGTTTCATGCACTGCGGGAAAACGACGTGCCGTTCATCAACGGCGGCGAGCATGTCAATGTGCCGGAGATCCCGACGTTGCTCAGTCTGGCCGTCATCGTGTTGACGCTGGGCATCACCGCGGCCGCCAGCCTGTACCGGACCCGCGTGGTAGCCGACGCCCGGACCGGGTAATCAACCCTTTCTGCTGTCACATGAGTACAGGGAGGGGCCATGGGCAACTTCGGCGACTACCAATACCAGTTCTACAAAGCCGGGGTTCTCAACAAGACGTCGCCGTTTCCGTTCACGTTCGCCGAATGGGAACACCGCGCCCAGGAGAACATGAACCCGCTGATCTACGGCTACGTCAAGGGCGGCGCCGGGGATGAGGAGACCCAGGACATCAACGTCACCGAGTTGCGTCGCTACGGGCTGACGCCACGCATGCTGCGGGACCGCAGCGATCGCGACATGTCGGTGACCTTCCTCGACCGCAGGCTGCCGACGCCGGTGTTTCTGTGTCCGGTCGGGGTGCTCGGGAACATCCGGCCCGAGGGCGACCTGGAGGAGGCCCGGGTGTGCGCCGAGCTCGACCTGGTCGGCATGTACTCGACGCTGTCGTCGGCGACCATCGAAGAAGTGGCCGAGGCCCGCGGCGACTCCTTCGGAATCTTTCAGCTGTATCCGACAGCAGACGAAAAGCTCACCGAGAGCTTCGTCAAGCGCGCCGAGAAGGCGGGGTTCGACGCCATCGCGGTCACGGTCGACTATGGCACCGTGGGTTGGCGTCCGCGCGACCTGTCCCACGGATTCATGCCGATGCTGCGCGGTGACTGCATCGCCAACTACACCTCTGATCCGCGTTTTCGCGAATTAGCCGGTGTCACAAGCGAAAAGGATCTCGACCCGGTGCACGCCGGGGCGGTGTGGCTGGAGGTATTCGCGAACCCGGCGTTCACCTGGGATGACCTCAGGTGGCTGCGGCAGATCACCGAATTGCCGTTGATCCTCAAGGGAATCTGCCTGCCCGACGATGCTGCGCATGCCAAACAGCTCGGTGTCGACGTGATCGCCTGCTCCAATCATGGTGGGCGCCAAGCGAATGGCGGTGTTCCGGCGATCTGTCATCTCGAACAGGTCATCGAGGCGGTGGGCGATCTGCCGGTGACGTTCGATTCGGGCATCCGCGACGGCGTCGACGTGCTGCGCGCCTGTGGGCTCGGCGCCGCACTGGTCGGCATCGGCCGCCCCTACGCTTACGGTCTTGCGGTCGGCGGGCGCGACGGGCTTCGGGCCGTGGTGTCGCAGATCCTGGCCGAGGCCGATCTGACGATGGCCGTCGACTGCTACACCGAGCTGAGTCAGGTCGCCGTCGAAAGGCTCGACTAGGCCTCGATCTGCCCGGCGATGCGCCGTTCGATGCTGGCCCTAGCCGTGGCCGGCAGCACGATCAGCCCGTCGAGTTCCTTGGTCGCCCGGACGTAGGCGCTCTGCCGCTCCTGCGGGGTGGCCGCGTCGTCCTGCGCAAGGTGCAGGAGGTTCTGCGCTCGGGCCAGGCGTTCTTGGTCGTCGGCGGAGAAGTCGCTGCGGCGCCGGCGAATCGCCTCGGCCTCGGCGACCTCGAACGCCGTGACGTACTCGTGCACCGCGTCGCGGTAGTCCAGTTGCGCGTTGCGGTCGTTGACCATGTCCTCGGGCCGCTCCGGACGCAGCAAGTCGGCGCGCCGCTTGGCCTTGTGGAACGCGATCGTCAGCGGATTGCGCATATCGGTCATCATCGGAAAGTCGAGCAACTTGGCGAGGTCGATTTCGTAGTCGAACCACCGCGCATCGGTCCCGTCATGTTCGGCGATCAACTTGGTCAGCTCCCGCCGGTAGCTCTCCTGATTGTTCCGATTCCGCGCGGACGCTTCGGCCTTGGCGATCTTCGCCTGCTGCTTCAACCGGTAGCGCTCCAGCCGTCGTTCGGCCCGTCGCTCGTTGGCCGCGGCGAGCGCCCGCAGGCCTCCGCCGATCGCGCCGCCCAGCGGGAACACCAGCCACCAGAAGTTCGCGGCGAAATGCAGCACCGGGCTCACAGTGCCAGCATGCCACCGCCGCTCGTCAGTGCTGCTTGACGACGGCGCGCGGCGCGGTCCGCCAGACGCGGCTGCCGTCGGGCCGCTGGCGGGGCGGCTCGAGGAGCAACACCGCTAGGCCGTCGAGAAGCACCGGCCGCACCCAGTCGCCCAGTTCGATGCATTCGCCGGGCTGCGGCCGGCGGCCGTCGTCGTCGCGGGCGAGATCGATCGGCGCGTGGGCCAGCAGGTCGTCGATCGTCGCTTCGTAGGGCAGCTCCTGCAGGCCGGGGAGAGTGATGAACAGCCCGTCGTTGCCGGACAGGTGCAGCCCGACGGCGGCCAGCGCGCCGAGCACCCCGCCCTCGGTGCCGCCGTGCCCGGACAGGTGCACGCCGAGCGTCGCAGCAAGTTCGCGAGCTTCGTTGGGGCGCAACACTTCTCGCTTGGCGCGCAAACCGAACTCGACCAGTGGCGCGGTGTCGTGCAGGCGGCCGGGCATAGCCACCGCCAGCCCGGGGTCGGCGTCCGGTGGGCATACTTGTTCCAAGAATTTTCCGGCGAGTTCGATGACGGCTGGCGCGACGGCGTCTGGGGTCTCGTCGACGCAGCGCCACGCCAAACATGCGCTGGAATTGTGCGAGGTGTAGGGGATTCGGTCGTCGACCAACAGCTGATGGCGCGTCGCCCCGGCCGGCTCGCCCAGTCCGGCCGCGGCCAGTTCGCGAAGCAGCGCCCGGGCCCGACGCCCGGTACCCGGGCTCCACAGGTCGTCGGTGTCGTCGATGCCGATCAGCAGATCCACGCCCGCCAGTGCGGCGGTCATGGGTTGACGTCCAGACCGGTGACATCACGCACCCAGCGACTCAGGTCGAGGTTGGTGCCGGCGAGCTTGAGCGTGTGGCGTTTGGTGATGTTCAAGATGACCTGGTCGGTGAGCTCGCCTGCGGTCAGGGTCTGAGCCGGGTCGCGCCCTACCACCCGCACGCTGGTGACGCCGGTAGCATGCGCCGCGTCGAGAATCGAACGCACGGTGGGGCCCTTCTGGACTTGTGAGCCGCGCGATTGCGGTGTCCGGATTTCGACCTGCGGAAAGTCTTGCAACTGCGGCAAAGTGAACCGGGCGAGCACCTGGCTGCGCTGTTGTACCACCAGCATTTCCTCGGGCGCAGACCTGCCACACGCAATCAGGCTGAAGACCAGAACGGCCATGATCAGCTGCGCGGCCCGTATCCGCATGGATGCACCCTATGGGCTGCGATATAACGCATTCAAGGAGCGCAAAGCGGGTAAGCTGCCGCACGTGCGGGTATGGACTGGTGCCGGTTCGTCCGATCGTGTGCTGACGGCGGACATGCTGCGCGAGGTCGCCCTGCCGGTGCTTGCGGTCGCGGCGATTGTTGCGTACGCGGATGTCCGCACCCCGCTCGGACTGCCCGGACACCGCGGCCTGGTGTGGCTGAGCATGCTGGTTGCGGTTGCGTTGGCGACGCGGCGGCCCGAGACGGTGATCGCCGTCGGCGCAGCGGCGACGACGGCGACGCTCGCGCTTCACGTGGCGGCGGGCCCGTGGGGCGCTGCGCGGTATCTGGCGGCGGCGGTCTTGCTGTACGCCGTCGCGGCGCGTCGGCGGCCGTGCCTGGTGGTGCTCGCCGCCGCGCCGATTCACCTTGTCGCACTGGCAGGTTCGGTCGTCTCGATTGAGCGGGCGGCATTCCATCTGGTTTTCGGTTTGACAGCCGGGCTGCTCGGCTGGGCTATCGCATTCGGTATGGGTCGTCGAAGGGAGTGGGTGTCATGACATTGCGGGTGCTTCCGGAGGGTCTGGCAGCAACCAGTGCGGCGGTCGAAGCGATCACCGCGCAGTTGGCGGCGGCGCACGCGGGCGCGGCCCCGGTGGTGTCGGCGGTGGCGCCTCCGGCGGCCGATCCGGTGTCGCTGGAAGCCGCGGCAGTGTTCAGCGCCCGCGGCGCGCAGCACTCGGCGGCGGCGGCCAAGGGCGTCGAAGTGTTGGGCCGTGCCGGCACAGGTGTGGGCCTGGCCGGAACCAACTACGCCGTCGGCGATGCGGCCGCGGCATCGACGTATCTGGGGGCGGGCGGCTGACGATGACCGCCCCGGTGTGGATGGCCTTTCCGCCGGAGGTGCATTCGACGTTGTTGAGCACCGGTCCGGGGCCGGGCCCGATGCTGGCGGCCGCGGGAACGTGGTCGGCGTTGAGTGCCGAATACGAGGCTGCCGCAACGGAGTTGACCTCCGTCCTGGCCGGCGGGCAAGCGGTGTGGGAAGGCCCGACCGCCGAGCAATACGCGGCGGCGCACATGCCGTACCTGGCGTGGTTGTCGTTGGCAAGCACGCTCAGCGCCGAGGCGGCCGCTGCGCACACGACCGTGGCCGGCGCCTACACCGCGGCGTTGGCCGCGATGCCGACGCTGCCGGAGCTGGCCGCCAACCACGCCATCCACGCGGTGTTGGTCGCGACGAATTTCTTTGGCATCAACACGATTCCGATCGCGCTCAACGAGGCCGATTACGCCCGGATGTGGACTCAGGCGGCCACCACGATGAGCACCTATCAGGCCACCGCCAAAGCGGCCCAGAACAGCAGCGGAGCCGGTGCCGGTAGCGGGGCGGGGTCGGGCAGCGGCGCCGGCGGCGGTGGAGGCGGCGGTGGCGGCACCGGGTCGTTTCAGCTGCCCACCCCGGACGAGATTTGGCAGATGTTGTTCGGGCCCGACGGCGAGCAGATCCCGGGCCAGGGCCAGCCCAACTGGTCTCCGGAACAGTACTTGCAGAACCTCGGCAACTTCTTCAACGGCAATGCCCAGGCATTGGCCTGGCTGCAACAAAACATGCAGGGCTTGCTGAACCCGTCGCAGGCGCCGGCGCTGATCGCCTATTTCATTGCCTGGCAGACCTATCGGATTGTCAACTGGACGCTGCGCACGTTGCGGTTCTTGATCCAGGAACTGCCGCTGTTGATCACCGTGGGTGTGAGCCTGATGATGCCCACCCTGGCCGGCGGCCTGGCGGGTTTGGCCGGCCTGGCGGGCTTGTCCGGCCTGGCGGGGTTGGCGCAACCGGCCGCGGTGCCGGCCCCCGCGCCGCAACCCGCGGTGTTGGGTATCCAACCACCGGTCGTCGCCCCGGTGACGGTAACCCCGACGATCCCGACGAGCCCACTGGCGCCGGCCGCGCCGACGGTGGCGGCCCCGGCCACCGCGGCTGCGGCCGCCGCGCCACCCGCGGCGCCGCCCGTTCCGCCCGTCCCGGTGACGGGCGCCGAAGGCTTCGGTTACATGGTGGGTTTCGCGGGTCTGAGCAGCGACGCGAGCCTGTCGACCCGCTCGAAAGCCAAGAAGCCAACCGCCCAGAGCACCGAGGTGGCTGCCCGCGCGGCGGCGCCCGAGGCACAAGAGCGGACGCGCCGACGGCTGCACTCGGTCATCGACCGCGGATACCGCCACGAATATCTGGACGCAGGCCCAGATCAGGGTGCCGGCACCCTGGGATTCGCCGGGACGGTCACGAAGAAGGGTCTGCAAGCCGCAGGGCTCAGCACCCTGGCGGCCGCCGAATACGGCGGCGGCCCGACGATGCCGATGTTGCCGGAGAGTTGGGGCGAGGGCCCCGGTCAGTAACCGCTCGAGAGAAAGGAACAGCGTTATGAGCATGTTGGATGCTCATATTCCGCAGTTGGTGGCGTCGCAGTCGGCGTTTGCGGCTAAGGCGGGGTTGATGCGCTCGACGATCGGTCAGGCCGAGCAGGAGGCGGTGTCGGCGCAGGCGTTTCATGTGGGGGAGTCGGCGGCGGCGTTTCAGGCCGCGCATGCCCGGTTTGTGGAGGTGGCGGCGAAGGTGAATGCGCTGCTGGATGTCGCGCAGGCCAATTTGGGTGATGCGGCGGGTACCTATGTGGCCGCCGATGCCGCGGCCGCGTCGACGTACACGGGAGGTTTCTGATGTCGCAGATTATGTACAACTACCCGGCGATGCTGGTGCATGCCGGGGACATGGCCTCCTATGCGGCCACGATGCAGGGCCTGGGGGCGGATATCGCGTCCGAGCAGGCGGCGTTGTCGGCGGCGTGGCAGGGCGATACCGGGATGACGTATCAGGCGTGGCAGGCGCAGTGGAATCAGGCGATGGCCGATCTGGTGCGCGCCTATCACGCGATGGCCGGCACCCACGAGACCAACACCGTCTCGATGCTGGCCCGCGACCAAGCCGAAGCCGCCAAATGGGGCGGCTGAATATCAGTGCCCGCCGGCGGCCTTGAAGCGCTCGATCGAGCGCTGGACCTCCGCCTCGGCCTCCGCACGGCCGACCCAGTTGGCCGTCTTGACGAACTTGCCCGGCTCCAGCGCCTTGTACTGCGAGAAGAAGTGCTTGATGACGTCCAGCTCGAACGCGGGAACGTCTTCGATGTCCTTGATGTGATCCCACCTGTGGTCGCCGGCCGGGACACATAGCACCTTGTCGTCGCCGCCGGCCTCGTCGGTCATCTGGAACATCCCGACCGGCCGCGCCTCGACTTGCACACCGGGGAACAGCGGCTCGGGCAGCAGCACCATGGCGTCCAGCGGGTCGCCGTCTTCGCCCAGGGTGTCGTCGATGAAGCCGTAGTCGGTGGGGTAGGCCATCGACGTGTAGAGATAGCGGTCCAGACGAACCCGACCCGTCTCGTGGTCGACCTCGTATTTGTTCCGCTGGCCCTTCGGGATTTCGATGGTCACGTCGAATTGCACCGTCTCGGCTCCTTCTGGATTCGGCTGGCGTCGGAGGTCAACCCTAGTAGAGCCAGGTGGTTGGGCAGAATGGGACCAGACAGTCAGGAGTGTCATGCGTCCCTCTCAGTGGCGACGGTCAACCCACCTGATCGTGGGGGCGGCCGTGCTGGCGGTAGTTGCCATCCTGGTGGCGGCGGCCGCGTTTCTCACCGCGAACGGCCGCGGCGCCGGCAGTGCCCACATCATGCCGCCGCCGGCGGCGGTGACCGCGAAGCCCGGCGTCGTGCCGGTGGCCGACACCGCGCCGATGCCGACGCCGCGCGGGCTGGCGGCAGCGCTGGCGGCGGTCGTGGCAGACCCGAATCTGGGCCAGCTGGGCGGCCGGGTCACCGACGCGATGACCGCTAAAGAGCTCTGGCAGCAGCAGGAAAACGTGCCGATGCAGCCGGCGTCGACCAACAAGACCCTCACCGCCGCCGCGGCGCTGCTCGCGCTGGACCGTGAGGCCCGAGTGACCACCAAGGTCGTCGCGGCCGACCAGCCTGGCGTGGTGATCCTGGTGGGCGGCGGTGATCCCACGCTGTCGGCTGTCCCGCCGGGCGGGGAGACCTGGTACCACAATGCGGCGCGCATCAGCGATCTGGCCGATCAGGTTCGCCGCAGCGCCGTGACACCGACGTCCGTGCAGGTCGACGTCTCGGCATTCACCGGACCCGAGGTGGCGCCGGGCTGGGATCCGGGCGACATCGAAGGCGGCGACGTTGCCCCGATCGAGCCGGTGATGCTGGACGCCGGTCGCGTCCAGCCGGCGACCGTCGAATCCACCCGCTCGTACACCCCGGCGCTGGACGCCGGTCGTGCGCTGGCCACCGCGCTCGGCATCGATCCGGCGAAGGTAACGATGGCCGCCCATCCCGCGTCGTCGGATGCGCGGCAGCTGGCCGCGGTGCAGTCGGCGCCGCTGATCCAGCGGCTGCACGAGATGATGAACGCCTCGGACAACGTGATGGCCGAGTGCATCGCGCGCGAGGTCGCCGCGGCAATGCAGCGGCCGCGCAGCTTCGCCGGCGCCGTCGACGCGGTGACCAACCGGCTGCGCACCGCGCATATCGACATTAGTGGTGCGGCACTGCAGGATTCGAGCGGGCTGTCCGTCGACGACCGGCTGACCGCCAAGGCGCTGGACGACGTCGTGCAGGCCGCGGCCGGGCCGGATCAGCCGGCGTTGCGGCCGCTGCTGGACCTGCTGCCGATCGCCGGTGGCAGCGGGACGCTGGGCGACCGGTTCCTGAACCCCGCCACCAACAATGGGCCCATCGGCTGGTTGCGGGCGAAAACCGGGTCGCTGACCGCCACCAACTCGTTGGCCGGAGTGGTCACCGACGTCGACGGGCGAGTGCTGACCTTTGCGCTGATCTCGAACGACGCGGGCCCAACTGGCCGTATTGCGATCGACAACGTCGCCGCCGCCCTATGGTCGTGTGGATGCCTGAAGTAACCGCACCACCTGAGCTGACCGTTGGCCGCGCCGTCGACTGGCAATTCGCGGCCACGGTCGGCGAATGGCTGGCGCGCCCCGGCCCGCCGTCGACCGACTACACCCGCCGCAAGGTGATCGACGACCTGGCCAGCGCCGCCAAGGCCGCCGAGCCGCCGGTGCGCGATGTGACCGGCCTGGACACCAGCGATGTCGTGCCCGACGCGCGCATCGTCGACCGGCCCGCGTGGATCCGGGCGGCTGCCGAGTCGATGCGGGTGATGACCGGCGGCACCGACAAGCCGCGAGGCTTCGTCACCGGCCGGGTCACCGGCGCGCAGACCGGCGCGGTGCTGGCATTCGTCGCCTCCGGGATCCTCGGCCAGTACGACCCGTTCGCCGCCGGCGACGCGGGCTGCCTGCTGCTGGTGTATCCCAACGTGCTGGCGGTCGAGCGCCAATTACGGGTGGAGCCTTCGGATTTCAGGTTGTGGGTGTGCCTGCACGAGGTCACCCACCGGGTGCAATTCACCGCCAACCCGTGGCTGTCCGGCTATATGTCGGAGGCGCTTGGCGTGCTGACGCAGGAAAGCGGCGACGACATCGCTGCGGTGGTCAGTCGGCTGGCGGACTTCGTCCGCGGCCGCGGCGGATCGTCCGACGGCCATTCGTCGGGCGTGCTGGGCCTGGTGCGCGCCGTGCAGTCGGAGCCGCAGCGCCAGGCGCTGGATCGGCTGCTCGTGCTCGGCACCTTGCTGGAGGGCCACGCAGACCACGTGATGGATGCCGTCGGGCCCGTCGTGGTGCCCACGGTGGCGACCATCCGCCGCCGGTTCGACGACCGCCGGCAGCGCAAACAGCCTCCGCTGCAACGACTTCTGCGCGCGCTGCTGGGCATCGACGCCAAGCTCAGCCAGTACACCCGCGGCAAGGCGTTCGTCGACCACGTGGTGCAGCGGGTCGGGATGGAGCGGTTCAACGCCGTCTGGTCGTCGCCCGAAACGCTGCCGCTGCCGGCAGAGATCGAAGACCCGCAACGATGGATCGACAGGGTTCTGTAGGGCAGCTCTACGCGGCTGTCGCAGCGTTCGCCAAGGAGTACCTCCCGACCGCCGAGCAGTGGTGCGTCGCGCTGTCCGGCGGGGCGGATTCGTTGGCGCTCACCGCCGTTGCTGCGGCCATGCTGCCGACCACCGCGCTGATCGTCGACCACGGTTTGCAGAGCGGCTCGGCCGAAGTCGCCGTGACCGCCCGCACGCAAGCTCTTGGATTGGGATGCGTTGCTGCCCAAGTACTTTCGGTGGACGTGACCGGTGACGGCGGGCCTGAGGCGGCGGCGCGCACGGCGCGCTACATCGCGCTGGACGCGGCCCGTGCAGATCGTCCGGTGCTGCTGGGCCACACGCTCGACGATCAGGCCGAGACCGTGCTGCTCGGATTGGGCCGCGGTTCGGGAGCGCGCTCGATCGCCGGGATGCGCCCGTACGATCCGCCGTGGTGCCGGCCGTTGCTGGGCGTGCGGCGCAGCGTGACGCACGCCGCGTGCGCTGAGCTGGAGCTGGTCGCCTGGCAGGATCCGCACAACACCGACCGCCGGTTCACCCGCAACCGGCTGCGCCACGAGGTCCTGCCGCTATTGGAGGACGTGCTCGGCGGCGGCGTTGCCGAGGCGCTGGCCCGCACCGCGACGGCGTTACGCGAGGACACCGGCCTGATCGACACGTTGATCGCGCAGGCGCTGACCACCTCGGCTACCGAAGACGGGCTCGACGCCCGCGCGTTGCGGGCGCTGCCCGACCCGGTGCGCCGCGGCGTCATTCGCAGCTGGCTGCTGGCCGGCGGGGCGAGTGGTCTGACCGACAAGCAGATCCGCGGGATCAACACGCTGATCACCGGCTGGCGCGGCCAGGGCGGGGTTGCGGTGGGGTCGAAGCTGCGCGGGCAACGGCTGGTGGCCGGCCGGCGCGGCGGCATGCTGACGCTGACGCAGGAGCCGATCTAGAGGTCTGCCCGCCGGCATGGCACGCTGTGGGCGTGACAGCTGATTCCGACGAGCTGTACCCGGGGGACATCAAATCGGTGCTGCTCACCCGAGAGCAGATCCAGGCCCGCACCGCGGAACTCGGTGCGCAGATCGGTGAGGACTATCGCGACCTGGCCACCACCGAGGCCCAGGACCTGCTGCTGATTACCGTGCTCAAGGGCGCAGTCCTGTTCTGCACCGACCTGGCCCGCGCGATTCCGCTGCCCACCCAGTTCGAGTTCATGGCCGTCGCCTCCTACGGGTCGTCGACGTCGTCGTCGGGCGTGGTGCGCATCCTCAAAGACCTCGACCGCGACATCAACGACCGCGACGTGCTGATCGTCGAGGACGTCGTCGACTCCGGGCTGACGTTGTCGTGGCTGCTGCGCAACCTGGCCACCCGCCGCCCGCGGTCGCTGCGGGTGTGCACGCTGCTGCGCAAGCCGGATGCCGTGCGCGCCAACGTCGACATCGCCTACGTGGGCTTCGACATCCCCAACGAATTCGTGGTCGGTTACGGCCTGGACTACGACGAGCGCTACCGCGACCTGCCCTACATCGGGACCCTGGACCCGCGGGTGTACCAGGACTGACTCTTACCGCAGTTCCCAGGCGACGGTCACCGAGAAGCTGACCGTCTGCTGACCTGGCTGCAGCGGAACCTCGGTGGCCATCGGTGCCCCGCGCAGCGGCGTCGGTGTCGGCGGAGTGCCGCCGGAAGCCTCGGAGATCGAGATCACCTTGCCGAGGCTCAGCCCGGACAGCTGCGCGTACTGCGCAGCGCGGTCCTTGGCGTCGTCGAAGGCCCGGGCACGCGCATCCTTGACCAGCTTCGAGTCGTCCTCGATGGAATAGCTCACCGAGTTGATTCGCGTGGCGTCGCCGCCGGTGTCGACGATGACGGCCAGCAGATGCGACGCCGTGTCGGTCTTGCGGATCTTGACCCGGATCGAGTTGGCGGCGCGATAGCCGGTGATCGTGTTGCCGCCGCCGGCGTATTGCGGCTGCAAGGTGACGTCGGTAGTGCTGATGTCCTTGCTGTCCACGCCGGCGTCGGTGAGTGCGTTGATGACGGCCTGCTGGCGTTGATTGGTCTGGTCCATCGCCGAGGTGACGTCGGGTGCGACGAATTCGATGGCGACGTCGGCGGTCAGCGTGTCGGGGACGCCTTGGACCTGGCCCTTGCCGACGACGGTCACCTGCCGCGGATTGTCTTTGACCGGACCGGCCTCGCCGTCGCAGGCAGCCAGCGCGGCGACGACGACACCCAACATGGCAATCAGACGGAACGGCATGACTGCACCCTAGCCGTTGTGTGGGTGCGTAATCGTCCTGCGCGGCTGCGTAGTGGCTGCCATTTCGCAGGCCAATTACAGGTAGTGCGGCACGGATATGCGGGGTGCCGGTTGACGGCAGCATGGCAATCGGCCGACGGCTGGGGTGGCGGCCTGCCGAACGAGGAGATTGCCATGGTGCTGGCGTCATGCGTGGCTTAGCCGCTCTGGTTGTCGCGGTCCTTCTGGTTGCCGCGTGCACCACCAAAGAGAGCACAGCGGCCCATGGAGAGCTGCCCGACGCCGCGCGAAAGATCATGCAGAAACCGGCGTACGCCACCGCGCGATGGCTCTACTACGTCGCCGACCGTGACTCCGGCGAGGTGTTGTTGAGTCAACGTCCCGACGAAATGGTGTTCACCGGCTCGACCGGCAAACAGTTCACCATCGGCACCCTGTACGACACCCTAGGGCCGAACACGCGACTGACCACTCCGGTGTATGCCACTGCGCCGACGCACGACGGCGTGCTGCATGGCGACGTAATCCTCGTCGCCTCAGGCGATCTCGCTATGGGCGGTCGCGGCGCCATGGATGGCCGCGTCAACGACGCATTCGACGCCACCCATATCGACCACGTCTACGGCGACATCGCACCCAACGCGCGTCGCGTCAACGACGATCCCCTGGCCGGCCTCGACGACTTGGCACGGCAGATCGCCGCCAAGGGAGTCAAGACCGTCGACGGTGACGTGATAGTCGACACCCGAATCTGGCAGACGAACCAAGGGCACGAGGGAGCTGTCCCGCCGATCTTTGTCAACGACAACGTCCTCGACATCGACGTGACGCCAGGCACTGTCGGTCAGATAGCCAGCATCCAAACAACGCCGCGCACAACAGCATTCACGGTGCAGTCGAAGGTTTCTACCGTCAAGCCCGACAATCCGCCGAGTCTGGAAGTGACCGCCGACCCGGCGAATCCACATTCCATCGTTGTCAGCGGACTAGTGCCGCAAGGCAAGCCGGCACTGACGATCTACCGCGTGCCCGATGCCACGGCCTGGGGGCGAACCTTGTTCGTCGAAGCGCTGACTCGGGCGGGAATTGCGGTGCGGGCCGCCGCGATTGGACCGAACGACGAGTCCCGGCTGCCGCCGGCGAACAGCTACTCCGGAAACCGGCGATTGGCTGCGCTGCAGTCGCCGCCGCTGCAGGCGTTCGGGTCGATGATCCTGCGGACAAGTTACAACACCGGAGCCAATGCGATGCTGTGCCTACTGGCGACCAAGAGCCGGTCCACCGAATGCAGCGACGGTTTGCAAACGATCCGCGCCACGGTGGCCAAGTCCGGGGTGGTGTCCGACGCCGTCGTGCTCACCGACGGCGAGGGAGCGTATCCCGCTTCGGCGACCCCCAAACAGGTGACGGATTGGGTCAAGTGGGCAGCCGCCCAGCCGTGGGGTCGGGCATTTGTCGTCGGCCAACCCGTGCTGGGCGAAACCGGCACCATTGCGGCCGTTGGACGCAACAGTCCCGCAAAAGGCAAGGTGCAGGCCAAGACTGGGACAGTGGCGGTTGCCGACCCGGCGACGGGCCGGGCGTTGTTCAACGTGCAAAGCCTCGCGGGTTACCTCACCACCGACAAGGGACGGCATGTGGTCTTCGACGTGTCAATGAGCGGTGCTACCTACCCCGACGTGCTCACCGGGCTGAAGCAAGCCAACGACGACGTCGGAATGGTTGCGGCCCAGATTCAGGAGTCGCTGTCGAAATGAAGATCAATTGCTCGCGAACCAGGCCCTCTGTACCCGATGGGTACTTGGCGGCGGTGACGACGCATCCTTCGCCTGACCGGGGCCGACCCGCACGCTCCACGCCGGCGACGAGCGGTCGATGGGATCGGCGTTCATCGGGGCCAGCACAACCATGTCGGGGCGTCCCGTGCAGGCATAGAAGCCGCGCAGGTCGTCGTAGCGATATCCCCAGGCGCCGCCGTTGCGCAGTCGACAGCGGGTGCCGTCGTCGAGAGTCAACGCCACTGGAGTGGGTATTTTCGGCGGATTCACCTGCGGCAGTGCAGCGCTGGCCCGTATCCGGTGCAGTTCCTTGGCCCAGGGGTCATTCATGCACAGCAGGTCGAGGCCCGCCGCGGACCAGCACACATCGGCGGCGTAGGCGGCGGGCCAGCAGCGGTAGATGTTCTTGCTGACGGCGGCCGGTGACGGCTCGGTGCAGTCGGCGTCGTCGGGAACGCTTTGGACGTCGGTGATTTCGTGATAGCCATTGACGGGTTTGCCGCTGGAGTTGACCGCGACCTCGTTGACGATCGCGGTCGCTGCTTCGCTCGCGGTGTGCGTCGCACAGCTCGCCGCAAAAGAGACCGCCAGTGTGACCAGAAGCCTGCGCTTCATCACCCGTAACAGTACCGGTCGGAGGTTGAAAAAACGGAGATCACCACACAGCTGCGGGGATACGATGCTCTCCTCATTCTGGCAGTCCAGGCCGGGAAGGGAGGCCCGAAATGATTGCCTCACCGCGCCCGGAAAAGTCGGCGACAGTGACTGAATTGAACCTCGGGAAGCCGGAATCCGAGACACCAGACGTCGGATACGAACGAGGTCTGTCGGCGCGAACGGTCCAGATGATGGCAATCGGCGGTGCGATCGGAACCGGTCTTTTCTACGGCGCGGGGGGCGCAATTCAGAACGCCGGGCCGGCCTTGATCCTGGCGTACTTGGCCGGCGGTCTGGCGATCTTTGTCATCATGCGTGCCCTTGGCGAGCTGCTCGTGTACCGACCGGTGTCGGGCAGTATGTCCGAGTACGCCGAGGAGTTCCTCGGCAGGTTTGCCGGCTTCGCCAACGGGTGGACGTATTGGGCGGTGTGGACCACCACCGGCATGGCCGAGATCACCGTCGCGGGCAAATACGTGAAGTACTGGTGGCCGGTCATCCCCGAGTGGGTGACCGCATTGGTGGTGCTCGCGATTCTGTTTGTCGCCAACCTGATTTCGGTAAAGGTATTCGGGGAGGCGGAGTTCTGGTTCTCGATGATCAAGGTGGCGGCGATCGTCGGGATGATCGTGATCGGAATCGGTGTGCTGCTCCCCATCACTGGTCTCGGGCCCAGTGTCGGGCCGACCATCGCGAACCTGTGGAACGACGGCGGCGTGTTCCCGACGGGGTTCGGGCAGGCGCTGATGAGCCTGCAGATCGTGGTGTTCGCCTACGTCGGTGTGGAGCTGGTGGGTGTGACGGCCGGCGAAGCCGCCAATCCGAAAGTGACGTTGCGCAAGGCAATCAACACGTTGCCGTTGCGGATCGGGCTGTTTTACGTCGGCGCGGTTTTCGTGATCCTGTCCGTGCGAGGTTGGCGTAACTTCCACGGCGGGCAGAGCCCGTTCGTCGCGGTATTCCACTACATCGACATTCCGGCAGCGGCGGGCATCGTAAATTTCATCTTGCTGACTGCTGCGTTGTCGTCGTGTAACGCGGGTATCTACTCGACGGGACGCATGGTCCGCAGCCTGGCCCAACGAGGTGAGGCGCCGGCGGTCATGCAGGCGTTGAGCTCTCGCCACGTACCGGTGTTGTCGATCTGCTTCTCGGCGCTGGCGATGGGCCTGGGCGTGTTCGTCAACTGGCTGTCACCGCACAAAGCGTTCGCCTACATCACCTCGGTTTCCGCCCTGGGGATCATCTTCGTGTGGGGCTCAATCCTTTTGTCGCACATGGTGTATCGGAAACGCGTGGAGTCAGGTCAGCTGGCATCCTCCGACTATCGGCTCCCCGGTGCGCCGGTGACGACGGTGTTGGCTATGGCGTTCCTTGCGCTTGTCGTAGTACTCCTGTTCTTCACGACGGATGGCCGGACCGCGATAACGGTCGGAGCGATCTGGTTCGCCTTGGTCGTGATCGGTTTCTTCGTGCAACGCAGTGAGACTGCGGCCTTCCGCCGGACACGCGCTGAGTCGACGGCAGGTGGACTGTGATCTGGGTCCTGCAGCTGCCCGCGCCGTTGGTCGCCTCCTTGGTTGTCGTGCTAACCGTCGGGGTGGCGGTAGCGGGGCTCGTGTTGTGGCGGCGGATCTTTGGGCGGCGGGTTGCTGAAGTCGGGTCGGTCTCGGACCACGTGTTCGAACTTGCCGGGGTGTTGTACGCGGTGCTCGTGGCGTTCGTTGTCGTTGTCGTGTGGGAACAATTCGATCAGGCCCAAAGCGACACCGAGTCGGAAGCCGTTGCGATTTCCGACCTTCTCCGCGACTCGGAGGGCCTGCCGGCGCCCGCACGGCGGACGATCCAGCAGAATTTGATCGCTTATACCAACGACGTCGTGGACGACGAGTTCCCCAGAATGCGTCATGGCGGGACCATTGAACAGCAGTCGGAGCACCTGACCCGGGTCTGGCAGAGCTTCCTGCAAGTGCAGCCCGTAACGCAAAGCGAGATTTCGTTTTACCGCCAGTCGATCAGCAAGTTGGATGACCTCGGCAGCGCCCGCAAAACGCGCATCTCGAGCAGCCAGTCTGAAATACCCGGAGAAATGTGGGTCTTGCTACTCGGCGGTGCGCTCGTGATGCTGATCTTCACCTACATGGAAACCGTGCCCAACGTCGTGCACCATGGCGTCCTCATTGCGCTTGCCAGCGCGCTGCTGGCATTCGTGCTGTACCTGATATTCGCGATGGAGCACCCGTTCGTCGGCACGATTGCCGTGTCGGACGACCCATACGTCCATGTGCTCGACACCTGGTCGCATCTCGCATCCAAATAGTCAGGAGTGACATCTGGTGCAGCAAACATCATTTAGCGTTCAAGTTGCCCCTGGCGACGGCTTGGTGGCGCGTTTCGGTGGCATCGTCGCGTATACGGGCGTCAACGACGAGGCTGCCGCCCAGCTGCTCGCCGCTGTCGAATCCGTCGCGCGGACGCAGCGCCCCGGGGGTCCGCTCCCCGACAGGCTCTCGCCAGTAGCATTCGGCGTTGCTCGAACGGTGCCGTTCGGGGCGATTGCACCGAGCGCCAACGGTTTACTCGTACTGCTGCACGGTCCCGTGAGAGCCGATATCGAAACACCAGAGGGCGAACAGAACCTGCAGGGGAAAAGCGGCCCGGCCTGGGTGAGCCAGGTGGTGCCTGGTGCGATGCCGAGGGTTCGGATCTCGGGCAGCCGTCAGCCCGGTCCGCCGGTGCAGCCGCGCACCGACCTTCGCGACGGCATAGTGCCTGGGGGCGGATTCGTTTTCGGTCCAGCCGGTATGGGTGAACCCGCGAAAGCCGCGGCAACCGAACGGATTCCGTCAGCGCCCGCATCCGCGGAGACGGTGCAGGTTGCCCGTGCCTCGGCCCCGGTGGAGACATCCATGACGCCGACCCCGGTGGGAGTGTTAGCCACCCCAGACGGTGCCAGCTACCCGTTGGACCGCGAGTACGCCATCGGCCGCTCACCGTTGTCCGATGACGCCGTCCAGAAAGCGGCTGCTTCACCGATCGTCGTTCCCTACGACCCGTATGTGTCCCGCGTGCATGCGTACATCACGGTAGACCGTGGTGCGGTGTTCGTGCGCGATGCGTCCACGCCAGCCGGAACGTTCATCGCCGCGCCCGGCGCACCGGAGTGGACCCAGATAAGTACGACCCCAACCAAACTCGAACCCGGCTGGAGCCTACGAGTCGGGGAATGGATCGCGACCTACAGGGCGGGCAACTCATGACCCAGCGATATCGACTTGAGGATTTTGACAAAAGGGAAACCGGCAAGGGAGCTGGAGTTACGATGCTTTCCTCGCCTCCCGAGATGCGGTCGACCATAAATGGAGGCACACAATGAATATGACGGCCCCACCTGTGCTGACTGTTCGGTACGAAGGAACGGAACGCAATTTCGCGCCCGGCAATGACGTCGTCGTCGGGCGTGATGTCCACGCCGACATCCGCGTGGTGGACCCGCTGATCTCCCGCGCCCATCTACTGCTGCGCTTCGAGCGTGGCAAGTGGGTTGCGATTGACAACGGCTCGCGCAACGGCAGTTTCGTCGATGGCCAGCGCGTGCCGGTGATCGATATTCACGACGGCCGGCACATCAACATCGGCAATCCCGATGGGCCGTGCCTGAGCTTCGAGGTCGGCCACCACGACGGACCCGCCGGCCGGCCACCCGCAACCTCCTCGAGGGTCACCGTCCAACGCCCGGCGACCTCGCCGCCTAGGACGGGGCCCCAACCTGCTCCGCGCCTGCACCGCCCACCGCCGCCGCAGCGGCCGACACCTGCGCCCGGCCGGCCGCCCGCAGATTTGTCGAAAGCCACGACCAGGATGCTGAATCGGCCGCGGTTGCAGACGGAGCCCAGGGCGCCGGCCGACTCCGTCACAATCGGCCGCGCCAGCGACAACGACATCGTCATCGAGGACGTGCTGGCTTCGCGCCAACACGCCTTCCTGATCCCGGGCCCTGCGGGCACCGAGATCCGCGACGCCCGCAGCGCCAACGGCACGTTCGTCAATGGGGTCCGGGTGGGTTCGGCGGTCCTGAACGAGGGAGACGTCGTCACAATCGGCAACGTCGACCTGGTGTTCTCCGCCGGCACTTTGGTCCGCCGAACCGAAGCTGCCACGCGTACCGGCGGGCTCGAGGTACAGAATGTCGAGTTCAGCGTCGACCACGATCGCAAACTGCTCCATAACATTTCGCTGACCGCCCGACCCGGCACCCTCACAGCGCTGATCGGCGGGTCCGGCGCGGGCAAGAGCACTCTGGCCCGGCTGATCGCCGGGTACACCCGCCCAAGCTCCGGCTCGGTCATCTTCGAAGGCCACGACGTCCATAGCGAATACGCCATCCTGCGCAACCGGATTGGGATGGTCCCGCAGGACGACGTCGTACACCGCCAGCTGACCGTCAAGCAAGCGTTGGGCTATGCAGCGGAGTTGCGGCTGCCGCCCGACACCAGCCAGGCGGACCGCGACAAGGTCGTCGCCCAGGTGCTCGAGGAACTGGAGCTGACAAAGCACGCCGACACGCGTGTGGACAAACTGTCTGGCGGACAACGCAAACGCGCGTCGGTGGCGTTGGAACTGCTCACCGGCCCGTCGCTGCTTCTTCTAGACGAACCGACGTCGGGACTGGACCCGGCGCTGGACCGCCAGGTCATGATGATGCTGCGCCAGCTGGCCGATGCCGGTCGCGTGGTGTTGGTGGTCACGCACTCGTTGACCTACCTCGATGTCTGCGACCAGGTCCTGCTGCTGGCCCCCGGGGGCAAGACGGCGTTCTGCGGGCCGCCCGATCAGATCGGTCGGGCCATGGGAACCACCAACTGGGCTGACATCTTCACCAAGGTGGGCGACGACCCGGATGCCGCCAATCAACGCTTCCTGGCCCAAAAGCGACCGCCGTTACCCGAGTTGCCCGCGGAGAAGGCAGAGTTGGGCGCCGCCGTGCACACCAGCGTGTGGCGGCAATTCTCGACGATCGCGCGCCGCCAGTTTCGGCTGATCGTTTCCGACCGTGCCTACTTCGTCTTCCTTACGCTCTTGCCGTTCGTTATGGGGTTGCTGCCGATAAGCGTAAGCGGCACAGCGGGACTCGGTGTGGCCGGTGCTGAGGATCCCACTGAACCACTGGAGATATTGATCCTGCTGAGCATGGGTGCGGTCTTCATGGGTACCGCACTGACGATCCGCGACCTGATCGGCGAACGCCCGATCTTCTTGCGGGAGCAGGCTGTCGGCCTGTCGACCAGTGCCTACCTGCTGGCCAAGATATGCGTGTTCTCGGTGTTCGCCACCGTCCAGTCCGCGATCATGACCGCGATCGTGCTGATCGGCAAAGGCATGCCGGTCAAAGGAGCGGTAATCCTCGGTGGCGGAAAAGTGGCCGCGAGCATCGAGCTGTTCGTCGGCATCGCCGGTACCTGTATCGCCTCCGCCCTGGTCGGCCTGCTTCTGTCGGCGCTGGCCCGCTCCAGCGAGCAGGTTCTGCCGCTACTGGTGGTGTCGATCATGTCTCAGGTGGTCCTCTCCGGCGGGATGATTCCGGTGACCGGCCGGGCGGGACTCGACCAGTTGTCCTGGATAATGCCGGGCCGTTGGGGTTTCGCCGCATCGGCATCGACGGTCGGCTTGCCCTGTCCGCACTTCACTCCGCCGCCACCCTGTCCAGCGCCTGGCGCTACCGAAGTCGTTGCGCCTGCGCATGATTGTTTGATATTGCCCGGTTACAGTCCGCAGGACAGCCACTGGCAGCACACGCCGGGGGCGTGGCTGCTCGACATGGGCATGCTGGCGGTGCTGTCGCTGGTCTACGCCGGTTTGATTCGGTGGCGGCTGCGGTTGAGACGATGACGGCGCGTTAATCGCTTGCGAACCACACCGTTGGCACGCCACGGAGGCGGGCGCTATCCGCCCTGTGCGCACGCCGAGACGAGGATACCGCTTCCGGGAAGCTGGGCAAGGGCAGCGTTTTTCGCCTCAGATATCGTCGGGCCTGTTCCACCAACGTAATCGGAATTAAGCTGAGCGACCGCACCGCAGTTAGGGCTTTGGAAGACGACCAACACTCTGCAGGGTGCCCAGTTGTCTGGAACGCCTCGCATACATCCGGCAACAGCTGCAGATTCGGCCGCGCCTTGATTCGGCTCCCGTTGACCGACGCCGTACCTGCTGCCTTGCGCGACGGCGATGGCGCCCCACGTGTCATCGGCATGTGCGTTGGGAGCCACGGCAAGCGTAATCATGGCCGCCGCTGCAGCGCCGGCCTCGCCAATCGCGGCGCACGTTCGCAAAATGGTTCTCCGCATAATTTTCCTTTCCCGGCTAGCCGTTCAGCTGTCATTTTCGCCGCGTATACCTGCCCCGAGCACCGCGATGAACTACCTGCAAATCGGCCCGGCTACTACGGCAACTACCCACTGCTGTGGATTGACTACGCATAGGGACATGCCGCAGCCATTACCCAAAGGTGAGCACGCTCCAATCGCCCGAGCGCAATGCCGGATAGGTATCCGGCCTTACCGGCGCCTGGCTGCGGACGGCTTTTTGAACTGCGGCGACATCTGACGGGTGGTGACCCAGGACCGTTGCGCCGACGGCTCGACCTTTGCAGATCAGCAGTCGCCGGTACGAGGGCACGCCGGGACGATCGACGACGATCACGTCGTCGTTGGGTGACGCCTCGACGCGGCCGATCGAAAACAGCTCCAGTCCAACGCCTTTCAAGATCGTCGCGGGAGTTTCCGCGGCCAGCACCATGTCGCCGCCGAGCGCGTTCACTGCAGCGGCTTCGGCCTGTTCGACGGCGATCGGCCACAGTCCCAGCACTTGGCCGTTGTGTTCCGCGACGTCGCCGGCAGCATAGACCCAACGCACCCGAGTCCGCATCCGGTCGTCGACCAGCACGCCCTTGTTCACCGGAATGCCGGCGTCGCGGGCCAACTCCACGTTGGGCCGGATGCCGATCGCCGCCAGGAAAATTTCGCAGGGCAGCGTGCGACCGTCCTTCAACACGACGCCGTTCGCTGCATCCGAGCCGACGACGCGCTCCGTCTCCGCCTGGCGCAATACCTCGATGCCGGCCTTTGCGAAATGTGCGCCGACCAATTCCGAACAGCGCGGATCGATCTGCTTGCTCAACAGCCGCTTCCCCCGTTCCAGGACCGTCACCTGCAACCCCAGCAGATGCAGTGAGTAGGCAGCCTCGAGGCCGAGCAGCCCACCGCCTGCCACCACCGCCCGTCGGCAACCATGCTGCTGGGCGTAGGCGCGAATACCCATGGCGTCGCCGGCCTGCCGCAGCACGAAGCACCCGGGAAGATTCAAGCCGTCGAGCGTGGGCACCGAAGCGCTGGAACCCATCGCAAGGATCAACCGGTCGTACGGCAACGCCTCACCGGTGCCGAGCAGAACCCGTTGAGCACGCAGGTCGATACGCCGGGCCATGGTGTTCAGCCAGGCATGCACCCCGTGATCGTCGTACCACTGCTCTGGCAAAAGGTAGAGACCCTGCATTGCCGAGCGGCCATAGACCAGCCGGGAAATTCCCATCCGGTTGTAGAGCGCATGCGACTCCTGCCCGACCAGATGGATCTCGCAATCGGGATGCCCGCGCCGAATGAAGTCGGCGGCGGTGACCCCCGCGATGCCGCCGCCGACGACCACCACGCTGACAATCGAGCGGTCATACCGCGTCGGCCTGGCGCCGGCACCGTCACCGGGTTCCGGGGTCAACGAGACGGTCACCGTGCCCGGCGAGATCCGCGCGCAGCACGCCATCCGCGTCGACTTACCAAAGCCGAGGCGCCGCAACGTGTTCAGCTCATCCTGTTCGGGAACCGACAGGCACGACGCGCCGTCGAGGACGGCGACCGGGTCGGCTCCGCACACCCCCATCCGGCAGCCGGCCTCGATCGGCTGGTTGTTCTTCTCCGCGACCTCGAGCAGACTCGTTCCCACCTCAGCGGCGACGGGTGCGCCGTTGGTCTCGAAGCACACCTGTGCGGCGGGTTCGCCACCAGAAGCCGTGGCCCGCTTGGGTGGTCGCAGCAGGACGGGTTCCGAGCGCTTCCCGGCGGCCCACGCGAACTGCAACTCGGTGACCCTGGTACGCGCGATCCACAACAGCGTCAGCGCCAGAATCGCCGCGCTGATCACCCAGCGCAACCAACCGGCGTGGACACCGGTCAGCCGGGCGAACGAGTCTGCGATCCGCGCACCGGCGAACCAGTAGAAGATGTTCAGCGCAGCAGCGGCATAGCCGACTGCGACCATCGCGGAGCTGATCGGCAAAACAGCTTCGGCGGCATAGAAAGATCCGACGCTGACGAGGAGAAACAACGCCAGCAGCGGGTAGTTTTCCAGCGCAGGGAGGTGGTCGTCGAGCAAGCTGAAAAAGCCGAGGATAAATCCCGGCAGCGCCGCGACGAACAACTTGCGCGGCCCACTCCACCCGCGGTCATCGTCGACCAGGTCGGCCTGATACGCCGCGCGCGGCTTGAAGTCGTAGCAGTTCTTGGCACAGCCCACGCAGCTGGGGCAATGACTGTTGGGCACAGTGACGTACGGTGTTTGCCCGTAGGCGCGTTGCAATGGGAAGAGCGGGCAGATGCTGCTGCACCAGCCGCTCTTGCCCTTGAATACATAGCCGCCGGCGAATGCCGTTGAAATCACCAGTGCCAGTACGGCTCCGGTGGTGAGGCCGCTGCGGTCCAGTCCGGCCAGCCGAGAGCCCGCGATCCCGAAGAACAACGCCATCGCGATCAGATAGCCGCGGTTGCGCAGCCAGTCGGGCGGATCCAAGGCCCGGCCGAAGCCGAACACGCGTGGTGTCTGGTTGGTTGCGGCGAGTGGACAGATATTCCGCCACAGGCCCGGTGCCACCAGGAAAAGCGCCGGCAACAGCGGCACGATCACGCCGAACAGCACGAAGAGGCCGGTCCCAGGACGCACGAAAAGCGTTATCACCAAGGCGAAATACGCCACGACGCTGACGATGCGAACCAGTTGCCAGACCCTTAGCGGGACCTTGGTCGGCAAGTCGGTGTAGGCGGGAAACAGTTCTCGCTCGCCGGTGGGGTCGATCCCAAGTACTCGTTCGGCAACCGCGATGGCGCGCGATGGTTTGGCGTCGGCCGGCGGAGGCGGTGGTGGCGGGGGAGAAGCGATCGTGATGCCCAGCCGGGTTGCGTCGTGGTCCGGTTCGGGTGCGGTGGGCTCTGCCGTGCGGACCGTCGGGGTGGACAGCACGATGATTTCGGAGCGACCGAGACGTAGTACGTCACCCGGCGAGAGTGCGGCACGCCCGGTGAGGGGAACACCGTTGAGCGTGGTGCCATTACGGCTGTCGAGGTCGACCACTGACAACGCCGTCGGGCTGGGCACCATCCGCAGATGCTCCCGCGACACCTCCTGGTCGAGGAGGACTTCTCCGGCGCAGTCGCGGCCGACCACGATCGGTCCCCTCAATGCCAGTCGGCGGGGACGGCGACCCCAGTCACGGATTTCGATTAGCGGCAGATCCATTGCAGCGCTCGCTCTCATCCGCTGGCTCAGAGGCCGGTGTGCCTCGCTGTGGTGGTCGGCCTGTTATCAGTTCTGCGGTATACACGCTGACGTGACGATCCTGCCGTCGGGCACTTGCAGATTGTCCAGAGCCGCTTGCTCCGCTGCTTGTTTAGTGGGGCCAGAGCCCGCACCCCATTGATTTCCAACAAGGGCGACCGCACCGCAGTCCGTATAGGTGACCACCGTGTGGCATTGGCGGTCCCTCGTGTTGTACTTGCACGTATCCGCCGCATATTTGGCGGCCCCGCGCTCGTTCTCGATGCTCCCCTTTAGACAGATCGCCGCCGTAACCTTGTTCGGGTCATTCGGCACGGCACACGCACCCCACCTGGCTGCGTGCGCGGCGGGCGCCACGGCGACGGTCAGTGCGGCCACTACTGCGGCAGCGCATGCGCCGATCGCAGCTTGCAATCGAAAACTAAGCATCGCCACGATGGTTCCTTTTTATCCAGGTCGTTCGGATGCCATCCTCGCCTAAATGAGTGCTCCGAGACCCGCGCTGCACTACCTGCAATTCGCCCCGGTAGCAACGGCGACTACTCAACGTCGCGCACCGACTACGCATACGACGCCGACACCATGACCAGCCATTCACTTGTGTCGGCGATGAGGCGACAAACATGTCGGTTCCTGCCCGATTGCGCCCGATAGCTCGATAACATCGCCGGTGTACTCGATTTTAGGGGGATGCAATGCCGGGCAGAGCTTTTCGTCGTCCCCTTCATCTACCGGATCACCGGCGATAGGCAGGACGGTTCGATGTCCGACAATCCTCCAAGTCGTGTCGCACCGGTACACGACCGGCAGGCTTCACCGCGAACCGCTGACCGAAAGCAGGATGATACTCGCGTAGATCGCAGGCGGATCGTCGTCGCGACCATGGTCGGCACTACCATCGAGTTCTTCGATTTCTACATTTGCGCAACCGCCGCGGTACTCGTGTTCCCTGCGCTCTTCTTCCACCAGGGCGACCCGACGGCCGCGTTGCTCAAGTCCTTCGCCACCTTCGGCCTCGCGTTCGCGGCGCGACCGCTGGGCTCAATCGTGTTCGGCCACTTCGGCGATCGGATCGGTCGCAAGGCGACGCTGGTGGGCTCGTTGTTCACCATGGGGATCGCGACCTTCCTGATCGGGCTTCTGCCCACCTATGACCAGGTCGGCGATTTCGCGCCGGCGCTGCTCGCCGTACTGCGGTTCGCCCAAGGACTGGGTTTGGGCGGCGAGTGGTCGGGTGCGGCGTTGTTGGCCACGGAGACTGCAGCGAAGGGCAAACGGGCATGGGCAGCCATGTGGCCGCAGCTGGGTGCTCCGGTCGGCTTCTTGGTGGCCAACGGGATGTTCTGGCTGATCATGTTGTCGCAGCACTTCGACGCGAACTCGAAGACCGGCAGCCACGCCTTCCTCGTATGGGGGTGGCGGGTGCCGTTCCTGTTGTCGGCGGTCATGGTGATCGTTGGTCTCTACGTCCGGTTGCGGCTATCGGAGACACCGGTGTTCGCGAGAGCTGTCGCGGAGGGCAAACGCCTGAAAGCCCCAGTGCGTCAGGTATTTCGCATTGCATGGCGGCCACTGATTATCGGTACCTGCGTGATGCTCGCGACCTACGCGCTGTTTTACTTGCTGACCACGTGGGTGGTGTCATACGGCACAGGCAAGGTAGTGGATGTCAGCGGCGTGAAGCTGCACATCCCCTACACCGACTTCCTTGCGATGCAACTGGTAGCGGTGTGCCTCTTCGCCATTTTCGTTCCGGTGTCGGGGTGGCTCGCCGACCGCTACGGCCGGCGCGTCGTGCTGTTGGCCGTCACGGCGGCGATCATCGCGTTCGGCGCGGGCTTCGGCTATCTGCTGGACCCGGCTTCAACCACCGTCGGCTCAATGCTGCTGTTCCTAATCGTGGGGATGACGTTGATGGGACTCACATTTGGCCCGATGAGCGCGGTGCTGCCGGAGCTTTTTCCGACCAATGTCAGGTACACGGGCAGCGGCATCGCCTACAACGTCGCGTCGATTCTGGGTGCCGCAATTTTGCCGTTCATCGCGACCTGGATCGTGCACACGCACGGCGTCGCATGGGTGGGGGTGTACCTGGCTGTGGTGGCGACGTTCACCCTGATCGCGCTAGTGGTGATGCGGGAGACACGCGAGGTGGATCTCGCGGCGGTTTAGGAAGGGGCCTTAGGAGGGGGAACGTTGCACTGCGAGCGGAGCACCGTGCTGCCGGGACTTTGGTTCATGGCGTTTCGTTCTGCTTCCTCTTTCGTAGCGCCGACGTCTCCGAAATACTGATCCCCGTTCTTGACGACTGCGCCACACTCGGGGGCCTTGAAGGTGATCAGCACGTTGCACGTGGGATTGTTTTGATGGCAGTTAAAGTTCGCAGTCCTGTTGGCCTGGTACTCATTCGGCTGATTCCAGGAGCTACCGACGTACTTTCCGTCTGGCGAGACGGCGATCGCGCCCCAGTCCTCGTAGGCGTATGCGGCGGGCGCGATGGCCACGGTTAACGCGGCCATGGCTGCACCGACCGTCGAGATCGCCGCGCACTGTCGAAAAGCGGTCACTGTCATGGCAGTTCTTTCCCCATTCCGTTTCCGGCGGCCAGCGTTCCGGCCGGCTCAGAATCGTCAGCTTCTGAAGTTCTCCTCCCGTGGGCTGGATCCATTGCACCCGGAGGTAGCGATCGAGCTGTCGGGAAGACCGGCTAGGGCCGCCGATTCTGCGGCTGGCTGTGTGGGGCCGCTTGCCGCGTAATAGTCAAAGCCTCTTTGGGCGAGGGCACCGCAGTCAGTGAAAGCAAGCTTCTTGTCGCAAGCTATGTGGTTGCAGCTGACCATCGCCCGATCTTCTGCCTTGGCAGGGGTCGGCTGTCCGAGCGATATAGCCCAATTGGGGCCGCCGGGCCTGGCGTAGATCGCGCCATAGGTGCCGTCGGCGTGTGCGACTGGACCCACGGCGACGGCCTTTGCAACCACCACCGCTGCGCTGGTCGCCCAGATCGCTTCCCGTCCAGCAAAACTGGCTAGTTTCATGACTGGCTTTGTGATACGGGGTGCAGCCTAGATCGAGCAGCCGGTCACATTGCCATCAGAAGGCAGCATCAGAATCCCATGCCCTGAGCATCCCCGCCGTCGTTGCACCCCGACCAGCGGATGGTGCTGCCCGGCAGTTGGCTCATGGCCGCTTGCTCTGCTGCCTGCTGCGTGGCGCCGGTACCCCCGACGTTCTGGCCGCCACTTTGAGCGACCGCACCACAGTCCGAAAAGGTCACCACCACGGTGCAGTTGACCTGGCGTGGATAAGCACACATGTCCGACACCCTGTCTTGTGCATCGGCCTGGCTGCGGTAATTCGTGACCCAGTAACCGCGCTTTCCGTCCGGCGTCAGAGACGCCGCGCCCCATTGGCCGTCGGCGTTCGCGCTGGGCGCGATCGCGGCGGTCAGTGGAGCCACGATTGCTGCGCTGGCTGCGCAGACTGCGAAATACGCTCGAAAACTGATCCGTTTCATGACCGTTCCTTTCTCAGATGACGTTGCGACTGTTGTGGGAAGTGATTCACGTGCGCGGCGTTACACCCGACGATCGTTGTTTTGGTACCTCCTTGGAGGCCTCAGAGGCAGCCGGCGCCCGCACTGCCGCATGAATCCGGCGCAGCCTTTAGTCCCCTAGCGTGAATTCGGACATTCATATTGATGTTGTCGCCGGTGCCCACACCGTAGAAGTCGAGGCCGAACAGAGGGAAACGGCCCGGCAGCTCCGCGGTGGCTGTGTTGGTGCCTGACTGTGCGTCGCTACACAATCCGCTCGCACACGCCTGTACGTTCAGCGCGCCTGGGCCTTGCCCTTCGACCCGGACGGTGTAATTACATCCGCCGGAAGCCCCGCAAGTGATCAAGTTTGGAAAGTGGCATTCCACCCTGCCGCTACCAGAGCATTGCTGCTGGAAAGTCAAGTTGTCATTGTCGGTAATCATCTCGGCGTTCGCTGTGCTCGCGGGGCCGCCGACAACGGCGATCAGCGCTGCCGCGGCGGCTGCGAAAGCTGTGACATGTCGTTTTAAACCGTTCACTGCCATAGCAGTCCTTTCCGAGCCGCAATCCACCGCGGAGGTTCAAAGGGCAATCGTCACCCTTGGGCGATACACGCCGACTTGGCGACCGTGCCTAACGGCAGTTGGCTGGTGGCCGCTTGTTCTGCTGCCTGTTGAGTGGCGCCGCTCCCGCCGGCCCACTGACTCCCATCGCCGGCGACCGCACCGCAATCCGTGTAGCTCACCACCACATAGCATTGGCGGTCCTTCAAGTAGTTACACATCGACGTCGCACGGGCTTGCGCGTCGGACTGGCTGGGATAGCCATTGGCCAGGCAGAAGACATTTCCCGTCAGCGAAGTGTTGGCCGGGGCGGCGCACGCGCCCCACTGGTCGTCCGCACGCGCGGAGGGAACCGCGACGACGCTCAGCGCGGCCACCACAGCGGCGCCGCCTGCAACGATTGCGGCTGATGTTCGAAGATTAATCCGTGCCACGGCGAGTCCTTTCCCGGGCGATGCCCTGTTAACTCGAAACGGTGTCCTGGGTTGCCATCCTCGCTCCGCATCCCTGCACCCAGCCCCGTGCCGCACTACCTGCAATTCGTCCCGGCCGCGGCAGTAACTACTCAATGCGGTCCAGCGACTACGCATACGACACGTCACCGAACTCCGGCTATCTGTTGCTCATCGTTCAAGAACGGTGTGCTGTTGCTAAGGCGCCCTAAGCTCGCGCACTGGCGTACGCCGCGGTCGTTTCCCTGTCATCAGTGAAGATGTGTCACTGCCATGAAGTGGGTTCAGACGCCGGCGGGTTGACGATCATCGCGGTTGCCACCGCAGCACCGGCCGCGCCGATCGTGGCGCGTGTTTGAAAACCTCGCGTTCGGTCGTTAAGGGCAATCTTCAGCCCTGGGCGACACAGCCCGACTTGACGATCGTGCCGCCGGAAAGCTGGCCCATGGCCGCTTGTTGTGCTGCCTCTACCGACGGGCCAGTACCCCCGGCCCACTGGTTCCCATTTCCGGCGACCGCACCGCAGTCTGTGAAGCTAACCACCACGGAGCATTGGCGGTTTTTAAGATAGTTACATAGACCTAGCGCGTGGTTTTCGGCGTCGGCTTGGGTCGAATTCCCGGTTGTACACATGACATAACTGGATGTGTTCGGGTTAGCCGGCGCGGCACACGCGCCCCACAAGTCGTCGGCGTATGCGCCGGGAGCCACGGCGACGGTCATGGCGGCCGCCATTGCAACACCGGCCGCGGCGATCGCAGCGCGTGTTCGAAAACGGGTGTCTGTCATGGTGTTCCCTTTCTGGGTCAGGCGGTCCGGCTACGTCGAAATCGGTTGGCGCGCATGGCGCTTACACCGGCGTGGTATCAGTAGCCTGCATGTCGAGCCTCCGTTCTGGCGTGATTCCACGGTGCAGCCCCGGTCCTTCGGATGCCATCCTCGCCCCACATACCTGCTGGGGGCCCGTGTTGCACTACCTGCAATTCGCTCAGCACGCCAGGTCAACTACTCAATGCCGGGCGGCGACTACGCATACGACACCTAACCCATCCGCCACATTGGTTGGGGCCGAATCTCGGGCGTGTCCACGGCGAATCGGGCTGACCGAAACTCGGGAATGCAGTAAGCGCAACTGCGGAATTGCGTAGTCGAGACTCAAGGGTCACGGATGGTAGGTAGTGGGTTGCGGTTGTTCGCCGGGATTTGGGTAGTCGTGCACGGATGCCGAGCGTCGGCGCGTGAGCCAGAGTGAGCCTTGACCACAGCGGATCGGACGTGGCGACTGACCGAATGACGGACGTGGTTCAAAAAGGAGGCCAATGCTGACCTATCGCGAAGCGGCCTCGCCGAAAATGCGGACGCATTGGGTCGGTTGTCGTCATGCGCGTTACAACGCGCTGCATAACCATCGCCCCAAGCGAGGGCAAACGTGAGCACTTTCGATGATCCCTTCAGATACGAGACGGCGTTGCGCAGACTTCCCGATGCGCATTCCCTGGCGCTGCGGCTCCGCGGCGCGGGTGTTGCCGACGAGGTGATCTGTCAGTACCTGCAGATCGAGCCGGAAGGCTTGGAAAGTGTGCTCGAGCTGGCTCAAAAAAAGCTGGAGAAGGAATTGCAGAAATTGCCGAATTCGTAATCCTGGGAATCTCCTGTAGCTAACATCGCCGCATGGGCGACCGCTGGCCCTTGACGGGCCGGGGGGAAGAGCTTCGGCTCATCGGTGAAGCCCTCGCCGACAGCGACCGCCAAGGGGTAGTAATCGCTGGCCGCGCCGGCGTGGGTAAAACAAGGCTGGCCCGTGAGGCCGCCGAGACAATGGCCGAATCGGGTTGGGCGGTCAGTCGGTTGGCCGGGACGGCAACCGGACGGCCCGTGCTGCTGGGTGCGTTCGCTCAGTGGGTCGACGACTTCGACGCCACCCCGCTTGCCATGGCACACCAAGTGGTCACTGCAATGCGGGCCGGCGCGGGTGATGCGCCCCTACTGGCGGTCGTCGACGACGCTCACCTACTCGACGATCTGTCGGCACTGGTGGTGAACCAACTGGTGACACAGAACATCGCCACAGTCATCGCCACCATTCGCACCGGCGAAGCCGCACCCGATGCGGTCACGACGCTGTGGAAGGACGGTGCGCTTCGGCGACTCGAACTGCAGCCCCTGTCGCGGTTGGAATCAGACGAGCTCCTGCGGTCGGTGCTGGGTGACCTGCACGCCGAGTGCGCGGAGCGGATGTGGAAACTGACCCGCGGAAACGTGCTGTATCTGCGCCATCTCGTCGAGCAGGAACGCGCGGCGGGCCGGCTGGTGTGTCAGGACGGCCAGTGGAGCTGGACGGCTGGATCATCGGTGTCGCCGACGCTTGTCGAGTTGGTCGAATCACAGATCGGTGCAGTACCCGAAGATGTACGCAATGTTGTCGACCTAGTGGCCGTTGCCGAACCTATCGACCGGTCCTGCTTGGCATCGCTGGTCAATCCGCAGTCGGTCGAGGCCGCCGAGGAGCGCGGGCTGATCAAGGTGTCGTCGAGCACCGATGCGGTTTATGTGGGTCACCCGTTGTATGGGGAAGTACGACTCAACCAATGCGGCCCGCTACGCCTGCGCCGACTACGCGGGGAGATTGCAACCGCCATGGCGCGCAGCGAAAAACCCGCCGGCACAGACCCGCTTCGCCTCGGCCTGTTGTGGCTGGAATCCGACCTGCCGCCCGACCCCCACGTGCTGGCGCGGGCTGCCAATATCGCGCGGTCGCGACTGGACCTCGAGCTCGCCGAGCGCCTCGCCCGCGCCGCCGTCGACGCCGACTCGGATCCGGCAACCAAACTCCTGCTTGCCTACGTCCTCTTCATGCGCGAGAAAGGAGCCGAGTCCGAGCAAGTCTTCAGCACCATCGACCCGCACGATCTACCCGCGACGAGTTTCGTCAGTCCCGCGATCCTGCGCTCCGCCAACCTGTTGTGGGTGCTGCGACGGCCCGAGCAGTCCTGGGAGGTCATCGACGACGCTCTGCGCCGCGCCAAGTCCGGGCGCACCGACCATCTGCGGACGTTTCGTGCAGTACAGCTAGTCTTGGCCGGCAAACCAGCTGAAACTCTCGAAGTGATGGCCGGAGTCGACGAGCATCGCCTCGACCATTTCGGTCGAATCCTGGGGCTTTGCGCTCAAGTGATTGCGCTGGGTGACCTTGGACGGCCGAAGGAGGCCTGCGAGAAAGCCGCCGCTGGTTATGCGGTGATCAATGAATCACCCCAGGACAGCTATCAGGGCACCGGAGTTGCCGAATTTCACGCCTACGCGCTGCTGGCCGCGGGACACATCGAGGACGCGGTGACGGTCGCCGAGGACCGCTATCGGTTGTGCGCCGAGCTGCCCGGGATGATCGGGTCGATGGCCACCGCGGTCGTTGGCATGACCGCGCTCGGCAAGGGCGATCTCGCCACAGCGGTGCGGTACCTCGGCTCTGCGGATACCGGCATGGGCAGCTACGGCGAGATCAGCGGGATCTTCTACCGATTCAAGATCTTGCGGACCGAGGCACTGGCGCGCTCCGGGCAGGTTGAGGCTGCCGTCGCGGCACTGGATGTCCTGCGTGACAGCCGCCATCCTGCCTACGCCTTTGTCGAGTCCGGGTACCTGGTTGCGAGCGCGTGGGTGGCTGCGGTACGCGGCCGAGTAGGCGAATCCCGTGAGATTGCTTCCCGTGCAGTAGAATTCGCTCGCAGCCATGGCCAGCTGGCACGCGAAGTGATGTGCCTACAAACGGCGGCTCAGCTCGGCGACGCCTCGGTGGCGGATCGGTTGGCCGAACTGGCGTCCCTCGTCGAGGGTCCGCGCGCGGCGATTGCGGCCCGGTACGCGCGCGCGTTGGCCGACGGCGACACCGCGGGCCTGGAGGCGGCGTCAAGGGATTTCGAAGCCATGGGTGACATGTTGGCCGCGGCGGACGCAGCTGCCCACGCCGCTTCGACCTATCGTCAGGCTGGTCTGCGTGGCAGCGCACTATCCGCGAGCGCGCGTGCCCGCCAACTTGCCCAAGAGTGTGGCGGCGCCGTCAGCCCCGCGCTGGCGGCGGCAAAGGTCGCCCTGCCGCTGACCGAGCGCGAGCGTGAAATCGCTCTGCTGGTGTCGCAAGGTCTGTCCAACCGCGAGATCGCCGAAGCGATGTCGCTGCCGGTGCGCACTGTCGAAGGCCACATTTACCGCGCCACGGTCAAAGCCGGCGTCGTCACGAGGGCCGAATTAGCAGCCGTGATCAGGCAATTCGATCAAGCTGAGGCCTACGCCCGATCGCGCTGACGGCGACACCATGGATCGCAGTATCAGCTCCGCGAGGTTGAGTAGTCGCGGCTCAAGAACCACGAGTCGCAGGTAGTCGGTCGCCGTCGGCCCCAGAAATTCGGGTAGTGCCGCACGGGCACCCAGCGCCGCCAGGTCAATTTGAATGCGGATTCGTGAGGAGCAATGAGGTCATGCATATCGGACGGGGCCTTGCGGCAGTCGCCACTTTCGCCGCCGCGGTCGTTGGGGCAGCGGGCCCTGCCCGAGCCGACGATCCCGACCAATCCGCGCAGGCGCCTCCCGCAGAACCCCCGGCCGCCTCGGCCACCCCAAACGGAATCAGCGGCACGTTCCTGGCTGTCGAAGAAGGGGATCCCCCTGCGCAGTGGGTGTTCACTTCGTGTGGTGACAACTGCACCGAGGTCACACTTCCCGACGGACGAGCCCGGCTGGTGTACATGGAGCTCGGCCAGTGGCGAATGGACGACCTCGACAACGTCAACGCCGTCAAATGCACCGCAGACGGCAGCGAGCATCTCGGCACCGCCCACTATTCCTGGGACCCAACGACATTGACCGGCGAAGCATGGGCCACCGACGACACCGGAGCATGCGGGGAGACAGCCGGTACCGACACCGACAGTGTGCCCTTCAGCCTGACTCCCGCCCCCTGATGTTTGTGCGTCACGTAGAGAGGCTCCCATGACCGATAAATCGCAGTACACCGCCCGCGACCGAGCGATGTCGCTAGTGCTGGCGGCGTCCGCCGCCGCGACCCTGTGGGCCGGCACCAGCCCACCAGGCCGCGCCGACGACGACGACGCACCACCACCACCGCCGGTGGCGCCGCTCGTCACCGGCGACATGGTTATCCCGGGAACGGCGACGGTTGTCCAGTCGCCGGATGCGTCGGAGAACAAAAGCTGTAACGTCCCCTCGGCGGCCTGCGTTTCCAAACCGATCGAGCTTCCGAGCAACGTGCCGAAGGTGCAAGCAGTCGGTTCCTACACCTTGCAGGATTGCCCGGGGACGTTCACGCACAAGATCGCGTTTTCTAAGACGAACGACGCCAAGGAGACACGGGTTCTGGCCGCTGACTCGGAGGGAAACGCGCTGGACCCCTCGCGGGTACGCCTCGCATTCCTCACGACGGGGAACGAAAACTGGGTCTTCTTTCCCGGAACCGGCAAGCTCGAGAGGGTGGAGGGCTGGCCAAAGGTATACCCCGCCGCCCAACGCCGGGTCGCGGTCCACCCGCTGACCGACCTCTTCGGTGACCCGGCCAAGGGCCCGAAATGGTTGGAGACGGCACGACAGATCGCCGTCGCCATTGCGGCTGTGGTGATCACCGCCGGCGCGATAGTGATTTTGGGTCCCGCCTTCCTCGCCGGCGCTGCAGCTGTCCCGCTGGCCTGGTGAACGCGATGCGGGCGGCGCCCGCGATCATGTCGAGCAACCGCCTTCGCGGAGAAGGGAATGCATCTGCGAAAGGGGGATACGGGGCTGGACGAAACCCGGCGGCATACCTCCGGGACCGCGTGCCGCCGGCATGTACAGCACCAGGCTGTCGCCGTCGAGTGCCCAGGCCCGGTAGTCGTCGGCGAACCCGTCGGGGTTGCCCGGCTCGAACCGTTCGAAGGCGAGCTCCGTGTTGGCAAGTTGCTGCTGCACCGCTGGCCGCGCGAGCGGCGGGAGGACCTTCAGCGGGTCGACTGCCGGGCAAAACAGGTCCGCCAACTTCAGCTGCTTACCCCGCGAAAGGTCGAACGAGAACGTGGTGATCTCCGCCATCGGATGCGGCATGCTCCGGTACTCCCAATCACTCTGGAAGACAACCGATTTGATGGAGGGTGGATGCGCGTAAATCGAATATTTCAGGGTCGCGTCTCCATCACCTCGGTCGTCAGGTGTGCCGTATTGACTGAAGAATTTGCGCAGAAAAGACCCGAGCACAGGACCTGCCGTCGAATCGTCGATGAGATCCCTCGGGTATGCGGCACTGACTTGGACATGAGCGTTGTCGGCACCGCGCTTGGACACGGTGCAATGGCCGGCTTGCGCATCCCACACGCCACCGACTTCGCCGCACAATCCGCCAGTAGGCGTCCGACTGTTATGGCAACCGGCGACCAGGGCGACGGTCGCGAACAGGACCGCCGGCCATCGCGGCGATGTTCTTTTCACTTCGCAATTGTTGCCGGCCGAAGGCGGTGTGTGACGCCAATTCGTGGCGGGATTTCGAATGGCCGTGAATTCAGTTCAAACGCCCAATTGCCGTACCACACATGAGTACAGTCTCTGACTACCTCGTCAGCGATGGCGAGCCAGCCAATCCCGCAGCTATTTCAAGGGGTGGACCGATGCGAAAGGTTGCTGTCGCTGTCGCACTCGCGTTTGCGCTAATCATTACGGGGTGTGGGAGTCACGAGTCGAAATCCCCGACGACGACCACGACGTCGACGAATAGGCCTCTCCCCAGGGGAGCGTCGTCGTCGCCTCCCAAGCCGGGAGCCCCCGCCGTGCCGGCACCGGGCTCAGCACGCCCGCCGGTCGCCCCGGCGGCGCCGGCTCCTCGCGCGCCCGGAGCCAGCCAGGCGCCCACAAGTCAGTCGGGGCAGGCTAGCAACACGTCGGCCGCCACGAGTCCGGCGCCGGCCACTAATCCGGTTCCTCCGGGTCAGCAGGATTTCGGGCCATGTGAGGGCCAGGAATTTTGCCCGGGTGAAAACCCGGCGCCAGCCAACCAGGCCCCAGCCAACGCGCCCGCGAACCCCGTCCCAGCCAACCCCGCCCCGGCGAATCCCGCGCCGGCCAACCCGGCCCCACCCGCGGATGGTGGCGGCGCTGCCGGGTGAGCGAAAGGTGCTGCCTGGCACGAATCCTGAGCAAGGCAGCAAAAACCCAGGTTGATGGGATGGGGCGGTAATACACTTCCCGCATGCCCTTGGCGGTCGGTGACAATTTCGCGGGGTTCACCATTCTTCGATTGCTCGGCGCCGGTGGAATGGGTGAGGTTTACCTCGTCGACCATCCGCGGCTGCCCCGCAAGGAGGCATTGAAGATCCTTCCCAACGCGGCCACCGCTGATCGCGAATTCCGCGAGCGCTTCAATCGCGAAGCCGATCTCGCCGCGGAACTCTGGCACCCGCATATCGTCGCGGTGCACGATCGTGGCGAATTCAATGGCCAGCTATGGATCACAATGGATTACGTCGAGGGTACCGATGTAGCCGAAATGGTCCGCAACCTTTATCCGTCTGGCTTGCCGCAGCGGTTTGCCGCCGAGATCGTCACTGCCGTCGCCGACGCGCTCGACTACGCCCACGAGCGCGGCCTGCTGCACCGGGACGTCAAGCCGGCGAACATCATGGTCACCGATACCGCTCCAACGTCACAGCGGCGTCGAATCCTGTTGACTGACTTCGGAATAGCCCGCAGGATGGACGACACCACTGGGCTTACCGCGACCAACATGACCGTAGGATCCATTGCCTACATGTCACCCGAGCAGCTCATGGGGTCGGCCTTGGACGGGCGAGCCGATCAGTATGCGTTGGCGGCCACGGCGTACCAATTGTTAACGGGGAAACCACCGTTCGACAATGCCAACGCCGGGGTGGTGATAAGCCACCACCTGTCGTCGCCGCCGCCGAGAGTGGCCGAGCGCCGTCCCGACCTGGGTGTGCTCGACTCGGTCATTTCTAAGGGTATGGCCAAGAACGCGGCCGACCGGTACCAGACATGTAGCGACTTTGCCAAGGAGCTCGCCGCACTGGTTGATGCTGAGCCGTCGCGAGACCATCCCACAAGAGCGCCCATCCCGACTGCCAAACGCGTTGCACCCCAATCAACTAGGACCGTCACCGCGCCGTCTGCCAAACCCAAGGCGCCACCGGCTGCAGCGAAGGCGCCAGCGCCCAAGAAGAAGACTCGCGGGACTCGGAGTATTTGGATCACGGTAGCTGTGATCTGTGCCGTCAGCATCGCCGCCACCGGTGCGTATGTGGCGTGGCGGCTCATGCGACCGGCCCCTGCCGGGACCGCGGCTCCGGCTCACGGGGCACACCCACTGGTGCCGGACTCGGCGGCGGACCGGCTACTCGTCGGACCCGAACAGCTCAACGCCATCGTGGGCCAACCGCTGGAGGAAGTGTCGAAATCCAGTGTCCCGTTCGACTCCGCAGCGGGTTTCAATCGTCCGAAATGCAGTGGTGCGATTTATCTGCTCGAAAGCCACGTCTACAACCCGACGGGATATAAGGCTATACGGCAGAGCCTCTTTCAGACCCCCGAGGGTGCGCCGTCAAACCACGTCGTCGACCAGTCCGTTGCACTACTGCCCTCAGCCGAGCGCGCCGAAAAGTTGCGCGCCGAGTCTGAGCGGCAATGGCAAGAGTGCGCCGGCAAACCGCTGACCATCACCGACGAGCGTGGTGTCACCAAACCGGAGCTGGCCAACGTCGAGGCTCGCGGAAACCTGATCATCCAGGACCGAACTGTCACCGGGAGTGCGGCGCTGGGATCCAAATGTCAACACACCCTTGGCGTGTGGTCCAACGTTGTTGCCGAAGCGGTCGTTTGCGGTGACGCGGACATCAGCGACCAATCGCAGATCGTCGTCGAGACAATCCTGTCGAACGCCCAGCGTTAACGAGCGGCTGTTCTCAGAACGGTGGGTCGTCGGGCAACAGTTCTGGTTCGGGTTTGTCGGGTTTCCAATCCGGTGGTAGTTCTTCGGGTTCGTAGGGGTCGTTGACCCAGGTGCAGAACGGGCTGGTGCTGGGTGTGCCCTTGAACAGGAACAGCATGTCGCGCATGTGGTTGTGGAATTTGCGGCGGGCGATTTCTTGCTTGCGCGCTTCCTCGAGACGACGCCGCGCCTCGTTAACCGGTCGCTGCTCGCGATTGTGCTTGCGCACCTGTGCGATTCGTGCTCTCCGTCGCTTGGCTGTGTTCCGCCTGGTGGGTGCTGGCGCCGCGCACGCCGGCGCGCGCGGTGGCGGGAACAGATCCGCCCCGGCAGGGCTCGTGCGGTAAACCTGCCCGGTAGGCGACGTCCAGATAACGGTTCCATCGTCGAGCTGCCTGTCGCGCCAGCCACCGAAGGTTTTCAGCCGATGATGCTGGCGGCAAAGACATTTCAGATTCGACGCTACCGTCAGCCCGCCCGCTTGCGGGTTGGCATGGTTGAACGGAATGGTGTGGTCGATATCGCAATGGGTGGCCCGGCGATGACACCCCGGGAACCGACACGTCAAATCCCGGCACCGGATAAAGCGATCCAGCGCGGCCGACGGCTGATATTGCAACGCCGCCGCAGCGCTGACCTCCAGATCGGCCAGTCGCAGCCACGCGGCCTCGGCAAGCTCGCGCACCTGCTCGGCATCGATGACCCCATAGCCCTCCACATACCCGGGCTGATCGCTGCGGCCGTACACGGTGTGCTCGCTGGCCACCACGTTGATCACCACCTGCGCCCCGCTCGGATCGCGATCAGTGTCGACGACCCGCGCGGGGCACTCCGGCAGCCCGCAGGCGCAACCCAATTGGCGGCCCTCCGTCAGCGCCGCCAGGGCGTCGGCGCGACGCTGTTCCAACGTCCGCGGATCGGCCGGGCACACCTGCGTGGCCAACTGCGAGAGCCGCCGATCGAACGCCGTCGCCGCCGTCGCGACCACGCTGCCATAAATCTCGGCCATCCCATTGTCGCCGGCGGTAATCCCGATGTAGCGATCATCCTCGGCCTTGGTCCGGCGCTCGCGCACCGCGTCGGGATCGGCGACCCGCACCGCGGCATCGACCGCATTGACGATGCGCTGTTTGGACCAGCCATGCCACTTACCGATCCGCGCGGCCAGCGACGCGTCCAACTGCGCGATCACCGCCTCGTCGGTGACCAAATCGGTGCGGCTGATGATCAACCGCACCGTGCGCCAATCGGTGCGGCCCTCCGCCAGCAGCGCCGCCACCCTGGGCAGCCGAATATCCAGCGCTTCGGCGTGCGACACCAGGTAGCTCGCCGCCATCGCAGACAAATTCATGGCCGCGGCCACCTCGGCGGTGGTCTGCTCGAAGCCGTCGATGACCGCATAGCCGGGCTCGACTCGGGCCACTTCACTCGCCTCGACACGATGCCGCAACAGCGCCGCCACCGCCGCCAGCCTCCTGGCCACCAGCATCGACTCCATCCGATGCGACGCCGTCACCGCCGCGACCAGCGCTGCCGGGTCCAGATCGCGCATCGCGAAGGGATCGGGAAGATCCTCGAACATAGTTTCGATACTACGTCGGGCCCCCGACAAGAGCCTCCGGTTAGCGATTCACCCCGGCGGAGCCTTCGATAATGCGGCACACCGTGGCGGGTCGACCGCGATGTTGGTCTTCGCGTGCACCGCGCAGCGCGGCAGACAGGGTGCTGCGCAAAGCGCGCAGCTCGGCAATCGCGCGATCGATGTCGCGGATATGGGCGTCGAGCAGCGCGGTGACCTGATTGCAGGGTGCAGTGCCCTGACGGTGCAGGTCGAGGATGCTTTTGATCTCAGAGAGGGTGAGTCCGAGCGTCTTGGCGCGGCCGATGAAGCGCAGTATCTCGATGTCGTCATCGCTGTACTGGCGATAGCCCCCGTCCGTCCGCGGGGCGGGCGGGAGCAGTCCGTTGGCTTCCCAGATCCGGACAGCCTTCGCGGAGACGCCGACGGCCTTGGCGGCTGCGCCGACGGTGTGGGCCACGATGATTCTCCTCGCCCCGCAGCAGCTTGCCGCTGCGGCAGGGTTTCAGCGTAGCCGTGTCAACTCTTCTTGGGTTCGCAGCAGTCTCGGTCGCCGGTGCTTCCTTGGGGCAGCAACCGTTGTCACCCGGCATCGGCCCCTTAGGCGCATCGCTCTTGCCCATCATGCAGGCCTGTGTCCCAAGGTGATCATGCCAACCGGGAAGCCAACCCGCCGCCGCACCGGAAACGAAGACGGCCGCTGCGACTACCGCGGCCCCGGCAGCGATTCCGGCCCATGTCAGGGCACGCCGAAGCCGGTTGGCCTCCCTAGGCGCAAAGTCCGGTTCGCTTGGGGGCTCGGACGTTTCGGTCATTCGCCCAACCCTAGGGATTGCCCTAAGGGCAAGGTCAAGGGCTAGTGCCGGCCGCTACCCGCCCGCTGGCGTGGTCGTGGTGGTCGTCGGTGTGCTGCTCGCGGTGGTGGGCGTACTGGTCGACCCAGGCGCGTTGTTGCATGCCGACCGTAGAACTGTGCTGCCCGGGCTTTGCTTCTGGGCGTTCTCCTCCGCCTCTTGCTCCGTGGCGCCGCTGTCCCCGAAGTACTGGTCCCCGTTCTTTACGACGGCGCCGCAGTCGGGGTACTTGAAGGTGATCAACACGTTGCAGGCAGCGTTGTCTTGATGGCAATCGGAGGTCGCATGCGTGTTGGCCTGGTACTCGTTCGGCATATTCGTCGCTACCCCCACCGACTTCCCGTCCGGCGAGACGGCGATCGCGCCCCAGGATTCGTCGTCGGCGTGTGCAGTGGGAACCACGGCAACGGCAAACGCGGCGACCGCTGCGCCACCTGCCGCGAAGACGGCAATGCGCGTACGAGAACTGGCTCCAATCATGGTGTTCCTTTCGCTCGTGCAGGCTGGTCTTGCGTTCTGTGGTGCAACCCCCTCCCGGTTCAAGGGTCAGGACGCAGGCTAACTCCGGCATGATCGCGCTAGAGCCGTTTTTCGAAAAACTTCCGTCAGGTGGTACTCCGCGGGCCAGGTAAATTCGGGTGTGATGAGTGACGGCGAGGAACTGAGAGTCGATCCGGGCGTGTTGCGCGGCGCTGCGGGCGGGTTTCGTGGCGCGTCGACGGACATCGCCGGTCTAGGCGTCGACGTTCCCCTCGGCGACGCGGCAGCCGGCATGCCCTCGCTGGCAACGGGAAATGCTTGCCGCTCAGCGCAAACCAGCATGGCTGACCAGATGAAAGCGGCAGCCGACGACAGCCGTGAGTTCGCCGAAAGCCTGGACAAGGCCGCCGCCGGCTACGAGACCACCGACCGGGCCGCCGAACACACCATTCGGAGCAATCCGCTGGCCAATTAGCGCTACGGCTTGACGAGAATCTTGCAGTGCCGCTCGGGATCGGCCAGGTCGTCGAACGCCTGACTCACCCCGTCCAAGCCGACTTCGCCGGTGATCAAAGGAGAAACGTCGATGTCACCCTCGGCGATCGCCCGCAGCGATTCAGCGAATTCCATCGGGTCGTACGCGTAAACGAACTGCACGCTGATCTCTTTCGCAATGCCGAAGAATGGATGCACAGTGTCGGGCTCCATGCATACCCCGGCCACCACAATGCGACTGCCCGACGGGATACGGCGCATCACGTCGTCGATGATTCCCGGCACCCCGACCGCCTCGAACACCACCTTCGGCGCGACCGTGTCGAACGGCGAACCCTGGGCGGGATCGATCGTCTGATGTGCGCCCATGGTCGTCGCCAATTCACGTCGCTTCGGTGAAAAATCCGACGCCGCAATAGGTTCCACACCGCGTACCTGCAGTGCGGCAATGATCGCGATACCGATCGGACCGCAGCCGAGCACCAGCGCGGTCTCGCCGCGCTCAATCCCCGACTTGTTGACTGCGTGCAGCCCGACGGCCATCGGCTCGGTCAACGCGGCGTGCCGGTGATCCAGACCGTTGGGCACCGCCAGTAGCAGCGGCGCCGAGAGCAGCATTCGTTCCGCATACGCGCCGGCCGCTCGGTCGGTGAAGCCAATTGGTATGACGCCCTCGGCCGACAGCACTGCCGGAACCGATGTGACCAAGGTGCCCGGTCGAAGTGTGTCGGTGTCGGGCCCTGCTTCGAGCACCTCGGCGCTGAATTCGTGACCCATGATGATGTCGCGAGCCAGGTCCACATCCGTCGGGCCACCCATTTGCGCGGCCAACGAGAGCAATTCGCCGCCGTGCGCAGCGAAATGCAGGTCGGAACCGCAGATTCCGCACGAGCGCACACCGACCAGTACCTGGCCCGGCCCAGGCACCGGATCGGGAACGTCGTCGCGGAATACCACGCGGCCGTCGTGCAGCACCGCCGCGCGCATCAGTCCTTCTCGCTTTCCATCTTGAGTTCGTCGGTGTGCTCGCTGATCGCCTTGACCACCGCCTCGCCGGCACGACCCAGCAACTGCTCCCGCATGCCGCGCGCCCACTCATGCGACGCCCGCGGCGCCTCCAGCTGTCCCTTGAAATGCGGAATCACCTTGCGCGCGAACAATTCATACGAGTGATAGGTCGCGGTAGGCGAGGCCCAGTCGTGTCCGAGCAGCAAGAACGTGCCGAAGCCGCCGGAGCGGTCAACCAGGTCCTCGATGTAGGCGATGCAGTCATCAGCCGTGCCGATGCAGCAATTGCCTTTGGACGCATAGTCTTCGACGAACTCGCGTGGTGATTGTGCGCCGTCGACCAGATTTGCCAGCGGCACGAACCCCGCCGCGCCGAAGTACTTGGCGAAGTCCTGCAGCCCGTAGGTGCAGTCGTCGATCGCCTGGTCGCGGCTGTCGGCCAGATGCACAATGCCCAGCACCCGCCAGCCAGTGCGGTCCGGCTCCGCACGGCCAACTTTCGAAGCCTGGTCGCGCACCACCTCCCAGGTGTTCTCCAGCGCGGCGTAACCGCCGGGCACCGACATCGACAGCGACAGCAGCGACGTGCCCATTGCACCGGCGAGCCGCGGACCCGACGGTGAAATCATTGCCGCCGTGGATATTTCCGGATACGGCCAGGTGTAGGGGCGGATGTGCAGCTGGGCGTCGCGCAACGTGAACCAGTCGGAGTGCCGGTTGATTCGTTCGCCGGGTTCGGCGCGGAAAAGCGCCAGGATCGCCTCGAGAGACTCCTGCATCATCCGTCGCTGCTCGACCGGATCGATGCCCATCATGTAGGCATCTGACGGCAGCGCGCCCGGACCCGTGCCGAACATCACCCGGCCGCGGGTCAGGTGATCCAAGAGCACCCAGCGATCTGCGACCATCAGCGGGTGGTGGTACGGCAGCGACACCACGCCGGTGCCCAGTCGTATGTGCTTGGTCCGCTCAGCCGCCGCTGCGATGAACACCTCAGGGCAGGCGATCAGTTCGTAGCCGCCGGAGTGATGCTCGCCGAACCAGGCTTCGTCGAACCCGAGGCGATCCAGCGCGACCACCCGGTCCATGTCGTATTCCAGTGCGGCAGTGGGGGATTGGCCTGTGGGGTGAAACGGGGTGATGAAGACCCCGAAGTTCAGCGGGCGGTTCATGACAGCTTCAGGCCCGTCAGGAAGTCCAGCAGCACCTCGTTGACCCGCTCCGGCTGTTCCTGCTGCAGCCAGTGCCCGGCGCCCTCGAGGATCACCTCCCGGTAGGGGCCGGTCACCACCTCCGAGGCACGCTCACGGCGCATGAAGGTCAGCACGGGGTCGTCGGCGCCCGCCACGAACAAGGCCGGCACCGAAATCGTCGGCGCCGCCGGATTGGCCAGGATCTCCCAGTTGCGGTCGAGATTGCGATACCAGTTCAGACCGCCGGTGAAGCCGGTGCGGCTGAACTCGGCGATGTAATGGTCGAGTTCCTCGGCGCTGATCCAGCTCGGCAGGCCGTCGGGCTCCGGCAGCCGCTCGACGAAACCCTCCGGCCCGGGCCGGACCATCCGCAGCGCCGCCGCCCGGTCGCCCGTCAGGCTGCTCATCATCCGGCGCATGGTCTTTGCCGGGTCGGCACCCAACTCTTCGTCGGCGACGCCGGGCTCCTGGAAGTAGAGCATGTAGAAGAAGTTGTCGCCGAAGAGCTTGCGGAACGCCTGCGTCGGCGGCACCTGGGCGCGCGGCACCGCCGGGACGCTCAGCCCCACCACCGCGGCCACCCGGTCCGGGTGCAGCTGCGCCGAACTCCACGCGACCGGGGCACCCCAGTCGTGGCCGACGAACACCGCCCGCTCGGCGCCGACGTCGTCGAGCAGGCCGATGAGGTCGGCGGACAGATCGGCGATGTTGTAGGCGGAGATCTCGTCGGGCCGGCTGGAGCGGCCGTAGCCGCGCTGGTCCGGGGCCAGCACGTGATATCCGGCAGCGGCGAGCACCGGAATTTGGTGTCGCCAGGAGTAGGCCAACTCGGGAAAACCATGCGCCAGCACCACGACTGGCGCCCCGCGCTCGCCCGCTTCAACGGTGTGCAACTTGACGCCGTTGGTTTCGATAATGCGCTCGGTCGACGGGACGGTATCAGGCACGTGTCTCACCAAAGCACAGCGCGGCGCTGTCGGGAAGGGGTCACCACCGCAGTGTGTGTGCCAAGTGTTCGGCGGCCATCAAGGTGGGCACGTTGGTGTTCGCTGCCGGAATGACCGGAAAGATAGAGGCGTCTATCACCCGCAGCCTTTGCACGCCGTGCACCCTGCCGGTGTGATCGACGACGGCCATGTCGTCGCTCCGTCCCATCCGGCATGTCCCTACCGGATGGTGGTAGGCGTTGACGTGATCGGTTACGGCGCAACGTAATTCGTCGCCGTGTCGTGAGACTAGTGGCTGGGAGGCGGCTGTGGCGCTACCGATGTGTCGCTTGAACGGTGCTGTCGCAGCCAGCTGCCGGGCCAGCTCGACGCCCGCGACCAGGCGGGTCAGATCGGCGGGATCTGTCAGGTAGCCGGGGTCGATGGCGAGGGGCGCCGACGGGTCGGCGCTGGTCAACCGCAGCCGACCGCGCGATTGCGGGCGCAGCAGGCTGACCAGCAATGTGGCTTCGCCCGTTCGTGTCGGCCCGCTGGGGAAGAGTTGCAGATCCGGTGGGCCACCGGTGCCGTCGCTGTGGGCGGTGAGGATCGTCTGTCGGACCGGCTGCGTGGGAGGGCCATCGGTGGCGAAGTCGATGCGCACCAGCGGGTGATCGTGAAGATTGCGTCCGACGCCGGGCCGGTCGAGCACAACCGGAATGCCGAGCGGCCGCAGGTCGTCGGCTGGTCCGATGCCCGAGCGCAGGAGGATCGCCGGACTGCCGAAAGCGCCGGCGCTCAGGACCACGGAATCGGCATAGACGTCGGTGCCGTCGACCAGCTTGACCCCGAGCACGGCCCCGCGCCGGATAAGCAGTCGATCCACCTGCGCCGCCGATCGCAGCTGCAGGTTGGGCCGCGCTCGCGCGGCCCGCAGGTAGGTCAGCGCGGTCGATTGGCGGATGCCATCGACCTGATTCAAGGGCAGCGCCCCGACGCCGACCGCGCAAGGGTGGTTGTGGTCGTCCACCGACCGGTGGCCCGCCGCCACAGCGCTGGTCATGAACGCCTCCTGCGCCGCTGCCATCTCCTCGGCCGCTGTGCGGCGGATACGAACGGGACCCGCGTCTCCGTGCCACCTGCTGCGGGGGTAATCGATGTCGTGTTCGAGGCGACGGAACGCCGGTAACAACTCACAAAACGACCAGCCGGCTGCTCCCCAATCGTCGTAGATGCCGCGGTGGCCGCGCAGTGCCATCACGTTGTTGGTCGCCGAGCTGCCGCCGACGATCTTGCCCGCATAGAGCGGCAACTCACGGCCCAGCACGGTACCGCGATGGTGCCAATCGAATTCCGTGGCCGTGGAGTCGTCCGCGTCGATGACGTCGACGGGCTGGTCCTTCTCATTGCTACCGAAGTCGGGGCCGGTTTCGATGAGCAGCACACCGCGCGACGGATCCTCGGTCAGCCTGGCCGTCAGCACGGACCCCGCTGAGCCGGCGCCGACAATGATCGTGTCGATTTCGCCGTTCATGGTTCCAGTCTTGCGACCCTGTATGCCGGTATCCAGACATAGTGGAGTATCGGTGATACGGTTTCCATCTTATGGAGCTGCGCCATCTGCGCTCCTTCGTCGTCCTTGCCGAGGAGCTGCATTTCGGCCGCGCGGCAGAGCGGTTGCACATCGCCCAATCCCCGCTCAGTCAGCAGATACAGCGCCTGGAGCGCCAGGTCGGCGTGCAACTGTTCGACCGCAATCGGCGCAAGGTCGAGCTCACCGAGGCCGGTTCGGCGATGCTTGGGCCCGCTCGCGAGGCGCTCAGGCAAGCCGATCTGGCCGCTGATGCGGCACGCGCGGCCGCTGCGGGAGAGTCGGGCACGCTGCGGGTCGGCTTTCTGGCGTCCGCGGCGATGGAGATGCTGCCGAGGATCGTGCCGAGGTGGCGCGTCACTTCGCCGCGGGCCCGACTCGAGCTCGTCGAGGGGGCCAGCCGCGAACACATCGCCGCCGTCCGTCAGCAGCGCCTCGACGTCGCGTTCGTCCGTCCACCCACCGATGCCGCAGACCTTGACGTGGCCACCGTCTGGCACGAACCGGTGGTGGCGGCGCTGCCTGCCTCACAAGCGATCAGCCGACGACAGCCGTTGCACCTCGGCGACTTAGCCGGCGAAGAATTCGTGCTGTTTCCCCACGACTCGGCGCCGGAGTTTCACGACGACCTCGTGGGTGCGTGTAGGCGGGCGGGGTTCGTGCCCGACGTTGTCCACGAATGCTCGGCGATGCCAACAGTCGTCGGACTTGTCGCCGCCGGAATCGGCGTGTCCCTCGTGCCGCGCTCGATCAGCAGCATCGGGGTCGACGGTGTCGTCTACCGCGACATCATTGGCATGCCAGTCGAGGCTCACATCGCGATGGTGGTGATGGCCGCCAACAGTCGGCCACTGGTGCGAAGCTTCACTGACACCGTGCACGCCGCGCTGGGCAGCGCCTAGCGGCCGCCCACCCGGGGAACCTTCGTTCGTTGGACTAACAGTGTGCCCGAGCGGTCGCCACGGGGGCGCGCCGAGTTATGACCATGGGCGGTAGCCTGGGATATTCCAGCTGCGTGTATCGGGGAAGGACCTGGCCGGCCACGGCCGATGATTGATGAACCGGAAAAACGTGATCCGCACACTCACGGCGATCGCCGTCGTGTTGCTGCTCGGCTGGTCGTTCTTCTATTTCAGTGACGACACCCGCGGATACAAGCCCGTCGACACCTCGGTGGCGGTGGCTCAGATCAAGGCCGACAACGTCAAAAGCGCCCAGATCGACGACCGCGAACAGCAGCTGCGGCTGACTCTGAAAAGCGGAAACAGCGACACCGACGGGTCCGACAAGGTCATCACCAAGTACCCCAGCGGCTACGCCGTCCCGCTGTTCGACGCGCTGAGGAGTAAAAACAGCCAGGTCAGCACTGTGGTCAACCAGGGCAACATCCTGGGATCGCTGCTGATCTACGTGCTGCCGCTGCTGCTGCTGGTTGGGCTCTTCGTGATGTTTTCCCGCATGCAGGGCGGCGCCCGGATGGGCTTCGGCTTCGGCAAGTCGCGGGCCAAGCAGCTTTCCAAGGACATGCCCAAGACCACGTTCGCCGACGTCGCCGGCGTCGACGAAGCGGTCGAGGAGCTCTACGAGATCAAGGACTTCCTGCAGAACCCGTCGCGGTACCAGGCCCTGGGCGCCAAGATCCCCAAGGGCGTGCTGCTCTACGGCCCGCCGGGAACCGGTAAGACGCTGCTGGCCCGTGCCGTGGCCGGCGAGGCGGGGGTGCCGTTCTTCACGATCTCGGGTTCCGACTTCGTCGAGATGTTCGTCGGTGTGGGCGCCTCCCGGGTGCGTGACCTGTTCGAGCAGGCCAAGCAGAACAGCCCGTGCATCATCTTCGTCGACGAGATCGACGCGGTCGGTCGCCAGCGCGGCGCCGGGCTGGGCGGTGGCCACGACGAGCGCGAACAGACCCTGAACCAGTTGCTGGTCGAGATGGACGGCTTCGGTGAGCGCGCCGGCGTCATCCTCATCGCGGCCACCAACCGGCCCGACATCCTCGACCCTGCGCTGCTGCGGCCCGGCCGCTTCGACCGCCAGATCCCGGTGTCCAACCCCGACCTGGCCGGCCGTCGGGCCGTCTTGCGAGTGCACTCCAAGGGCAAGCCGATCGGCCCCGACGCCGACCTCGACGGGCTGGCCAAGCGGACCGTCGGCATGACCGGCGCCGACCTGGCCAACGTCATCAACGAGGCCGCCCTGCTGACCGCCCGCGAGAACGGCACCGTCATCACCGCCGCGGCGCTGGAGGAGGCGGTCGACCGGGTGATCGGCGGTCCCCGCCGCAAGGGCCGGATCATCAGCGAGCAGGAAAAGAAGATCACCGCCTACCACGAGGGCGGGCACACGCTGGCGGCCTGGGCGATGCCCGACATCGAGCCCATCTACAAGGTGACCATCCTGGCCCGCGGCCGCACCGGCGGGCACGCCGTCGCCGTTCCCGAGGAAGACAAAGGCCTGCGCACCCGCTCGGAGATGATCGCGCAGCTGGTGTTCGCGATGGGTGGTCGCGCCGCCGAGGAGCTGGTGTTCCGCGAGCCGACGACGGGCGCGGTGTCCGACATCGAAAAGGCCACCCAGGTCGCCCGCTCGATGGTCACCGAGTTCGGGATGAGCTCGCGGCTGGGCGCGGTCAAATACGGCACCGAACACGGCGACCCGTTCCTCGGCCGGACCATGGGCACCCAGCCGGACTACTCGCACGAGGTGGCCCGCGAAATCGACGAGGAGATCCGCAAGCTCATCGAGGCCGCGCACACCGAGGCCTGGGAGATCCTCACCGAATACCGCGACGTGCTCGACACCCTGGCCGGCGAGCTGCTGGAGAAGGAAACCCTGCACCGCGCCGAGCTGGAGGCCATTTTCGCCGACGTCGAAAAGCGGCCGCGCCTAACGATGTTCGACGATTTCGGCGGCCGCATCCCGTCGGACAAGCCGCCGATCAAAACTCCCGGCGAGTTGGCCAAAGAGCGCGGCGAACCGTGGCCCCCGCCGGTGCCCGAGCCCGCGTTCAAAGCCGCGATCGCCAAGGCGACGGCCGAGGCCGCCCAAGCCGAGTCGGACCGAGCAACCAACGGCGCCAACGGGTCTCACACAGAGCCCGTTCCGGCGCACCAGCCCACCCAGCCCGATTACGGAGCGCCGGCCGGATGGCGCGCACCCGGGTGGCCGCCGCAGCAGCCGCCCGGCTACTGGTACCCGCCGCCGCAGTCGGCGCCGCCGGCCCACTGGCCGCAGCCACCTGCGCACTACCCCGCCCAGCCGTACCCCCCGTATCCGCCGTACCCGCCGCCTGGTAAGCCAGCATCGGAGACCGGTTCGTCCCCTGATCAGCAGAGCGGGGATCCGAGCCGGTCCAACCCGCCGGCCCGCGGCTGAGACAACGGAGGCTTTGGATGGCGCAGCCCAATTCCCGCGTCGCGAACCTGCGCAGACCGGTCTTCGACCAGGCTCGCGCCGAGGCCGCGATCCGCGAGCTGTTGTACGCGATAGGCGAGGATCCCAACCGTCACGGCTTGGAGGACACGCCGGCCCGGGTCGCCCGCACCTACCGCGAGATGTTCGCCGGGCTCTACACGGACCCAGACACCGTGCTGGACACCACCTTCGACGAGCAGCACGACGAGTTGGTGATGATCAAGGAGATACCGCTGTACTCGACGTGCGAGCACCATCTCGTGTCGTTCCACGGTGTGGCGCACGTGGGCTACATCCCGGGCGACGACGGCCGGGTGACCGGGTTGTCGAAGATCGCCCGGCTGGTCGACCTCTACGCCAAGCGCCCGCAGGTGCAGGAGCGGCTCACCGCCCAGATCGCCGACGCGCTGATGCGCAAACTCGATCCGCGCGGGGTCATCGTCGTGATCGAGGCCGAGCACCTGTGCATGGCGATGCGCGGCGTGCGCAAACCCGGCGCGGTCACCACCACGTCGGCGGTGCGAGGTCTGTTCAAGACCAGCCAGGCATCTCGAGCCGAGGCGCTCGAACTCATCCTGCGCAAGTGAGCACGACGCGCATCCAGGTCATGGGAGTGGTGAACGTCACCGACGACTCGTTCTCGGATGGCGGGCGTTATCTCAACGCCGATCGCGCCGTCGAGCACGGCATGGCGCTGGCCGCTGAGGGTGCGACGATCATCGACGTCGGCGGAGAGTCCACCCGCCCCGGCGCGACACGGATCGACCCGCACATCGAGACCGCCCGCGTGGTACCCGTCGTCAAAGACCTTGCCGCAGAAGGAGTTACGGTCAGCATCGACACCATGCACGCGGGCGTGGCCCGGGCCGCGCTCGACAGCGGCGCGCAGATCGTCAACGACGTGTCCGGCGGCCGCGCCGATCCCGGGATGGCCCCGCTGCTGGCCGAAGCCGGGGTGCCGTGGGTGCTGATGCACTGGCGGTCGGTGTCGCACCAGGTGCCGCAATACGACGACATCGTGGCCGACGTCCGCGCCGAACTGCTGTCCAGCGTCGATGTGGCCGTCAGCTCCGGCGTCGACCCGTCGAAGCTGATCATCGATCCCGGACTCGGATTCGCCAAGACAGGACAACACAATTGGGCCCTACTGCATGCGCTGCCCCGGCTGGTCGACACCGGTGTGCCCGTCCTGGTCGGGGCGTCGCGCAAACGGTTCCTCGGTACGCTGCTGGCCGGTCCCGACGGCGTGCCCAGGCCGCCCGACGGGCGCGAGACCGCGACCGCGGTGGTGTCGGTTCTTGCTGCGCTGCACGGCGCCTGGGGGGTGCGCGTGCACGACGTGCGAGCCACCGTCGACGCACTCAAGGTACTGGAGGCCTGGGCCAGTGGCTGATCGAATCGAGTTGCGCGGCTTGACCGTTCGCGGTCGGCACGGAGTCTTCGACCACGAGCGAACCGACGGCCAGGACTTCGTCGTCGACATCACCGTGTGGATCGACCTGGTCGACGCCGCCGCCAGCGACGACCTGTCCGACACCTACGACTACGGGGTACTGGCCCAGCGGGCGGCCGACATCGTCGCCGGGCCGGCCCGCAACCTGATCGAAACCGTCGCAGGCGAGATCGCCGAGGATGTGATGGCCGACAAGCGAGTTCACGCCGTCGAGGTGACCGTGCACAAACCGCACGCCCCGATCCCGCAGACCTTTGCCGACGTGGCCGTCGTGGCGCGGCGGTCGCGGCGCGGCGGCCGCGGATCGGTGATTCCGGCGGGAGGCGCCGTATGAGTCGCGCCGGCGACGATGCAGAGCGCAGCGATGAGGAGGAGCGGCGCCCGTGAGTACCGTCGTCTTGTCGATCGGCTCGAACCTCGGCGACCGGCTGGCCCGGCTGCAGTCGGTGCTCGACCGGCTCGGCGACGCGGTGCAAGCGGTGTCCCCGGTCTACGAGACGGCCGCCTGGGGCGGCGTGGAGCAGGGACCGTTCCTCAACGCTGTGCTGATCGCCGAGGATCCCGCGCTCGACGGGCAGGGCTGGTTGCATCGTGCCCAGGAGATGGAGGAGGCGGCCGACCGGGTGCGGGGTCAGCGCTGGGGGCCGCGCACCCTCGACGTCGACCTGGTCGCCTGCTATGACGACGGCACCGAGTTGTTCTCCCGCGCGGACGGTTTGACGTTGCCGCACCCTTTGGCTCATCTGCGGGCCTTCGTGCTGGTGCCCTGGCTGGCCGTCGATCCCGGCGCGGAACTGACGGTGGCCGGCCGGCGCCGGCCCGTCGCCAAGCTGCTGGACGAGCTGGATCCGGCCGATCGCGCCGGTGTCCGGATGACCACGTTGGCGCTTCACCCGCGAGACGTCTGATGGGACCCACCCGCAAACGTGACCTGACGGCCGCGGTGATCGGCGCTGCGGTGGTCGGCTATCTGGTGGTGGTGCTGACCTACCGGTGGTTTCCGCCGATCACGGTGTGGACCGGGCTGTCGCTGCTCGCCGTTGCGGTGGCGGAGGCGGGCTGGGCGCGCTACGTGCGGACCAAGATCAGCGACGGCGAGATCGGCGACGGGCCCGGCTGGCTGCACCCGCTGGCGGTGGCCCGCAGCCTGATGATCGCCAAGGCGTCGGCGTGGGTGGGCGCGCTGGTGCTGGGGTGGTGGGTCGGGGTGCTGGCATACCTGCTGCCGCGACGGTCATGGCTGCGGGTGGCCGGAGAAGACACCGCCGGCACGGCGGTCGCGGCCGTCAGCGCGCTGGCTCTGGTGGTTGCCGCGCTGTGGCTCCAACATTGCTGCCGCTCGCCGCAAGACCCGGGCGAGCGCGGCGAGGGCGCCGAGAGCTAACGCGCCCGAGAATCGCCGGAGTGCGGCGACACGCGCAATGACCTCGGCCCGGTACAGTCGGGCCATGACCGTTCTGTCCCGCGGCGCCCGGGTCCGGCGCGGCGGCCGCAGGCCGGGCTGGCTGCTGTTGACGGCGTTGCTGGTGCTCGCCATTGGGGCCAGTTCCGCGTTGGTTTTCACCAACCGGGTGGAGCTTCTCAAACTCGCGGTGATCCTGGCGCTGTGGGCGGCCGTCGTCGCCGCATTCGTGTCGGTGATCTATCGCCGGCAAAGCGACGTGGACCAGGCGCGGGTGCGCGACCTCAAGCTGGTCTACGACCTCCAACTGGACCGGGAGATCTCGGCCCGCCGCGAGTACGAGCTGACGGTGGAGTCCCAGCTGCGCCGCGAGCTGGCCTCCGAATTGCGAGCCCAGGCCGCCGACGAGGTGGCGGCGCTGCGGGCCGAGCTGTCGGCGCTGCGCACCAACCTCGAGATCCTCTTCGACACCGACCTGAACCACCGCCCGGCGCTGGAGACCGAGCGCACGACTGTGCGCGGCTACAGCGAGTGGGACCGGGAACCCGAAAGCCCGCGCGACCGCGTAAATCGGGTCGCATCGGTCCGGGCGGAACAGCCGCCCGCCGGCACTGACGACAGCGCGATCATCGACGTGCCGGAGGAGCCCCTGCTGCCGCCACCGAGCTACCAAGGCGCCGAGCCGTACCGCGCCGCACCATGGCAGCAGCCCGAGCGCAATACCCGGCCAGCGCCAGATCAGCAGCCGTCGGCTGGACGCTGGACGTCACCGGAGCCTGCGCCGCCGAGCAGCGGCTGGGCACCGCAAGATCGCTACGAGCCGCAGCCGCAGCCACGCTCCCGTCGCTACTACGAGCCGCCGCCTCCGCCGCCTCCTGCCCCCGAGCCGCCGCCCATGCCGCCGCCACAGCCGCAGCCTGCTCCGCCGCCGTCGGCCACCGACTGGCAGCCCGTCAGCAATTGGGCGGCGCCGCCGGAGCGCAACACCGCGACCGAGGACACCAGTGTCCGCGAGCCCACCCTGGCCACGCCGCCGCCCGCCGAGCGGCGAGGCCGGCACTCCAGCTCGTCCGAGCCCGGGCCGACGCCGCCCAAAGAAACGGAATCAGGTTGGCAGTACGGCGATTCGGGCCGGCGGGCACGCGCCCGCCACTCCGCGGAGGCCAGCCAGGAGCCGTCCCACGCGGCACCGGTCATGTCGTCGCCGCAGCCCGCGGCGCGCCACCGCAGCGCCGAGGCGGCGGATGCCGACGGCCCGCAAACCGGTGGCCAGTCGGTCGCTGAACTGCTGGCGCGGCTGCAGGCGACCCCGACCGGGGGCGGTCGGCGCCGGCGCCGCGAGGACTGAGCGTGGCGAACGCCACGTCGCGGTAGAGGTCATCCGCCAGGTAAAGTCTTCGTGACCGTCCGGTACCCGCCACGCGGGACTGGAACGAACTAAGGAACTTGCGAGGGTCGTCTGCGATGGTGCAGTTCGACGGATTGCGCCCGGCCCGGCTCAAGGTGGGAATCATCTCCGCGGGCCGGGTAGGCACCGCGTTAGGGGTCGCGCTGGAGCGCGTCGACCATGTCGTGGTGGCATGCAGCGCCATCTCCCGGGCATCGCGGGAGCGGGCGCAGCGCCGGCTTCCCGACACCCCGATCTTCCCCGTCCCCGAAGTGGCCAGCAGTGCCGAACTGCTGCTGTTGGCGGTGCCCGACACCGAATTAGCCGGGCTGGTGTCCGGCTTGGCGGCCACCTGCGCGGTGCGGCCCGGCACGATCGTGGCCCACACGTCCGGCGCCAACGGCGTCGGCGTGCTGGCCCCACTGGCCGACTGCACCCCGCTTGCGATTCACCCGGCGATGACGTTCACCGGGTCCGACGAGGACATCGCCCGGCTGTCCGACGCCTGCTTCGGGATCACCGCGGCCGACGAGATCGGCTATGCGATCGCGCAGTCGCTGGTCCTGGAGATCGGCGGCGAGCCGTTCCGGGTCCGCGAAGACGCCCGCCCGCTGTATCACGCCGCGCTGGCCCACGCCGCCAACCACCTCGTCACGGTGCTCGGCGACGCACTGGACGCGTTGCGGGCGGCGCTGCCCGGGGAACTCGGGCTCGACGACCCCGACGGCATCGCCGAACGGGTCCTGGGGCCGCTGGCCCGAGCGGCGCTGGAAAACACCCTGCAGCGCGGTCAGGCCGCGCTCACCGGGCCGGTCGCGCGCGGTGACGCCGAGGCGCTCGTCGCGCACCTGGACGCGCTGGCCGCGGTCGACCCGCGGCTGGCTCAGGCGTACCGGGTGAATGCCCTGCGCACGGCGGAGCGGGCGCACGCCCCCGCCGACGTCTTCGAGGTGCTGGCGCGATGAGCATGAACACGACGGCGAAATTCAGCGCCGGGGAGCTCAACGTCTATGCCGCGCCCGCCGACGTGGCCGCCGTCAGCCGGGCGCTGCGCCACACAGGGCGGCGCGTGATGCTGGTGCCCACCATGGGCGCGCTGCACGACGGCCACTTGGCTCTGGTCCGCGCCGCAAAACGAGTGCCCGGCGCGGTCGTCGTGGTGTCGATCTTCGTCAACCCCCTGCAGTTCGGCACCGGCGAAGACCTCGACGCCTACCCGCGGACCCTTGACGACGACCTGGCGCTGCTGCGCGGCGAAGGAGTCGAGGTGGCTTTCACGCCGACCGCCGCGGCGATGTATCCCGACGGGCCGCGTACCGCAGTGCAGCCCGGCCCGCTGGGAACTGAGCTCGAAGGTGCCGCGCGCCCAACACATTTCGCGGGCATGCTGACCGTGGTCCTGAAACTGCTGCAGATCGTGCGTCCGGACCGGATCTTCTTCGGCGAGAAGGACTATCAGCAGCTCGTGCTGGTCCGGCAGATGGTCACCGACCTGAACATCGACGTGCAAGTCGTCGGTGTGCCGATCGTGCGCGAAACCGACGGGCTGGCAATGTCTTCCCGCAACCGCTACCTCGACCCGGCGCAGCGGGAACTCGCAGGCACGCTGTCGGCGGCGCTGCTCGCCGGTATGCACGCCGCGCCTGCCGGTGCGCAGGCCGCTCTGGACGCGGCGCGTGCCGTGCTGTCGGCGGTACCCGCGATCGACGTCGACTACCTGCAATTGCGCGACCCGGCCCTTGGGCCGGCGCCCAGCCACGGCCCGGCAAGGCTGCTGGTCGCGGCGCGACTCGGCACCACCAGGCTTCTCGACAACATCGCCATCAATGTCGGAACTACCGTCGCAGCCGACGGTCGACTCGAAACATGCTGGAGGAACTGATGTTACGGACAATGCTCAAGTCGAAGATCCACCGGGCGACCGTCACACAAGCCGACTTGCACTACGTCGGATCGGTGACCATCGACGCCGACTTGATGGACGCCGCCGACCTCCTCGAGGGCGAGCAGGTGACCATCGTCGACATCGACAACGGCGCCCGGCTGGTCACCTACGCCATCACCGGGGAGCGCGGCAGTGGTGTCATCGGAATCAACGGCGCCGCAGCACATCTCGTGCACCCCGGTGACCTGGTGATCCTGATCGCCTATGCGACCATGGACGACGCCGAAGCCCGCAGCTACCAGCCGCGGATCGTGTTCGTCGACGGCGCCAACCGCCCGGTAGACCTGGGCCACGACCCGGCGTTCGTGCCCGACGACGCATCCGACCTGCTCTCACCGCGGTAGTCGTGCTACTCGCGATCGACGTCCGCAACACGCACACCGTCGTCGGGCTGCTCTCGGGAGCAGGAGAGCACGCGAAGGTGGTGCAGCAGTGGCGGATCCGCACGGAAGCCGAAGTGACGGCCGACGAACTGGCGCTGACCATCGACGGACTGATCGGCGACGATTCCGAACGGCTCACCGGCGCCGCCGCGCTGTCCACCGTTCCGTCGGTGCTGCATGAGGTCAGGGTCATGCTCGACCAGTACTGGCCGTCGGTGCCCAACGTCCTGATCGAACCCGGAGTGCGGACGGGCATCCCGCTGCTGGTCGACAACCCCAAAGAAGTGGGTGCCGACCGGATTGTCAACTGCCTGGCGGCTTTTCAGAAATACAAATCGGCGGCGATCGTGATCGATTTCGGTTCGTCGATTTGTGTGGACGTGGTCTCGGCCAAGGGTGAATTCCTGGGCGGGGCCATCGCGCCCGGCGTGCAGGTGTCGTCTGACGCCGCGGCGGCGCGGTCGGCGGCGTTACGGCGGGTCGAGCTGTCCCGCCCCCGCTCGGTGGTCGGCAAGAACACCGTCGAGTGCATGCAGGCCGGCGCGGTGTTCGGCTTTGCCGGGCTTGTCGACGGGTTGGTCGGCCGGGTTCGCGACGACGTGGACGGCTTCGCCGGCGACGACGTCGCGGTGGTGGCCACCGGGCACACCGCGCCGCTGCTGTTGCCCGAACTGCACTGCGTCGACCACTACGACCAGCACCTCACGCTTCACGGGCTGCGGTTGGTGTTCGAGCGCAACCGCGACAGCCAGCGCGGACGGCTCAAGACGGCCCGCTAACGGGCTGTTTTAAGCTGGCACGTCGTGAACTCCGCCGATCCGGATATTCCCGAGCAGTATCGAATCCGCCGCGACAAGCGTGCTCGGCTGCTGGCGGAGGGCCACGACCCGTACCCCGTCGTCGTCGAACGCACCCACACGCTGGCCCAGATTCGGGCCGCCTACCCCGACCTGCCGGCAGATGCCACCACCGGCGAAGTCGTCGGCGTAGCCGGGCGGGTGATATTCATCCGCAATTCCGGCAAATTGTGCTTCGCGACGCTGCAAGAGGGCGACGGTACCCAGCTGCAGGTGATGATCAGCCTTGCGGGTGTTGGCGCCGAAGCGCTGGACGCGTGGAAGGCCGACGTCGACATCGGCGACATCGTCTTTGTGCACGGCGAGGTGATCAGCTCACGGCGCGGCGAGCTATCGGTGCTGGGTGATTCCTGGCACATGGCGTCCAAGGCGCTGCGGCCGCTGCCGGTCGCGCACAAAGAAATGAACGAAGAATCGCGGGTGCGCCAGCGCTACGTCGACCTCATCGTTCGCCCGCAGGCCCGCACCGTCGCACGTCAGCGAATTGCCGTTGTGCGTGCGATACGCAACGCGCTCGAGCAGCGTGGCTTTCTCGAGGTCGAGACGCCGATGTTGCAGACATTGGCCGGCGGTGCGGCGGCCCGGCCGTTCGTCACGCACTCCAATGCACTGGACATCGATCTCTACCTGCGGATCGCGCCGGAACTGTTCCTCAAGCGCTGTGTCGTCGGCGGGTTTGACAAGGTGTTCGAACTTAATCGCGTGTTCCGAAACGAAGGAGCCGATTCCACCCATTCGCCGGAATTCTCCATGCTGGAGACCTACCAGGCGTATGGAACGTATGACGATTCGGCAGTTGTGACCCGCGAGCTTATTCAACAGGTGGCCGACGAGGCGATCGGTACACGACAACTTCCGTTGCCAGATGGCAGTATCTATGACATCGACGGAGAATGGGCCTCGATACAAATGTATCCGTCGCTATCCGAAGCGCTCGGTGAAGAGATCACACCGCAGACCGCTGTCGAGCACTTGCTGCGCATCGCCGAACGACTCGGTGTCGAGATACCGGCCGACCGCGGTTATGGGCACGGCAAGCTCGTCGAGGAACTCTGGGAACACACCGTCGGCGCCAGGCTTACCGCACCCACCTTTGTCCGCGATTTCCCGGTGGAGACAACGCCTTTGACCCGGCAGCACCGCAGCGTCCCCGGTGTCACCGAGAAATGGGATTTGTACCTGCGCGGTGTCGAACTGGCCACCGGATACTCCGAATTGATCGACCCGGTGGTGCAGCGCGAGCGATTCGCAGCTCAGGCGCGCGCGGCCGCCGCGGGCGATGACGAGGCGATGGTGCTCGACGAGGATTTTTTGGCCGCGCTCGAGTACGCGATGCCACCGTGCACCGGAACCGGAATGGGTATCGATCGGTTGTTGATGGCTTTGACTGGCCTGTCAATTAGAGAGACAGTTTTGTTCCCGATTGTTCGTCCGCACACCAACTGAACTACTTCGCGGTCGTGATCGTGGTATTGAATACCATGCACAGTTATGGCAGATTAGTGCCACGGGGCGGACAATGTGACGTGCACAGTAAGTGCACAGGAAGAAGTCGAGGGAGCTAATGGCGAAGAAAGTGACCGTCACTTTGGTCGATGATTTCGACGGTGAGGGCGCCGCCGACGAAACCGTCGAATTCGGGCTCGACGGAGTGACCTATGAGATTGATCTTTCAAGCAAGAATGCCAACAAACTGCGTAGTGACCTGAAGAAGTGGGTCGATGCCGGTCGTCGGGTAGGCGGCCGCCGCCGCGGACGTTCCTCCGGTCGCGGCCGCGGGGCCATCGACCGCGAACAGAGTGCTGCGATCCGCGAATGGGCTCGCCGCAACGGGCACAACGTCTCGACCCGTGGCCGCATCCCGGCCGACGTGATCGACGCATTCCACGCTGCCACCTGAGCTGCGTGGCGACGATGCAGAGCGCAGTCGCGATGAGGTGGGGGCACCCCCAGCCGCGCAGCGGCGAGGGGGAAAGCCGCGCGATCTGACCTAGGAATTCTTTCGCTGGTGGCGAACTGATCACCCGATAGCGCGGGAAACGTTTCAGCGATTTACCGCGTTGCCATTGGTGTCGCTTTGGCGCGGCCGACCGTGAGGTAGGAAGCCCGGCGCGCCGCCCATTACAGTGGATGGCAGGTACGCAGGGATCGACCTAAAGCCCGCCGCAGTACCGATGGTGAGGGAGAGCAGGTAACCGCCAATGTTCGAGAGATTTACCGACCGTGCCCGCAGGGTCGTCGTCCTGGCGCAGGAAGAGGCCCGGATGCTCAACCACAACTACATCGGCACTGAGCACATCCTGCTGGGCCTGATCCACGAGGGTGAAGGCGTCGCCGCCAAGTCGCTGGAATCGCTGGGCATCTCGCTCGAAGGCGTGCGAAGCCAAGTCGAGGAAATCATCGGCCAGGGCCAGCAGGCGCCGTCGGGCCACATTCCGTTCACGCCGCGCGCCAAGAAGGTGTTGGAGCTCTCCCTTCGGGAGGCGCTGCAACTCGGCCACAACTACATCGGCACCGAGCACATTCTGCTGGGCCTGATCCGTGAGGGTGAAGGCGTCGCGGCCCAGGTGCTGGTGAAGCTCGGCGCGGAGCTCACTCGGGTTCGTCAGCAGGTGATCCAGCTGCTGAGTGGCTACCAGGGCAAGGAGACGGCCGAAGCGGGCACGGGTGGCCGCGGCGGCGAGTCCGGGTCGCCGTCGACGTCGTTGGTGCTCGACCAGTTCGGCCGCAACCTGACCGCGGCGGCGATGGAGGGCAAGCTCGACCCGGTCATCGGCCGGGAGAAGGAAATCGAGCGGGTGATGCAGGTGCTTTCCCGGCGCACCAAGAACAACCCGGTGCTGATCGGCGAGCCCGGCGTCGGCAAGACCGCCGTTGTGGAGGGCCTGGCACAGGCCATCGTGCACGGCGAGGTCCCGGAGACGCTGAAGGACAAGCAGCTCTACACGCTGGACCTGGGTTCGCTGGTGGCCGGCTCGCGCTACCGCGGTGACTTCGAAGAGCGCCTGAAGAAGGTGCTCAAGGAGATCAACACCCGCGGCGACATCATCTTGTTCATCGACGAGCTGCACACGCTGGTCGGCGCCGGTGCCGCCGAGGGTGCCATCGACGCGGCGAGCATCCTGAAGCCCAAGCTGGCTCGTGGTGAGCTGCAGACCATCGGCGCCACCACGCTCGACGAGTACCGCAAGTACATCGAGAAGGACGCCGCGCTGGAGCGTCGCTTCCAGCCGGTGCAGGTCGGTGAGCCGACAGTCGAGCACACCATCGAGATCCTCAAGGGTCTGCGCGACCGCTACGAGGCGCACCACCGGGTGTCGATCACCGATTCCGCGATGGTGGCCGCGGCCACACTGGCCGACCGCTACATCAACGACCGGTTCCTGCCGGACAAGGCGATCGACTTGATCGACGAGGCCGGTGCCCGGATGCGGATCCGCCGGATGACCGCGCCGCCGGACCTGCGCGAGTTCGACGAGAAGATCGCCGAGGCCCGCCGCGAGAAGGAGTCCGCGATCGATGCGCAGGACTTCGAGAAGGCGGCCAGCCTCCGCGACCGCGAAAAGCAGCTCGTGGCGCAGCGCGCCGAGCGCGAAAAGCAGTGGCGCTCAGGCGATCTCGACGTGGTTGCCGAGGTCGACGACGAGCAGATCGCCGAGGTGCTGGGCAACTGGACCGGTATCCCCGTGTTCAAGCTCACCGAGGCCGAGACCACCCGGCTGCTGCGCATGGAAGAGGAGATCCACAAGCGCATCATCGGCCAGGAGGACGCCGTCAAGGCCGTCTCCAAGGCGATCCGTCGCACCCGGGCGGGCCTGAAGGACCCCAAGCGCCCGTCGGGCTCGTTCATCTTCGCCGGCCCGTCCGGGGTCGGTAAGACCGAGCTGTCCAAGGCGTTGGCGGAGTTCCTGTTCGGCGACGACGACGCGCTGATCCAGATCGACATGGGCGAGTTCCACGACCGGTTCACCGCGTCGCGGCTGTTCGGTGCCCCGCCGGGATATGTCGGCTACGAGGAGGGCGGCCAGCTCACCGAGAAGGTGCGGCGCAAGCCGTTCTCCGTCGTGCTGTTCGACGAGATCGAGAAGGCGCACCAGGATATCTACAACAGCCTGCTGCAGGTCCTCGAGGACGGCCGGCTCACCGACGGGCAGGGCCGCACGGTCGACTTCAAGAACACCGTGCTGATCTTCACGTCCAACCTCGGCACCGCCGACATCTCCAAAGCGGTGGGCCTGGGCTTCTCGCAGGGTGGCGGTGAGAACAACTACGAGCGGATGAAGCAGAAGGTCAACGACGAGCTCAAGAAGCACTTCCGTCCGGAGTTCCTCAACCGGATCGACGACATCATCGTCTTCCACCAGCTGACTCGCGACGAGATCATCCGGATGGTCGAGCTGATGATCGGCCGGGTGGAAAAGCAGCTCAAGAGCAAGGACATGGCGCTGGTGCTGACCGACAAGGCCAAGGCGCTGTTGGCCAAGCGGGGCTTCGACCCGGTGCTGGGTGCTCGTCCGCTGCGGCGCACCATCCAGCGCGAGATCGAGGACGCGCTCTCCGAGAAGATCCTCTTCGAGGAGGTGGGCCCGGGCCAGGTCGTCACCGTCGACGTGGACAACTGGGACGGCGAAGGCTCCGGCGAGGACGCCAAGTTCACGTTCACCGGGAGCCCCAAGCCCGTGGAGCCGGTCGAGCCGGATCTGGCCAAGGCTGGCGCGCACAGCGCGGGCGGAGCGCACAGCGCAGGCACCGAGTAAACCGCTGCGCGGGTGGCCACTTATCGCACGCTTTTCGCCAAATCGCGTGCCTTAGGTGGCCACTCGCGGTTTATTCCGGCGGTGCCGGCTGCCAGCGTGTTTCGACTCCTGCCAGCTTCCAATAGGCGATCGCACCGATCCAGGTGACGGCGAACAGCCCGACGATCGCCAGGCCGGCGTTGTTGAGGTCGATGCCGCTGATCCAACTCGTAACGGGATCAACCCAATTGAGGTCGTCGTGCAGTATCGACACCAGTTCGATCGAGCCGATCAGCAGCGCCACCGCGATCGACAAGCCGGTCACCGTCAGGTTGTAGTAGATCTTGCGGACCGGCGCCGTGAACGCCCAGTCGTAGGCGGCCGTCATCAGCAGCCCGTCGAGGGTGTCCATCAGGCTCATGCCGGCCGCGAACAGCAGTGGCAACACCAGGACGGCGTACCAGGGCAGGCCGGCGGCGGCGCCCGTGCCGGCCAGGGCCAACAGCGCGACCTCGGTGGCGGTGTCGAAACCGAGCCCGAATAACAGCCCGACGGGATAAATCTGCACCGGGTGTTTGACGCGATTCATGACGGGGCGCAGCAGCCGGGCCAAAAAACCGCGGTCGTTCAAGGTGGCTTCGAGTTCTTCGTCGGAATAGTCGCCGCGGCGCAGCTTGGTGAAGGCGCGCGATATCCCGATCAACGCAATGATGTTCATCGCCGCGATGAGGTAGAGGAACAACCCGGAGGCCAAGGTGCCGGCGAAGCCGAGCGCATGCCTGGTTGGCGACTCGTCGTCGACCAGAGCACCGAGCGCCTGGGCGCCGACGATGACCAGCACCGCCATCACCAGCACGATCGTGGAATGGCCCATGGCGAACCAGAACCCGACGGATTTCGGCTTGTGGCCGTCGGTCATCAGCTTGCGCGTGGTGTTGTCGATCGCGGCGATATGGTCGGCGTCGAATGCATGCCGCAGCCCGAACAAATAGGCGGTGAGCCCCAAACCGGCACCGAAGATCTGGCTTCCGGCGTGATAGTGGCGCGGCGCGATGATCATGAACAACGTCACGAAGCCGACGAGATGCATGAGCGCGATCGCGCCCAGCAGCACACTGATCTCGATTCGGTCGCGGCGAGTCCAGCCCGTTGAAGCTAACCGAAACATCAGACCGCCTTCCGAGGATTACGCGTCCTCATCCGCGATGTGACGCGAAGGTCTGGCTTCCAGCGTCAAGCGCTGGTCACAGTGGCGCGACCGCACCGGAATATGCACCGGTTTCCTCGCCGTCACATGACTACCGCGAAAGACTAGCGTGATGTCGGCAGCAGCGCGAAGACCTGCTTGGCAATCTGCAGCATCCAGCCGGTCACCCGCGGCCCGTGGTCGCGGCCCCAGTTCAGCTGGAAGCTGACCACCCACGGCTGACCCGTGTGGTCCACGGCGTACCAACTGAACGTCAAGTCACCCGGCAGGCCACCGGCTTTGGCCCCGATGTAGGGCCACACCCGCCGGTCCAGGTCGACACCGGGCACCGCGGACATGATCTGCTTGACGGGCGCTGCCTTGCCGACCGCGCCGGCCTGCAGCGCCGCATGCACACGGCAGATGTCCTCGGCGCTGCCATACCATTCCGCGCCGAAACCCGACGCCGGGGTGTGCGCGCGCGTCGGATCAGGTTGGTAGACCCGGGAATTGGCCTGTTGCAGCAACTGGGCGCGAGCCTGCGGGTTGGCGGCCTGCTTCCACTGCTCACGCACATCGGGCTTTCCCCAGGCGACTGAGAACAACTCGTACATCGTCGGGAACGGAGTCATGCTGGCCGGATCGTGATGCCCCGCCGCGACCAATGCGTTCTCGACAGCGTGTGGTCCAACTTTTCCGATCAGCAGGTCCGTGGCCATGTTGTCACTGGTGGCGATCATCTTCTCGGCAGCGGTGCGTACCGAAACATGCGCTCCCACCGGCAATTCCAATCCGGAACCGACCGCCTTGCCCTTGTCGGTGACGGTCAACTGGTCGTCCCAGGAAACCGTTCCGTCCTTGACCGCCTGGGCCACGGCGTAGAGCACGTACAACTTGAAAATCGAAGCCAGCGGCAGAGATTGGGCGGTATTGGTGCCCGCCACCCGATCGCAGTTGCCGTCGTCGACCTTGGCGACTTGCCACGAATAGCGGGCGCCGGTCCTCCTCAACGTGGCGTCTACATCACGCCAGGAGGAGATGACGGGTGCCTGCGTGGTGACGTCGAACCCGTCGACCAAAGTGGCGTCGTCGGTGTGAATCCGGACGGACTGCCGCGCGCCGTAGGACGTGATGAGTTGCAAGGTGGCCGCGCCGGCGCTGATCGCGACATCGCCCACGGTGAAGGGACGGTCCCACCAGAGTTCTTCCATCGAGTGCTCGACCGACTCGACCATGTCCGGGGCGGCCAGGGTGCGCACTCCGACCGGGCCGATCGGCCAGTCCGAGTTGAGCATGTCGACGGTCTGCTTGGCTCGCATGCCGGGCGGCGTCCGGGTGTCTATCCGAACACCGGCGTCGGCGGCGTTTGCGGACGGTGTGGGTGGTGGGCTGCAACCCGGCGCCAGGGCGGTGACCAGCGTAGCGACGGCGCCCAGTGCCGCCGCGCGGTGCCGTCCCCGGCGTGGGCTAAGCCTTGGAGCCAGAGCCGGCAACGTCCAGCACAACCTCGAATTCCAGCAGCGACGCCCCAGTCGCCACCGGGTTGGCCCGGTGGCCGGCGTGAGCCTCGATCGCGGGCCCAGTGGCCCAGGCCTGGAAGGCTTCTTCGGATTCCCACTGGGTGACCACGAAGTAGCGGTCTTCGCCCTTGACCGGGCGAAGTAGCTGGAAGCCGAGGAATCCGGGCGAGTTCTCGACGGCGTGCGCGCGGTGTGCGAACCGCTTCTCCAGCTCGGGTCCCGCGTCGGCAGGCACCTCGATTGCGTTGATCTTCACCACTGGCATGCCGTCAGGCTACCGTGCCCGACATGACCGGCGACCTGTTGACCCATCGCGGTGGGCGCGGGCAGCCGGTGGTGCTGGTGCACGGGCTGATGGGGCGGGGGACCACGTGGTCGCGTCAGCTGCCCTGGCTGACCCGTCTGGGCGCCGTGTACACCTATGACGCGCCGTGGCACCGCGGCCGCGACGTCGCCGATCCGCACCCGATCAGCACCGAACGCTTCGTGGCCGACCTCGGCGACGCGGTGGCCACTCTCGGTACACCGGCGCACCTGGTCGGCCATTCGATGGGCGCATTGCACTCGTGGTGCCTGGCCGCCGAGCGGCCCGACCTGGTGTCGGCGCTCGTGGTCGAGGACATGGCGCCGGATTTCCGCGGCCGCACCACGGGTCCCTGGGAGCCGTGGCTGCACGCCCTGCCCGTCGAATTCGAGTCTGCCGAACAGGTATTCGCCGAGTTCGGGGACATCGCCGGCCGGTACTTCCTGGAATCCTTCGACCGCACCGCGACTGGCTGGCGGCTGCACGGGCATGTCGAGCGATGGATCGAGATCGCCGCCGAGTGGGGCACCCGCGACTACTGGGCGCAATGGAAGGCGGTGCGGTCGCCGGCGCTGCTCATCGAAGCCGGCAACTCGGTCACGCCGCCCGGCCAGATGCGTCAGATGAGCGAAACCGGCTATCGGACAACCTATTTGCGGGTTCCCGAAGCCGGCCATCTGGTGCACGACGACGCACCGGAGGTCTACCGCGAAGCGGTGGAATCCTTCTTAAGGAGCGTCGCCGACTAGGGCGTAGCGGCCGTCGGGCATCCGTGTCACCAGGCCGTCGGCGAGAAGCGAGTCCAGCGCGCGGTCGCGCTGCTCGGTATCGGTCAGCCAGGCCACGTCCAGCTGCGCTCGAGTAACCGGAGAGGTGTTGTCCCGCAACACATCCAGCAGCCTCCCGCGGACCTGGCGGTCGGTGCCGGCGTAGGTTTGCGGGCGTCGTGCCGGTCCGTCCGCCGGGGGATATCCGGCTTGCCGCCATCGGCAGCGGGAAACCGGGCACAGTCCGCATCTCGGCGTCCGAGCGGTGCACACCGTCGCGCCCAGTTCCATCAACGCCGCCGAAAATTGATGCGCCACTCCGTTTTCCGGCAACAACGCGGTGACGTCGGCGTGATCACGCACCGCCGAGGGCGTGCCGGCATCGGCTCGGCCGTGCACGGCGCGGGCCATCACCCGGCGCACGTTGGTGTCCACCACCGGCACCGGCTGGCGGTAGGCGAAACACGCCACCGCCCGCGCAGTGTAGGACCCGACCCCCGGCAGCGTCATCAGGGTGTCGACGTCGTCGGGAACCACATCGTCATAGTCGCGTGCGATCACGGTGGCGCATTCATGCAGGCGCTTGGCCCGCCTTGGATAACCCAGTTTGCCCCAGGCGCGCAGCACATCGGCGGCGCTGGCCGCCGCCGTCGCCGATGGTGTGGGCCAGCGCGCCACCCACTCCGTCCAGATGGGCAGCACCCGGGCCACCGGCGTCTGCTGGAGCATGAACTCGCTGACCAGGATCTGCCACGGACTGACGCCGGGATCGCGCCACGGCAGGTCGCGCCGCGATCTCTCGTACCAGCTCAGCAGGTCCTCGGGAGAGACGTTCATCGGCGCGTACGGCAGAATGTGCGCCATGCCCAATACCAATCCCATAACCGCGTGGAAGGCACTTAAAGAGGGTAACGAGCGGTTTGTCGCCGGCAAGCCCGAACACCCCAGCCAGAGCATCGAGCACCGGGCCAAACTGGCCGAGGGCCAAAAGCCCACCGCGGTGGTGTTCGGCTGCGGCGACAGCCGGGTGGCCGCCGAGATCATCTTCGACCAGGGCCTGGGCGACGTGTTCGTGGTGCGCACCGCGGGGCACGTGATCGACTCCGCGGTGCTGGGCTCGATCGAGTTCGCGGTGACGGTGCTCGACGTGCCGCTGATCGTGGTCCTCGGCCACGACAGCTGCGGTGCGGTGAAGGCGACGCTGTCGGCACTCGACGACGGCGCGCTGCCCGGCGGCTATGTGCGTGACCTGGTCGAGCGGGTGACGCCGTCCATCCTGCTGGGCCGTCGGGAGGGCCTGAGCCGGGTCGACGAGTTCGAGGCGCGGCACGTGGTCGAGACCGGCGCGCAGCTGCTGGCGCGGTCGACGGCCATCGCCGAACGAGTCGCCGCGGGCACGCTGGCGATCGCCGGAGTCACCTACCACCTGGCCGACGGGCGGGCGGTACTGCGCAACCACATCGGCGAGATCGGCGACGAGGTGTCGTAGTGGGTCACCGTCCGAGCCCGAGGTATTGCGGGCAGTAGGCGCTTTCGGCGGCGCTGATGACGAATCCCGCTTGCCAGGGATTGAGCTGCAGCGCGCCCATGACAGGGCTTAGCGCCGACCACTTGGCCCACCGCGGTGGTCCGGTGGCAAGCCGGGAAACGTTGTCGCAAACGCCGCGACCCGCTGCGATCAGCTCTGCGGGGTCTCCGGTAATCCCCTGATCGGCAAGGGCTTTGAGGAAAGTGTCATCGGCCGAATCCGCATGTGCGACCGCTGTGGGCAGCATGCCGATTGCCAACACTGCCGCGAAGGCGCACAACGATATCTTCACCGCCTGGCCACGTTAGTGACCGAACCTCAGAACTGGCTGGAAAGTCGTTGGCAACAACCTTGAGTCAACCCGCGTAGCGCGGCGCGACGATGCCGTGGTCGTAGGCGTACACGATGGCCGCGGCGCGGTCGCGCAGGTTGAGCTTGACGAAGATCCGTCCGATGTGGCTTTTGACCGTCAGCTCGGAAATGCACAATTCGCAGGCGATTTCGGCGTTCGACCGGCCCTGCCCGACCAGCCGCAGCACGTCGCGCTCGCGCGCAGTCAGGTCGGCGACGGCTTGCGGGCGGTGTTCACCGGCGACCCGCCGATAAGTGGAGAGCACGCGTGACGTGACCGCCGGGTCGAGGTAGGCATCACCCTGGGCGACGGCCCGCACCGCGCGGATCAGCTCCTCGGCGGAGGAATCCTTGAGCACGAATCCCGAGGCACCGGCCCGCAGCGCACCCGAGAGCAGCTCGTCGTCGTTGAACGTGGTCAGCGCCAGCACCGGCGGCGAATCGGTGGCGGCGAGCCTGCGGGTGGCCTCGATTCCGTCGACCCGCTTCATCCGCAGATCCATCACCACCACGTCGGGGCGATGCTCGGCGACCGCATCGCAAACCTCGTCGCCGTCAGCGCATTCCGCGACAATGACGAATCCGTCCTTGCGGCGCAGAATCCGGCGCAGGCCGGACCGAACCAGATCCTGGTCGTCGACCAGTAAGACGGAAATCTCGGCGGCGCCCATGTCTACAGTGGACACCGTCGCGTCGGGGGGATCGGGTCGCTCAACGGAATCTCGGCGCGCACCGACCACTCGTTGCCGGACGGTCCGGCGTCGATCACGCCGCCAAGCAGCTCCACTCGTTGGCGCATGCCGGCCAGCCCACGACCGTCTCGCGATGCGCGCGTGGCACCCACCGCCACCGGCACCGTGTTGACCACCGACAGCACCGCCGCTGATGGCGAAACCACCAGCTGCACTGTGGCTTTCGATTCGGGTGCGTGTTTGGCGATGTTGGCCAGCGACTCCTGAGTGATCCGGTAGAGCGCCAATCCGACCGCCGCTGACACCCGATTGGGGTCACCCTGGCTGCGCAGTGTGACCGGCAACCCCGCCTGGACGAAATCGTCGACCAGATCAGGGATGTCGGCGATTCCGGGTTCCGGGGCCATCTTCGCCGGGCCGGCATCGAGCAGCCCGACCGTGCGGCGGATATCGGCCATCGCCTGACGGCCCAGCCGCTCGGCGTCGGTCAGCGCATCGACCGCGTCGTCGATATCACGGTCCCGCTGCAGCGCATGCCGGGCCCCTGTCACGTGAAGCATTGTGACGGAAAGGGAATGGGCGATGACGTCGTGCACCTCACGGGCGATCCGCCGCCGCTCGTCGGCCACGGCGTGCTCGGCCAGATCCGCCTGCATCTCTTGCTGTTTGACGATCAACTGCGCCTGGATTCGCGTCAGAATGCCCATCAGCCAACCCATTGCGACCATGCCCAGATACAACGCCAGCTCGTCAAGCCGATGCATCCCGGCAGCCACCACCAGCAGCGCCACCGCCGATCCCAGGGCAAGTGTCCCGACAAGCATCGGGCCCAGTGCGGCCGTACACCCCAGGGCCACCACCAGCAATACCGGCGCCACGTCTCCAGCGACCGGTGTCGAGGTCGCGAAGAGCAGGACGGTTGTCGCCGCAAACGAGGTGGCCCAGACCAGGCCCGGCAGAAACCTGACGCCGGCCAGGAAGAACAGCAGCAACGGCGCGAGCGCCAGCAGCGCCGCAATGCCTGAGGCGGGCAGGTCGGCGCGGCCGCGCTGCATAATCGACGCGACAAGGAACAGCACCATGGCGGTGTCGACCATGAGGACGAAGTTCCAGGAATACCCGGGCGGTATCAGCACGGCGCGTTGGCGCACCCGATCGCACACGAAATCGATCACGCGCCTCATCGGCCCATCGTAGAAGGGTTCGGCGCACCATACATCATGCTGCAGACGGAGTCCGACTCCGACCGTGGTAGGAGCCCGAAAACCGGACCCTGGCACGACGACGGGCGCTCCGCATTTCCCTAGCGTCACAGCCATGACGTGGACACAACTGCACGAGCGGATGGCTTTCATGGCCGACCTGATCGACCGGGCCGCCGAAAACCCTGATGCAGCACTGCATTGCAATGGCAACCTGCCCGACGTCGAGCGGCTTTTCGGCGGTGAAGAGGGGCTGCTGCTTTCGCTGCAGCAGCGCTGGATCACCGCGGTGACCGCCCGGCTGGACGGCGACATCTCGGTCGAGCAGGCCCGCGCCGAGATCGCCGCTGCCGAACCGGGCCTGCGCGCCCTACTGGATGCGGCCGCCAAGCGGTCACGGCGGCTGCGATCCGAACAAAGTGCCGAGCAGACCGTTGCCTGAGCTACTCACCCGGGCAGCACGTTTCATCAGTCGACGCGGCGCACTGGTCGTGCTCGGATGGATCGTCGCGGCCGGGCTGGCCAACACAGTGGTGCCGCAGCTGGAGCGGGTCGTGGCGTCGCACTCCCGGTCGTTCATGCCGGCATCGGCGGCCAGCTCGATCGCGGCGAGGCGCTCGGCCGAACTGTTCGGCAACGTCCCCAGCAACAACATCAATTACGTTGTGCTGGAACGCGATCAGCCGTTGCGGCCGACGGACCGGCACTACTACGACACCCTGGTGTCGGCGTTGCGATCCGACACCTCCCACGTCACCGCCGTCACCGACCTGTGGGCGGTGCCGCTCACCGAATCGGCCGCGTTGAGCCATGACGGTCGTTCGGCGAATGTGATGCTGCGTCTGTCGGGGATGCTGGGCACCTCGGCGGCCGCCGACGCGGTCACCGCAGTGCGCCACACGGTAGCTCGGCTGGCGCCGCCCGAAGGTCTGCATGTCTACGTCACTGGGCCGGGCGCCACCATCTCCGACGAATTCGCCGCCATCGACCGGCAGATGCTGCTGATCACCGCGGCCACGATCGCGGTGATCCTGATCTTGCTGCTGGTCGTCTACCGCTCACCGGTCGCTGCTGCCATCCCGCTGGTGTCGGTGGGCCTGGCGCTGGCTGTGGCGCGGCCATTGGTGGCGCTGTTGGGTGGGCACAACGTGGTGGAAGTGTCGCTGTTCTCGGTGGCGATGATTGCGGCGATGCTGCTCGGTGCGGGCACCGACTACGCGATCTTTCTGATCGGTCGCTACCACGAGGGCCGCAGACGCGGAATCGGCCCGGCCGCCGCGCTGGAGCAGGCGTACCGCGGTGTCGCGCCGGTGGTCGTGGGATCTGCGCTGACGATGGCGGTCGCGTTGGCCTGCCTGAACCTGGCCAAAGTAGGCATGTTTCGCAGCGTCGGAATGCCTTGCGCCATCGGCATATTGACGGGGATGGCAGCTGCACTTACTCTGACCCCGGCGTTGATCAGCCTGGCTGGGCGTCGTGGCCTGCTGGAACCCCGACCGTCGATGATCGCACGCCGCTGGCGGCGGATGGGGGTCGTCGTCGCGCGCTGGCCCGGGCCGGTCTTGGTTGCCAGCGGCCTGGTCGTCCTCGTCCTTGCGCTGCCGGTGGCCGGGTTGCGGCCCGGCTGGAACGAACCGGCGGCCACGCCCGCCGGCGCCGATTCCAGTCGCGGTTATCGAGCGGTCGACCAGCATTTCCCGGCGAATCAGCTGTTTCCCGATGTGGTAACCGTCGGGGCTGACCACGACCTGCGCAATCCCGCGAGCCTGATCGCCATCGAGCGGATCACCCGCCAGATCATGGCGATACCGGGCGTGCGGATGGTGCAATCGGCCAGCCGGCCGGCCGGCACAGTGCCCGACGAGGCCACCCTGAGCCACCAGGCGAGCCTGCTGGGGGAGCGATTCGGCGCCGGGATCGATTCGCTGGTGCAACGCCTCCAGCGGGCGGGTGACCTGGACGCCATGTTGTCGCGGATGGCCGCGACGGTGGACCAACTGGGCCGGGGCATGGCCGGCAGCGCCGCCGGCCTGGGCGAAATCAACTCCGGCGCCGACGATATGCGCGCCGGCTTGGACGGTTTGCAAACCAACATCATTACCGTGTCGGAGTACCTGGACCCGTTGCGCGGCTTCGTCACCAACACCGCCGACTGCCCGGCCAACCCGATTTGCTCTGCGGTGGCGCGTGTCGTCGAACCCGTCGACGCCGTGGTCCACAGTTCCACTGAATTGTCCAGCGGGGCAGTTAAATTGACGTCAGGTTCAGGCACGGCGACAGCGGGTTTGGCCGGGCTACCCCGAACCTTGCAGTCGATGCGCGACGTGCTCGGCCAGGCAAGGTCGGCCACCGGCGACCTGAGAGACACCCTGGGCTCGCTCGGCCCGCAGGTGCGTGAGCTCACCGACTACCTGCGCGACCTCGACGCCGGTTTCCGCAGCAGCGCGGCGGGCGGCTTCTACCTGCCGTCGCGCGCGCTGTCGGACCCGAGATACCGAGAAGTGTTGAAAGACTTGATGTCTGGCGACGGGCACGCAACCTATCTGCTGGTCTACGGCAATCGCGACGAGTGGGGAGCCGACGGCGCGCGCCGCGCCGAGCAGGTCCGGACCGCGGTCGCCGAAGCCACCAAGGAGGGCACGCTGACCCCCACCGAGGTGGACCTGGCCGGCGTCGGTCCGGTGACCAACGACCTGCAAGTCTTCGTCGCCCACGACTTCCGGTTGCTGGTGGTCGCGACGCTGGCGCTGATCTTTTTGATCGTCGCAGTGATGCTGCGCAGCCCGGTGGCGGCCGCGGCGGTGATGGGCACGGTGATCGTCTCGTACGCCTCGGCGGTGGCGGTCAGCGGCCTGGTGTGCCGGCATCTGCTCGGCCAGGAAATGCACTGGGCCGTCGCGCCGATCGCGTTCATCGCGCTGGTGGCCGTCGGCGCCGACTACAACCTGCTGCTGGCGATGCGAATCCGCGAGGAGGTCCGCGCCGGTATCGGGACGGGCATCGTGCGTGCCTTCGCCGGCACGGGCGGGGTGGTGACGACGGCCGGCGTCGTCTTCGGGATCACGATGTTCGCCCTGATGGCCAGCACCGTGCAGCCTGTCGCGCAGACCGGCCTGACCGTCGGTGTCGGGCTGCTACTGGACACATTGATCGTCCGGACCTTCCTGCTTCCCTCACTCGTGGCGTTGCTGAATCGCTGGTTTTGGTGGCCCCGCCGGGTCACGGTCGGCCGGACCAGCCTCGCGACACGCCGAGAACGGTCGCTCGTGTCAGTGTGACCTGGCCTTACGGTGTGAATGTGCTGGATCTGGAACCGCATGGGCCGTTGCCGCCGGAGATCTACTGGCGGCGCAGGGGGCTTGCGCTGGGCATCGCGGTCGTCGTGATCGGAATCGTGGTCGCGACCATCGTCGCGATCATGAGCAGCAGTGCGGGCGCCAAAACGAGCGACAAGCCCACTGCCGCAACCCCCGCGAAGTCTCCGATTCAGCAGCCGCAGGTCGAGACCCCGGTGACGCCGCCGGCGGCGCAGAACCAGGCTCCCTCCGAGACGCCGACCGCGGCTGTGCAGCCGCCGCCGGTGCTCAAGGAGGGCGACGACTGCCCCGACTCGACACTGGCCGTCAAAGGTCTGACCAACGCGCCTCAATACGCCATCGGCGACCAGCCGAAGTTCACCATGGTCGTCACCAACATCGGGCTGGTGGCCTGCAAACGCGACGTCGGCGCCGCGGTGCTGGCCGCCTACGTGTATTCGCTGGACAACAAGCGGCTGTGGTCCAACCTCGATTGCGCGCCGTCCAACGAGACGCTGGTGAAGACCTTCGCGCCCGGTGAGCAGGTGACCACGGCGGTGACCTGGACGGGCATGGGATCGGCGCCGCACTGTCCGCTGCCGCGCCAGCCGATCGGGCCGGGCACCTACAACCTCGTGGTGCAGCTGGGCAACCTGCGCTCGGCGCCGGTGCCGTTCATCCTGGCCGAGCCGGGTCCGCCCGGCGCGCCCGGTGCGCCACCGCCGGGAACGCCGCCGTCGCCCGGCTTGCCCGCGCCCGGTGAGCTCGGCCCGCCGCCCGGGCCGGCCGCTCCCGGCGGCAACTGAGCAGCTACCTGATCGGGTCGGCGATGGTCTCGGCCAAGTGCGACAGCCCCTCGCGCACGTGCCGGGCCCACATCTCGCCGATGCCCTCCACCGACTGCAGGTCGCTGGCACTGGCCGCCAGCAGACCCTGCAGCGAGCCGAACTCGCGCACCAGCCGGTCGACGTGGGCGAACTGCAGCCGCGGGATGCCGGCCATCGCCCGGTAGCCCCGCGGGCTCATCGACGAGTCCTGCGCTTCGGCGGTCGACGGGTATCCGAAAACCTTTGCCAGCACGGTGAAGTCGAGCAGCTCGGTATCCGACAGGGCGTCCAGCTCGTCGAGGGTGGCGGTGACCTCGGCCACCGACAGCGGTTCTGGGTTGGCGTGGTAATCGCGCACGATCAGCTCGCGCGCGGTGTCGTTACCGCCGAGCAGCTCCTCGAGCTGCAGCCGCAGCTGACGACCGTCGGTGCCCAGTTCGACGACGTCGTAGTCGATCACCAGGCCGATCCGGCGGACCAACTCCAGCCGCTGCACCACGGTCATCACCTCGCGCAGCGTGACGAAGTCTTCGATCTCCGCCCTCGACAGCTGGCGGCTGACCTCGTCGAGCCGGATCTTGTAGCGCTCCAACGTGGCGATGGCCTGGTTGGCCCGCGACAAGATGGTCGCCGAATCGGCCAGCACGTGGCGCTCGCCCGCGACGTAGACCGTCACGATGTTCATCGAGTGGCTGACCGAGATCACCGGGTAGCCGGTCTGGATGGCGGCCCGCTCGGCAGAGCGATGCCGCGTGCCGGACTCGTCGGTGGGGATCGACGGGTCAGGCACCAGCTGCACGTTGGCCCGCAGGATGCGGCCGCCGTCGGTGGACAGCACGACGGCCCCGTCCATCTTGCACAGCTCGCG